>NZ_JAWRCU010000007.1:0-287109 GCF_033542235.1 Mesorhizobium sp. BAC0120 | reverse complement strand
GCTGGCGGACTTACCTTCTGTCTTGGTCATGGTGGCGTTCCTTGCAGGGAATCAGGTGACGTGAACATCACCAGCCTGCCATGACCGCCCTCTCTCAGCGAATTTGCAGAACTCTCAGCACACTACCCAGGCGCTTCCTTGGCCTTGGCGAGAAGGTCGCCTGCCAGCGACTGTTACAGATGAAACACTCCCGCTCCGGGTCGGACACACACCAGGGAATCGGAAACACACCAAGGAAACGGAAAGATCCTATTGAGAAGTGTCCCGCAGAGCCCCGATCGCGGCGGCCGCAGCATGAGAAGGACACAGACCAGCATGTGTGGAATTGTTGCCTTTCTCTCGCAACATGGTCCGATCTCCGATGAAGCATTGCGCTGCGCTACACAAAGCCTCCACCATCGTGGTCCGGATGGGCGAGGCCATTGGGTATCGCCGGACCGTCGCATTGCTCTCGGTCACACGCGGCTGAGCATCATCGATCTAAGCGGCGGCGAGCAGCCTATCGCCAGCGAAGACGGTCAGAGCCACATCGTCGTCAATGGGGAATTCTACGGCTACCAGACGATCCAGCGTGAGCTGGAAGAAGCCGGTCACCGCCTACGCACACGATCGGACAGCGAGATCGCCCTGCATCTCTACGAAGATGTTGGAGTTCAGTGCCTTCATCGGCTCAGAGGCGAGTTCGCATTCGTTATTGCGGACCAAAAGAACCGACTCGTATTCGCAGCGCGCGACCGCTTCGGCATCAAGCCACTCTTCTACGCCCAGCACGAAGGAACGCTTTATTTCGCGTCGGAGGTGAAGGCGCTATTCGCGGCCGGAGTGCCTGCTCGATGGGACGCGGAATCTGTCTATCATTCGGTCGCGCTCGGTGGACCGCAAGTGCGCACATTGTTCGATGGCGTGTTCCAGATTCCGCCCGGTCACTACCTGATAGCCAGCGAAAAACACGTGCAGGTGAGCCAGTATTGGGACTTTCACTATCCTCGCGCCGATCATGCCGCGCCGCAACGGCCTGATGCCGACTGGGCAGCAGAATTCCGCTCGGTTCTCGAGGAGGCCGTCCGTGTCCGGCTGCGCGCCGACGTCCCGGTTGGCTGTTATCTGAGTGGCGGGCTCGATTCCTGTTCGGTGCTGGGCCTGGCTGCGAGGCACCGCCCCGACCCCATTCGCGCCTTCACCCTCAGCTTCGATAGAGCAGAATATGACGAGGGAGAAATCGCCAGAGAGATGGCTGCCAAGGTTGGCGCCGATTTCTGCCCAATCCCGCTGCGACAGAGCGATCTCGCCGACCATTTTGCCGATGCAATTACGCAAGCCGAAACGTTCTGCGTGAATGCGCATGGCGTGGCGAAGTATCTGTTGAGCCGGGCAGTGCGCAACGCAGGCTACAAGGTGGTGCTGACCGGCGAAGGGTCGGACGAGATCCTCGGCGGCTACGCCTTCTTTCGCCGCGACATGCTGCTCTATAACCGTGAGGGCCAGGACCCCGCCGTTATCGCCGGCCTGCTCGACGAGTTGACAAGGCTCAATCCCGTCTCTCGCGGATTGCTGCTGCCGGACGGAGAGGCCGGACAACTCGAGACTGTCAAGCGGCTGCTCGGATTTGTGCCTTCTTGGATCGAGACCTTCTCCGCCCGCTCCGAGAAAATGCGGGCCCTGCTCTCAGGAAGTTTCAGCGAGAAGTTCGCCGGGCGCGAGAGTTTCCGTGCCTTCTTCAGCGACATTGACGTGCGCGGCCAATTGGAAGGGCGAGACCCTCTCAACCAGTCGCTCTATCTGTGGGCAAAGGCCGGGCTGCCTTCCTACATTCTGACAATGCTAGGCGATCGCATGGAGATGGCGCATTCAATAGAGGGACGGGTGCCGTTTCTTGATCATCACGTGGTCGAAATGATCCGCTCACAGCCGGTCTCGCAGAAGATCCGAGGCATGACCGAGAAGTTCGTGCTTCGCGAAGCGGCCCGCGATGTCATCAGCGATACAGTCTACCGGCGACAGAAACACCCGTTCCTGAGTCCGCCCGCGACACTCAATCCAAAGGATCGGCTGAGTTCGCTTGTGCAGGATACGCTGCGCGGTCCCACACTCGCCTCGATCCCCTTCTTCGATCAGAGGAAGGTCGTCAGCCTCCTCGACCGCCTCCAGACCATGGATGAGGGTTCACGAGTCGCCAATGACCAGGTGCTGATGCTTCTGACCAGCGCCTGCGTTCTCCACGAGAGGCTGCGCCTGACGGCGTGACGGCGTATTCCCAGAGGCATCCACTTCATGCAGAAAACGGACGGAGGAGAGCCCCAAGCCTGCCGCCCCTCATGGTCGCCGAGCCAACACCCCTTCCCGACCAATAAGCGGCAACAGGTCTGAAAGCTCCGGGCCCGCAGAAAGGCCGGTGAGCGCGACCCTCAAGGGGTGATAGAGCGCCCTGCCCTTGCGGTCAGTCGCCTGCTTGACCGTGTCGGTCCAGCTCTTCCAGGTTCCCCGATCCCAGGGTTCGGGCGGCAGGAAATCAAAGGCGCTGCGTACGAAGTCGCGATCCTCGTCGGACAGCTCCGGGAGCGCTTCGGGGCCAGCCGAAACGATCCGCCACCAGCGCGCTGCATCCGGCAACACGTCCAGATTGCCGCGCACCGCCAGCCAGAATGCCTCGGCCTTGTCATCTGACACGCCGATCGCATGAAGGCGGTTCCTGGCTTCCTCGAAAGGCATCTGGTGGAGCAGCACCTTGTTGAGGACGGTGAGCTCCACCGGATCGAACTTCGAGGCTGATTTCGAGGTGGCCGAAAGATCAAAATGCTCGGCAAGGGCCTCCATCGAGGGCATCGCCGACACGCTCTCCGACGTGCCGATCAGCACCGCGAGCGAGGCAATCGCCATCGGCTCGATGCCTGATTCTTTCAAGCTGGCTATCGATAGCGCGCCCGTGCGTTTGGAGAGGCCCTCGCCGGAGGCGGTGGTGAGCAGGTTGTGGTGACCGAAGGCCGGCGCTTCGCTGCCCAGCGCCCTGAACAGCGCGATCTGCACGCCCGTGTTGGTGACGTGATCGTCGCCCCGGATGATGTGCGAAATGCCGAGATCGATGTCGTCCGCCACCGAAGGCAGTGTGTAGAGATAGCTGCCGTCCTCGCGCACCAGGACGGGGTCGGAGACTGAGGCGAGATCAACGGTCTCATGTCCGCGCACCAGATCGTCCCAATCGATATCGGTGCGCCGAGGGGCAAACGGGTCGCCGTCGAAGTTCGGCAGGAGGAAGCGCCAGTGCGGCTTGCGGCCTTCAGCCTCGAGCTTGGCTCGGTCGGCCTCGTTTAGCTTCAGCGCCTCGCGGCCATAGACGGGCGGCAGCCGCCGCGAGAGCAGGATCTTGCGCTTGAGCTCCAGTTCCTCCGGCGTCTCGTAGCAAGGATAGAGCACGCCGGCCGCCTTCAGCCGCTCGACGGCCGCGGCATAGGTGTCGAAGCGCGCCGACTGGTGGACCATCACGTCTGCGTGGATGCCCAGCCAGTGCAGATCCTTCTGGATCTGGTCGACATATTCCTGCCGCGAGCGCGCCACGTCCGTATCGTCGAAGCGCAGGATGAAACGTCCGCGGTTCTTCAAGGCATAAAGCCAGTTGAAGAGCGCGGTACGCGCGTTGCCGATATGGATATTGCCGGTCGGCGACGGCGCAAATCTGACGGTGACGGTCATGGCGGTGGAGGTAGCGAAGGTGACGGACGTTGGCAAGCAGAGGTCGGGCCGGCGAGACTACGCTAGTGTCCCAATTCTGAAATTCGCACGAGTTGGATATAGAGCTCAGAGCGAATTTCAGAATTGGGACACTAGCAAGTTTTTGATTCTAGTGTCGTTTTGATTTCGAAGTTCGCTCAGAGCCTGATATCAAAATGAGGCGAACTTCGAAATCACGACACTAGCCCGCTCACGAGCTCCAGTGCTTGGCGCTCGAACAGCCGCCGATAGATGCCGCCCTCCAGCTTGATCAGCTCTTCGTGCCTGCCTTCCTCGGCGATGCGGCCCCGGTCGAAGACGAGCAGCCGGTCGAGCGACTTCACCGTGGACAGCCGGTGCGCGATGACCAAGGTCGTGCGGCCAACCATCAGTCGCTCCATCGCCTTCTGGATGAGCTGCTCCGATTCCGAATCGAGGCTCGATGTCGCCTCGTCGAGAATGAGGATCGGCGCATTCGCGAGGAAGGCGCGCGCGATCGCCACGCGCTGACGCTCGCCGCCGGAAAGCTTCACGCCCCGCTCGCCGACGAGTGTCCCATAGCCCTTCGGCAGCCGCATGATGAAGTCGTGCGCGCTCGCCTGCTTTGCCGCATGCTCGATCTCGGCCTGGCTGGCGCCGGGCCGGGCATAGGCGATGTTCTCAGCGAGCGAGCGGTGGAACAGGATCGGCTCCTGCTGCACGATGGCGATCTGGGATCTGAGTGACGCCTGCGCGGCGTGAGCGATATCCTGGCCGTCGATCAGGATACGCCCGCCATTCACGTCATACAGCCGCTGGATCAGCTTGACGAAAGTGGTCTTGCCGGAGCCCGAATGGCCGACGAGACCGACGCGCTCGCCCGGACGGATCGAAACCGAGAAGTCACGATAGAGCGGAAGCAAATGGCTGCCATAGTGGAAGGTGACGTTCTCGAAGCGTATGCCGCCCTTGCGTATCCGGATCGGCAGCGCGTCCGACGAGTCGGCAACGCCGAGCGGCTGTGCCTGGATGTCGACAAGCTCCTCCATATCGTTCACCGAGCGCTGCAGGTTGCGGATGTGCATGCCGACATCGCGCAGATAGCCCTGTAGCAGGAAGAAGGATGTGAGCACGAAGGTAATGTCGCCCGCACTCGCCTGCCCGCCCGACCACAGCAGCAGCGCAAAGCCGATGATTGCCGTGCGCAGTAGGAGCAGCGTCGTGCCCTGTGTCGTCCCATTCACCGTGCCGCGCACCCAGGTCCGGCGCGTACGGCCGCGCCATTTGGCGACGACGTTCGCGAATCTCGTGTCTTCGCGCGCCTCCGCACCGAAAGCCTTGACTACCGAGCTGCAGCTGACGGCATCGGCGAGCGAGCCGCCAAGCTTGGTATCCCAGGCATTGGCGAGGCTCGCGGCCGGCGCCACATAGCTGAGCGACAGCGCTACGGTGAGCCCGATATAGACGAGCGAGCCCACCGCCACGATCACCCCCATCATCGGCCAGTACCAGCCGAGCAGGATGGTCGAGCCGACAAGCATGACGATTGAAGGCAGTAGAGCGACGAGGATCGTGTCGTTGAGCAGATCGAGCGCCCACATGCCGCGCGTGATCTTGCGCACGGTCGAGCCGGCAAAGTTGTTGGCGTGCCAGTCGGTCGAGAAGCGCTGCACGCGATGGAAAGCGTCGGCGGCGATGTCGGACATCATCTTGAGCGTCAGGTCGATGATCCCCATGAAGGCAATGTGCCGCAACACGATCGTGCCGAGCGCCAGAGCGACAAGGGTCACGAAGGCGGCCACAGCCGTATTCCAGATCGCCAGATCGCTCGCCGCTCCGCTGGCGACAGCATCAACGAGCCGGCCGGAATAGAGCGGCGTCAGCACATCTGCGAGCGTCGACAACAACACCGCCATCATGATGACGGTGAGCCGGCCCGGCTGCCGGCGCCAGTGCGTAAAGGTGAAACCAAGGACGCTGCGGAACGCGCCGCCGCGCGACGATCTTCGAAAGGAAGCCATTGTATCTGCCGGAGACTTGAAGCCGTCCGGTCCCGGAACTGCAAATTTGTGAAATTACCGGAGCGGAGCCCCGTGAGGAGCGGCGGCGCCGTCGAACACTCGAACCGGTCCGCCTTCGCGGACAAAGCCCAAGCGGCGGCCGCCTCGGATCAGGTGCTGCTGAACGGTCGCGAAGGACCTAACGCATGCAACCCGCGATCATGGCGCCGCCTTGAAGCAATGAAGAGAATGCACGCATTCTTATCTCCTCCAAGGTCAAACGAAATGGTGCTTATAGTCGGCGCAACACTGTTCGCCAAGGGGGTACAACAACGAAAATAATAAGCCAGCCACTTGCCTGCCGGTTTAGCGCCTCAACACCATCGCGTTCACAGTGTCCTCGCGGACAAAGCCGAAGCGCTCGTAGAGACCGTGTGCGTCTGCTGTATTCAGACTCCACGTGCCGACTGTCGCGAGTTCCGGATGGTCCAGGAGCGCGCTTACCAGCCGCTTGCCGATACCCTTGCCGCGATGGTCCGGCCACACGATGAGATCCGAGATGCGGGCAAACACGGAGCGGTCGCCGGAAGCACGCCCGAAACCGACCTGCGTTCCGTCGATGAGCGCGATCGCACAGATCGAATTGGCGAAGGCACGGCGGTTCAGTTCGTCGGTGCGTGCACCGCCCCAGTAGCTCGACTTGATGAGCTGTGACGTCCGCTCGAAATCGAGCCGCGCCAGATCGTAGCTGATTTCTATGTCGGCCATGACGTCTGCTCAGCTACGATCCCGGAACCGGTTTGTAATCGGGTAGCGCCTGTCGCGGCCGAAATTCTTCTTGGTGATCTTCACGCCCGGCGCCGCCTGCCGCCGCTTGTATTCGGCAATGTAGAGCAGCTGCTCGACGCGCTCGACCGTCGCCCGGTCATGGCCCTTGGCAACGATCGCGCCGACATCCATCTCGTTCTCCACGAGGCCTTCCAATATGTCGTCGAGCACCGGATAGGGCGGCAGCGAATCCTGGTCGGTCTGGTTCTCGCGCAATTCGGCCGACGGCGCCTTGTCGATGATGTTCGGCGGGATCACGATCCCCGACGCCCCGAACGCGCCTGGCGGCACATGCTCGTTCCTCCACCGCGACAGGGCATAGACCTGCATCTTGTAGAGGTCCTTGATCGGATTGAAGCCGCCATTCATATCGCCGTAGAGCGTGGCGTAGCCGACCGACATCTCCGACTTGTTGCCTGTCGTCACGACCATCGAGCCGAACTTGTTGGAGATCGCCATCAGAATGGTGCCGCGCGCACGGCTCTGCAGGTTCTCCTCCGTGATGCCGGGCGGCGTGCCGTCGAAGATCTGCGTCAGCGCATGTGAAAAGCCTTCCACCGGCTCGAAAATCGGCACGATGTCATAGCGGCAGCCGAGCGCGCGCGCACAGTCTTCGGCATCCTTGAGCGAATCCGCCGAGGTGTAGCGATAGGGCATCATGATCGTGCGCACGCGCTCCTCGCCGAGCGCATCGACCGCCAGTGCGGCGCAAAGGGCGGAATCGATGCCGCCGGACATGCCGAGCACGACGTTCTTGAAGCCGTTCTTGTTGACGTAGTCGCGCAGCCCCAGCATGCAGGCCCGGTAGTCGGCCTCTTCCTTCTCAGGAATCTTCGACATCGGACCGGCGGCGCATCGCCATGCATCGCCTTCTCTTCTCCAGGTCGAGACGGACACCGTCTCCTCGAACTGGCTCATCTGGAAGGCGAGCGACTTGTCGGCATTGATGGCAAAGGAGGCTCCGTCGAAGACGAGTTCGTCCTGTCCGCCGAGCTGGTTGGCGTAGAGGACGGGCAGGCCGCTCTCGATCACCTGCCTGATGACGACCTGGTGTCGAACGTCCACCTTGCCGCGGTAATAGGGCGAGCCATTCGGAACGAGCAATATCTCGGCGCCGCTCTCGGCCAGCGTTTCGCACACGGCGAGATCGCCCCAGATATCCTCGCAGATCGGGACGCCGATCCTCACCCCGCGAAAATTGACGGGGCCGGGCATTTCCGGCCCGGCCTGGAAGACTCGCTTCTCGTCGAATTCGCCGTAATTGGGCAGGTCGAGCTTGTAGCGCTCGGCGAGCTTCTTGCCGGCATCGGCGAAGACGATCGAGTTATGAACGCCGCTCGGACGCTTGAGCGGCGTGCCGACCACGATGCCAGGCCCGCCGTCGGCGGTGTCGGCGATCAGCGTCTCAGCCGCCCGCTCGCAGGCACGCAGGAAGGCGGGCTTCAGGACCAGATCCTCAGGCGGGTAGCCGGCGATGAACAGCTCGGTGAAGAGAACGAGGTCGGCCCCCTGCCGCGCTGCGTCGGCACGCGCCTCGCGCGCCTTGGCGAGATTGCCGGTCACGTCGCCGACAATCGGGTTGAGTTGGGCGACGGCAATGCGGAGAATGTCGGGAAGCGTGGTCATGCCGCGGATGTAGCGTGGCGCCGGTAGCCGCGCAATGTCGCTATTCTCCTATATAGGCCTTCAACTCGTCGGGCGAGCGGTTCGCGCCGATCGAAAAGGCCAGGATTCGCGAGATATGCGCCCGCGGCAGACCGGATTCCTGAGCCCAGTTGTTGATCTGCGCCTGGATTGCGGCAAGATCCTTCTTTGACGATGGATTTTCCCCGATCTCGAGGCCAGCGTCGCGCAGGGCGAGCACCATGTCGCTGGACAGGATGAAAGTGTCCCAGCCCAGCCAGCGCAGCAGATACTGCCCAGTGTTGCCGCCGAGCCGACTGCCATGCTTGGCAAGCCAGGCCGTTAGGCCGACCTGATCATCGGCGGGCCAGGCGGCAAGGAATTTGCCGAAGCTCCCGTGCTCCTCCGACACGCGATCGACGAAGGCAGCGTTGTCGCGCACCGATCTGATCTTTTGCGGGTTCCTGACGATCCGATCGTCCCGCGTCAGCCCCTCCCAGAACTCGTCCGGCTGGAAGAGTAGGGTTTTCGGCTCGAAGCCTTGGAACGCCGCTTCGAAGCCCGGCCATTTCTGTTCGATGACACGCCAGACGAAGCCGGCGGCAAAGATGCGCTCCGCCATGGTCGACAGGATGCGGTCGTCCGTAACCTTGGCGAGCGCCTGATTGTCGGGCACCGCTCCGAGCAGCGACTCCAGGATCGCCTCACCGCCCTTCCGCTTGGCTGCGCGCGCCCTGATCTCTGCAAACCGGGGCATGTTCCTCCTCCTCACATCTTTTCTCTGCCGTGACGGCCGCGGCATTGCTCGTATATTGAACGCAGAAGCAACCGTACGAAAGAGCGTGGGTGGACCGATGAGAAGGAACGCGGCCGAACTGGCGGCGCACTGGCTGAAGCGCGACATTTCGCATCTGAGCAAGATCGAACAGAATGTCCTCAAGAGTGCGGCGGAACGATTTACCCTATCGCGTGACACTAACCGTGCCCTGAAAACTGAGCTGTCGACCGGCGACCGGCTCGCCGATGCGATCGCCCGGATCGGCGGCTCATGGAACTTCATCATCGGCTTCATAGTCTTCCTACTGGCCTGGACGCTGCTCAACGCATGGCTGCTCGGCGTAGGGAGCTTCGACCCGTATCCCTTCATCTTCCTCAATCTCGTGCTGTCGATGATCGCCGCCCTGCAGGCGCCCATCATCATGATGTCGCAGAACCGGCAGGCCGAACGCGACCGGATCGATGCCACGCACGACTACGAGGTGAACCTGAAAGCCGAGATCGAGATCATGGCCCTGCATGAAAAGCTCGACGAACTGCGCCATCAGGAGATCGTGGCTATCCATGAAGACATCCGCCGGATCGTCGATGAGATCGCGCGAATAGCTGGCCGTGAACCCAGCAGCGGCGAAATGGCCGGATGACCGAAACCATCCATCTTCTCGTCGAGAAATATGGCCTCATCGCCGTCTTTCTCGGCTCGCTTGCAGAGGGTGAAAGCGCCGCGATCCTCGCCGGTTTCTTCGCGCATCAGCGCATCTTCGTGACATGGCAGGCAATTGCGGCCACATTCCTCGGCGCCTTCGGCGGAGACACACTCTTTTTCCTGGCGGGCCGGCACTTCTCCGAGACGCGCTTCGTGACTGGATTGCGCAACTGGCCAGGCTTCGATCGCGCCTTCAGGCTGGTGCAGGAACATCCAGCCGCCTACGTGCTCCTCAACCGCTATGCTTACGGCTTCCGCCTGGTCGGCGGCGTCGCGGCTGGCCTGTCCGGAATTGCGCTGCCGAAATTCGTCTTTCTCAACGTCGTCTCTTCAGCGATCTGGGCCACATTGTTCTGTACGATCGGCTATGTCTTCGGCCTCGGCGCCGAGCAAATGATGGGAGCGGCCCTCCACAAGCACGAGCGGCTCCTGATCGCGCTCGGCATCGGCCTCGCGGTTGCAGCGCTTGGATGGGGCGTGGCGCACTTCTCCAGCCGGCGCGCAGCGCGGAGGGAGATTTCCTGAGCTGAACCCATGTCTTGGTTTTTGCGCAATTGCGGACCCTAAACCGGCCCTCAATTGTCCGGCAATTGCTCTAAATCGGCGTGCCGATGATGCGCTCGATCAGCGCTATCCCCCAGACGCCAGCGACCAGGATCACCGAGATCAGAACAGCCAGCGATCCGCAGTCTTTAGCGAGCTGAATATCCACGTGGAACTCGCGCGAGATAGCATCGCAAGCGGCTTCGATCCCGGTGTTGAGCACTTCCACCATGACAAGCACGAGCACTGCACCGATGAGCAGCGCATACCCGCTCCAGCTCGAAGAAAGGAACCAGCCGAGCGGCAGCGCCAGGACGAGCAGGGCGATTTCCTGCTGGAAAGCCTTTTCGGTGCGGATAAGCACATTGAAAGCCCGAACCGAATTGAAGAACGCCTTGACCAGTCTTTGCATAGCCGCCTTCCGGTCTTCCCCGAAGGCGATCAATAGCGGCAAGCGCCAGCGACTGGAACAGGCAGCTCTCAGTCATGAACAGATGTCGACGGAAGCACTCGACCGGAGGGTCAATCTTCGGCGACTTTGACGGACGGCGCGGAACCCGCGAACTGCGGCAGCCCGTCATGGATCTCGTAGTAATCAGCCTTGTCCTCGACGAAGATGTGGCATGCGCCTTTCAGACCCGTCGGCTGATTGAACGCGCCGGCGAGCACCGAGACATAGTCGAGTTCCTTGTGCTTCCAGAAAAGAGCCGAACCGCAATTCTTGCAGAACCCGCGCCGCGCCTTGGCCGAAGCCGCATACCAGTGCAGCATGTCCGCTCCGTTCACCTCGATACAGCCGTCCTGGACATTGGTGGCCGCATAGAAGTGCCCGCTCTGCTTGCGGCATTGCGAACAGTGGCAGTAGACCACCTCTCGCAACGGGCCATGCGTTCGAAAGGTGACCGCGCCGCAAAGGCACGATCCGGTCTTGGTTAGATTCAAGTCACTCTCCTGAGCCGTTTCATTGGTGATTCTGGCCGAGGCGCCTGCGCGCGAGAATCGCGAAATTTTCAAGCTAGGGATCAGCCTTTTGCGACGCGAACTTTGTCGTTCAGGGAGTGGACGACAAACTGATCGGCACCCGAGAAATCGCCGCAACCGTTCGTGGGCGAATGCGACATTTACCTGTGCCAAATCGGTGCATTTTCGCCTAATGATTGAGCAGCACGGGCGGATACGATCTCATGTCCACAACCTGTCGTTTAATAAAACATTAGCGGAATGAGGATTAAAGCTCGGGTCGGGGGAGTTGGATGTAGGGTGCCGGCGCAATGCCGTGATGCCCTTTCCCGGATGCCCTCCGCAAGCCTAATGCCGAGGTATGGTCCTTCGGCGCATGGCGCGACGAAGGTCGTCTCGAATGAACGTGCAAGCTGCCGAAACCACGCCTGAACGCCCTGCTGACATCGCCATGACCGTCGTGCTGACGATGCGCCAAATGGGGGTGCTGGGGACACCCCGGAACTATGAGATCTACTACGAGGCCTTGAACGGCTCGAACCCTGAGCTCAGCCTGGAGCTGGCGTCTCTCGGGCTACGGCCGAAGCAGCAAGAGCTTGACCGGATCGGAGAGAAGCACTTCGCCCACCACCACGATCACGGCGTGGTGGACGGCGCGCGCGACACGATCACGCGGCAGCTCGATGCGATCACCAGTATCCTGGTCTCGGAACGGATCTATCTCGAAAAATATGGCCGCATACTGGGCCAGGCTGCCGATGGCCTCAACAGCCGGCATATGATCACTCAGGAAATCGTGCAGAAGATCGTCGACGTGATGGCGGTGGCGACCCGCTCGACCATCGACCATGGCCGCCAAGCCGTCTCGTCGCTCGACGACACCTCGGCCGAATTGGAAAGCGTCAAGTCGAAGCTGGAAGAGTACAAGCGCCTCGCCGAAACCGATCCCCTCACCCAGATCTGGAACCGGCGGGCCTTCGATCGCCAGATTTCCCGGATCTTCGACACCCGTCAGGGCGTCATGTTCAACGCGCTGGTTCTCGCCGACATCGACTGCTTCAAGGATATCAACGATCGTTACGGCCACCCGGTCGGCGACAAGATCATCCAGCTCATTGGCGGCATCCTGCAATCGAGCTGCGGCCCCGAGATGTTTGTGGCGCGCACCGGCGGCGAGGAGTTCGCCCTTATCATCGAGGGCGCCAGCGTCGAAAGGACTATGGCCTTCGCGGATCAGTTGCGGGCAGAGATCGCGGAGACTCCCTTCACCAACAGCCAGACGCGGGTCAGCTACGAGCCGATCACCATCTCAATGGGCGTCTGCATGGCGAGCGACGCTGACGGCCCGGAAGACCTTTATGCCAAGGCCGACCGCGCACTCTACCGCTCCAAGATCAACGGCCGCAATCAAGTGACGTTGCACCGCCCTACCCCGGAGCGGCGCAGCAAGGACTGGATGCTCTACAGCCGCGACTGAGCTCCTCACTCACTCCGCTGCCGGCCGCGAAGTCAGGCTCTCTGCAGGGTGCACGGCCTTCTTCAGAAGCTCGGATACGAGGAAAGCCAGCTCGATCGCCTGATCGGCGTTGAGGCGCGGGTCGCAATGCGTGTGGTAGCGGTCGTGCAGATCCTCCGCAGTGATGGCGCGAGCACCGCCCGTGCATTCGGTCACGTTCTTGCCGGTCATCTCGATGTGGATGCCGCCTGGATGGCTGCCCTCGGCCTGATGCACTTCGAAGAAGGTCTGCACCTCCTTCAGGATGCGCTCGAACGGCCGCGTCTTGTAGCTGTTCAAGGTGATCGTATTGCCGTGCATCGGATCGCAAGACCAGACCACGTTGCGGCCCTCCGCCTGGACGGCGCGAATGAGTCTCGGCAGGTGTTCGGCCACTTTTTCCGAACCGAAACGCGCGATCAGAGTGAGTCGGCCGGGCTCGTTCTCCGGGTTGAGCAGATCGATGAGCTGCAAGAGGCCGTCCGACGAAAGCGAGGGACCGCATTTCAGGCCGAGCGGGTTCTTGATGCCTCGGCAGTATTCGATGTGCGCATGATCGGGCTGGCGCGTGCGGTCGCCGACCCAGATCATGTGGCCCGAGGTCGCATACCAGTCGCCCGACGTCGAATCGACGCGGGTGAGCGCCTCTTCATAACCGAGCAGCAGCGCCTCGTGACTGGTGTAGAAGTCGGTCTCGCGCAGCGCGAAATTGGTTTCGGACGTGATGCCGATCGCGCGCATGAACTCCATCGTCTCGGTGATCCGGTTGGCGAGCGCCTGATAGCGTTCACCCTGCGGGCTGTCCGCAACGAAGCCGAGCATCCAGCGATGTACATTCTCCAGGCTGGCGTAGCCGCCCTGGGCGAAGGCGCGCAGAAGGTTGAGCGTGGCAGCCGACTGCCGGTAGGCCATCTCCTGCCGCGCAGGATCCGGCACGCGCGACTTCTGATCGAACTCGATGCCGTTGATGATGTCGCCTCGATAGGAAGGCAGCGTCACACCGTTCAGGGTCTCGGTGTCCGACGAGCGCGGCTTGGCGAACTGACCGGCAATCCGTCCAACCTTCACCACCGGCTTTGAGCCAGCAAAGGTGAGCACGACCGCCATCTGAAGGAAGACGCGGAAGAAATCCCGGATGTTGTCGGCACCGTGCTCGAAGAAGCTCTCGGCGCAATCGCCACCCTGAAGCAGGAAACCGTCTCCGGCAGCGACGGATGCAAGCTGCTTCTTCAGCTTGCGTGCCTCACCTGCAAAAACGAGCGGCGGATAGGTTGCGAGCTGCTTCTCGGTCGCCGCCAACGCGGCCTGGTCCGGATAGGCCGGGACCTGCTGGATCGGCTTGGACCTCCAGGAATTCGGCGACCATTTCGTCATTGCTGCACCCAACCCGTCGTTCTGCCGGCACATTCACGGCAGCCCCTTCCTAGGGGATGGCGGCTCTATACAAAAACCCGCGCAGCTATGCCAGTGCCGAAGCATGGTGCAGGCGAACGGCTTCGACGGCAGAAAGAACCGCGAGTTGCTGGCTTCTCAAAGCGGGCCGGGGTACTCGGCGGGCCGCTCTCCGTTCACGACCCGATAGCTAGGCTCATACATCGTCACCAGTTCCTCGGCCGCGGTGGGGTGGAGCGCCATGGTGCGATCGAAATCGTCCTTGGTGAGCCGGGCTTTCACGGCAATGCCGAGGAGTTGCGCCATCTCACCGGCATCGGGGCCAAGGATATGGGCACCGACTACGATGCGTGTCTTGGCGTCGACGACCAGCTTCATCAGCATCCTCTCGTCACGGCCGGCAAGGATGTTCCGCATCGGACGGAACACGGCGCGATAAATCTCCAGGTCGCTGAATTTCTTGCCGGCTTCGTCCTCCGAGAGACCTACCGTGCCGATCTCGGGCTGCGAGAAAACGGCAGTCGGAACGGTGGCGTGGTCCGGCCTTGTCGGGGATCCCTTGAACACTGTATCGACGAAGCACATGGCCTCATGGATGGCGACGGGCGTCAGCTGGACCCGGTTGGTGACATCGCCGATCGCCCAGATATTGTCGACACTGGTACGCGAATAGTCGTCGACGACAATTTCGCCCATCTTGCCCGTCTCGACGCCAACGGCATCGAGGCCGAGATTTTCGGTGTTGGGCAGGCGCCCCAGCGCGAGCATCACCTGGTCGACGGTCAGCGCCATTCCACCGGACATATGGGCTTCCAGGCGTCCGTCACCGCGCTTCTCGATCCGCTCGAACACCTGGTGGCAGAGAATTCTGATTCCTTTCCTTTCCATCGCCTGATGCAGGTGCCTGCGCAGATCCATATCGAAACGCGAAAGGATTTCCCTGCCGCGATAGAGCAGCGTCGTCTCGACTCCCAGGCCATGGAAGATGTTCGCGAATTCGACGGCGATGTAGCCGCCGCCAGCGATGACAATGGCTTTCGGCAATACCGGCAGATCGAAAGCTTCGTCGGAGAAGATGCAATGCTGGTGCCCGGGGAGCGCCAGGTGCGGATTGGGCCGACCACCGGTGGCGATCAGGATCTGGTCGGCGGTTACGGTGCGGTTCTCGTTTTCGATGAGCAGCGTGTGGCGGTCGACCAGGGAAACGCGCGAGTGGATCGTTGTGCCGCCTGCCTTTTGCACCCCTGTCTCATAAACCGTCTCCAGCCGCGCGATCTCCTTGTCCTTGTTGGAAATCAGCGTCGGCCAGTCGAAGCTGGGGTCAGGCACGGTCCAGCCATAGCCGGCGGCATCGTCGAAATGTTCGGCAAACTGCGATGCATAGACGAACAGCTTCTTCGGCACGCATCCGCGGATGACACAAGTACCTCCAAACCGGGATTCTTCGGCGATCGCGACACGTTTTCCGAGCTGGGCGGAAACGCGCGCCGCGCGCACGCCGCCCGACCCGCCACCGATCACGAAAAGATCGTAGTCGTGCTGAGGCATGATGGATCCTTAAGCACACCCCGGTCCAGTCGAGCGGCCGAAAACCAAAAAGCCGGCCAAGCCCCAGCTTGACGACAGCGATCCGGTCGCCGTCACTGCGCAGGCGTCTCAGCGGCAGGGGCAGCCGGATCCGTGCCGGGCTGCGCCGCTGCCGGGTTCGGAGCCTGAGTCTTGACAATCGCCTCCATCTTGGAGCCGACATTCTGTGCAAGGTCGCGCGCGATGCCGCGCTGCCAGATGTCGGCTGCCTTGAAGAGCTCGCGGGAGACGATCGGCCCGTCGGAAAGCAGCTTCTTGCCGGTCTCGCTGTTATAGAAGGCCGCGATTGCGCCGAGGTCCTGCTCGGAGAAAACGCGTGCATAGGCGAGCGCAGCTTCCTTCTCGAGGTCGGCGCGCCGCGCTGCGAGCGCGAGCGTCTGTTCGTCCACTGTCTTGACGATGATTGCCTGGAGGTCCGGATTCTTCTGGATCATTTCCTGCTTCAGCGCGGCCGCCGCCTGCGGGAGGATTTTGTCGAAGTCCTCCGTGGCATGGATTGCCGCCACCGCTGCTCGCGCAGCCTTCAGGTGCGACTCGGGAATGTTATCCTGCGCCAGGGCCGGCGCGGCGATCGCAAGAAAAGCGAATGCCATTGCTGCGGAAACGGTGCGGCGGGCGCGGCTCTTCAGAATCATGATTGTGGGAACTCCTTGTTTTGTGGGGCGCGGCTCAGCGTTTCGATGCCATCCGGACCTGCGAGGACAGCAGCGGAGGCCATGCCGAGAAAAAGGCCATGCTCCACCACCCCCGGAATCTCGTGGAGCGCGCCCGAAAGGGCTCTTGGATCGGGAATGCGGCCAAAAGATGCATCAATTATGAAATGGCCACCATCGGTGAGGAAGGGCGCGCCGTCGCGCATTCTGAGCACAAGCGGACCGGAAAGTCCGAGCGCGGCAGCCGCACGGTGGATCGCGAGTTCGCTCGCCTTGACGCCGAAGCGGTTGACCTCGATCGGCAGTGGGAAGGCGCCGAGAGTGGCGACCCGCTTGGAGCGGTCGGCTATCACGATCATGCGCGCGGAAGCGGCCGCAACGATCTTTTCGCGCAGCAGCGCGCCGCCGCCGCCCTTGATCAGGGAGAGATCGGCGTCGACCTCATCGGCGCCGTCGATCGTCAGGTCGAGCTCTGGCAGCTCATCGAGCGATGACAGAGGCACGCCAAGCTTGACGCAAAGCGCAGCCGTGCGCTCGGACGTAGGCACGCCGATAACATTTAGCCCGCCCTCGACACGTTCGGCGAGCAGCTTGACGAACTCTTCAGCCGTGGAGCCGGAGCCGATGCCGAGCCGCATCCCGTCCTCGACATAGGAGAGCGCGGCTCGGGCGGCTTCGATCTTGAAAACGGTGATGTCCATGAAGAATTGAGCTGTCGGGTTTTTCAGGCGCCGCTCCTATCATCTTTGGCGCCAACGGCAAAGCTTTTGCGGCAAGTCCCTGGGGATGATCATCTTGGCAAATGCTCGAGAGCGCGGGTCCGGCGAAGTCTTTTGCCGTGGCTGGCCGGGCCGCCGTCCTTGCCGCCGGCGGAACGGGCGGCTAAGCCTCCCCTATGACCAAACGAGCGACCGACACAAAACTGCGCCCGATCATCATCTTTGACCTCGATGGGACGCTGATCGACACCGCGCCCGACCTGATCGCCAGCCTCAACCATACGCTGAAGAGCGATGGGTTCGACGTGATCGATCACTTGGCGATCGGCAGCCTTGTAGGCATGGGCGGTCGAGCAATGATCGAGCGCGCTTACGTGATGGCCGAAAGACGGGTCGACGCCGAACTTGTCGAGCGGCATCACCGGGTGTTTCTCGAGCACTATGCTGCGGGCATCCCAGGCATTTCGCTCCCCTACCCAGGCGTGCTGGAGGCGATCGCCCGGGCAGGAGAGGCTGGCTTCATCTTCGCCATTTGCACGAATAAGCCGGAGGGGATGGCAAAGAGCCTGATCGAGCGACTGAGCCTCTCGGACCTGTTCGACGCGATCACGGGCGGCGACACGTTTTCCTTCCGCAAGCCCGACCCAAGGCACCTCATCGAAACGATCGGCCGCGCAGGCGGCGACCCGGATCGCGCGTTGATGGTCGGTGATTCCAGGACCGACATCGACACTGCCAAGGCAGCCGGCATACCGGTGGTTGCCGTCGACTTCGGCTACACCGACCGGCACGTCAGCGAATTCGAGCCGAGCGCGGTGATCTCGCATTATGACGAACTGACGCTGGGGCTGATCGACAAGCTGATCGCGGCGGCGCAGGGCTGACGCCCCTCGCCTGATTGCCTCTTCTCGCAGCCAGCGCTTTCACTGGGCACGCAAATGCTGCTCTGACATGGGGCATGTGTCCTGCCGAGCGATTCCAGCGTCACCTTCGCGCGGCGCTTCCCGACCGCGTCGATGAAACTGTCATTCTGGGGCTGGTGTTGATGTTGCCGGCATCGATGGCCGGAAGAACTCTAGGGCGCGGCCACGTCTTAATCCTGCCATCTATGAGGCCGATCCTAAACGTGGAAGGTGCGGCGCGTCACTAGCGTTAACGCTGGTTGTGACTGTGAACGGGTTGGCAGTCCAGAGCTTGGGTCCGCTCCGCTGGGGCGTTACGCCACAGCGCCACGTGCCTGATGTAATCGACGATCTGCTTGTACCGACAGCACTCTATATCGCCGCCCCACTCGGAGCTGGCCGGCTTGAGCACATCCTGTCTCCGCCCGCAGATCAAAAGTCGACCATCGGCCGTAGAACCCGGCGGAGCAATCGTCTGAAAACCAACATTTCCAACGGCGCCCTGCCCCCCTTGGCGCCGGATTGCTGGGCCTCGGGAGAGCGCGATGGTCGATAAAGTCGACGTTCCGTTGATCGATAAGATCGGCGATCCGTTTCTGAACTATTTCGCCCTGGGCCTCCTTGTGTTCATGGGCCTCATGCTGTTCTACGGCATCATCGCCATCCACGACATTCCCTACAGGATCGCAGAGAAGCGGGAGCATCCTCATCAGGATGCGATTCACGCGGCCGGTTGGGTCAGCCTGTTCACGCTCCACGTGCTTTGGCCATTTCTTTGGATCTGGGCAATGGCCTATCGGCCGGAGCGCGGTTGGGGATTCTCGCAAGCGAAATTAGACGCCGGGAAGCATGAACTACAGAATTCACTGGAGGCGCTTCGGTCCCGCGTGAATCAGCTGGAAAATCAACTCGCTCTGCAAAGCAAGTTGACCGCCGTTGAACCCGCGAGCCCCGTCGAACCTGTAAAGCCCGAGCGAAAGACCCCAATCAACGCGGAGCAGGAGACTGCCTGATGGAGCTCCTACTGATTCTTCTTTATGTCGCGTTTTGCATCGCGATCTTCAAGATTTTCCGGATCCCGGCAAATGATTGGACCCTTTCGACAGCTGCGCTGGGCGGCATCGTCGGGTTGGCGGCCTTGTTGGTAATAATGAACTACAACCATCCATTCAGCATGAACGCCCGCATCTACTATGCCATCACCCCGATCCTGCCGGCAGTTCCCGGTCGGGTAATCGACGTCCCGGTCGAAGCTAATGCGCCTCTCAAACAAGGAGATGTTCTCTTCAAGATCGATCCGACGCCATATCAATACCTGGTCGACGAGAAGAGTGCGCAGCTCGCGGACGCGGAACAGAATGTAAAACAATTGAAAGCTGCGCTCGATCAAGCCAATGCCCAGACGGAACGCGCCAAGTCGCAACAGCAGTTGGCGCAGTCCAACTACGATCGGCAGGATGAGCTGTTTAAACAGGGCGTGGTCGCTGCAGCAGCTTTGGACACCTTTAAGCGCAATCTGGAGAGCGCCAGCGAGGCGCTTGTTGCGGCCCAGGCAGTGGAGGCCCAGGCCAACCTGGCCTATTCCGCCAATGTGAATGGCACCAACACGACGGTGGCGAGGCTCACTGCTGAACTCGGCAGCGCCAAATACGATCTCGAACAGACAACCACTCGGGCGTCAGGCCCCGGATTTGTTACACAGCTCATCCTTCGGCCGGGGATGTATGTCATGCCTGTACCGCTGCGGCCGGCCATGGTCTTTGTGAACACCGGAGCCGGGGATACCCAGCTGACGGCGGCTTTTCAGCAGAATTACCTGCAGCGCGTAACACCGGGCGACGATGCCGAGGTGGCATTTGATGCGGTGCCGGGCCGGGTATTCAAGGCCAAGGTTCAGTCGGTGCTGAACGCAATCCCTGCAGGGCAACTTCAACCTACTGGCGCGCTGATCGATCCAGGCAATCTTCCGGGTGGAGGCGGCCGCGCCCTTGTCACTATGGACTTGACGGATTCAGTCTCCAGTTACCAAATACCACTGGGATCCACTGCACAAGTTGCAATATATACTAAGTACATTCATGATCTATCATTGCTCCGAAAGATACTTCTTCGTATAAAAAGTTGGCAGAACTACCTCTTTTCCGAGGAGCACTTCGAAGGTGGCGGGCACTAGCCCGCGGTGATGGTATGGCACAGTCGGACGCCAGGCCTGCGGTTCATACAACGCTGCCGATCCTCGATTGGGCCCGGGCTGTCGGCCGGAATGGCCGACGCTCTCCGTGGCAATCGACTGAAGAGCTCACGGTACCTTTGAGAAGCAGCCTGTCGCCATTGGTGCGGGATGTTCTGCGGACGAATTCGTGCCAGCGTATTCTTGGTATGGCCAAACTTGAGAGGAAGCATGACCTCTAGCACCGCGTGTGTATGTCGATACTTGACAGTCGCGTTCTGCGTAGCCGTCTGCGCGACTGTCGCGGATCCAGCTCTGTCACAAGAAGGAATCGACGCGACAGTCATTGCTGTTCAGGTCCGCAGGCAAGGTTTTGAATGCACTAAACCGATTTCGGCTAAGCCCGACCCGACACAATCACGACCTGACGCGCCAGTCTACATAATGCAATGCGGGAACGCGACCTACAGGGTGCGGCTGGTTCCTGACCAAGCTGCGGAAGTCACTCAGATCAAATGAGCTCGACCGAGGGAGGCGGCGATGTCCCGAGCGTGAGGACCTCGCACCATGCCGAACTGACGCTGGAGCTGATCGAGGCGGCGCAAGCCTGAGTCCCCCTCGCCTGCCCGCGTATACCGCTGCCAAGACTTTGGTGAGCTGCAGCCAGGTTGCGCCTGACGGATTTCCTCGTGCTTGACTTGACGCGGTGCTGCACTCTATATCGCGCGCACGTTTCGGGGCCACGGTCCCTGGCGGGCGATTAGCTCAGCGGGAGAGCACACCCTTCACACGGGTGGGGTCGCAGGTTCAATCCCTGCATCGCCCACCATTAAAATTTCGGAAAATCAATAGCTTATTAGAAGCAAGCCAGGTCAAGGGCATCGGCCTGCGATCCTCGCTTCAACACCATAGGAAGCTCCGTCGGAGTAGGCCCCGTCGGCTCCACCAACGCGTCCGCCAACCTTTCTTGCGTTCCTCGGAGAGCACCCTGCCCTCCACCACGCCCTTTCACGGCGAAAACGGGTTCGATTCCCGTTGGGAATTCCAATAGCATCAGCAATTTAGCAGATGGTCACCGAGACCTACCCCCGGAATTCACCAGCGAAGCGGTTGAACGCCGGCCTGTTGACGCCGGCGGACTATGCCTTGGCACACACAAATGCGAATGTGGGTCGCGGCTAAGCACGGCAAAGGAGGAACCCATGTACACGAAAGTGCTAGTGGGTATGGTCCTGACCTTGGTAACTCTGGTTGGATCCGAAACCCTAGCGACAGCACGGGCCGCGCGAGTCAACCGGGTTACCATAGACTATGTGCCGCCCAAGAACCCAGCCCATCGGCCGATCTACGAGCAATTGAAAGACCGCAACTTCCTGGAGAAGTTACAAAAATTCCTCAGTCCGATCCGACTCCCCCGCGCGTTGCTTGTGAAGCTGGATGGATGCAACGGCGAGGCTGATGCTTTCTACGACAGCGACGTGATAACGATTTGCTACGAGTATATCGATCACCTCCGGAACACCATGCCTGCAGAAACAACGCCGGCCGGAGTCACGCCGATCGACGCCCTGGAGGGGCCATTGTTCGACACCTGTTTGCATGAAGCTGCCCACGCCCTGTTCGACATGCTGGAGGTGCCGGTGTTGGGACGCGAGGAAGACGCCGCCGATCAGTTATCGTCCTTCATCATACTGCAACTCGGCAAGGAGGAGGCGCGCAGGGTGATCGGGGGCGTAGCCTACGCGTTTAAGACCGAGGCGGCTGCAAAAGCGCCTCCCACAATGACGGAATTTGCTGGTGTGCACGGTACTCCCGCGCAACGCGCCTACAACGTTCTGTGCATTGCTTATGGGGCCGACCACGAATTTTTCGGCTATATTGTCGACGACGGATATCTGCCGAAGAAGCGGGCCGAGGAATGCGAATTCGAATACGAGCAGGTTGCCTACGCGTATCAAAAGCTGATCAGCCCGTATGTCGATCGTCGCCGGGCAAAAAAGGTGTTGGACACGCGCTGGCTGCGCCCACAGGGCAAGTAGCGGTGTCGCGCAGGCAAGTGGGCCAGCGGTTTTCCGAGACACCTTTTCGCGGGGTAGGCCCGAGGCGGAAGATTAGGCCATTCAAGATCGTCGATAACCATGCCTGGCGGGGACAGCCCCTCACTGCGTCAAGCTCTGCTTCCGAGGCTCACCCCACATCGACCGCCAGCGATACCTTGCTGCGGTCCATCGCGACCATGGTACGGAAGCTCTTGATTTTCGCCTCGGTGAAGAACAGCTCGCGCGTCAGGGCCTCGTATTCGGTCATATCGGCGACGTTGAGCACCAGAACGAAGTCGACCTCCGACGTGACGTAATAGACCTGCTGCACGGCCGGACAGGCGACGAAGCGGCGTCTGGCCGCATCCAGGAGGTCGAGCCGCTCGTTCCCCAGAGATACGGCGACGATGATCGTGATGGGCTTGCCGACCTTGGCCGGATCGACCACCGCAACGTTTCGCTGGATCACGCCCGCATCTTCCATCGCCGCGATGCGCCGACTGACGGCGGAAGCGGAGAGATTGACATGCTCACTGATGTCGCGCTGGGGCCTGCGGCTATCCTTCTGCAGCAAGGCCAGGATCTGCCTGTCGAAACTGTCGAGCTCCATCACCGGATCCCCAGGGTTGGTCCCAGCTTGCGGCTACTACAGCGACTTCGCAACCACGTTGCGTCAACCGCCCTGCCCGTGTCTGGATTGCGAGACAAGAGCCCCGGCAAAGCATCTGTGATGTCCATCGGACCATCGGCGTGAGAGCCGGCCGGTGCTCAAGGCAGTGACGAGCTCGGCTACATGCTAACGATGATCACCGCCGCTTCGGCAAGAGCCCTCTTTAACAGGGCCTAGGGTGCCGCTAGGGTAAAAGCGACTGCTCACCTTCGAAGGGGCGCTGATTTCAGGCGCATGAGGAGTCATGGGATTTCGGTCATTTTCGACGGCGATCGAAGAGCTGGCCTTTTCCGGCGTATTGGTCGGACAACGTCTTATTCTGCCAGGAGATGAGGACGCTCTCCTGCCGGAGGAGGCTCCTGCATTCGACAGAAGCATCGTAGCAGTTCGGCGGGCCAGCGGAGCGGCACGTCTGGTTGCACGAAACCTGTTGAGGTGTCTCGGCTATCCTGAGTGGCCCATCAAGCGCACTAGCGCTGGAGCCCCGATTTGGCCCGAGGGTATCAGAGGTTCGCTAGCTCACGATTCCGACTATGCCGTCGCCGCGATCTGTCGCGAGCAGCATTTCAGGGCGCTGGGAATAGATGTCGAACCTGCCGAGCTTCTGCCTCGTGAACTGGCGGAGCTAGTCGCGACACCCAGAGAGCGCGAGCACTTGGATGCCGACGGGTTTCGGGGACGGATGCTCTTCGTCGCCAAGGAGGCAGTCTACAAGGCGGTGTATCCTCTCGATCGAATCTTTCTCGACCATCACGATATCGAGATCGACTTCGCCAATCGGGAAGCAACGATCTGCAATGGGCGAGTCGTCCATTTGCGCTTTTGTGCTTCCCCGCATTTGGCTGCGTTGGCTTTCATCCCGGCCGGTCAGGAGAGCACGTAACGATGCGCTGCATTCTGTGTGATCGCGAGCGGACCACTTCGCTTTTTGAAGTCAAGACATTCCGGGTCTGGCGACTTGTTCACCTGGATTGCGAGCACGAGGACAAGTCGTGACATCGATTGTTGCTGCAACGGTCTTGGCACTTTTCTTCTTCCTCGCAATCGTTGCTTGGAGGCGGTACATCTGGGCTGCGGAGGTGGCGAACGACCGGGCAGACACTTCCCAATACAGCCTGACAGACGTCTTTAACGGCCACCCCGCCAACGCGCCGCATCAGAAAGGCGTTCGGTGGCTCACGGAGGTCTTCAGTCGCTCCGCCGAGAAGTTTCCGGATTTCACGGCCTTACAGATCCCTCACACAGGAGAGTCCCTGACCTTCGCTGAGCTCAACGCGCGAGCGGAAAATGTGGCTGCTGCCCTTGTTCCCTTCCTCAGCGGTCCTGACCAGGTGGTTGCCGTTGCCATGCCGCAAGACAATTGGCAAATCGTGGCCGCTCATCTGGGCATCCTAAAGGCTGGCGGTACCGTGATGTTTCTCGACACAACGCTGCCAGACTCGCTGGTCACCCACATGCTCAACGACGCGCAGCCGGTGGTCGTCCTCACGCGAGGACGAAACCAATTCGGCAACCTGCCGACGCTCAACGTCATGGAATTGCCAGACGGAATGCCCCTAGCGGAACCGCCGACCTGGCTGGACGACCCCAGGCAGCGTCTTGCCGTCATCTTTTACACGAGCGGCACTACCGGGCTGCCCAAGGGCGTCGAATGCCCGCACGCAGGCTACGTGAACCTGGCCCTGAGCTACGCCGACTACTTCGATCTCATTCCCGGCCTGGATGCGACCTCGCTCACGTCTTCGCTGGGCTATGACGGCAGCATCTCCGAGATGTACAGCGCCTGGGTATCGGGTTGCGCGGTAGTCATGCTGACCAAAGAGCAAATTCGGTCCGGTCCGGACCTCGTCCCAATCCTACGCGAGGCCGAGGTCACGATGCTCTTTTGTCCGCCGGCGCTGCTCGCCACGCTTACAGCATCCCCCGAAGTGGATCTCCCATATCCGATATGCCGCTACATCGTGCCGGCCGGGGAAGCCTTCCCCAACGCGCTCGTCGAGCCCTGGACCCGGGGAAGACGACAGATCATCAACACCTATGGCCCGACAGAGGCAAGCACCGACACGAGCCGACAGAGCTTGCGGCCGGGGGAGCCCATCACCATCGGCTCGCCGTTTCCTAACGTCACCTATGTCATCCTCGAGGTCGATCAACTCCGCCCCCTACCCCACGGTGAGATCGGGGAGCTCTGCGTCGGCGGTGTCCACGTTGCGCGCGGCTATCGGAACCTGCCGGAGCAAACCGCCAAAAAATTCATCATGCACCCCCAGTTCGGCCGCCTCTATCGCACCGGCGACAGATGCAGAATCGATGCCCAAACACAGCGCGTGCACTTCCTTGGCCGGATTGACAGGCAGCTCAAAGTGCGCGGGCATCGCGTCGAGGTGCAGGCCGTTGAGGACATGCTCCAGACCCAATTCGGAGAGATCGAAGCCGCCATTCTGGACTACCAGGATGAGGCGCTCGTCGCCTTCGTCTGCGCACCATCGATTTGCAAAGCCCCGATCTCGGCCGCCGCTCCAGCGCCTGCGGAGTGGAGTGCAAGGGTGACGGCAGCACTCGCCAAGCGACTTCCGGAGGCGTCGGTGCCGACAAAGATCTTCCTTGTCGAAAAATTCGTCTTGAAACCGGTTTCGGGCAAAATCGACCGGTCATGCTTGCCAAGATTGTCTCACCTGTTGAGAACCGCCCAGCCGGATGCGCCATACGCACCAGCCAGCATGCGGGTTATAGGGGAAAAGGAAATCAAGCCAGCTGATACTGGCGCGGAAATGGACCCCGCGTGTGCGGAAGTGCTGGCGATCTGCAGGGCTGTGTTCGAGACGCCGCTGGACTTGGACGACGGGTTCGCTGAGGCCGGGGCCCACTCGATCCAGGTTGCGCGCTTGGCACGGCGACTTCAGGCCTCAGGCTGGGCGGTGTCAGTTCGAGCGCTGCTCAGTGATTGCAACACTGCGCGCAAAGTGGCCAGCTGCCCGCGGGCACTCCCGGAGGCCCCGACAGGCGCCGTCATCCCTGTGAAGTCAAACGGGACGCCTGCCGAACACGGCCAGGCCGCGTCAGCGGTGCTCTCGGTGGAATGCTTCACCACACTCCAAGTTCTCTTTGCAATGCTCTTGTATTCGCCGGCCTTGGTGACCTTCCTCATAGCATTGAATTACCTCGAGGTCGGAACATTCTTCACGACTGCGAGCGTCGGCGAGTTCGTGATTGTCGGGTTCCTCCTGTACTTGATCGGCCTCGTCACGCCCTTCGCGCTCCTGCTCTGGGTCATGATGATCAAGCTCCTCCTGGAGGGCAGCATCCGCTCGAGCAATGTGAGCCCTGGCGTCTACCCCAAATGGAGCAGAATGCATCTGCGAATCTGGCGCATCGGTCAGCTGGAGAACTCTGTGCTGATCACTTTGCGTGTCATGTATCGCAGCGCGCCGCTTTTGGCATTCGCCCTGCGACAGCTCGGTGCTAAAGTGGGCTGTAACCTTCAGTGCGCGCATGATGCTGTCCTGTCGGGTCCGCTCGATTTGATCTGCATCGACGATGATGTCGCGATACAGACTGGAGCCTACATCCAAACAGCGAGGTGGTCGGGGCAGCGCCTGCACGTCGGCCGTATTCACCTCGAGAGCGGGTGCAAGATCGGTATGAGGGCCGCCATTGCCAATGGTGTGACGGTGGGCCGTGGGAGCTGGATCACTCCGTTCACCGCCATTCTGACAGCTGTGGGTCCCCAGGAGATGTGGGAAGGAACTCCCGCTCGCCTCAGCGGTCGCTGCACCGAGCTGATGCGGGCGGACAAGACTTGCCGGTATGCGTCTCCGATCTGGGTACTGGAGACGGCCAATATCCTCATGCAAATCTTCATAGCTTTTTGGCTCGTCGTTGTCCCCACCGCCACCATATTCTGGTGCGCCAGCGGCCTCATTGGCGCTGGAGACTCTAGCCTATCCGATAAATATTTCCGCGCGACGCCGCTGCTCGACATCGTTTGGCATCTGACCGACTATGCTTTGATTACCACTTGGCTGACTGTTGTCGCGACCTCGGTGCTGAGCTGTCTGTTCATCCGCTGCACGGCCGGCTCTCCTGGGCTTTATCCGTCGCGGGGGCTCAGCGGAGCCCTTCTCATGTACAGAATGCACCTGATGAATCGCATTCAGAGACAGTGGACCTGGACCGTCACCGGGCAGTACCTGCGGGCGCTCGCCGGCATGCGCTTCCCACGTGTGGGTGCCTCAGAATGCGACCTCATGTTCAACCTCGTCCCGGAGGTTGCCACTGCTGACTCCCACGTGTTCTGGTCCAATGGCTGCTTCACGAACATGCTCGACTATGGGCCCCGATATATCACGCTGCGGCAGCTCGACATGCCCTACAACTTCTTCACCGGAAACAACTGCGTGGCGGAGTACGGGCAATTTCCGTCCAACTTCATCTTGGGCGTCTCCACTCCAGGCAGTGACATACGGTTCCGGCGACAGCTGCGGACATTACCCGGCGATCCCGTAACGGTGGCGGGAAACCCGCCGGTCAGATTTGCGAGCGCGTTATTTGAGACAGGAACTGAAGCCCGCAGTCGGCCCGGATTGCCTATCTTCCTGACACGTGTCTTTCTGTTTGACCTCTTGAGCATCAGTATTCTTCCTTACTCAGAGGGAATGCTATTCACGATTCTGTACGTTTGCTTGTTGCGGTTTGGCGGACACATTGTCGCCAGCTCGGTGATTGCCTTGCCCCTCACCGAAGTAAGTCTGGTTCTACTCTCAGTCGCGATCAAAAGATCGCTCGTCGCGAGCAAATGGGGAGCCGACGGCTCCGCCCCCTTCTGGTCTTGGCGGCACTTCGCCTACTTCTTCGCGCAGGACTGCTTTTTCGTCTGGTGCAGAGGGTCTCTGGCGTTGAGCGCCGGTACTGTCCTGTCTAATCCCATACTGCGGTGCATGGGATGCCAGATAGGACGTCGAACAATCATCACGCAGCCAATGCAGTGCTCTGACTGGGACGCAGTGCGCTTTGGTGATGATTGTGTCGTGGACGGTGTGCTTCAGTTTCACACCTTCGAGAACATGATCCTGAAAGTAAAGCGGACTTGGATACAGGGCGGTTGCACCGTCTCCTTTGGAGCCACGGTGATGGGGGGCGCGGTTATTGAGCGTGACACAACCCTCTTGCCGCTGTCCCTGGTTCTCAAGGAGATGCATCTGCCGACATCTACCTACGGTGGGAGTCCTGCGGAGCCTTCAAATGTCACAAGCTAGCGCAGTAGCCTACGACCGCACTCACTCAGTAAACGCACGGGCGGTCGACAACACGGATTGGCTAAAAACAGCTGCAATCATCTTCGTCGTGGTTGGCCATTTCGGCTATTTCTTCATGGAAGACGACCTCTGGTGGAGCGTATTCGGACGGTTTGCAGCGCCATCGTTCTTCTTCCTCCAGGGCTACGCACACAGCCGAACTGTCCCGCTCCGCTGGATTGCCATCGGCATCACTCTGACGCTGCTCGAAAGCTGGAATGCGGATTGGAGGTGGGTGGCACCCAACATTCTTTTGAGCTATGTGCTCATCCGCATCGCGCGGCCTCATGCACAAGCATTTGTGAAAACTCGTGGCTGGATCGCTTTCGCCGTCATCGTTTCCCTCCTTCTTGCATTGGTTCCTGTGGCAGGAAAGATTGCCGACTACGGCGCCGAGGGATGGCTGTGGGCGCTGTTCGGTCTATGCCAGCGCCGGTATATCGACGATATCTCCTCTGGCGGGACGTCGGGCGAAACTCGAGGCTCGGCAACCCCAACCCTGATCGCGACCGATACCGCTGGTCGGATGCGCCTTGTGGCTTGTCTGGTGGCCGTGGTCGTCTACATTTGGCAAGAACAAAAGGAATATTCGTTTCCGGCCGTCCCCTTGGCCGTCGTAATTGTGGGCCTTGGTGTTTTGTCCATCAGCATGTGCCTGTTCGTGCGCGGCAAGAGCCGCTTCCAACCGCCGGAAAAGATAGCTGGCATACTCCGCTTCATCGGTCGTCACACACTGGAAATCTACGCTATACAGCTTGCTGGCTCTGAACTCTTGGTCGGACTGGTGCCCGATCTGTCGCCCGAATGACTTTCGCATCGCTCGGACAGCCTTTGCTTGGCGGCATCACTCGCCACCATGGTACTCCCTTATTCGTGAACGAGGCTCCCTCGGGCAGCCGGCCGGAGTTCAGATCGCCCGCCATGACCAGCGACCCTGAAAGGAATTTCGAATGTTTGTGGAACACCTTCCACAACAGATACCCGTTTTTCGAACTGAGGAAAGTCGATTGGGAAAAGCAGTACGATACGTACAGACCCGCAGTCACAAAGACGACAAGCGCTGATGAGCTTTTCAATATCTTTTGCCAGCTACTTGCTCCGTTGAATGATGGGCACATCGAACTGATAGCGAGCAGAGGCAGACACCAGAAGCCGAGATATTTCAATCCGGAGAAAACGTCCAGATTCTACAGAGAATTTACCAAACGAGATATAAAGGATCTATTCAAGACAACTGGGAAGACACTTATTGATCACGGATTTGGCAAGCCCAGGGAGACAGAAGCCTGGATCCTTCAATACTGCAGATCCGACACTTTCGGTTACATGCGAATTTTCGAACTGGAGGGAATAAAGAAGCGGCGTCTGGCTGTCGCTCTTGACGCGATCTCTCGTGACTTCAAATCCTTGAAAGGTATTATTATCGATATCCGGGACAATCCCGGCGGCGAGGACGGTATTGCGATCGCGATCGTCAATCGGTTTTGCGATCGTAGACGCGTTGCTTTTCATAGAAAGACGAAGATTGGTCCGGGCAACAGCGACTTTACGCCCTTGAAAACCTGGTATTTGGAACCACAAGGTGACGTACAATTCACCGGGCCAATCGTGCTCCTGACCTGTGATTCTGTTTTCAGCGGCGGGGAGGTCTTTGCGCTCGCGGTAAAGCAGCTCCCCCATGTTACAATTCTAGGCGACCACACAAACGGAATCTTCTCATACCAACTCGAGAAGAAACTTCCCAATGGCTGGGAGTACCGTTTGTCCTACCAAGTATATCTCTCAGCCGACATGGTGTGCTACGAAGGAACAGGAGTGCCGGCGGATATCGAGCTGTTGAACCACAAATCTGATATCGAAAATGGTCTCGATCCGTTGATTAATCGCGCGATTGACGTTTTGGCGGCGAACAACAGCGAGAGGTGACTTTACTTATTGCGCATGCGGACCAGCCGGCAGCCTGAAGCACGCTCAATTGAAGTAAAGTGGAAGTGATTCACTCTGCGAGGCGGCTGATCGGCGTGCGTTCAAATTGAACCGCCACGCCGCTCTATCTCTTTGTTTAACCATCGGATTCGTCAGAAAACCGCTACGCACTTTTCGGTCCGATGCTCTAATCGAAGTACCGCTCGAGAGTTCCCGCTCGCCGGACGTCCAAAGTTATGCAATGCGGGCCGCCACCCAGCATCTTTGAATGCCGTAACCTAAGGGGAATGACATCGAGGCCCTCCTTCTCCAGGAGCCTCATCAGAGACGGCTGACTTTGATCCACGACCACCAGGTTGGCATTGATGCTGAACGCGTTCATGTCGATCCAGTCACTACCGATCGATTTCGCCAGATAATCTGCGTCGTGCCGGTCCGTGTTCTCCATCGGCGGGCTGTAGATGACTTTCCACTGTTTCAAGATTTTGGGCAGCGTCTCGTCATTGAGGCGTCCAGGATTGGCGAGGACCAAGCCGGGGCGCAAGGCCACAAGGGTCGAATCGATGTGGCTGCCGTAGTAGACGTCCTTGAGAAAATGGACCCGGAATTGCTCGCCAAGCATCGATTGAAGCCAGTGTCCGCCCACCTCGTTGCCCGTGCCGCTGACCAGGTAGATCAAATCCCGGCCGAAACGAAGCACGTTTGCTGCATCGAATGCCAGCTCATCGTTCCGCGGTGTAGGTCTGTCGAGATCAGCACCCTCGAAAAGCGAGTCCAGCAGCATGGGCCTGGGGGCGCTGTACCACTTCGCGCCCGATTTCATGTAGTCCATCAACAGAGCGCGATAGCTGAAGGTCTCCTGAGCCCGGCTGCGGATGACATTGGGCGTTTCTATGATCTGATCGGCGATCACCAGCAGGATGTCGCGAGGACAGTAATTATAGTATCCTTGCGCCTCCCAATTGATGGTGGAAAATCTGGCGTCATGGGGCCATGTCTGCGGCCGCTTGACCACGACGCCAAGATCTTCGAGGAGCTTGGCAAAACACTCCAAATCCTCCTGGGTTTCTTCAATGATCTGTTGCGGGAAGGGTCCGCGAGGTATTTCGGATATAGGCCGGTCGGGAAATTCTGCAAGCTGAGTGCTCAAGTCGGCCGTAGGGAACCGTGCATTGAGCGAATTGCCAAGGATGACCTCCTCCAGCTGGTCCCACTCGTTGCAACTCCACACCCTCGACATTTCTAAATTCTCCTTCGACATCTCACCAACGTGCGGAATTGCTGAAGAAGTCGGGCAAAGCAGTCGTTGCGCCCGATGCTATTGCGGCCTTGAGCACGAAGCTGCCAACTGCGAGATCAAGAACACCAAGCCCGAACGGCGAGAATATGCGGGGCTTGCCGTAGTCCGGTTCGAGCCTGTTCTCAAGCACATCCACCAGAGTACCCGCGACAAAGGACCTGCTTCCCGTCGCGATTTCCGCCAGATGAGGCGACGTTCTCGCCTTCAGGCAATGATCGATGTCGTCGACGATGTTTTGCGATTTTAGAATCGTGTTTGCGCCAACGTCCCGCAGCGACAGGTGGATGACAGTGGGCGAGTGCGCGAACAGCTTTTCGTCGTCAACATAGGGTTCCGATGCGGTTGTGGCGAAAATTATGAGCGACGCCTGGCGGACGGCGTCCTCCAAGTGATCTTGAATATCGGCTTCGAGATTGTGCTCCTCCCGAAGCCATTTGCTGAAGCGCTCGGCTTCCGCGCGGTCCAGATCGTGCAGACTGATCTTTCTGAATTTCCAATTTCGAAACAGGAGCCAGTCGACCGTCGTTCGTGCGATGACTCCTGTTCCAACTACTGCGAGGGTTCCCTCGAACGGGTCGTGAGAAATATGCTCAGCAGCCAGCGCGGCAGACACTGCCGTGCGCGTCGCGCTGATCAGCGATGCCTCAATGCACGCCAGCGGGTAACCCGTGGTCGCATCGTTCAAGATCAGAACCGCCGAAGCCCGGGCCAAGTTGCTGGCCCGGTTTTCCGGAAAACTCGAAATCCACTTGATGCCGCTCTTTTGGATCGCGCCGCCAATGTGGGCGGGCAATGCGATGATGCGAGCATTCGGTTTGTCCGGATATCGCAGGAAATAGCTGTCCGGGTTGACAGTGTTGCCTGCTGCGTGAAGTCGATAAGCCGTCTCGACAACCGGGAACATCTGCTCCCGATGTTCGCCAATGACACGTCTAACAGCCGAACCGGAAACTACGTGAAATATCGGAGCAGACAGCACGATTGTTCTCCGCCTAGATCACGATTGCCTCTTTGGAAGAGGGCCTCGCGGGGTGCACAAGCTGCATCGGCGAATTGGGCACATGCGGCACCCCAGCCACGTCCGCCGAGCTTCAGCCGTCTGCATCGGCAGCCACCAGATCCTCAGCCCGCGCACGCTTGTCGCCATCCGCCGCGATGACCTTCGCTACCCACGTTGGATCGTAGATAGTGTCCAGGTATTTCTCGCCGAGATCTGCCGACACCGCGATGATGGTCTCGCCACCCCGAAACTCCGGAGCCAGTTGTCGCACTGCAGCTAGAACCGATCCAGTGCTGCCCCCGACGAGCAGATGATAGTCTCGAACGAACGAAAGACAGGCTTCGATCGTCTTCTGTTCCGGCACTGCCACTATCCTGTCCGGCTTGGCCAGAGCTGCAAGGGGGGGGCGTACGCTCGTCCCGATGCCGGGGATGTTTCTCTTCGCTGGCGCACCGCCGAACGTGACGGAGCCTACCGGTTCGACCGCGACAACCCTGATGCTCGAGAATTTCTGATGAAGCCGCTCCGAGATTCCGGCAAGCGTACCTGTCGTTCCGGTCCCGACGAAAACCCAATCGACATGGTCGAACTCACGCGCGATCTCGTTCGCCGTTTGCTCCGCATGCACATTCATATTGGCCACATTGGCGTATTGATTGAGCCAGACGGCGTTTGGATTCGAGCACAGGATCTGGTCGATCTTCTTCAACCTGCTTCCCAGGTAGCCTCCCGCTGAGTCCCGCTCTCTCACGACGACGACCTTAGCCCCATAGGCCTCCATCCCCCGTATGGCGGGGCGACTGGCATTCGGATCGGTGACGCAAACGAATTGATAGTGTTTTACGGCGCAGACGAGACTTAGGGCGAGGCCGAGATTACCCGAGGATGACTCCACAATGACGGTGTCGTCTGACCTGGCGACGCCTGTTTTCTCGAGATCCTCGACAAGAGCGATCGCAGTCTTGATCTTGATGGAGCCGGTTACGTTAAACCCCTCCAATTTTAGAAAGAGGTCGTTCGTCCCGGCAAATGAAGGAACACGATAGAACAAGTCTCGAAAGATCAAGTCCAACGGCGATTCTACGATCACATCCGGCCTCCTTGGAGCATTTCTCTTGGATTGCTCCATACATGCCACCTGTCGCGGCGTCGCGACGGGGTACGGCGAGCGGAGCGTTGATGCCGGCAGGGTGTTTTCACCTTTCGCGACATTACGCTGGCGGGCGGTTTGCCGTACCCTGTGTTTGCTACTCGTTCGTGCCCAGGTCGTCGTCTCGACCGGTCGGTGTCCAGGCTCCTTTCTGCCAACTTCAATCTTCTGTGTCGAAGTTTTCCAGAAGTTGATCTTCGAACTGATCCCTCATGTCCCGAAATACGAACACCGCTACGACCGCCAGTCGTCGCCTCTGGTCGGGACTAAGTGTTTCAAACAGCGGCTGCCATGCGTCGGCGAGCCGCTTCACCTCCGCCGCTCTTTGGGCCAATGCATCGGCACGTCGACGCAAAAAGTCGACCGGATCTCGGTTTTGCCAGTTCTCGATTGCGTTGCGGTCACGCAGTTCATCGATGCGCGCTTTGTGCGCAGCCAGGCGGGCCTGTCGCCCCGCTGCCCTGGAGCGGATAGCTTCTTCAACTGCCGGCCAGAGCTTTTCTTGTTCGGGCGTCATTTGAAGGGCGAACTTGACGATCGCAATCCGGGCATCGGTCAGGCTCTCCATCTCGGTAGCGCTCAATTGCTGTCGCGCACTTGCGTCAGGAGTGCCTTGTGCCTGAGCATGAGCCAGGACGGATGATCCAGTCAGCAGCAGGGCAACAACCGCAGTGCGCGGAAATCTGGACATGGCAACCTCCCATGATTGCGCCAAGTTGGCGGGCTTGTGCGAAAACCGGAGCCCCACGCCAGAGCAATTGTACTGCTGGGGATTGCCCGCCGAAACGTATGTTACTGTAAAGCCCCGGATTTGCAGGCGGATCCGAATTCACCCAATGGGTTGCGAGCGGCGATTCTCGAAGCTCGGCTGTTGACGTCAGAATCGCAGGAAGAGGGTCATTGCTGCCCGTCGACCAAATCGGCGAAGAAGGAAGATGTCGCAGCCTGTGTTCGTGACCTTCAGACCGACGCAACTTTACCCCAAGGCTATCGCGATATCGGCCCAAGGGGATATCCGACGGTCGATGCGGAAGGTGCAGCCGTCCAGGCCCATTACCGGGACAGAATCAATACTCGCCACTTCTTCTCAACAAGTCTGCACCTCGCGAACAACACAGCGAGCTTGGGTCATGGTCATAATTTCGATGAGAGGCGATTGTATTGAAGCTAAAGGCGGGAGCTTTGGGAGGACTCCTGATCATGAAACGCGCGATTGTACTCTCGATCGCAGTCATCGGCTTAGCCGGCCAAGCCATGACCGCGGAAGTGGACATGTCTACGCTCACCTGCAAGCAGGTCCGTGGCATGTCGAGGGCCAAAGTCGCCGGCATCGCAATGTGGATGAGCGGTTTCGCCCACGGCAAAGCCGGCGACACCAAGTTGGACGGTGAGAAGGCAGAGGCCAATGCGCAAATGATTGCTGCCTATTGCAAAAAGAACCCCACTGTCACGCTGGCGAGCGCGATGGAGGCGGTTTCGAAAGCTAAGTAAACAGCAGTTCCCCCGCATCCACCGTCGGCAAGGGTCTAAGTAGGGCCTCTATCCAGCCACCTCCAGGAAGCGTCTGGCGGTGGCACGATGAAGGCACGGGTGTCGGAGTTAATCGGCTCGACCGGATTGATTGGTCAAAGGGGTGCGAGAGCCAGTTGGTTGGACGCGGTGGCGGGTTGCTCCATAGCCGCCTCTGCGTTGGCAAAGGCTGGTCGCCGGCGCGTCCACGGAGAGCATTAGCGTATCCCAGCCTTGCCGCGGAACTAGCGAATTGTCGCGACTGCATTGTGAGCGCGGTGGGGCTTGCGCACCGCGCCAAGGTAACGACCGGCGGAGCCGAAACACTGCCATGCGGCTACCCGAGAGATGGTGCTGGCGCCCAACGCTCCGCCTGGGCATCTAGCCTGATCCAGGGTGTTCATCATACGAGCGATCTGGTCGAGAGCCGCGTGAGGATCAGGGAGCAATAACGCGACTGCGTTTCGCGGCACGGCAGTCGAAGCCAGCGCTGCCGTTCACGTAGCAGTGACGACCTATGGTCCGCGTCGACTGGTTCGATGCGGGGCTGGCCAATAATGCGCTGGAACAGAAAACCGGTTCGGGCCGGGAGGCAACCTTCAGGCCCACTCCGATCAACAGGAAGAGAACCCAATCACCGCCAAGACGAACGAATTTTCACTGCTTCGCATAATCATGTGCTCCCTCATTATTCGCGAAAGGAAAGGGCACCCCTGCCCTTCACAGCAAGCGCGGATAGCGAAGACGAAGGGCTTAAGCTCTTACGAAGAAAAGCTCAGGGCCCTTACAAACGGGGCATTTGGAGGCGGTGCTTTTCGGCTTCGAAGCATCGGGACGTGCGAGCGATGCCAGCCTACGTGACGCTCGCATATCCCTGCGTGCGTGAAGTACAAGTTGCCCCCTGCTTGACCCGGCGGCAGCTTTCCTGCAACAAGTTATCCATTGGGGTTCGATAACTTGGCATCGACGCGAGATTTGTCGTCGCAGAATGCCAATCTACTCTTGATCGTGGGGATGATCCGTGGCCAGCCAGCAGGTCGACGGAGGTATGGGGACACTGCGCATTTCGAGCGCGCAGTTTGCCGGGCCTGACGGCATCGAAGCCTCCCGCGAGAATTTCGGCCGTGCAGTGATGAGGCTGGAAATCGATCCGATTCCCGGCTTCCCTTTCGAATTTGATTTCGACCTGTGCGGACTTGCCGAATTCGGCATGGCCTCCGGACGGATTTCCCCGACCCGCAACAGGCACACGGCGACGATGATCGACAATGACGATGTGATCCTCGTCTATGCGCCGCAGGGCTCCGGTACTTTGCGTCAGTTCGGCCGGGAGGTCTCCATCCAGGATGGAGACGCCGTGCTGGTTTCGAACGGTTCGGTCGGAGAGTTCCTTGGCCATGCTCCGTCTTTTATTCGAAACCTCCGCTTCAGCCGGGCCATGTTGTCGCCGCTGGTCGCCAACATCGAGGATACGATGATCCGCAAGATCCCGCGGAACCATCCCGCGTTACGGCTGCTGGCCAGCTATGTCGGGATCATCAAAGACAGCGAAGCGCTGGCCACGCCTGATCTGCGCCGATCCATCGCCTTGCACATGCACGACCTCGCATCGCTGATCGTGGGAGCGACGCGCGACGCCGCGGAGATCGTCAAGGGACGGGGGGCACGCGCTGCCCGGCTGCGCGCCATCAAGGCCGACATCATCGAAAACATTACAGACCGCGGTCTTACGATCGGCGCGCTTGCCGGGCGCCACGGGATTTCAGCACGATCGATCCGCGCGCTGTTCGCCGGCGAGGAAACGACCTTCGCCGACTTTGTGCTGAACCAGAGGCTTGCACGGGTTTACCGGCATCTCACGGATCCGCGTTTTGCCGATCGTGCTATCAGCGGCATCGCATTCGAATCAGGTTTCGGCGATTTATCCTATTTCAATCACGCATTTCGGCGCCGCTATCAAGTCACCCCATCCGATGTTCGCGCTGCCGCGCGGCGCGAGGCTTGACGGAATCCGCGCTCATTCGCATCCCCGGCCATGCATTCTCCGGGTCCGTGCCGCACGTTGCAGAGTTGCAACAACTCTGCCCTCCTCCGCAAAAGCTGCCGTTCTGCCCAAGCCATGTGCCGCGCAGCCCAAGCGGTGCGGCCGGTCGAATAGCTAAACGTCCCCCAACTGCGCCGTGATGGCGGATGGATTCGGATTGGGGGAGTTGATGATTTTCGCCGGACAGCATGATTTTTCGCCCGCTCGATTCGGGATCTCCCGCCTGACGGGGGCGCTCCTGGGCTCGACAGCGCTTGTCGGCGTCATTGTTTCCGCGCCAGCCCTCGCGGGCTCCCTCAGTTGGAATGGCGGGACCAGCACCGACTGGACCGATCCAACAAACTGGAGCACGAACACGGCTCCGACCTCGGCGGATAGTGTCTCGATCGATACGAATTCGCCGAACGCAGCGACAATTGACGGACAGAACGCGAACTCCGGATCCGTCAAAGTCGGCACCACCGGGACCGCAAACCTCCGGATTCAGAACGGGGGTACGCTGACTAGTACCGGCTCTCTGACTGTCGGTGATAGTGGAATCGCGGGATTGAGCATCGGAGCCGGTAGCACCGTCACGAACACGTACGGCGTTATAGGCGGGACTGCGGGTTCAAGCGGGGTGGTCGACGTTTCGGGGGCAGGTGCCACCTGGACCAACAATGGCAGCCTCCAGGTCGGCGCTGCCGGCACGGGTGAGTTGGACATCTCGAATGGTGGCGCGGTCACCAGCATCCTGACCTCCATCGGCTATGCAGCCGGCTCGCAGGGCACGGCCAGCGTGAGCGGAAGCGGATCACACTGGGACACGGGCACCCTCTGTGTCGGTTATCACGGGACGGGCCAGCTCACGATTTCGAACGGCGCCGCCGTCAGCGATTTGCTGGGCATTCTGAGCGAGTTCGCAGACGGCAAGGGCACAGCGATTGTGACCGGGACCGGTTCGACCTGGACCAACACCCAGGCATTTTTCGTCGGAGGCGCGGGCGAAGGCGAGCTGACGGTCTCGAATGGCGGCCAGGTGATCACCAAATACGGCTACCTGGGCAGCCCGGCCGGGGCGGCAGGCACAGCGACGGTGAACGGTACTGGCTCGAGCTGGACCAATTCAGCTGATCTCAACGTCGGCAACCTTGGCGACGGCGCGCTGATCATTTCGAATGGCGGAAAGGTCGATGCTGCTTTCGGCACCATAGGCGTTGCGGCTGGAGGAACGGGCCAGGTGGTCGTCGATGGCGCCGGTTCTGCCTTTGACACCAGCGCCACCCTCGAGATCGGCCACATGGGAGACGGCAAGCTGGCGATCGCGAATGGCGGCCAAGCCGGCGCCAACGCGATTCAGATCGGCAATTTCTCTGGAGCCGTCGGTCAGGTCACCGTGGATGGCGCAAACTCGAAGCTGGCAGCCAACAACGGAATTGATCTCGGCATCGCCGGCACCGGCTCGCTCATGGTTCGAAACGGCGGCAAAGTCACCAGCTTTGCGGCATTTGTCGGCGAGAACGCGGGTGGCCGGGGCGCCGCGACAATCACGGGCAGCGGCTCGTCGTGGCAGCTGGGCGGCGACTTTTATGTCGGTGTGAACGGGATCGGCGTGACGACGTTGACCGACGGCGGCACACTCGCGGTCAAGACTGGGACGGTCACGATCGCAGATGGCTCCGGTTCCACCGGCACGCTCAACATCGGCGCCGACCCGGCGAGCGCAGCGGCGGCGCCAGGCGCACTCGACACGCCGACCGTGCAATTCGGTGACGGCACGGGCACGATCAACTTCAATCACACCGGCGCGAAGTACCACTTCACCCCGGCGATCACCGGCTCCGGCACGATCAACCAGATCGCAGGCGAGACCATCCTCGATGCCGACGACAGCGGCTTTACCGGGCCAACCAATGTCAGCGGCGGGCGCCTCGCCGTGAACGGCTCGCTGGCCGGCTCGACGGTCAGCGTGGCAAGCGGCGGCGTTCTCGGTGGCAACGGTACGGTGGGAGCCATCGATGCGCAGTCGGGCGGCATCGTCGCGCCCGGCAATTCGATCGGCACCCTGAAAGTGGCCGGCAATGTGCTGTTCAGCCCGACCTCCATCTACCAGGTCGAGGCCAACGCCGCGGGGCAGGCCGACAAGATCGCCGCCAGCGGCAAGGCGACCATCAATGGCGGCACAATCAAGGTGCTGGCCGAAACGGGCAGCTACTCCGCCGCCACGACCTACACGATCCTGACCGCCGGCGGCGGAGTCACCGGCACGTTCGCCGATGTCACCTCCGACCTCGCCTTCCTCGACCCGAACCTCAGCTATGACGCGAGCAGCGTCTACCTGACGCTCAGCCGCAATAGTGTCGGCTTTGCGAGCGCCGGCACAACGTTCAACCAGATCGCCACGGCTCAAGGCGCCGAAAGCCTCGGGTCGGGCAACGCGATCTATGATGCCATTACCGGGCTTTCGACTGCTGAGGCGCAAAGCGCCTTCGACAATCTTTCCGGCGAGATCCACGCCAGCGCCAAGACGGCGCTGATCGAGGAGAGCCGCTTCATTCGCGACGCTGCGAACAACCGCATCCGCACAGCCTTCGGCGACCCAGCCACGACATCCGCTACCCCGGTAATGGCCTACGGGCCGGGCGGGCCGGAAGCCGCGCCGGCGACGACGGACCGCTTCGCCGTGTGGGCGCAAGGCTTCGGCGCCCGGGATGATTTCGACGGCGACGGCAACGCGGCCGAGCTCACGAGCTCCATCGGCGGCTTCTTCATTGGCGGCGATGCCCTCGTCACCGACGATTGGCGGCTTGGCCTCGCCACCGGCTACAGCCACTCTTCGCTCGACAGCGATGCACGTGCCTCCTCGGCCGACGTCTCCAGCTATACGCTGGCGGCCTATACCGGCACCCAGATGGGAGCGCTCGGCCTCCGCTTCGGTGCGGCCAACACATGGCACGAAATCGACACGTCCCGCAGGATCGCCGTCGGCGCGCTGTCGGAGGAGGCGGAGGCCAGTTACGATGCCCGCACGGCGCAGGCTTTCGGCGAGGCCGGCTATACTTTTGCCTATGGCGATGCCGCTTTCGAGCCCTTCGCCAATCTCGCCTACGTCAATCTTCATACGGACGGCTATACCGAGAGCGGCACGGCCGGCCTCACCGGCCAGAGCAGCAACAGCGACGTCACCTTCACGACGCTCGGTCTGAACGCCAGCACCAGCTTCGACCTCGGCGGTATCAGGGCGACGGCCGGCGGCACGGTTGGCTGGCGCCACGCCTTCGGCGATACCACGCCGTTTGCAACCCAGGCCTTCACCGGCAGCGACTTCTTTACCGTCGCGGGCACGGCGATCGCCGAAGACGCGCTTGTTCTCGGCGCCACGTTCGGCCTCGATCTGACCGCCGGGTCGCGTCTCGAAATCGGCTATTCCGGCCAGATCGGCGACGGCGTCCAGGATCACGCTGCGAACGCCACCCTCTCGGTGAGGTTTTAGATTGACGCCGCCGCTCGTCCTCTCCCTGTCGGGTAGTTGTTCGCACAAATCTCAAGCGCCGAAGAGTGGGGGAGACGCGGATGCAGCGCGCCTCCTCTCACCGTGCGTAAGACTGGCAAGGGTGAAGGGCAGCGCCTGGGCCAAGCCAAACTGCAGTACGCCACACCTATTCTTAGTCTAGATCTGGCAGCCTGGATAAATCCGGGCTGCCGCCCCCTCTAATTGTTTTTGCCGCATTTTTGCAACGCCAAGTGATTCCACTAGGCTGCAAAATACTCTAGCCGCGGCGCCTGCAAACCCTCCCATTTGATCAGCTCGCAGGGGTTCGCACTGCCGCGGTCTTCTCGATCGCGGTCGCCAAGTGAGCGTCGCGGTCGTAAACGTCGTTGAAATATTCAACCTTGCCCGATGAGTTCGGCCAAGCCGTGAAATAGGCGACATAGACGGGGATCTTGCGCGTCACCTTCTCCGAGGAGTGGCCCTGCTTCAGCTTGTCGGCGATGTGGTCCACCGTGGTGCCGAGCACGGCGGCCGCCATGCCACGCGGGTCGGCGAGGCGCACGCAGCCATGGCTGAAGGCGCGCGCATCCCTTTTGAACAGCGACTTCTCGGGCGTGTCGTGCATATAGATCGCGTGCTTGTTGGGGAACAGGATCTTCAGCTCCCCGAGCGCATTGGCCTCGCTGGGTATCTGGCGGACGTTGAACGGAATTTTGGCTCCATAGGCGCTCCAATCCACTTCGGACGACGGGATGTGGCGGCCCTTGGAGTCGGTCACCTCATAGCCGGCGCGGTCAAGATAACCGGGGTCACGGCGAAGGCGCGGCAGCATCTCGTTGACGAGGATCGACTGCGGGACGCCCCAATAGGGGTTGTAGTCCACCTGCTCGGCATCGCGGAAGAAGAACGCGGTCTGGTTGGTGGGCTTGCCGATCACGGCACGCATGGTCAGCTTTTCCTCGCCGCCATCGATGAAGCTCGCGGTGAAGGCCGGCTCATTGATGAAGACTCGGGGGCTGCCGAGGTCGGAGGGCAGCCAGCGCAGTTGCTCGAGCGCATAGGTCACCTTCTGGACACGATCGGCCCTGGAGATACCCGCGAGCTTGGCGACGGTGCGCGGACCGATGACGCCGTCGGGCTTAAGTCCGGCGCGTTTCTGCGCTGCTTCGATCACTGGCACCAGTTCGGGAACGTAAGTCTCGCTGTTGCCGAGCGTATAAAGTGTTTCGCCATATTCGCCGCCGCTCTCATCATCGAGATCGCGTGCGACGAGCTGGAGCAGCTTCGGCAACTCGGGGCTCGTCTCGCCAGGCTTCAGCAGCAATTTCGGGTCGACGACGATCCGGTTCTCCTCACTGGCGCGCAACGCCTCGAGTTCCACGCGCAGCGCCTGATACTCGGGGTTCTGCGGATGGCGCGACTCGAGATAGGTGCGCACCTCCGCAGTGTGTGCCAGGGTTCTCAGAATACCCGGCAGGTCCAGTGGCTTCGGCGGAAAATCATGGTAGCCCGAAATGCGGTTTGGATCGACGCGTCCGTTCTGCGCATCGCGGACATAGCGCAGCACGCGCGCCGAAAGCGTCATCTCGAAGCGCACCAGTTCCGCTTTGCGCGCGGCCAAGTCGTTTGTGTCGAACGAGGCGGAGGGCACAGCCACCGCATAATCAGCCGGCGACAAGCCGTAGCTCTCGGCTTCGCCGAGCATACGGATCGCCTCTTCCGCCTTGCCGTTGGCGGTGAAGCCGCTGACCCAGATGAATTGAGGGTTGGCCGAGTAGTAATCGACGAGCGCCTGCGCCACGTCCTTCTCGGCATAGAGGTCGAACCCCTCCAGGCCGGCTGCGGCTTCGCCGACGGTCAGGTCTGTGAGAGAAGGGCCGAACGCAGCCTTCTCCGGGATCGCCTTGAACGGCGCGAAATCGACTTTGACCAACCGATCGGGCTTGTAATCATAATAGCTCGGGGCGGTGATCTTTACCGGCTTGACGGCAGGCGCCTCTACGGGAGCAGCCGGCGCCGGAGGCAGTTCGTTGGCAGGCCTGGAGCGCACCGGTCCGCCAAACAGCAAATCGAACAGGCTACGCCGGCCTTCGACCTGCGCGGGCGCCCGCCTGAGACCGTCGATGCGCTCTGCAGCAGCAGCCGGCTGGGAAACGACCAGCGAAGTTGCCATCAAAGCAAAAAGCACTCTGCCGAGAATCTTCATCGATCATACCCAAGCCGCCGTGGCCGGTCGGCTCCCCTCTTGCGACTCAAGCCGCCACTCCGCACGCATAAATTGCACGTCCACGCATGGCAGATCTAAGGCGGTGCTTATTTGATTCATACCGGTTTCGTTAAACTCGTCTTAATTAGCTCAGCGATGTTGCCCGCCTGCTTCACATCACCCCAGGTCAACGCAGTGCACGATCCTGCACCGGCTCCCCTGCTGCTGACCGCCCCTGCCCTTGGAGGCCTACTGGCTGTGGCTCTCGTCTTGATCCCCATCGAGACCCCTCGCCCATTTTGGTATGTTGCCGCGTCAACTTGTCCCGGCTTTGGCGTTCTGGCCATCGCACGTTTCCTCGCTTGCGGTTGAGCAGAAACGAAACGTGTGAATCGAGGGATCGTTGCAGAAGCTGGAGCCCGCTCGCGCGATGGTTGAGCAGCGACTAATAGACGAGCGCGGTCTGCTCGCCTTCCGACAGAAACGCCACGGCTCTATTGACAACCCGCGGATCACCCAGGACACGACGGTGGCCAAGACCGTCGACCCAATCGAGGCGGACGTGATCGCCTGCTGCGGCATAGTCCTGCGGATGGTCGATGGAGACTTCCCGGTCGTCGTGAGCATGCAGCACCAGCGTCGGCACCGCGGCCTCGGCAAGTCGAGCGGAGCCGACGTAATGCTCGAGCGGATGCCCGGCGAGACGTTCGACCCTGGCTGCGAAGCTTCTGTAAGATTTTTTTCCGAGATTGATCTGCCGACCGAAGCCTTCGAAGAGCGCCGGCATTGAACTTGGCGCAGCAATCAGCACGAGTCGATCCGCCGCGAGCGGCGGAACGCCCTTCACTGAGCCCGCCACGGCGTTGACCGCGACTGCGCCGCCGAAGGAATGACCGACGATCGCCTCGAACGGCCCGAACCACTCGCCTGCGACGCGAACTGATTCGACCGCGCTGACGAGGGTCAGCCGGCGACCGGGCGAATGACCATGGCCGGGAAAATCGAGCGAGATGACGCGGTGCCCGGCATCGCGAAATCCTTCGATCAGCCCCTTCATGAATTCGGTGCGTGAACCCCAGCCGTGCAGCACCAGAATGGGGGCGCGCCGCCCCCTGTCCGATCGAGGGCGGAACTCGAATACAGTGATGCGGCCGGAGCGGGTGGTGAGGCAATGCCGGCGCGCTTCCGCAAGCAGGCCGGCGGCCCGTTCAACGGCCTTCCTGCCGCCCTCGCCGAGGGATTTTGGATGGGGCGTGCGAGCAAACAGCTCAAAAGCGATTCTGCCGGCAGCCGCCGGCATGACATGTTCAGCAGCGCCGAACAGTGCCCAGATGACCTTTCGCGCGACTGGTGCCATATTGAGGGCCACTCGAAATGGTTCAAACATGAACATTATCGTTCAAGCATGAACAAAATGCAATCACTTCCCTGGGATAATCCTCGCTTCCGCAACTGGGTCGCGGTGGCGCGCGCGTGCCACTCGGTCGAGCGCGCGCTCGCGGCAGCGCTTCATCCACTCGATCTCAAGCCGGCGCAGCTCGATGTGCTGATGAACCTCTACCGGCACCCCGGCATGTCGCAGCACGACCTCGCGCGAAAGCTGCTGGTCGGAAGATCGAACATCACCATGCTGCTGCCGCAGCTCGAGCGGCGGGCGCTGGTGAGGCGCGAGACCGACGGCAAGGACCGGCGGGTGCTGCGGCTCTACCTCACCCTTTCCGGCGAGGCGCTGCTGATGGAGGCGCTCAAGGTCCACATGGCGCTGATCGAGAAGGTGATGGCAGCCTCGACACCGGCCGAGTGCGACTTTGTGGGCGAGCACATGCGCCGCATCGCCGAGGCGCTCAGGATCGATTGATCACCACATCGACTTCCTGGCGCGCTCCGGCCAGTCCCGGTCGTAGCTCTCACCGCCGATGCGGTTCGCACTCACTGCAGCCAATATTGCACCGGGCGTGGGAAGCGACTTCGGGTCGACGTGTTTTGCAGGGTTCCAGATATCCGAACGGACGATGGCGCGTGCGCACTGGAAATAGACCGCCTCGACTGCAATCACGATCACCGAGCGCGGCACCTTGCCTTCGACGGTGAATGAGGCGCGCAGTTCGGGATCGATCGAAAGCTCGGCGCGCCCATTGACGCGCAGCGTCGTGCCCGAACCCGGAACAAGGAACAGGAGCCCGACACGGCCGTCGCGCACAATGTTCTTCAGGCTGTCGGCACGGTTGTTGCCGTGCCGGTCGGGCATCAGCAGGGTCACCTCGTCCTTGATGCGCACGAAGCCGGCGAGATCGCCGCGTGGCGAGCAATCAAGCCCTTCAGGGCCGGAGGTCGCCAATGCGACAAAAGGAGATGCCTCGATGAAGGCCGCATATTCGGGGATGATGCGGTCGAGCTCCTTGACGAGCGAAGTGTCGCCCGGCGTGCCGTAAAGAGCCTCAAGTTCGTCCACTGTTGTCACGATGGTCATGTGCCCTCCGGCTGTGTTCTCGGCCGCTTAGCACGCACATATGACAGTTTTCCAAGTCGCGCCTCAGCGAATTTCGGGTCCGGCGCAGGAACCTCACAAGCGTGACTGGCGGGTGCCGACCGGCGCCATGGCCAAGGCAGAGCTTTCGGCTGTCTCGGCCAGTTCCGACATGCCGCGGATTGCGGAGCGGAGTTTCTCGTCGCCGAGGTGAACGGTCAGGTCCTCGTACCAACCTATGGCTGCGCCGAACCCGGCTCGCGGCTCAACCCCTTCGCGGTCAGCTCATCGAGATAAGCCTGCCAGCGCTCGGCCTTTTCGCGACCGAGCGTATGGAGATAATCCCAGGTGTAGATGCCGGTATCGTGAAAATCGTCGAAGGTGATGCGCACGGCGTAGTTGCCGACCGGGTCGATCTTGCTGATCCCGACGTTCCTTTTGCCGGGCACCGTCACGCGCTGCTCCGGGGAATGCCCCTGCACCTCGGCCGAAGGCGAGAGTACGCGCAGCAGCTCGGCGGAAAGCTCGAAGGAGCCGCCATCGGCAAAAGTCACAGTGAGTGTCCGCCGGTCTTTCGAGACCCTGAGTTCAGTGGGCGCGGCCATTGTTTCAGTCCTTTGCCGCGCTCCGACTACGCGACTTTCCAAACCTTGGAAAGCTGCTTTCGGCCAACCGCAAGGGGGCCGGCCTTTTTCGCCGGTCTCGAAGCATTCAGTAGATGCTCGCTACAGGCAGGCCGAGCGCCATCGCGCCGGCATGGCGCGCCTGCGGTCCGGCCTGCAGCGGATGATAGCGCGCCCCCTGAATATCCCTGAAGCGTCTCTCCAGGCCATTGTTGCGATAGAAGCCGGCGCCGCCGGCAAGCTCCATGGCGAGCTCGACCGCCTCGATCGCGTGACGAGCGACCAGCGAGCGGCCGATCATCACCTCGTTGATGGACTCGGCAGACGGAGCGTTGCGTTCGACCATTTCCACCATGTGACGATGCGCGAGCTGGGCGGCGCGCAGGGAGGTCTCCATCCGCCCGGCAAGGTGCATCATGTCCTCGGTGGCCGGTTTGCGCCCGGCCAGCTTGAGGGCAATGTCGCGCGCGCTCTCGGCGACGCCGAGATAGACCGAATAGATCAGTGGGAAAGCGATCGTGGCGATAATCTGGAAGACCGGATGCCACTCGCCGCTTTTGCGTGAGAAGCTGACCGCGGCATCAGGGATAAACAGCCCTTCAATCAAAACGTCGTCCGACTGCGTTCCGCGCATGCCGAGCGTGTGCCAGGTGTCGAGTATCTTCACTTCGGGCGCCTTCATCGGCACGGCGAAATGGATGACCGTGTCCGTGTCGCCCTCGGAGCTCAGTACCGCTCCGGTCATCAGCAGGTCACCTGCCGTGGCGCCCGAGGTGAATACCTTGCGGGCGTTGATCCTGTAGCCGCCCTCGACCTTCTCGGCCCTGCCGGAGCCGGCGATCCAATCCGACCCGCCGCTGGAGAGAAGGATAATACGCTCCTTGGCAACACGTTTGAGGAGCGGCTCGACGGCCGTCACCTTCTGGTGGCGCCAGCGCCAGGCTGGAATTGCGACCTGATGCGTGTGCATGGAGAAAGCCAGCGCCGTCGAACCGCAGGAATGGGCGAGAGTGCGCAGCATGTCGGCCAGCTCGGCCACTTCCGCCCCTCCGCCACCGAGTTCGCGCGGCACGCCGGCCTCGACCAGACCGGATTCCTTCAAAGCCTGATAATTTTCGGCGACGAACCGGTCGTTCTCATCCGCCGCGGCGGCACGCCCGGCGAACACAGGTCCGAGCCCCCGCGCGATCGCCACGGCATCAAGTCGGTCGTCGCTCGACGGGAAGCTCGAGGGATTTGCATGGCTGGTCATCTTCTCCTCCGGCATTGCAGATAGTGCCTGGAGCATCTCGCAGAGTTGCCGGCGTTTCCAGTTCTGGAACTGTACCACGAGCGGGTTGCGGTTTGCTGCCTGCCTGGATGGCGGCGCAGGCGAGGCAAATCCCTTTTGCACTGGCCGGTCTGCGGGGTAATATCGGCAGAGGCTTATATGCTCGGAGATGCGCATGGACCGTGGAGGTTACGGCCAGTTCTGCCCCGTTTCGATGGCCTCGGAAATCCTCTGCACGCGGTGGACGACGTTGGTCATCCGCGAAATGCTGTGCGGATCGACACGTTTCAACGATCTGAGGCGCGGGGTGCCGCGCATGTCGCCCGCCTTGCTCTCAAGGCGGCTCAAGGAGTTGCAGGCGGCCGGCATCATCGTCGCAGCGCCCAATCCGCAAGGCGTCGTCGAGTACCGGCTGTCGCCGGCAGGCGAGGATCTGCGAGAAGTCATCATGTCCATGGGATTCTGGGGCCAGCGTTGGATTGAATCACAAATCTCGCTGAAGAACCTGGATCCGTCGCTGTTGATGTGGGACATGCGCCGCCACCTCAAGCCGGACCCGCTCCCTACGGGCCGCTGCACGATTCAGTTTCAGTACCCCGAATTGCCGAGCGCAAAACGCAACTGGTGGCTCGTCGCCGACGGAGGCCAGGTCGACCTTTGTGGATTCGACCCCGGCTATGAAGTCAATCTTCTGGTGCGGACCCCATTGCGGACCATGACGGCGATCTGGATGGGCGTTGCCTCGTTGCGCCACGAGGTCGAAGCCGGAAACGTCGAGCTCGAGGGCGAGCCCGCGATCGCCAGCGCAATGAAGCAGTGGATCGGGCTCAGCCCATTCGCGAGCGGCAAGCGGCAAGTCGCCTGACGGCGCTAGCGTTAATTCGTTGAGGTCATGCGGCCACCACCAGAAAATTCGGCCGCTCGGGCTCGCAGCAAAATCGCTATGTTGCGCCGGCTACAGCGGTGATGTTACCAAAGACTGAGAGGGACCCGCCTTGAAGCACGGCCTCGATTGCACGACATTCGGGTGCACCAGTACTGAACAGGCTAGCACGAGCGAGACTTAATGGATCCTGTCACTACGATGATCGATCCTTTCGGCCGCAGCATCAGCTATCTGCGCGTGTCCGTGACGGATCGCTGCGACTTCCGCTGCACTTATTGCATGGCGGAAGACATGACGTTCCTGCCGAAAAAGGATCTCCTGTCGCTCGAGGAGCTTGACCGGCTCTGCGCGGTCTTCATCGAGAAAGGCGTCAGGAAGCTGAGGCTCACCGGTGGCGAGCCCCTGGTGCGCAAAAACATCATGCATCTGGTGCGGCAAGTGTCGCGCCATCTTGCGACGGGCGCCCTCGACGAGCTGACGCTGACCACCAATGGATCTCAGCTCTCCCGCTACGCGGCGGAACTCGCCGATTGCGGCGTAGAGCGCATCAACGTCTCGCTCGACACGCTCGACAAGGACAAGTTCCGCCACGTCACGCGCTGGGGCGACCTCAGCAAGGTGATGGCCGGCATCGATGCCGGCCAGGCCGCGGGGCTGAAGGTCAAGCTCAACGCGGTCGCGCTGAAGGGCTTCAACGAGGCCGAGTTGCCTGAGATGCTCGTCTGGGCGCATGGCCGCGGCATGGATTTCACTGTCATCGAGACCATGCCGATGGGCGAGATCGACGCCGACCGCACGGACCAGTACCTGCCACTGTCGCTACTACGAGCGCAGCTCGAACGCCAATTCACGTTGACCGACATTCCTTACCGGACCGGCGGACCAGCGCGTTACGTCGAAGTCAAGGAGACAGGCGGTCGGCTCGGTTTCATCACGCCGCTCACCCACAATTTCTGCGAAAGCTGCAATCGTGTGCGCCTCACCTGTACCGGCACACTCTACATGTGCCTCGGGCAGGACGACGCAGCCGACCTACGCACGCCGCTGCGGGCGTCGGAGGGCAATGAGCTGGTCTCGAGCGCGATAGATGAGGCAATCGGACGCAAGCCGAAGGGGCACGACTTCGTCATTGACCGGCGCACCAAGCGGCCAGCGGTTGGGCGCCATATGAGTGTTACGGGGGGCTGAGCGCGGCGGCTCCCGAACGGAAGGTTCTAGTCGCAATCGCGCCACAGTGCCGGATACGTATCCACTCTCTGAACGCCGTGCAATTTACTATGAGTTTCCATTGAATTACGGTCCCCCATCAATCGAAGGGGGATTGTAGATGAAGAAGCTTCTCGCAGCTGCGGTTTTGGGCCTTCTGGTGGCCGGACCCGCGTCGGCGCAAGCGATCGGGGGCAAATACAAGGTCGAGGGGACGAACCTCGACGGCTCTCACTATAGCGGTACCGCCGAGATCGTGTTGACGGGTCCGACGACCTGCACGATTCGCTGGCAGACAGGCACCACGCCCACCGAAGGGATCTGCTCACGCAATGACAGGGCTTTCGCCGCGGCCTATGCGATCGGCGATGCGATCGGCCTCGTCGCCTACAAGATCAATGACGACGGCAGCATGGATGGCGTGTGGACGATCTCCGGCAAGGAAGGCAACGGCACCGAGAAGCTGACCCCGACCCAGTAAAGCGAAATCCAACCGAATCAATCCGTTCCTGGCTCTTTTTTGCAGCATGATTCTTGTCCGAAAACTCCGCAGCTTTTTGCTGCGCTGACCTTCCGGTCGGAATCACGCTGTGGCCGCACTGCGGTTGTGGCACAGTCCATTTCCGTTGCGGTTTGACGGCAGGGTGTTACATCCGCGAGTGATACCTGCCGGGGAAACGCTCCTTGCCACTTTCGAACAATCTTCGTGGCGCGATCTACATGTCGATCGCGATGGCAGGCTTCACGGCCAACGACACGCTGACCAAATTCGTGTCCGAATCGATGAATATGGGGCAGGTCATGCTGATCCGCGGGCTCTTCGCGACGATGCTGATCGCGCTGCTTGCCTCGTCACAAGGAGCGCTACGCAATCCGCGGCAGGCGCTTCATCCGTTCGTCCTGCTGCGCTCCGCGAGCGAGCTGCTCGGGACTGTCGCCTTCCTGGTGGCGCTCTCCCATATCCCGCTGGCAACCACTTCCGCGGTGCTGCAGGCACTTCCGCTCGCGGTCACCGTGGGCGCCGCGCTCGTTTTCGGCGAGGAGGTGCGCTGGCGCCGCTGGCTGGCAATCGCGCTCGGCTTCGCCGGCGTCCTGATCGTCGTCAGGCCCGGCACGGACGCTTTCGAAGCCTATACCCTCTGGGCGCTAGCCTCTGTCGGCTTCTGCGCCGTGCGCGACCTCGCAACGAAACGACTGCCCCAGTCCATTCCTACATTGTTGGTCTCGACAGTCACTGCGGCCATGGTCATGATATGCGGAGCCTTTCTCGTCGGCCCGATGGGCGGCTGGAGCCCGGTATCGGGCAGTTCGCTCGGGCTGCTGGCTATGGCGGCAGTGCTGCTTCTCGTGGGGTATCAGTTCATCATCCAGTCGATGCGCACGGCAGAAATCTCCTATGTCGCGCCCTTCCGTTATACGGCGCTGCTGTGGGCGATCGTGCTCGGCTTCCTTGTCTTCCGCGATGTACCCGACGGACCGATGATGCTCGGCGCGGCCATCATCGTCGGCTCCGGCCTCTATACGCTCTACCGCGAGCGCATTGCAGGTCGAGGCCGCCCGGCTGCCGCAAGCGCCAGCCCGGCCATGGCGCCAGACGGGTTATAGATCGGACTTTCGGACCGTGGCTAAGATCAGAGAAGCCGAACATTCCACGGCGCCGGCGGCAATCGTGCTCGCAGGCGGACGTTCTGCGCGAATGGGAGGCGGCGACAAAAGCCTGCTGACGCTCGGTGGCCGGCCGCTTCTGTCGCATGTGCTCGACCGGTTGATCCCTCAGGCGGACAAGATCGCGATCAGCGCCAATGGCGACCCGTCGCGCTTTGCCCAATTCGGCTTGCCGGTCCTCCCAGACACGATGGAGGGCTATCTCGGGCCGCTCGCGGGCCTGCTCGCCGGCATGGATTGGGCACAAGCGACTGGCGCCGCTCAGATCGCAAGCGTGCCGACAGATTCGCCCTTTATTCCCGCAGACCTCACGGCTCGCCTGATGTCCTCCGCCTCTCCGGACCGCCCTGCCCTCGCAGCATCGGGCGGCAAGCACCATCCGGTTGTGGGGCTATGGCCTGTGGCGCTCGCCGGCCGGCTCCGCGATTTCCTCGAGTCAGGCGCGACCTACAAGGTGTCCGCCTTTGCCCAGGAATGCGGCGCGGTGCTCGTCGATTTTCCTGTGATCGCCCTGACCGGCGACAACGTCGACCCTTTCTTCAACGTCAATACGCCAGAAGACCTGTCATTGGCCGAGAAGGTACTGGAGGAAACGCAGCGATGACGCTTCGCGTCTTCGGCATCACAGGCTGGAAGAATTCCGGCAAGACAACGCTGACGGAAAGGTTGGTCGCCGAGCTCACGCGACGTGGCTATCGCATCTCGACCGTCAAGCACGCACATCACGATTTCGATATCGACCGGGAAGGCGCCGACAGCTACCGCCACCGCGCAGCCGGGGCTGCTGAGGTGGCAATCGTGTCCGACCGGCGATGGGCGCTGATGCACGAGTTGCGCAGCGAGGACGAGCCCAAATTGGACGCGATCCTGGCGCGGCTCTCCCCTTGCGACCTCATCCTCGTGGAGGGTTACAAGCGCGAGGGCCACCCCAAGATCGAGACGCGCCGTCTCGGCGCCAAGGATACGGCACCGCTCACCGCAGCCGATCCGAGCATCCGTGCGGTCGCCGCCGATCATGCCGTCGAGGGGGAGAGAGTGCCGGTCTTCGCGCTCGACGACATTGCTTCGATAGCCGATTTCATCGTGGCGGAGACAGGTTTGCCCCTCCCCGACAAGTAAGGCTGTATCCTTGCGGCACCTGTTTTGCGGTTGATTTTTCCAAAAAAAGAGTGGGAGTATCGAAAATCGCGACTGGCCCAATATGCCAGCCGAGCACCGCGGAACGACAAAAGCTGGTTTCCGCGGAAACCTGAACAGAGAGGAACATCATGCGCATTCTAACGCGTATCGCTTTGGCGGCTTCGGTCGCTGCGTTCGCAATGTCATTTGGCGCCGCAAACGCTCAGGAGAAGGTGCTGAAGCTCGGCACCGAAGGCGCCTACCCGCCCTTCAACAATCTGACCGCCGACGGAAAGCTCGTAGGCTTCGATATCGACATCGGAAACGCGCTCTGCGAAGAGATGAAGATCAAGTGCGAGTGGGTTACGCAGGACTGGGATGGGATCATCCCGGCGCTGCAAGCCGGCAAGTTCGACGCAATCATTGCATCGATGTCGATCACCGACGAGCGCAAGCAGAAGGTCGATTTCACCAACAAATACTATAACACGCCGTCGGCTCTGGCCGCATCCAAGGACACCGACCTCAAGGGCGTGACGAAGGAAGATCTGGCCGGCAAGACGATCGGCGCCGCCACTTCGACCACCCATTTCAACTATGCCGAGAAGACTTATACGGACTCGACAGTCAAAGGCTATCCGAGCAGCCCTGAAGAGCAGCTCGATCTCGCCAATGGCCGCCTCGATGCCATCCAGGACGATATCGTCGTTCTGCAGCAATGGCTGGATACGCCTGATGGCGCTTGCTGCAAGATTCTCGGCGTGCCGAAGCCGCAACCGGTTGAGATTTTCGGCCCTGGCGCAGGAATCGCGGTGCGCAAAGGCGACAAGGAGCTGACCGACAAGCTCAACGCGGCGATCCAGGCCATTCGCGCCAACGGCAAATACAAGCAGATCAATGACAAGTACTTCAAGTTCGACGTCTACGGCGCCGAATCTTGATCAGGCAACCATGCAGGTGGCGGAAAGCCGCCACCTGCATCTCAGTCGGATAGGCTGAGGTTCACGCGGCAAGCCGATGCAAAGCGTCTGGACGCTTCTCAGCTGGGGGCCTGAGGGCTGGCTCGACGATATCGCCTATGGCGTGTTCGTAACCCTCTCGCTCGCGTTGGCAATTCTGCCCTTTGGCCTGCTGATCGGGTTTTTCGTCGCCGTCGCCAAACAGTCGCCTGAGCCTTCGCTGAGACTAGCGGGCACGATCTACACGACAATCTTCCGGGGCCTGCCGGAGCTGTTGACGCTGTTGCTCATCTATTACGGCGCGCAGATCACGATCCAGAACGTCTTGCATCTCTTCGATCCCCAAGCGCAGGTCGAGGTCAACAGTTTCGTCTCGGGCATGGTAGCGCTCGGCCTGGTCTTCTCCTCCTATGCCAGCGAGGTCTTCCTCTCGGCCTTCCGTGCCATCCCCAGGGGGCAGTATGAGGGCGGCTACGCCATTGGCCTCACCAAAGGGCAGACGATGCGGCTCGTCATCCTGCCGCAGTTGATCCGTATCGCGCTCGCCGGTCTCTCCAATCTCTGGCTGATCCTGCTCAAGGACACATCCCTTGTCTCAGTGATCGGCCTTGCCGAAACATTGCGACAAGCCGGTATTGCGGCACGCGTGACCAAGCACGCTTTCCTGTTTTACGGCGTCGCCGGGCTGGTCTACCTCGTGCTCGCCATCATCTCCTCGATCGGCATCAATGCCATCGAGCGCGCGGTGGGCAAACAGGAGGCTCAGCGGTGAGCGCGGCCGCAGACGCATCGATCCTGGAGACGCCGCCAAAGACCGTGCGCGGCTGGCCTCGTGCGCGCATCATCGGCTATGCGCTGGTCGGCCTTTGGGCCCTGGCCGGCGCAGGGCTCGTGGCCTATCTCGCAATCTCCTGGAGGCCCGATCTCGTCCAGAAATACGGGCCGCGTTACCTCGACGGTCTCGGGGTAACGCTGCTGCTGGTCGCGATCTCCACCGTTATCGGCGCCCTCCTGTCGATCCCGATCGCCTATGCGCGCACGTCCAAGAGCGCGATCCTCTCCAGCCTCGCCTATGCTTATGTATATTTCTTCCGCGGCACGCCGCTTCTGGCGCAGACCTTCCTGATCTATTACGGCGTCGGCTCATTCCGGCCCGAACTCGAGGCCGTCGGTCTGTGGGGATTCTTCCGCGAAGCCTGGTACTGCGCCATCCTCGCCTTCTCACTGAACACGGCGGCCTATCAGGCCGAAATTCTGCGGGGCGCGATTCAAAGCGTGCCGCGCGGTCAGTGGGAAGCCGCCTCCTCGCTCGGTCTCCACAGACTGGCGACGCTTTGGAAAATCATCCTGCCTCAGGCGCTCATCGTGGCGTTGCGCCCCTACGGCAACGAGGTGATCCTGATGGTCAAGGGCTCGGCGATCGTCGCAATCATCACGGTCTACGACCTGATGGGCGTGACGCGGTTCGTCTACTCCCGCACCTTCGATTTCCAGTCTTATCTCTGGGCAGCGCTGATCTACCTCGCGATCGTGCAGACGCTGGACTACCTCATCGGACTGATCGAGCGCCGGTTGACGCGGCATCTCATTCGCTAGATTCTCCCGACTGATGGGCCGTCCGGTCACAGATCGAATTTCACGTTGAAGGATCAAAGCATGGCGAGCGTCGCATTCATCGGGCTTGGGGTGATGGGCTATCCAATGGCCGGGCACCTCAAGAAGAAGGGCGGCCATGAGGTGACCGTCTACAACCGCACGAAGGCGCGTGGCGAGAAATGGGTGGCCGAGTACGGCGGCGCCCTCGCCGAAACCCCGCGAGACGCAGCGGCCGGCAAGGATTTCGTTTTCTCCTGCGTCGGCAATGACGACGACCTGCGCGAAGTGACGACCGGCGAGAGCGGCGCCTTCAAGGGGATGACGAAGGGCTCAATCTTCATCGACAATACCACGGCTTCGGCGAGCGTCGCCCGCGAGCTCGCAGACGCGGCGGCAGCAGGCGGCTTCGGCTTCCTCGACGCGCCCGTCTCCGGCGGGCAGGCAGGCGCGGAGAACGGCGTGCTGACGGTCATGGTTGGCGGCGCGGACGAAGATTTCGCCAGGGCAAAGCCGGTCATCGAATCCTATGCGCGCATGGTCGGGCTCATGGGCCCCGCCGGCGCAGGCCAGCTCACCAAGATGGTCAACCAGATCTGCATCGCCGGCCTGGTGCAGGGTCTTGCCGAAGGCATCCACTTCGCCAAGAACGCAGGGCTCGACGTCGAGAAGGTGGTCGAGGTGATTTCCAAGGGCGCGGCCGGCTCCTGGCAGATGGAGAACCGTCATAAGACCATGATCGCCGGCAAATACGATTTCGGCTTCGCGGTGGACTGGATGCGCAAGGATCTCGGCATCTGCCTGGAAGAGGCCGACCGCAACGGCGCGAAGCTGCCCATCACCGCTCTCGTCGACCAGTTCTATAAAGAGGTCCAGGCAATGGGCGGCAAGCGCTGGGATACCTCCTCGCTGCTCGCGCGGCTGGAGCGTTAGTATGCGGCGGGGGCTGCCGACCATCGCTGCTGTGCTCGCAATTCTACCAACGGGCGGCGTCATCACCGCTCCTGCTGCGCCGCTGCAGATCGGCTGGAATGACCTGCGGCCGGCAGGTGATGTGGCCAACGCTTCCGGACAGACGGACGGCACGAAATCCACCTGGGCGGACGGCGAAAAACTGTCATCAGATCTCAAGGGAAAGACGATTCAGATAGCCGGCTATGCATTGCCGTCGGATCGCGAGGGCGATCTCGTCTACCAATTCCTGTTGCTGCCATGGGCAGGCCTGTGCAGCCATATGCCACCGCCTCCGCCCAACCAGGCGGTGCTGATCAACCTGAAGACACCATACAAGCTGAGCGAAGCCTACGAGACCGTGTCGGTAACGGGCACGCTCATGCCTGAATTGGAGAAGACGCAGCTTTTCATCCTGGACGGCGTGTCGGTGATCGAATCCGGCTATCGCATTGCCGGCGCGCAGATAGAGCCGGCCGACAAGGTGATCGGTGCCGAGCCGCAGCCGATCTCGAATCCCTGGAGCTTCATGCGCAATTGAGGCCATGCTGCAGCAAGGGCATCCCGTGTCGTCGCTCCCCTCTCCGTCCTGGACGGCGGCCGAAATCATCGCGCATCTGAAATTGCTCGGAACAGAAGAGAGTCGCGCCGGCATGGCGCGCTTCGGCATCAACACGCAAAACGCACTCGGCGTCAGCAACTCGGCGTTGCGGCCGCTGGCACGCAGGGTGAGGCGTAACCACGACCGCGCATTGCAGCTCTGGGCGAGCGGCATTCGTGAGGCGCGGCTGCTCGCAGCCTTCACAGGCGAACCCAATAAGATAACGCTCGATCAATGCCGAAGCTGGGCGGTCGAGTTCGACTCCTGGGAGATCGTCGACAGCGTCTCCGATCTCTTTGTCGACACGCCATTCTGGCATGAGCTTGTCCGGGAGTTCGCGGCCGACGAGCGCGAATTCGTGCGCCGCACTGCCTTTGCCATGCTCGCCTGGGGCGCAGTGCATCTGAAGAAGGAGCCCGACGCGACTTTCATCGGATATCTGCCGCTGATCGAAGCGCATGCCGTCGACCCACGCAACTTCGTCAGAAAAGCCGTCAACTGGGCGCTGCGGCAGATCGGCAAACGCTCGACTGCACTTCACGAGCCGGCATTGGCACTGGCCGAGAAGCTGGCGGAGTCTTCCGACAAGACCGCCCGTTGGATCGGCAAGGATGCGGTAAAGGAACTGTCCGATGGAAAGACGCTCGAACGGCTGGCCGCCAAGCGAGCTTGACGAGCGGCTACAGGCGCAGAATTTTGCATCAGGCGACCTGCGTCATTTGCCGAAGTTGCGGAGACTCTCCGCTCGTCATTCATGCACTACGGTCGCCTCCGGGGACGACCTGATTCGACCAGACGTCCAGCAGCAAAATTACAGTAAGCCGGTGACGAGCCCGGGCGGCGATTTCGTCCAGTTGCGCGTCCCGCGTGAAACTCAGGAAACCGTTCATGACCTCCTCCGTCTCGCCATCGAATGCCGAGCGCATCCTGCGCGCCGTCGAAGACAGTTTCGAACGGCAGGTCGAATTCTTGCAGCAACTTGTGCGCGCACCTTCGCTGCGCGGCGAAGAAAAGGCCGCGCAGCAGATCGTTGCCGACGCGCTCGTCGAACGCAATTACGCGGTGGAGCGCCTCGGTATCGACGTCGAGGCTATGCAGGGGCATCCCGCCTTTTCGCCGGCCACCATTGACTACGCCGATGCGGTCAATGTGCTCGGCACGAAGGTCCCGAAATTGGGCGGCGGCCGTTCCCTCATCCTGAATGCCCATATCGACGTCGTGCCAACAGCCGACCCTTCGCGTTGGCGTCATGCGCCCTTTTCCGCAAGCCGCGACGGCGATTGGCTCTACGGCCGCGGGGCCGGCGACATGAAGGCGGGACTTGCGGCCAACATCTTCGCGCTTGACGCGATCGAAGCCGCGGGCCTGAGTCTGACGGCCCCGGTGCAGCTTCAGTCGGTGCTAGACGAGGAAGTGACCGGCAATGGCGCCGCGGCCGCAATCGCGCGTGGCCATCGGGCCGACGCGGTGATCATTCCCGAACCCACCGACGAGCAGCTGGTCTCGGCCAATTCGGGCGTGATCAAGTTCCGCGTCACCGTCCATGGCGTGCCGGCACATCCGCGGGAGGCAGAATCTGGGTTGAGCGCTATCGATGCGGCGCTGAAGCTGATCGGCGTTCTGAAGCGGCTGGCTGCGAAATGGAACGAGGAACGCGAGCGCCATCCCGGCTTCGAGACAATCGCCAATCCGGCATCGCTGAACATCGGCACGATCTCGGGCGGCGAATGGCTGGCGTCCGTTCCTTTCGAGTGCCACTTCGAGGGGCGGATAGGCTTCTACCCGGGCGACGACCCGCACCGGCGTGCCGCCGAATTGGAGGCGTTTGTGGCGGCAGCCGTAAAGGACGATGGCCAGCTTGCCCTGGCAAGACCGATGATTGACTGGATCGGCGTGATGCAGGGTGGCTACCGCATGCAGCCGGACTGCCCGGCCGGCGCGGTACTCCAAGAGGCGCACCGGCTCGTACATGGCCGCGAGGCGAACTCCTCCTATGTCATGACCTGCTACCTGGACGCTGCCCTCTTCGCGCTCCATGCCGGCATGCCGGCATTGGTCTACGGACCGATTTCGGAGAACATCCACGGCATCGACGAGCGAGTCAGCCTCTCGTCCCTGAAGCGCGTCACGCAAACAATCGCGCTCTTTGCGGCGAACTGGTGCGGGATCGAGGGATAGCTAGACGTCCTCTGTCTCGAGCACGAAACTCCCCTCGGGAATCCGGTTGGTAATGAGCGACCGGATGCCCGGGTCGATTGCGGGGTCGTTCTGGTCGAAGATGCCGCAGGCCCGCAGCACCTGCCTCGGGTCCACCGATTTGCCGAGGTGCTCCATGAGCACGATCGATGCGCCCGGCCGCCGCCCCCGGATCAGTGGCATCCCCGTTTGTATGCCGATCAGATAGGAGACGCTGGTCTGATAGCTTGGGTAGAGGATCGCCTGGGTGATACCGGTCTTGAGAAGGGTTTCGTATTCCAGCGCGATGATGCGGTCGCCGAGCAGCAGAAGTGAACCCGTATATTTCGATGTGCGCACGCCGTATCTTCCGGGCAGCGATAGCCGCTCGATGCAGCGCCAGAAATAGCGGCCATCCTTTTCGTAAATCATGACAAGGCATTTGATGATCTTGCCGGAATAGCCGAAGGAATAGAAATAGCGAAAGTAGTAGCCGACATAGCGGCTCAGATCGCCCGAGCTCCGATAGAGCTGCTCGATATGCGCCAGGACGTCGGACGGTGCGTGGTTGGTCAGGGGGCGCCGCCTCAGCCCGACAATTGCGGCGAAGCGCTGCTGATCCATGAGGAGTTCCGCCTCGCTCACGCCGAAGAAGTCGCAGATCTTCCGCATATTGCGACGCGAGGGCCAGGTCTGCCCACTCAGATATTTGTTGAACTGCTGACGGTTGATCTGCAGCCGCCGGCAAACGGCGGCAATGGAGGGATAGTAGCTGCAGAGAAAGGCCAGGTTCTGAGAAAGCGGCTCCGAATGCATGCCCCTATGCATCCTGAAGCTCAGCTAGTGTCAAGTCGCGAAACAGCGCGAAATTGTCTCGCGATCCGGACTTGCTGCAAGCTGCGCCTATAGAAGAGGGCCATGTGATGCGCATCGAAACGAGCTGTCCGCACCCCATCCGCAGGGTCGACCATTTCGAGATCCCAATGCCTGACGGCTGCCGGCTCGCCGCGCGCATGTGGCTCCCGGTCGATGCGGAAGAGACGCCCGTCCCGGCCATCCTCGAATACATTCCCTACCGCAAGAACGACCTGACGGCCCAGCGTGACGCGGTCATGCACCCTTACGTGGCGGGGCATGGCTATGCCGTGGTTCGAGTCGATTTGCGGGGAACCGGCGATTCCGATGGGTTGATGCTCGACGAATATCTGCAGCAGGAACTCGATGACGGGTGTTCGGTGATCGAATGGCTTGCCAAGCAATCCTGGTGCGACGGCAATGTCGGCATGGTCGGCATTTCCTGGGGTGGCTTCAACGGGCTTCAGATTGCAGCTCTGCGGCCGCCGGCGTTGAAGGCAATCATTACCTGTGCCTCGACTGACGACCGCTACGCAGACGACGTCCACTACATGGGCGGCACGCTGCTCATCGACAATCTTTCATGGGCTTCCATCATGTTCGGGCGCAACACACTCCCGCCCGACCCGCGAAACAGGCCAGATGACTGGCGCGAGCTCTGGCATCGCCGGCTGAAGGAAAGCGGGCTTTGGCTGAAAACCTGGCTCGAACATCCGCATCGCGACGAATTCTGGAAGCGTGGTTCGGTCTGTGAGGATTTCGGGGCGATCACCTGTCCGGTCTACGCGGTGAGCGGCTGGGCGGACGGTTACTGCCGCTCGGTTTTCCGCCTGATGGAGAAGCTCACAGTTCCTCGCAAGGGCCTGGTAGGGCCCTGGGCGCACACCTATCCCAACATAGGCAAACCGGGACCGGCAATCGGGTTCCTGCAGGAATGCCTGCGCTGGTGGGATCATTGGCTGAAGGGCCGCGACACCGGCATCATGGACGAGCCCATGTTGCGACTGTTCATGCAGGACGGGGCAGAACCCCGGACCAGCTACGAAAGCCGTTCGGGCCGCTGGGTGACCGAACCCTCCTGGCCCTCCCCTACTGTGGAAATGCAGTCCTTGTTCCTCGGTGAGAATGGCCTTCTCGTGGCGACCCAGGCAGGCAACCGGATCGACCCTCAGACGATCCGCTCCCCTCTCTCCGTCGGGCTTCGCGGCGGAAAGTGGTGCTCTTACGCCGTGCCAGGCGACCAGCCGGCCGACCAGCGCGCAGACGATGCCGGCAGCCTGATTCACGAGACCGAAGTCCTGGAAAGCGATCTCGAGATTGCCGGCGAAGCCATGCTCGACCTTTCCTTCGAGAGCGACAAGGCGGTTGCCCAGGTGGCCGTTCGGCTCTCCGATGTGGCGCCCAACGGCGCTGCGACGCGCGTCAGCTACGGACTTCTGAATCTGACCCACCGCAACAGCCATGAGCAGCCGGAGCCGCTCGAACCCGGCCGCCGCTACCATGTCTCGATCCCCTTCAAACACGTTGCGCAGCGCTTCGCCGCGGGGCATCGCATTCGCCTGGCCATTTCGACCGGCTATTTCCCGGTTGCCTGGCCAGCGCCTGAAGCTGTTACGCTTACCATCTACCGCGACGAGTGCCGCCTGCAGCTGCCAGTGCGCATCCAGAGCGCAGACGAGCCCCAGCCTGCTCCATTCGAAGAGCCGGTGGGCGCCTCACCGCTCGAGATCGAAATGATCCAGGAACCGGAAAAGGACTGGAAGATCATCGAAAACCTGGCGGACGGCAGCGTGGCCGTGGAGGTTGGAGAAGGCGCAGGCATCTACCGGATGGTGGAGAACGACCTCACGATCACCTCGATCGGCAAGGAATGCTATTCCTTCAGCGGGGACGATCTCGGCAGCGTCAAGGGTGAGACAAAGTGGACCCTTGAGATGTCTCGCGGGGCGTGGCGAGTGGGGAGCGTCAGCGAAACCGCCCTTACAGCCACGCCGTCGCATTTCCTCATTGAAGCGCGCCTCAGGGCCTGGGAAGGCGACGTGCTCGTCCATGAGCAGAAGTGGACCGAGGCAATCCCGCGTCAGCTCGTCTGACTTCGCTATGTGACGCTCGGGTGGCTTCCATGGGCGTCGAAAGCGAAAATTGACCCGCTGTTTTGCCTGTCAAAGAATGCGGGCGTTATCCCGCATCGTCCGACTTCGGACCAGGCAACCAACATCAAAAGCGACTGGGAATTCGCTCACTCCAGGGGAATAGATAGAATGAACGACATCGCAGGCAATCTGAGCCGCCGCAGCTTCCTGAAGGCCGGCGCCGCATTGGGCGGAGGCATCGTTGCCGCAGGCATGCCGCTTTCGCAGGCCATCTGGGCCGCGGAGGGCAAGGTGCTCAAGGCGCGCTCCTATTCCGACATCGACAAGCTCGATCCGGGCTTCTACCAGAATGCCTACAATGTCGACGTCATGAACTGCATCTATTCGAAGCTCACCCGTTACAAGCCGGGCTCGGAATGGGGCTGGGAACTCGAGGCGGCCGAGACGATCGAACGGGTCGACCCGACGCATATCCGTTTCCGCGTCAAGAAGGGCATCAAGTTCACCGGCGGCCACGGCGAGTTGACCGCGAAGGACGTCAAATTCTCCTTCGAGCGCGTCATCAAGCATAATTCCCCCGTTAAAGGTGACTGGGGTCCGCTCGATCATGTGGAACTCGAGGACGACTACACGGGCGTGATCGTGCTGAAGACGCCTTTCGTGCCGCTCTGGAACATCACCCTGCCTTATGGTTGCGGCCATATCGTTTCCGAGGACGCCGTCATGAAAGCCACCAAGGACGGCGGCGATTTCGGAATGAAGCCGCCCGCCTTCTCCGGCCCCTATGTGCTGGCCGAGTGGAAACCGAACCAGCATATTCATCTGACCCGCAATCCCGAATGGTCTGGACCGCAGCCCGGTTTCGACGAGATCCGCATCCTGCCGATCGGCGACATCAAGACGGCCGAGCGGGCCTATCAATCGGGCGATATCGATTTCACGGACTTCAGCCTGGACTCGCTCTCGACTTTCAAGAAGAGCCCGCCCGCAGACACGAAGATCGAGGAGAAGCCCTCGCTCTACTACGTTTATGTCGGCATGAACATGGATCATCCCAACTTGAAGGACATCAATGTCCGCAAGGCCATCCAGTGGGCGATCAATGTGCCGCAGATCCTGGATGCTGCCTATTCCGGACAGGCTGAGGTGGCCACCGGCATGGTCGCGCCGGGCCTGGTCGGGCACCGCGAAAAGGCGCTCATACCGCCCGAAGGCGATCTCCAAAAAGCCCAGGAGTTCCTCGCGAAGGCCGGTGTCAGCGACCTCACATTGACGATCGATTGCCTCAACGAAAATACCTTCTCGACCATCGCGGAAGTCGTCCAGGCGCAACTGGCGCAGATCGGCATCACTGTGCAGGTCAATGTGCAGGACTCCGGTTCGTTCTGGACGATCGGCATGGAATCGGAGGGCAATCGCTGGAAGGACATGCAGCTCATCGTCCAGCGCTTCTCGATGGTGCCGGACCCCTATTATGCGACGTGCTTCTTCGTGCGCGACCAGGTCGGAGTCTGGAACTGGGAGCGCTTCCGCAGCGAGCGCTTCGACGAACTCAATGCCAAGGCGGTCACCATCGACGATCCCGCCGAGCGCACCAAGCTTTATACCGAGATGCAGGATCTGCTGGAGGAGTCAGGCGGCTACCGCTTTCTTACCCACGAAGGCTCGCCGGTAATGTACCGAACCACGAAGCTCGGCGCGGCAGTTCGTCCCGACGGGCGCCCGCTCTACCTCGATTTCAAGCCGACATCCGCCTGATCCATAGGGCTGTCCCCGAAGCATGTGGCTTTATCTCCTCAGGCGCATCGTGCTGGCGGCTTCGATTATCGTGGTCGCCGTCATGCTTCTGTTCTTCATGATCCATGCCGTGCCGGGGGATCCGGCCGCGGTCCTGCTTGGTCCGCGGGCGACTCCGGAGATGAAGGCGCTGCTTCACCAGCAGATGGGTCTCGATAAGCCGCTCCTCGTGCAGATCGTCACCTTTTTTGTCGGGCTGCTGCACGGCGATCTTGGCTTTGACGTCTTCACGCAGCGGCCCGTCGCAGACATCGTCTTCGAGCAATTGCCCTATACGATCGAGCTGATCCTGGTCTCGATCGCCTGGGCAGTCGTCGTCGCGGTGCCGCTGGGGTGCTATTCGGCGGTGCGGCGCAATTCGGTGATCGACAAGATCATCGGGGTCATGGCTGTCGGGACCATCGCCATTCCCTCATTCGTGATGGCGATCTATGCACTCCTGATCTTCTCTGTCGGCCTCGGCTGGCTGCCGGCCATCGGGGCAGGCAGCGGTTTCACGGATCGTCTCAATCATCTTGTGCTCCCCGCTTTCGTCGTCGGGATCGGCTGGGTCGGCTATATTTCGCGGCTCGTGCGCGCATCCATGCTGGAGATCCTCGGCGAAAACCATATCCGCATGGCACGCTCCTTCGGCCTGTCGGAAAACCGCATCGTGGCGCGCTATGCTCTGCCGCTCGCGATCCTGCCGACCGTGACGATCATCGGCGTGGGCATGGCGCATCTCCTCTCCGCCGCGGTGTTCGTCGAAGTCGTATTCGCCCGGCCGGGCATCGGCGCGCTGACCGTCAAGGCGGTCGACTCGCGGAATTATCCGATCGTTATGGGCACGGTGCTGGTCACGACGGTCCTGTTCGTCGTTTCGACGACCGTCGCCGACCTCGTCAATGCCGCGCTCGACCCCAGAATCCGAGAGAAGCTGTAGAATGGCGGAAGTCGAGGCAATTCGCGCGCCCGCGGACGAAAGTCGCAGCAGCAGCCCTTTCTTCTCGTTTCTGCGCCAATTGAGCAAGGATCCGCTCGGGATATTCGGGGCGGTGCTGGTCGTGGTAATGGTCGCAAGCGCAGTGTTCGCCCCGCTGATCATCACACACGATCCGATACGCATCATGGTCGGGCCGCGCCTTGCGCCGCCCTCCTTCGATTTCCTGATGGGAACCGACCAGCTCGGTCGTGATACCTTCTCTCGGGTTGTCATGGGCGGCAGGATCGCGCTCCTGGTCGCCTTTGCGTCGCTCGGCAGTTCGCTCACGGTCGGCCTCATTCTCGGCCTGATCGCGGGGTTCGGGCCGCGTTGGCTGGACAGTTTCCTGCTCCTCGTCTTCGACACGATCCGTTCCTTCCCGGTCATCATCTTCTCGCTTGCGATCGTGGCCCTGCTCGGCCCCAGCCTTACCAGCGTCATCTTCGTTGCCGCGGTGACTTCGGTGCCGATCTACGCACGCGTCGTGCGCACCCAGGCGCACGCCCTGCGCAACAGCGAGTTCATCGAAGCCGAACGCAGCATGGGCGCGGGCACACTGCGCATCCTTGCCTTGCATGTGCTGCCGAACGTCATCGGGCCGCTGCTCATCCTTGTCAGCATGGACGTGCCGCTGGTCATCACGCTCGAAGCGGGCCTGAGCTTCCTCGGCATGGGCGTACGCCCACCCACTCCGGACTGGGGCGCGATCCTGAGCGACGGCTACGGCTATATCCACAAGTCGGTCTGGCTCGTCATCGCCGGCGGAATTCCGATCGTGGTGACAACGCTTGGCTTCACTTTCCTCGGCGAAGCGCTGCGCGACATCTTCGATCCCAAGCTGCGGAAAGATCTATGAGACCTCCCAGCCCTATGCAGCAGACTCCCGGATCCGACCTCCTCCAGATACGCGGCCTCGATCTCGATTTCGGCACGCCGCGCGGCAGGGTGCATGCTCTGCGCAACGTCTCGCTTGGCGTGCCCGCTGGCGAGGTGGTCGGCATTGTCGGCGAAAGCGGCTCGGGGAAATCGACACTCGCCTATACGGTGATGGGCCTGCTTGCTGAAAACGCAGAGGTGACGGGCGGTGAAATTCTGTTCGAGGGCCGCGACCTGCTGCGGATGCCTGCCGCAGCGCGCCGCGGCCTGCTCGGGAACCGGCTCTCCATGATCTTCCAGGACCCGATGACGGCGCTCAACCCGGTGCGAACCATCGAGGGCCAGATGATCGACGCGCAACACTATGCGCCGGGAAGCCGGCGCGAGAAGCGGGAGCGCGCGGTGGAGATGCTGCGCCGTGTCGGCATCCCCGATCCGCAGAGCCGCATTGGCGGCTATCCTCACGAATTCTCCGGAGGCATGCGCCAGCGCATCTGCATCGCGATGGCCCTTCTCGTGAAACCAGCTCTGCTCGTCGCGGACGAGCCGACAACCGCGCTCGACGCCACACTCGAAGTGCAGATCGTCAATCTCCTGAAGGAACTTCAGAAGGAGATCGGCTGCTCGATTCTCTTTGTCTCGCACCATCTCGGAACAGTGGCCGAGCTCTGCGACCGGGTTGCCGTCATGTATGCGGGCGAAGTCGTAGAATACGGCACCGTGCGCAATATCTTCCAGAATCCCGGTCATCCCTATACGCGTGCGCTGCTCGAGTGCGACCCTGGACGGATCAGGCAAAAGACAAAACTGCTGCCGACCATCCCGGGCGAAGTGCCCAGCCTCATCGGCGCGCGACACGGCTGCATCTTCCGTCAGCGCTGCCGCCATGCCTTTGCGCGCTGCGCCAGCGAGCGGCCGGCGGAGCATGCGATCGGCGCAGCGCAGGCTGCGCGTTGTCACCTTCTCGATCAGGCACGGGTAATGCCCGCATGAGTGCGCTTCTCTCCGTCAGGGATCTTCGCGTTCGCTTCCGGAGGATGAGCCCGTTGAAAGCGCTCGCCACGCAGACCAGCCAGCCTTTCATCGATGCCGTCTGCGGCGTCTCCTTTGACATCCGCAGGGGCGAAACGCTTGGCCTCGTCGGCGAAAGCGGCTCGGGCAAATCCACGGTTGCGCGCGCTATCATCGGCCTTCGGCCGCCGATGAGCGGCAGCATTTCCTTCGAGGGACGGGAGATCACCGGGCTCAGTCCGAACGAGCGCAAGCTTTATTTGCGCCGAATGGCGATGATGTTCCAGGATCCGGTGGGCTCGCTCTCGCCGCGGCTCACGGTGCGCTCGCTCCTGATGGAGCCCTTCCGCATCCACGGAATAAAGGACCGCGACGCCGCTGCCGAAGCGGAGCGCCTGCTCGGCATGGTCGGCCTGCCAGCCGATTTCGGCCGCCGTTATCCGCACCAGCTTTCGGGCGGTCAGGCGAGGCGGGTCGGTGTGGCGCGCGCGCTGGCGCTCAATCCGGACCTCATCATCGCCGACGAACCGACAGCGGGCCTCGATGTCTCGGTGCAGGGAGAGGTGCTGAACCTTCTGGCGCGGCTGCAGGATCAGCTCGGCATCGCCATCCTCATCATCACGCACAATCTCAACGTCGTGCGCCACATGACCGATCGCATGGCGATCATGTATCTTGGCCGGTTCGTCGAAGTCGGCTCGACGGAGCGCATTTTCGAGAGGCCACGCCATCCCTACACGGAAGCGCTGCTCTCGGCCAACCCGCAGCCCGACCCAGATGCCCTGCTCGACAGGGTCGAGATCAGGGGCGAGGTTCCGAGCCTGATGAGGCGGCCATCCGGCTGCGAGTTCCACACGCGCTGCCGGTATGCGCGCGATATCTGCAGTCGCGTCTTCCCCGAGCCGTCGGTGGACCAAGACGGCTCGCATAGCTTCAACTGTCATTTCCCACTGGAGCATCAGACATCCGAACTGCTCCTGGCCGACCCAGCCTGAAAGTCCGACTACGCATGCCTCGTGAAATTCTCGACATTCCGCTTGCCAATGGCGCGCCGGGCAGCCGGCGCAGCGTACGCATGATCCGCTACGGCGCGGCGGACACCAGGCCCAAAGCCTATATCCATGCAGCACTCCATGCGGACGAGGCTCCCGGCCTGCTCGTTGCGCATCACCTCGTCGAAGCGCTCGACGCGGCGGACATGCGGGGCGAGGTCCGAGGCCAGATCGTCGTCGTTCCCTATGCGAACCCGCTCGGTCTGGCGCAGTTCGTCAATGGCGACCACCTCGGCCGCTTCGATCTCGCGAGCGGCCGCAACTTCAACCGTCACTGGCCCGCTCTCGGCAAAGAGCTGACAAGCCGCCTCGCCGGCCGACTGGGGAATGATCGGGAAGAGAACGTCGTCCTCATCCGCCGCGCGATCCGGGATTTGCTGGAAGAGCGCCGGGGCGGCCTCGAGGTCGATTCCCTTTACACGACGCTGGCGCGTGAAGCCTTCGATTCCGATCTTGTGCTGGACCTTCATTGCGATGACGAAGGCCTGATGCACATGTTCGCGCAGCCCGAGATCGCGGCCGATCTCACCGATGTCGCGGCCGAGCTCGGCTGCCGCGCTGTCTTTTCACAACCCGCTTCCGGGGGCTCGACCTTCGCCGAGGCCTGTGTTGAGCCCTGGCTCAAGATTGCAGCAAGCTTCCCGGACAAGCCGGTGCCCACCGCCTGCATCGCCGCGACCGTGGAACTCCGTGGCTTCATCGATATCGACGACGAGCTTGCAGTCGGTGACATCGCCGCGCTCATGAATTCGCTGCGGCGCCGGGGCTATCTCGCCGGACCGGCCCGCCCCTCGCCCGCCCCGCTCTGCGACGTAACCGGTTTTGACGCCTGCGATATCGTGCGCACGCCCGTCTTCGGCATCATTGTCTACCGGACTGAACTCGGGGAGACGGTCACGGACGGCCAGCCCATTGCCGATATCGTCAACCCCCATGGCATCGGCGAGGAAGCGCGCATCACGGTCCGTGCACGCACAGACGGTGTGGTCGTCACCAGGCGGCTGAAGAAGCTTGTCGCCGCCAACCAAGTCATCGCCAAGGTTGCCGGCGCCAGAGCTCTGGCCCACCGGAAGGGCTATCTGCTGGAGGACTGACACCTCCACCGGGGCTCGCCGGGCTACAGCTTCGGGGGCGCGGCCGATATGTTCGCTACGCCGCCCGGGTTTCGGAGGAACACCCGCGCCAGTTCGCCCAGCCTCATCATGCGGCTGGAGCGAAGCTGACGATCGATCGTGATCACGCCGCGTTCGAGGCCGACTCCTTGTCGAGGACCATGTAGTCGAGCGGCATCTCGGTCGTGTATTTGATCTGCTCCATTGCGAAGGCCGAGGACACGTCCCGGATCTCTATCTTGGCGATGAGGCGCTTGTAGAAGGCGTCGTAGGCGGCGATGTCCGGCACGACGACCCGCAGTAGGTAATCGACCTCGCCGCTCATGCGGTAGAACTCCACCACTTCTGGAAACTCCTGCACCACTTCGGAGAAGCGGCGCAGCCATTCATGGCTGTGTGAGGAGGTGCGGATGGACACGAAGACGTTGACGCGGGCGTTGATGCGTGAGGGATCGAGGATCGCAACGCGGCGCTTGATGATGCCTTCCTCCTCGAGCTTCTGGATGCGCCGCCAGCAAGGCGTCGTCGACAGCCCGACTTTCTTGGCAACGTCGGCGACAGCGAGCGTTGCGTCCTCCTGGAGAAGGCGAAGGATTTTGCGGTCGAGACGATCCATGGAAGAACTCCGGGCGCGGAAAGATCGTCTCATTGTCCCGGGATTTCATCACAAAACAAGAACAAAATTCTCGCAGATTGAGAATTTCAGGGTATTGGATTGCAAGAAGCGCTGCCGATCCTGCTGCGAATTTCCGTTTTCAGGAAGGGCAGCAAATCCATTTCGAACCATGGGTTACGTTTGACCCAGCCGGTGTTGCGCCATGAGGGATGCGGCAATGGAATGACGCGCGGCTTCTGATCGCGCTCGAAAATCGCTCGCCAGTCGCGGACTCTCTCGGTGAGCGAGCGGCTGTCGGAAGCGCCGATATGCCAAGCCTGCGCGTAAAGGCCGATGGTGAGCACCAGCTCGATCTGCGGCATGGCGGCCATCAGCGGCAAGCGCCAATTCGGAGCGCATTCGCGCCGCGGCGGCAAGTCGCCGCCCCTGTCGTCCTGGCCCGGAAAGCAGAAGCCCATCGGGACGATGGAGAAGAGATCCGGATTGTAGAATTCGTCACTGCTTACGCCCAGCCAGTCGCGCAGCCGGTCGCCCGAGGCATCCGTAAAGGGCGTGCCCGAGAGATGCACCTTCGTGCCGGGCGCCTGGCCTGCAATCAGTATTTTCGCTGTCGAGGATGGCAGAAGCACGGGACGCGGCTCGTGCGGCAATGGCTTGCCGAGCGGTGCGTCGCGGCAGATGCGACAAGCGCGAATTCCGGAAAGGACGGATTCCAGTTCGGGAGTCACGTCAGGCAGCAGCGCTCGGCCGGCTGGAGATCGCCTTGTGCCAGCGGCGGATGTGGACGAGCTCTTCAGGTACAGAAATACGCGCGGGCTTCATGAAGTCGACAGCGACCAGTCCTGTGATATCGGCGATCGAGAATTCGTCGCCGGCGACGAACTCTCGTCCGGAAAGCTCGCGATCGAGGAGTTGCATGAACTCCAGTGCCTTCGCCTTGTTGACCTCGCCCCATTCGGAAACCTGCGGAACCTCCCACTCCTTCATGGCAGGATGGATGTGCCGGAAAGCGGCCGAGACGGGCCCGAACAGGTTGAACTCGACGCGACGCTGCCACATCTCGACCGTTGCTTTGCCGAGAGCCCCTCTGCCGAACAGTGCCGGCTCGGGCTGCAATTCCTCGAAATAGCGGCAGATCGCCACCGATTCGCAAAGGATTGTCCCGTCGTCGAACTCGAGCACAGGCAGCCTTCTTAGCGGGTTGCGCGAGGCAATTGCATCGCCTTTGTGCTCCAAGGCGCCCATGTCGACCGGCACCAGCGGTATGGTGATGTCCTTCTCGGCAAGGAAGATACGTGTCCGCCGCGGATTCGGCGCGCGGCCGCCGTCGAACAGCTTCATCGTCTTGTTCCAATCATCAGCACCACAACGCTCGGTTTCAAATCAACACCCGCCGATAACTACTTGTTTTACCATTCTGACTTCCGGGCCAAACTTCTATCTCGCAGGCCGGCCGTCCAGGAGCACGCCGTCCTGCGGGAGGACAGCACAGACCACGCCTCATACGAAGCCGAAGATCGCCTTGAGCCAGTTGAGGATCCGGGCAAATGCCCCGTGATCGACTTCGGCCCTTCCGCCATGCTCCGCGCGCCAGTCGCGCGGGCGTTCGAAGGAGCCGGCCCAGATGCCCAGTCCTCTTTCGCGGGCAGATTCTTCGGCGTCCTCATAGTTGCCGTAAGCGACCGCCCAGCCCTCCTCGACCTGCCGGCGATTGAGTTCGATGCCGCCGGCAGTGCAGGTTGCAAGCAGCCGGCCGTAACGGTCGCGCTCCCATCCGGAGCAGTTGACCGGGCCGTTCTTGGCAAGCCTCGCCAGCGCCTCGCGAGACCGGCGGCCGCACGGATAGGTGACACCATCCCTTTCGCAGGTCTGCATATATTCCGGCGCGTCTATGCCGCGCAACCTGATACGTTCACCCTTCAGCGTGATGGAATCGCCGTCGTTTATCATTGGCTCGCCTGCAAGTTGCCTGGTGGACACATGATCCAACCGCGCGGATACGAGAGCGAGAAGCCCGAGTATTGCCGCTGCCAGCGCATAATCGAGAAGCTGCTGGAACCGGCTCCTCGGGCGCGCAGAATAGCGGCGGCGCCGGTAGCTTTCCGCCGGGCGCCGGGTCATCGGGGGAAGGCTCCATTAATCATTGACAATTAGTTTGCGGGAATGAACGGCCGCCAGCTCCGGGAAGGGCGGCACGCTGAAATAGAAGCCTGATGGCGCTGGTACGCTCCAACCTTGCGGACAAGAACATTGTGGACCGCACCAAAGCGCATCGCAACAGCGATGTCGCCCGTGCGGTGCGTCGCACACGCGATCGTCTGTCGCAACAGGCTGGCAACCCGGTCTTCGATCGCGAGCTCCTGAAGCTGCACGCGCACGCCGTAGTCAGCGGCGCAACGGCTATCCCATTGCTGGTGCTGGTGATCGGGGCGGCCGGTCTGTTCGCAGGGTTGGGCGTCGATATTCTGATCTGGGCCATGATCGCCGTCGCCTGTTACGGGGGTCTTGCCATCGTTGCGCAGCGCGCCGACCGCACCGAAGCAGCCGACATCGACGCGTCGGCGGTGCGCCGCAACTTCCTGGTCGCGCATTTCGTCAGCGGGCTCGGCTGGGCCTATTTCGCATCCCTCGGCTGCACGGACTGCAGGCTCGACCAGTTCACGGCGGTGAAGGCGGTCGTCATCCTGCTTGCGATCGCAGCGACTGCTCTGATCACCTCATCGCTGCGCGGGGCTCTGATCGTCACCTTCATTCTGCCGGTCTTCGTCTACGCGTTCACCAGCGCCACGTCCTGGATGCCGATCGAAACGATGATGGTCGGCCTGCTGATACTCTCGTTGCCGTTCTTTTCCTATGTCGCGACCCGGCTGAACAAATCGACGCTGATGCTCCTGTCATTCCGAACGGAGAAGGATTCGCTCATCGCAGAGCTGGAGACGGCCAAATCCATGTCGGACGAGGCGCGCCGGCGCGCCGAGGAAGCCAACCTCGCCAAATCGCGCTTTCTCGCCTCGATGAGCCATGAGCTCAGGACGCCGCTCAACGCCGTGCTCGGCTTCTCCGAGGTGATGAGCAACGAGGTGCTCGGGCCGATGGGCAACGCGACCTACCGCGAATATGCCCGCGACATCCACGATTCCGGGCAGCATCTGCTCGACCTGATCAACGAGATCCTCGACCTCTCGCGAATCGAAGCCGGCCGCTATCAGCTCAACGAGGAGCCGCTGACCCTGCTCGGTCTCGTCGAAGATTGCTGCCACATGATGGAGCTGAAGGCTCGCAACAAAGGCATTCGCATCATTCAGGAGTTCGAGCCGACCTTGCCACGGCTTTTCGCCGACGAACGGGCGGTGCGGCAAATAGCGCTCAACCTCTTGTCGAACGCTGTGAAATTCACGCCGACCGGCGGCGAGATCCGCGTGCGCGTCGGCTGGACGGCAGGTGGCGGACAGTATCTCTCCGTCAAGGACAACGGACCGGGCATCCCGGCCGACGAGATACCGGTCGTGCTCTCGGCCTTCGGCCAGGGGTCCATCGCCATCAAGAGCGCCGAGCAGGGAACCGGCCTCGGACTGCCGATCGTGCAGGGCCTGCTCCACTTGCATGGCGGCGAGTTCCAGCTGCATTCGAAGCTGCGCGAAGGAACCGAGGCGGTCGCCATCTTTCCCCCCGTTCGCGTCATGGAGGCGTTGCCGGCGATGCCTACGGTGGCAGTGCAGCGCGTCGCCGGGCGGCGACGTTAGAGCAAGATGAATTCGAGCGGAGTTGTTCATCCTGCTCTAGCTCTTTGTTTTTGCAGCATGATCTTATCCGAAAAGTCTGCAACTTTTTGCTACGCTGACCTTCGGTTCGGGATCATGCTTCAGATCATTTCGGCAAGGCGGCGGTCATTCCGGAATGGACCAGCGCGGCGGCCTTGACGATACCTGCCGCAATCGCGGCACCGGTCCCCTCCCCGTGGCCGAGACCGAAATTGAGCAGGGGCTTCAGGCCGAGCTTCCCGGCCAGCTTGCGATGGCCGGGTTCGCTCGAGACATGCGCGAGCAGGCAGTGATCGAGCGCTGCAGGATTGACGCGTTGCAGTACCGCCGCAGCGGCGGTGCTCGTGAAGCCATCGAGGATGACCGCCTTATTTTCCATCCGCGCCGCGAGAATGGCGCCGGCGATCGCTGCGAATTCGCGGCCGCCGAAGCGGGCGAGTACCTCGAGCGGGTCCTTGAGATGCGCGGCGTGCAAGGCAAGACCGCGATCGACGATTTCGGCCTTCCGAGCGATCATGTCAGTATCTGCGCCCGAACCCGGCCCGACCCAATCAGCACCGCCGCCGCCAAAGAGCGCGGCTGCGATCGCCGCGGCGGCGGTCGAGCCGCCGACGCCGATGTCGCCAAGCGCGATGAGATCGACGCCGCCTGCCACAGCCTCCATGCCGAAAGCCATTGTCGCCGCGGTGGCGCGCTCGTCCAGCGCGGCGTCCGCGGTAAAGTCCGCCGTCGGCAGTTCAAGCGCAAGATCGTAGAGCTTCAGGCCGAGATCGTAGGCGATGCAAAGCTGGTTGATCGCGGCGCCTCCCGCCGCAGCCAACTCGACAAGGCGTTGCGTCGCCTCAATCGGACGCGGCGAGATGCCGTGGCGCGCAGCGCCGTGGTTTCCCGCAAAGATGGCAACGACCGGTCGCGTCACTGCCGGCATGCGGCCTGTGCATGCAGCAAGCCACATAGCCATCCCTTCGATGCGGCCAAGCGAACGGGCAGGCTTGTCCATGCGGGCGAAGTCGTCGCGCACACGGACTGCCGCACTTCTGTCCAATGGAGGTAGGTTCGCCAACAGCGAACGGAAGTCATCGAATGGGAGGCCCGAGGCCGCTGCAACTGAAGAATTCATGCCTGCGCAATAGCCGTGATAGAGATCAGGCACAATGTGGTGCAGGCGCGAGAGCTTGCAATCCGACAGCCGCTGCATCATCTGATCAACGCTTGGGACGCTCTACGGAATGACGGCCATCGAATCGCCCTGCATCCTCGTCTGCTCGATCGACATGAAGACCGGCTATTGCTTCGGCTGCGGCCGCACGCGCGACGAGATCTCCGGCTGGATATCGATGACGCCGGATGACCGCCGCGCTATCATGGCCGAGCTGCCCGCCCGGCTGGAAACCGTCGAGCGCCGACCGCGCCGCGAGACACGACGCGCTCGCATGGCGCGCGAACGGGGTGAAACCGCTTGAGCCGCACAAACCTGTTCTGGATCGCGATGGCCGCGATCGGCATCGGCCTGATCCTGCTGATCGCCAGCGACACGGCGGGAGGCGGTCTCGGCACGTCTTCCAACAGCGTCGGCCAGGCGCTTTACCTCGGCATCTGGGGCCTGGTGCTGGCAGCCGGCATTCTCGGTTCGGGCCGGCGGCTCGGAGACATTGCCCGCAGCCTCGGCCTCTGGGTGCTTGCGATCCTCGCCTTGATTGCCGTCTATCAGTACCGCTACGAGTTGCAAGATGTCGCGAACCGGATTACCGCCGGGCTGATCCCGGGCAGCCCGCTCTCCATCAGCGACGACGGCAACACGGTGATGCTGGAGAAGCTTGCCAATGGCCATTTCGGCGCGCGCGGCGCCGTCAACGGCAAGACCGTCGACTTCATCGTCGACACGGGTGCATCCGCCAGCGTGCTAACCCTCGCGGACGCCCGCCGGGTCGGCTTCGATACCTCAGCGCTCAATTTCAACGTTCCGGTCGAGACCGCGAACGGCAGTGCCCGCGCTGCGGTAGTCGTCGCCGACACGCTGAGCGTAGGCACCATCACGCGCCACCGCGTTCCTGTCTTCATCACCGAGCAGGGCTCCATCGGATTGAGCCTGCTCGGCATGAATTTCATCGGTACCCTGTCCGGTTTCGATGTACGCGGCGACCGGATGATCCTGCGCGACTAGTTCGACACGCCGGAAGTCAACAGATCAGTCGCCGCGGAGGGCAACCGCTTCTCGTAGATGTGGTCGATGAGACCCCAGGCCTTTGCCTCCTCGGCATTCATGAAGTAGTCGCGATCGAGCGTGCGCTCCACCTCTTCCAGCGTACGGCCGCAATGTTTCGCGTAAAGCTCGATCATACGCCGCTTGACCTTGATGATATCCTGCGCATGCCGCTCGATATCCGAAGCCTGCCCCTGGAAACCGCCGAGCGGCTGATGGACGACGACGCTCGAATTGGGGAGCGCGATCCGCAGCCCCGGCGTGCCGGCCATCAGGAGGAAAGAGCCCATCGAGCGGGCGGTGCCCATGCAGACCGTCGAGACCGGGCAATTGATGTATTGCATGGTGTCGTAGATCGCGAAACCGCTGGTCACCACGCCGCCGGGCGAGTTGATGTAGAGCGAGATCTCCTTCTTCGGATTGTCCGATTCCAGCGACAGGAGCTGCGCGCAGACCAGCGCGGAGACATTGTCGTCGATCGGTCCGTTGAGGAAGATGATGCGCTCCCGCAGGAGCCGCGAGAAGATGTCGAAGGAGCGCTCGCCGCGGCTCGACTGCTCGATAACGACCGGGACAAGATTGGCTATGCTCATGGCGGACCTCTACAATTGGTTTGTTGTCGCGGGCTCTTGTCGCAAACGGTGCGACGCTTTCGCGGTCTCGCTCAGGCGGCCAGCCGAAGCTGCATCAAATTGTCGTTCGCGGCCGTGGCGGTGACACGCGGTATGGTTGCGATTGCCGTGACGGCCTGTGCTTCGTAGCGAACCTCGTGGACGATCCTGAGATGCGTTCCTCCTCTGTCAGTTCCGGCGATCTCGAACGTCACCGTCGAATTCAGGCGATTGCGGCGAGCCTCAGCATCGCGCCAGCCAAAGCTGATCGACCGTTGCGGCTCGACTGACAGCACTTCGCATTCGATCTCCGTCTCGGGAGAGTCCCGGAAGGCAAATTTCTCTCCGGCTTCAGGAACAAGATCGGTCGGCAGCAGCCATTCGGAAACGAACTCGGGCGTGGTCAACGCGCGCCAGACCTTGTCCGGGGGCTCGGGCAAGTCGCATTCGAATGCGATCGAACGCGATTCCTCGTCTTCTTTCCGGTGTTTGCTCTCGCTCATTGATCCATTTCCTTCAGAACTGTCTTGAGGCGCTCGATCCTGTCGGGCCAGAAGTTGCGATAGCGATCGATCCAGGCGAGCAACGGGTCGAGCGCTGCCGGATTCGCCGCATAGAAAGTGTTGCGGCCCTCGCGCCGCTCGGCCACAAGGCCAGCCTTTCGCAGCTGCGCCAGATGCTGGGAAATCGCTGGCTGCGAGATATCGAAGCCCTTTTTCAGCGCGCCGACGCTCATCTCGCCGGAGGCGAGCCTCTCGAACACCGCGCGACGCGTCGGGTCGGCCAGGACACGAAAGATTTCCGATTCCATGCCTGATTTATAAGTCGATACTTATCGGTTTGACAAGGGCGAGCTCAGACTTCCTTTGTCAGCACCTTGTCGAACTGCTCCAGAGCCCAGTCGATCTCTTCCTTCTTCACGACTAGCGGCGGGGCGATGCGGATCGTGTGGCCATGCGTGTCCTTGGCAAGCACGCCGAGGTCTTTCAGCGCGTAGCAATATTTGCGGGCACCGCCGGCTTCCGCGTTGAGCTCGACGGCCAGCATCAGCCCACGCCCCCTCACCTCCTTCACGAGGTTCGAGCGGATCGATTTCAGGCCGGCCATGAAATATTCGCCCATGGCCGCCGAGTTCTCGATCATCCCCTCTTCGACGAGGACCTTCAGCGCTGCACGCGCGATCGCGCAGGCGAGCGGGTTGCCGCCGAAGGTCGAGCCGTGCTGGCCGGGCTGGAGCACGCCCAGCACCTCCGAGTTGGAGAGCACCGCCGAAACAGGATAGTAGCCGCCGGACAACGCCTTGCCGACCAGCGTCACATCGGCCTCGATACCTTCGTGCTCTTCGGCAAGCAGCCTGCCGGTGCGGCCGAGCCCGGTCTGGATCTCGTCGAGGATCAGCGTGACATTGTTTTTCGTGCAGAGCTCGCGCACGCGGGTGAAGTAACCGGCGGGCGGGATGATCACGCCTGCCTCGCCCTGGATCGGCTCGACGAGGAAGGCAACGGTGTTGGGCGTGATTGCCTTCTCGAAGGCCTTCGCGTCACCGAAGGGCACGATGACGAAGCCCGGCGCGAAAGGCCCGAAGCCGCCGCGGGCATCCGGATCCGTCGAAAAGCCGACGATGCCCATGGTTCGGCCGTGGAAATTGTCGGCGGCGACGATGATTTCGGCTTTGCCTTCCGGCACGCCCTTCACTTCGTAACCCCATTTGCGAACAGCCTTGACCGCGGATTCCACCGCCTCGGCGCCGGAATTCATGGGCAGCACCTTGTGCGAGCCTGTCAGCGCAGCGATCTCCTCGTAGAATGGTGCAAGCTGATCGTTGCGGAAGGCACGCGAGGTGAGCGTCAGCTTCTTCGCCTGCTCGATCATAGCGGCAAGGATTTTCGGGTGGCAGTGGCCCTGGTTCACGGCCGAATAGGCCGACAGGCAGTCGAGATATCGCCTGCCCTCGACGTCCCAGACCCACACTCCCTCGCCGCGCGACAAGATCACATCGAGCGGCTGATAGTTGTGCGCGCCGAGACGATGCTCGGTCGAGATGAAATCGTCAGCAATCATCATATTCACTCTCACCAAACTCTCATGCCGGCTGGGTCGGCCGATCGAAGATGCGGCGGCCGAACAGGCTGGCGGCCAGCTCGACCATGACGCGGGCGCTCTTTCCTCGGTCGTCGAGGAACGGATTGAGCTCCACGAGGTCGAGCGAAGCCACGAGGCCACTGTCACACAGCATCTCCATGACGAGATGTGCCTCGCGGAAGGTTGCCCCGCCCGGCACAGTGGTGCCAACGCCGGGCGCCACGTCCGGATCGAGGAAATCGACGTCGAGGCTCACGTGAAGGAGCCCCCGCGCCTCGGAGACGGTGCGGATCACCTCGCGGATGATGGCTGCCGCCCCCCGCTCGTCGAGCGCGCGCATGTCGAAGACGTTGACACCACGCAGTCCGACCGCATCGCGCTCGGGCGGATCGATGGATCGGATGCCGAGCTGGAACACATTCTGAGGCGCCACCAGCGGCCGGTCCGCTGCCAGAATGCCATCAAAGCCGCCCTCGCCGCAAAAGAACGCAACCGGCATGCCGTGCATGTTGCCCGAAGGCGAGGTCTGCGGCGTGTTGAAATCGGCATGCGCGTCGAGCCACAGCACGAAAAGCGGCCGGCCTGCCTCCGCTGCATGGCGGGCGATGCCGGAGACGCTTCCCATCGACAGGCTGTGATCGCCACCGAGGAACACCGGGAAGGCGCCGCGTCGCATCGACTGGTAGCCGCCAGCTTCCAGTGCCCGCGTCCAGCCAGCAATCTCCGCGGCGTTGCGAGCTTGACCCGGTAAGCGGATATCCGGAACGGCGGCCGGCGTCAGGTCGCCCCGGTCCACGACTGCATAGCCGAGCGAAGCCAGCGTGGCATCGATGCCGGCGACCCTCAGCGCCATCGATCCCATCACGCAGCCGCGCCGCCCAGCGCCGGCCTCTACCGGCGCGCCGATCAGCTCGATTGTCCGCGAAGCCATGTCCAAACCGCCCGACCAGTCCTTTGTTGAGGTACCTGGCCCAATATGGCGCGAATCCACTGTCACCAGACACACGAAGTTCTGGCAGTTTCGCGCAGTTGATTGTACATTTTGACAGGCAGCAATCGGCAGTTTGGAAAGAAGATGGACGATCTCGATCATAGGCTCATCGGCCTGCTGCGAGACGATTCGCGACTTCCGGTCGCAAGCCTCGCTGCCGTAACCGGCGTCTCGCGCGCGACGATCAAGGCACGCATTCACCGCCTGGTCGAGAACGGCACCATAGAAGCCTTCACCATCCGGCTCGGCGCCGAACTGCGGCAGGCGGCGGTCCGCGCGATCGTGCTGATCGAGGTCGAGGGAAAGGCGGCGGACCACGTCGCGCAGCGTCTCCGTGGCCTGCCGGAGGTCCGCGCTCTTTATAGCACCAATGGCCGCTGGGATTTCGTCGCCGAGTTGGAGGATCGCGACCTCGCCTCCTTCGACGAGACGCTAAGAAGGCTAAGGCTCATCGACGGCATCCGGACGACGGAAACGAACATCCTGCTCAATGCGCGGAAACGCGCGACGCCGTGAGCTCAGGCAGCCTCCCGGCTGCCGGCCGACAAGTCTACCGCGGCGAAGGCGGCGTGCAACACATCCGGCCGGGCACCTGGCCTGGTCGCTTCGCTCGACAAGATCTGACGCCAGCGGCGAGCGCCGGGAAGGCCGTGAAACAGTCCGACCATGTGCCGGGTGACCTGTGAAAGCCGGCCGCCAGCCGCTATGTGGCGGGCCGCATAATCGGACATCGTCTCGATCAGGCCAGCCCAATCCGCGTCGTGAGGCTGGTCGCCGAAGATCAACGGATCCGCCTCGGCGAGCAGGCCCGGCGTGTGATAGGCGGCACGGCCGAGCATCACGCCGTCGACATACTGCAGATGATCCACAGCCGCATCGAGCGACTGGATACCCCCATTGATGCCGACGAAACGATCGAGGTGCCCCCCTTTCAGACGGTAGACACGGTCATAGTCGAGCGGGGGGATATCGCGGTTCTCCTTCGGCGACAGGCCCTGCAGCCAGGCTTTGCGCGCATGCACCCAGAGCGCGTCGGCGCCGGCCGTCCATACCGCGTCGGCCAACTCGTCAAGAGCAAGCTCCGGATCCTGCTCGTCCACCCCGATACGGCACTTCACCGTGACAGGAATTGCGACCGCCCGCTTCATCGCAGCGACACACTCGGCAACAAGAGCGGGTGTGCGCATCAGGCAGGCGCCGAACGTGCCGGACTGCACCCGGTCCGACGGACAGCCGACATTGAGGTTGATCTCGTCATAGCCGAACGCCTCGCCTATCCTTGCCGCTTCCGCAAGCTTGGCCGGCTCGGAGCCGCCGAGCTGCAGCGCAACAGGGTTCTCTTCAGCATCGAAGCCGAGCAGCCGCGCGCGATCTCCATGGATGACCGCATCGGCCACCACCATCTCGGTATAGAGCAGCGCACGGCGCGTGAGCTGGCGATGGAAGAAACGGCAGTGCCGATCCGTCCAGTCCATCATGGGTGCGACGGCCAGACGCAATTCCGCGCAATTTCTGAATTTTCCTTTCATCATAGCGGCTTAGTCGGGTTTTATGCAGTAAATTTCCAGCGCAACTCTGTCGAGCTTAGCCCATTTATACGGCCTAAGCGCAGCAATGCTGTAGCGAAGGCGCTCATGCTGTAGCGCAATCGAGACCGACAGCCCAGGGCCAGAATCTTTGCTCCTGAACGAAAGTGATGAGGTCGCAATCCACCGGGCCTTTGGATCGGATCAGAGATAATAGCTCAGTTGAAGTGCGCAAGGCGCGCCAGACCGCGGCTCGCGAGAAATGCATGGGCAGCTTCGGGGCCGGGATAGGAGGACCAAGGCGCACCAGGATGCATTACCGCAATCGCAGACACTGCCGACGCGAAGATCAGCGCATCCTCGATCTCCATTTTTCGGCACAATGCGCTCGCTAGAGCCGCCGCAAAACCATCTCCCGCACCGATCGTATTTCGCGCTTCCACTTCGAAGGCCGGGACGCCAACGACCTGACCCTCCCAAAAACAAACTACGCCGCGACTGCCCTGAGTCATGACCACGTTGTGTAAGCCCCATCGTCCGGCCAGGGCACGCACCAATTCGGCGGGCTTCAGCCCATCTGCTTCGCTGCCGAGCAGTTCCATTGTCTCGGTTTCGTTCGGTATCAGGATATCAATGCCGTCGAGATCGTCGCGGCCAAGGGGCTGCATCGGGCCCGGCGTGACCATGGCGCGAACGCCCTCCTCCGAGGCGATCCGCGCCGCCTTCAAAGCGGCGGCAAGCGGTATCTCGAACTGCGTCAGACAGAAGCGGTGGCGCGCGATGACGTCGCGATTGGCCTCGACGAATTCGGCAGTTACACCGGTATTCGCTCCAGGGTCGGTAACGATGACCGACATGCCGGACGGTTCGATCAATGCAACAGAGACCCCCGTCGGCAAGACTGGGTGGCGCGCAACATGACTGACATCGCAGCCTTCCGAGGCGAGCATTCCCATGGCTGCCTGGCCAGGCTCGTCGGATCCGATCATGCCCACTAAAGTTGTCGATGCCCCTAGCCGGGCGCTGCACAATGCCTGGTTCGAGCCCTTGCCGCCGTCATCGAGGACGCAAGCTCGGTAGTTGCTTCCCGAAACGGTTTCGCCCGGCCGCGGCAGCCGATCACAGTCAATGTAGCTGCCATAGACATGGCTACCGACTACGACGATGTCAGAAGTTCTCACACCAGCACTCTCCGTTACGCGACGGAGGATAGTCCGGAAATATGTTGAATCAACATTTTTCTAGGCGATGCGTAAATCGACACCTTCGAACAGAGGCGCAAAGGGCTTGGGCGGAACCCTGTCGGTCACCACGATACCCACGGCGGCTGGTTCCACCACGCGCACCAGCCCGCGCCGCCCGAACTTGGAGGCATCCACTGCCAGCACCGGGATCTCCGCGCGCGAGACGACAAGCCTGGTGAACTCCGCCTCGGCCACATTGTTCGCCATCAGACCGTCGACTGGATCCACACCCGCAACCGAAAAGATCGCATATTTGACCCGGAAGCTGGCCATATAGCCGGCGGCGGTGTGATCGAGCGCGGCGCCGTCGGCCGGCGTCAGCCTGCCGCCTGCCATATAGACCGCATTATCCTCATGGAACGCCAGAGCGCGCGCCACATCGACGGAATTCGTCACGACAGTCAGGCGCCGCTTGGCACTCAGCGCTTGAGCTACATAGGTCGCAGTCGTTCCAGTCTCTATGATCAGCGCATCGCCATCCTGGACGAACGAAGCGATCGCCTCGGCGATTCGGCGCTTGCCCTCACTGTTGTCTTTCATGCGCTCGTGGAAGGTCCCGTCCGTCACGAGTGGCGGGAGAGTCACCCCTCCATGAATCTTGCGGACGAGCCCGCGCGCCTGCAATTCCCTGATGTCGCGGCGAATGGTTTCCCCGGTCACGCGGAGCTCTGCCGACAATTCCGCGATTTCCAGTGAACCGCCGTTCGCGACGCGATCCAGGATCAACGATTGACGCTTTGTCTTTGAGGCCACCCCTGCACTCCTTTTCCACAGATCATGCCGCACCGAGGGCGAGTCGGCAAGAAACAGGGTTGCTTTGTTTCCAACCAATGATATGTTGATACAACATTCTGGACGTCGGCGCGTCTTGCCGATGTCATTGCATGAAGGAGATAAGCTTGACCTGGGACGAGATGATGGAGCTCGCGCCGGAGCATCTGGCTGAAAAGTCGCGCTTGCCACTTAGGATCTACGATCAAGCTCCGGACATGTTCCGCGATCTCGCCCAGGAGATCGCAGACCTCATCAAGCGCAACAACGCTGAGGGGCGCCCGACCGTGCTGATCCTGCCGGTAGGGCCGAAAAAGCACTACCCGCTGCTGGTTGAACTGACCAACCGCGAACGCATTTCATGGCGCAACGTCACCTGCTTCAACATGGATGAATGGATGGATTGGCAGTGTCGCCTGCTGCCGCTCGACCATCCATGGTCTTTCAAAGGCTACATGATGCGCAACCTGTTCCAGCGCATCGATCCCGAGCTGCAGCCCAGGCCGGAGAATCTGTTCTTCCCAAACCCCGAGAACATGACCCGCTATTCCGAGTGGATTGCCGAGCGTGGTGGCGCGGATCTCTGCTATGGCGGCTTCGGCTATTCCGGCCACATCGCCAACAATGAGCCACCCTTTTCCCGCTGGTGGCACATTTCACTGGACGACATGCGCCAGTCGACGACCCGCATCCTGCCTTTGAACGACGAGACCCTCGTCGCCTTTGCTCACCGTTCTGCCGGCGGGGACACAAAGACGATTCCGCCAATGGCGGTGACGATCGGCATGAAGGATATCCTGTCCTCGCGCCGGCTTTTGCTCATCAGCGACGGCGCCGCCTGGAAGCAGCACACATTGCGCGTTCTGCTCATGCATGAGCCTACGGTCGCGTATCCATGCACGCTGGCGCAGGAGCATCCCGACTGCGAAGTCTGGGTCGATCGCGCCACGGCCGAGCCGCCCTCCCGTATCCTCAACGACTCCTGAGTCCCCTGCCCGCGATGGCTTCCGGTCACCCCCTATTCCCTCTCGAGATAGAGGGAATCTCGAAGCGGTTCGGTGCCGTCGCGGCGTTGACCGATGTCAGCCTCAGGCTCGAGCAAGGCATTTGTCTGGCGCTGCTTGGCGAGAACGGCGCGGGCAAAAGCACCCTTATGCGCATCCTGGCCGGGGCGATCCAGCCGGACACGGGCAGAATTACCGCGGCGGGGCAGAAGCTGGTGCTCCCGGACGCGCGCGCCGCACAGCGAGCCGGGGTCTATCTGTGCCACCAGGAGCTTCAGACGGTGCCGCAGATGACCGTGCGGCAAAATCTGGAGCTTGGCAGCGAAACCACCAGCTTCGGATTCGTGCGCAAGGCTTCGGGGCTGGAAACCGTGACCCGCGAATTGCGTTCGCTCGGCTTCAGCAGAGACTTGGACACAGCGATGGGGGAGCTCAGCATCGCCGAGCGCCAGCTTGTCCTCATAGCCAAGGGCCTGCGTGACGAAACCCAGCTCGTCATTCTGGACGAACCAACCGCCGCCCTCGCCCCGGCCGAGGTCACGCACGTGACCGCGTTGGTACGTCGGCTCGTCACGGCGGGCAAGTCTGTCGTCTACATCTCCCATCGCCTCGACGAGATCGGTCATGTCGCGGATCGCGTTCTCGTCCTGCGCGATGGGATGATCGTCGGCGAATTGCCGCCCACGGCTTCGGAGGAACTTGTAGTCAAGAAGATGGTCGGACGCGAGATCAGGGATCTCTACCCCCGCCGCGAGCGCACGCCTGGGGAACTCGTCCTCAGCATCAAAGACCTTCACACCGCCGGCGCAAGCGGCATCGACCTCGAACTTCGTGTCGGCGAGATCGTGGGCGTGGGCGGCCTGGTGGGGGCCGGCCAGAAACCTCTCGCCCAGGCGATCTACGGCCGGCAGCCGCTGATTTCGGGCGAGATCCGTGCGGGCGGCGATTCCCTGCGCAACCATACGGTCGCGGATGCGGTGCGCGCCGGCATCGGCTATGTCGGTGAGGATCGCCGGCACGAAGGGCTGGTCCTCACCCATTCCATTCTCGACAACATCACCCTTCCGATCGCGCGCCAGGAAAGCTTTGCGGGCTTTCTGAAAAACCGTCGGCTGGCAGCGACGGCAGCCGAACTGGCCGCCACTTTGCATGTCCGGAGCGCCGGGCTCCAGCAGCCTGCCGGCGAGCTGTCCGGCGGCAACCAGCAGAAGATAGTTCTGGCGAGAGCGCTGGCGACGAAGCCACGCACGCTTATCCTCCTCGAGCCCACCCGAGGCGTGGATGTCGGTGCGCGCGCGGACATCTATCAGCTCCTCGACGACCTCACCCGCCAAGGCCTCGGAATCCTGCTCATCACCAGTGATCTCTCCGAGCTGCTCGGCCTGAGCGACCGCGTCGTCATGCTCTATCGGGGCACAGTGAGCGGCCATGTCTCGAAGAGCGAAGCCAATGCGGAGCGCCTTGGCGCGCTCGCCACCGGACAGGGAGCAAGACAATGAACGATGTAGCCGGTGCGCAGCGCATCAACGGTGAGCAGATGCTGAAATTCCTCCGCAGCTACGGTCAGATCGGGGTCTTCGTGATCCTTCTCCTGGTCCTGAGCTTCTTCACACCGCGGATGCTCACGGAGGTGAACCTCGTCAATCTCGCGAGGCAGACCAGTATCATTGCTCTGGTCGCAGCCGGGCAGACGCTTGTCATCCTCATCGGCAGCATCGATCTATCGGTAGGCGCTGTGCTGGCGCTCGCGGCCGTCGTGTTTGCAGGAGTACTTCAGGACGGCTTTTCCTTTCCCGTCGCCTTGCTCGCTGCAATCGCCGTAGGCGGAGCTGCGGGGCTGATGAACGGCATTCTCGTCGCACGCTTCCGCCTGGCCTCCTTCGTGGTCACTCTGGCGATGCTGTCGGTCGCGAAAGGGCTCACGCTGATCTATACCGGCGCAAGCCCCATCGCGATCACCAATCCGACCGCATTGATCATGGGCCAAGACCGCTGGTTCGGACTACCTGCGCCGATCTGGCTCGCGATAGCAGTCTATCTCGTCCTGTGGGTCGTGATGAGGGCGACCATCTTCGGTCGCTACGTCTATGCCATCGGCGGAAATGAGGAAGCTGCCGTCCTTGCCGCGGTTCCGGTGGTTAGGAACAAGATCTACGTCTTCACGATTGCCGGCGTGCTCACCGCTTTCGCCGGAGCCGTGCTGGCATCGCGCCTCGGCTCAGCCGTTCCGACAGCCGGGGACGGCATGGAACTCATTGCCATCACGGCGGTGGTCCTGGGAGGCATCAGCCTGCTCGGCGGAGAGGGGCGCGTGTGGGCCACGATCGTCGGCGCTGCTCTGCTGAACCTCATCTCGAACGCGCTGAACCTGCTCAACGTCAACTCCTATTACCAGGCAGTGGCGACGGGCTGCATCGTCGCGGCGGCAGTGCTCGCGGACCGCTACCTGCGCGCCTCCACAAGGCGCTGACCTAAAGAACTGACCATCAGCAAGGAGGAAGTAGCAACTATGAAGAAACTTCTGGCAGCGTCGGCCATGATGCTCATGGCATCCGTGGGAGGCGCGTGGGCAAAGGATGCATACAAGATCGGTTTCATCTATCCGACCTTGAACAACCCATTCTTCGTGGACCAGTCGAAGGGCGCGGACAAGGCTGCGGCCGAAAAGAACGCCACGATGATCCATCTCAGCGGCGACAACCAAGTCTCCAAGCAGGTGCAACAGATGGAGGATCTCATCGCGCAGGGCGTCGACGCGATCGTCGTGCAGGCGGTCGACACGGCCGGCATCGTCAGCGCGGTGAAGGAAGCCAACGCTGCAGGCATCCCCGTTTTCACCACTGGTGAACGCATCCAGGGCGCAGAGGTGGTCACGGCCATCTTCTTCGACAACATCGAGTCGGGCGAGCTCGGCGGACGCTGGATCTCGGACAATCTTGAAGGCGGCAACGTTCTCGAGCTGGTCGGCATTCTCGGCACGGAAACCGCCCGACAGAAGTCGGAAGGCTTTCAGAAGGGACTGAAGGAAGGAAAGAACGGCGCGAAGTTCAACCTGGTCGCTTCGCAGCCCGCCGAGTACGATCGCACCAAGGCGGTCCAGGTCACCGAAAACGTCCTCCAGGCCAACGACATCGCCGTGGTCTATGCGGCAAATGACGAGATGGCGCTCGGCGCCGCGCGAGCAGTCGAGGAAGCCGGGCTAACCGGCAAGGTCGCCATCATTGGCAATGACGGCACATCCGATGCCATCGAGGCCGTCAAGAAGGGAACGATGGCCGCCACCATCGCTACCCCCGGCTACCTGCAAGGCTTCATTGCGGTGGAGACCGCTCTGCATCATCTGGGCGACGGCAAGGTTCCCGCGGTGATCCCCGAGCAAAGCACGCCGATCACCAAGGAGAATGTCGAGCAGGCGGACGCGGTGCTTCACGGCACGGAGCCCGACCAGCGTTATTGGCGCGCCCTTTACGACAAGTGAACCTCTGCGGGCGGTCGACAAGGCCGCCCGACTTTCTTGACAGGAAAAACGATGCAACCCAGCAAAGCTAAGCAGCTCGTCGAGCGCTACAGGTCGCAGCTCATCGATCTGACGGTGGCTCTCGTTAAGATGCCGACCGAAAACAAGGTTCCATCGGGCACGGAAGCGCGGGGACAGGCGGTGCTCCAGGAGTTCCTGGCACCGTTGGCGGGTGTTTCGATAGATCAGTTCGAGCCTGACGCCGTCGAGGGGGCCGTCGCGCATCCAGACTGGTGGCCCGGCCGAGACTATGCCGGGCGGCCGAACCTTGTCGCTACTCTGCCCGGCGCCGGAAACGGTCGCTCGCTCGTCTTCAACGGGCATATGGACACCGTCACGAGAGCGCCGCTCCCGTGGGAAACCGGCGACCCGTTCTCGGGCCTGATCCGCGGCAACAAGCTCTACGGCCGGGGCTCCTATGACATGAAGGCCGGTGTCGCAGCCTGCGCGACCGTGCTCAAGATCCTTGCAGATGAAGCCATCGCACTGCCCGGCTCCGTCATCCTGCAAAGCGTCGTCGACGAGGAGAATGCGGGCGCGAACGGCACGCTGGCGGCGATCCTGCGGGGGCACGTCGGCGATCTTGCGATCATCCCGGAACCGACCAACATGGAAGTTTGCCCGCATACGCGTGGCGGCCAGGTGTTCAATCTGATCGCCAAGGGACAAGGCGGCGTCGCCTATGGCGGCGAGACGACCGTGAACCCGATCGTGCTGCTCGCGGAAGCGATCCGCCGGCTGCAGGCGTATGAGGACAGCATCAACACACGCGTGCATCCGGGATTGTTCGCCGGTGAGAGGCACCCGCGCGATCTCGTCGTATCCAAGATCGCGGCGGGCGATGAGCCTGGGGGCAACATCGGCGTTCCGGTAGTCGCAACGGCTGAGTTCTTCATCCAGACCTTGCCGGGTATGACCGAGGCCGAATTGCAATCCGAACTTCGCGCAGCGCTCGGCGACCTGCTGGTGCAGAATGGGGGAGCGGTGGAACTCCAGCCGGCCAGCCGGTATCTTTCAGGTGCCGACACGCCGGTCGATCACGATGGCGTCGCTGTGCTGCTGTCGGCATATGACGATTTGAGCGGAAGGCGCCACGAGCCGGTCGGAGCGACTTTTGGGGGTGACGGATATCTGTTCAACCGGTATTCCGCTGGTCCCAGCCTGCATTTCGGCCCGCGCGGCGGCAACGCACACGGGCCGGATGAATTCGTCGAGATCGACTCGCTTACGGAGCTCACTGAAGTGCTGCTGCTGACAGCGATACGCTGGTGCTCCTGAGCCGTGGCGGGAAGCAAGCGAGCCGATCCGCTTCGCCGCCGCGACGCTCCGTCTCCTGCTGCCTTCATCGCCTCCGGGAACATTGCGCGCAGCCGGCGCGACAATGCCTCGCAAATGCCGCGCTCGGTGATAGTCCGCTCGCCATACGCGCTGGCGTCACTTCACCGTAGAAATTGCGACCGCCCGCTTCATTGAGCGACGCACGCGCCGACGAGAGCCGGCGTGCGCATCAGACGGGTGCCGAACGTGCCGGGCTGCACACGGTCCGACGGGCGCCGACATTGGGGTAAACCTCGTCATAGCCGAACACGTCGGCTGTTTGTGCCGCTTCCGCGAGCTTTGCCGGCTCACCCGCAGTGAAGCCTCGCGTCTTCGACGCCGCCGGCACCTACGATCATGATGCCTTCAGCAGCCTGGCGTCTTTCGCCGGATTCTCCGTATCGGCTTGGCCGAAGCTGCGCCAGGCCGAAGGCAACCCAGCTTCCCAACGCATGAAGTCTTTGAGCAGCCACTCGCGTTCCGGCATCGGCACTTCCGACATCGGCGGCAGCACGCGCGTCCAGCCGGCCCGTCCGGTGACGGATGCGAGCACCGCTTTCACGGAGGCGGCAAACGGCCGACGCGAGAGGATGAAATCGCCCGACAGCAGTGCCGGCAGCAGCTTGCGGCGGTCAAATGCGGTGGGCGCGTCGAACATCGCCCGCATCAGCCGCGGCATGACGTTGCCTAGTCCACAGATCGTGCCCCGCGCGCCGGCAGCCAGTGCCTGCGGAAGATGGACTTCGGTGCCGGTGTAGATCGAAAGATGCGAGAAGCGGCGGATCAACGCTTCGGTGAAATCGAAATCGCCACCGCTGTCCTTCACGCCGCTGATGATGCCTGGAAAATCCTCGTCCAGTCGGCGGATGACGCGCGGCGTGATTGGCACGCCACAGATATCCGGAAAGTGATAGAGGCAGAGCTGCAGGTCGGCGCGTGCGATGCGGTCGATGACCTTCGCATAGAACCTGAACGTGCCCTCCTCCGTGATCCCGCCGCGATAGACGCAGGGCGGCATCAAGAGCACGCTGTCGACCCCGTGGTCGAGCGCGTGCCGCGCGAGTGTCACGATATCCGGTATGGCGAGCGCGCCGATCGACACGATGATCTGCGCCGGCGGAACGCGGGCCGCCATGAGGCCTTCGAGGCCGCGCATCCGATCCTCAATCGGAAACTCCATTCCCTCGCCCGTGGTGCCGAAGATCGCAATGCCGTCACAGCCGGCGGAAAGCAGCATACCAACATGGTCGGCAAGCAGGCCGAGATCAGGATGGAAATCCTCGGTGACCGGCGTGGCGGCGGCCACCAAAAGGCAATCGGACTTCGGCAGCACCTTGTTGTCGGTTTTCATCTGGGCTCGCATGCGCACTGTCTCAAGATATGCAAAATGATGATTGATTGCAGATTGTCAACATTCAGCTTGACGGTCGGACTGAACGGTGGAAACATCGCAGCGTCAAGTCGTGCGCATGCTGGCCGACAACCAACAAGACAAAGAGGGGCAGGAACAATGAGCAGGCAGAGATCGTCTTTTCTTCATCGGACCGTCGGTCGGCGGGCGGTCATTGCAGGTGCAGCAGGTCTGCTGGCGGCACCGTTCGTGTCACGCCTCGCCTTCGCGGCAGGTCAGCCGATCCGCATTTCCACGCCGGGTTCCGATCAGGAGTGGCAGTCCAAGGCGCTGGTCGCCTTCAAGGATGCTCTGGAAAAGGAGGCGCCGGGCGCCTTCGACGTGCAGATCCACTTCAACGGCACCCTGTTCGGCCAGGGTACCGAGATCGAGGCCATGCAGCGCGGGAACCTCGAGGTCGGCATGATCTCGCCGCAGGACATAGCCGAGCTAATCCCGGAATATTCGATCTTCACGACCGGCTACCTGATCCGCGACCTCGCCCACCTCGACGCAGTCTATGACGGTGAGATCGGGACAGAATACAAGGAGCGGGTTGCCAAGGAGCTCGATCTTCGCATCCTGCGCAGCCAGTATATCGGCGCACGCCATGTGGTTCTCAGGCAGGAGCGCGACGTCAAGACCCCCTCAGATCTAGCCGGAGTCAAGCTGCGCATGCCGGGCTCCGAAGCCTGGCAGTTCCTCGGCAATGCCCTCGGCGCCAGCGCGACGCCACTCGCTTTCGAGGAGATCTACCTGGCGATGCAGACCGGCACGATCGACGGCCTGGAGAACCCGCTGCCTGACATCATCTCGAACAAGTTCTACGAGGTCGCCAAGCAGATTGTCCTCACTGGGCATATGGTTGCCAACACCTTCTTCACCTTCTCCGACAAATTCTGGAGCACGCTCGACGACTCCGAGAAGAAGGCGATCGAAAACGCCGAAGCTGCCGCCAAGAAGTTCAATGACGACGGCGTCGTTGCAACCGAGAAGGAGGCTGTGAGCTTCCTCCAGGGCAAGGGCCTGAAGGTCACCACGCCGGATGTCGCAGCCTTTCGTGGTCAGGTGCTTGAGGCGTTCGCCCAATCCGATTTCGCCAAGAGCTGGCCGGACGGTATGCTGAAGCGTATCGAGGCAGCCTGATGTTCGCTTCCGGCGCCCAAGCACCCGCAATGGAACTGTGGGCGCGCCGCTGGCGCGTCTTTGCCGAGCTGGTGGCAGCGGTCGCGTTCGCTGCCATGTTCGCCGGCTTCATTATCCAAATCGTCAGCCGGTATGCGTTCGACCGCCCGGTCTCGTGGTCGCTCGAGTTGTGCTCCATCGCCTATGTGTGGGTGGTGTTCTGGACCTGCGACATTCTGGTCTCGGAGCGCCAGCACATCGTCTTTGACGTGCTCTATCAGCAAGTCCCGTTGCGCAAGCGGCGCCTGCTCGCGGTCTTCAACACGGCCTCCTTGGGCGCGACCTTCCTCGCGGTGCTGCCAGCGACGATCGGCTACGTAATTTTCATGGGCCGCCGGCATTCGACGGTGATGCATGTCCCCATGAACCTTGTCTACGCTTGTTTCGCCGTTTTCGTTGCCGCGGTGGTCATTCAAGCGGCAGTCCGACTCAGGCGACTTCTGAGACCCGGTTGGGAAGGGCAGCTCTAAACAGCCCGCCCGAGCAAGCACCTGAAGATCAGAAGAGCTATCATGTCCTTCGCCGCCCTCCTCATGTTCGTGCTCTTCTTCGCCTGGATGCTCGTCGGCATGCCGATCGGGCATGCAATGCTGGCGGCCGGCATCGTCTACCTGCTGGTCACCGGACAGGATCTCGGCCTGGCCGCCTCGCAAAGCCTGAACGGCATCTATTCCAGCTTCGTGCTGATGTCGGTGCCGCTGTTCATCTTCGCTGCCGAGCTGATGAATGCCGGCAAGATGACGGACCGCATGTTCGGATTCGCCAACCTGCTGGTCGGACGCCTCCGCGGAGGGCTCGCGCACGTCAACGTCGTCTCAAACGTCATCTTCGCCGGCATGAGTGGGAGTGCGCTGGCCGATGCGGCCGGGCCAGGCAAGATCTCCATCGATATGATGATCAAGGCCGGCTACAAACCGAGCTTTGCCGCCGCGCTCACCGCCTGTGCCTCGATCCTGGGCCCTATCATCCCGCCCTCCATCCCCATGGTGATCTATGGCGTGATCTCCGGCACTTCCATCGGCTACCTCTTTCTCGGCGGCGTGATGCCCGGGCTGCTGATCGCGACCGTGCTCATGGGCTACATCGCGCTGGTCGCGCGCCGCAAGAATTTTCCGACGCAGCCCATGCCCTCCCGCAAGGAGGCCGTCGCCATCATTGGAGACGCCGCGCCGACGCTGACGCTCCCGGCGATCCTGCTGGGCGGTATCTATTCCGGCGCCGTGACTCCGACCGAGGCGGCGGCAGTGGCCGCCTTCTGCGCCCTGGTGCTTGCCCTCTTCTGGTATCGCAGCCTCTCGCTCAAAGCGCTCTTCCGCATTCTCGTGGAATCTTCGCGCTCGACCGCGATCGTGGCCATCACGATAGCGGGTGCTCTGGTGATGAACTGGGTGGTCGCGTCGGAGCGCATTCCCGCCGCGCTCGGCACGTGGATGGTGTCGATGGACCTGTCGCAGTCATCATTCATGCTCTTCGTCACGGTGCTGTTCCTCATCCTCGGCGCGCTGGTCGACACGATGCTGATGCTGCTGATCGTGATTCCGATCCTGATGCCGACAGTTGGCGCGCTTGGTATAGATCCCGTGCATTTCGGCGTGGTCTCGGTCGTCAACATGATGATCGGCCTCATAACGCCACCCATGGGGCAGCTCGTTTTCCTGATCTCCGGCATCACCGGCATCAAGGTCGCCGACATACTGAGCGAGGTTTGGTGGATGCTCGCACTACTGATCGCCACGCTGTTCGTGCTGGTCTTGGTACCCTCGATCACGCTCTGGCTACCGATTCAGGCCGGCTATCAGCCGGTCGGCTCTTTCCACTGAAGCGCGAATACTGGACCCGTACATGCCCGCCATGAAGGAACTCGTAAAAGGCGTAGACCGCTACCGCCACTACATCGGCGGACAATGGGTGGATTCCACAATCAAGGAATGGATCGACGTGGAGAACCCGGCAACCGAGGCCGTCATCGCCTCCGTGCCGAAAGGTGGCGAGGACGACGCCGATCGCGCTCTAGTCGCGGCGCGGGCGGCGCAGCCCGCATGGGAGGCCCTGCCTCCGGCCACCCGCGGCCAGCTCCTGAAGGACCTCGCCCGTCTCATCCTGGAAAACCGCGAGCGGCTCGCCCGCATCGTCGTTGCCGAACAGGGCAAGCCCATCCAGGAAGCGCGCGGCGAGGTCGAGAGCGCGGCGCTCTATCTTACCTATGCCGCCGAAGAGGCGCGCCGCATCACAGGCGATATCATCCCTTCCGACGCGCCGAACGAGCAGATCTGGATCCAGCGCGTCGCACATGGCGTTGTAGTTGGGCTGACCGCCTGGAACTACCCAGCTGCACTGATGTGCCGCAAGATGGGCCCGGCATTGCTGGCCGGCAATACGATCGTCATCAAGTCCCACGAAGGCACGCCGATCTCGGCATTGGAAATCGCCCAGCTCTCGTCGCAGCTCGACTTCCCTCCCGGCGTTATCAACGTGGTGAGTGGCACCGGGGAAGGCATAGGTGCTGCACTGGTGCGCCATCCGATACCACGCCTGATCACCCTCACCGGCTCGGTGCGGGCCGGCAAGGACATCTTCCGCGCCGCTGCGGACGACCTGAAGCTGCTGCGCCTGGAGCTCGGCGGCAAGGCGCCGTTCGTGGTCGCCGAGGACGCCGATATAGGCGCCGCCGTGCGGGCGGCAGTGCTGTCGCGCTTCGAAAATTGCGGCCAGATCTGCATCTGCAACGAACGCATGTATGTGCATCGCCGCATCGCTGACGAGTTCCTCGAGAAGTTCGTGCGTGCGGTAAAGTCAATCAAGGTGGGCGACCCTACCACCATGGTCGATGTCGGCCCCAAATTTAGCAGGCCGGAACTCGAGAAGGTCGAGCACATGGTCGAATCTGCCCGCGAGGCCGGCGCCAAGCTGCTGACGGGCGGGCGCCGCCTCCATGAAGGCGAATTCACTCGCGGCCACTGGTATGAGCCGACGGTAATGACCGTCACCGACAACCAGATGGGCATCATGCAGGACGAGGTGTTCGGGCCCGTGGTACCGGTCATGACGGTGGACGATTTCGACGAGGGGCTGCGGCTCGCCAACGAGTCACGCTACGGCCTGTCGGCCTACGTCTTCACCAAGGACATGCGGCGCATGATGCGGCTGGTCCACGAGCTGAAATTCGGCGAGATCTATGTCAACCGTCCGGGCGGGGACGCAGTGCAAGCGCACCACGCCGGTATCCGCGACAGCGGCATCGGCGGTGAGGACGGCAAATACGGAGTTGACGCCTACTTTCAGAAGAAGACGATCTACGTCAACTATGCCTGACGGACATTCCCGACCCGGTGGAACTGATCTCGCCTCGCGATGAGAGGAACATCCCTGATCAACCTCCTCGGGGGCCATCGGATCTCTACGCTAGGTGAATTGAAGAGCCGGCTCGGCAATCCGCAAACCATCGCCTGCCTGGGCAACGGCCCTTCGTCAGAGGACCGCAGACTGACGGAATACACATGCGCGACGCTCTTCAGGGTGAACTGGATTTGGGCAGAGCGGAGCTGGATGACAGCGCCCGACGTCGTCTTTACCGGCGATCCGGATCTCGTGCGACTGCCGCGCCAGCCCGTCGTCGCCTTCCCGACAGAAGCGCGTGGCAGCCCGATCCTTGTTCGCCACGCGTTGCGCGCCTGGCCGCCGCGCGCGGGGTACATATTCCTCGACGGTTTCGATCCGCCGTTCGCAAACTTCACGCAGCCGGTCGTTCCGACCAATGGCGCCTTGATGGTGGCCGTAGCCGCCGCGCTTCAGCCGAAACGCATCGTAATCGCCGGCATCGATCTCTACCAACATCCCGCCGGCCGTTACCCCGGCGATCCCGCCGCCTATGGTTACGCGTCGGAACACAACGCGGAGACCGATCTTGCGGTCATCCGGCGCGCACTCGACAACTGCGGCTGCGAGGCGGTGATCCTAAGCGAAAATTTGCGCCAAGCGCTGGGGCGGCAATGATCTCATGGCAACCCCTTTTCGCTGCAGAGTTCAACCGCTGCCACACTATACCGATGCCCTGCGCTTCCGTCGTATGCGGCGCAAGCCGATCCCAGTGGTGATGAGACTGGTCAGTTTCAAGCGACGTTGGAACCTGCAGCGAATCTCGTCGGTCAGGAGGCCCGTCCCTTCACCTTCTGCATGCTCGCGTTCTGCTTCAGCATCTTTGCGAGTTGCTTGACCTCGGAGTCATTGTGGCTGCGGGCGAGCTTCTCGGCGCGATCGGCATCGCCGGCGATGACCGCCTCGATCAGAGCCTTGTGCGCAGCGATTAGCTCGTCATAGTCCTCAGGGAAGAAGCCCGATTGCACCATATGGAAGCGCACTTGCTGCAGGATGAAGCGGTGCTGCTCGGCGAGCCGCCGGTGCTGTGCCAGCTCGACGATCGCGGTGTGCAAGTCGAAATCGATTTCTATCGCTTCTTCGAAGCGTCGCTTGCGAATCGCCTGCTGGAGCTGGTCCGCAACGGCACGCAATCGTTTGCCGTCGGCTTCGGTGACATTGGTCGCCGCAAGCCGAGCGGCCAATCCCTCGAGCGCACCCCGCAGAGTGTAGATTTCCCAGGCATCGGATACTGAGGCGCCAGAAACCTCCCAGCGCGTGAAGGCGACCTGCTGGACCAAACCCTCATTGGCAAGTTGGGCAAGGGCGGAGCGCACGGTACCGCGGCTGACTTCGAGCTCTTCCGAGAGTTGCGTCTCCAGAAGACGCCCTCCGGCCGGCAATACGCCCGACAGTATATGCGCGCGGATCTGGTCGGCCGCCCGGCGGTCGAGCAGCCTTTTCTCCGCCCTGAGACTTGCCAGTTTCGCCATCTCGCCGACTCGCAACTGTTCAGAACCCCTACATATTCGGACGATTCCATGCGTGCAATGGCAATTGCTGACAATCGACCAGCGCATCGCAACCCTATTCGCAACTTTGCTCTTGCTGATTGCTGACAATCAAGCGACTATACGGAGTGCCCTCGGAGGGGGAATGGTAGTGGTGCAACTGAAGAAGGCGGTGCTGCAGCTGAAAGCAGGCGACGAAGTCGCCGTGGCGCTACGCGATATTCGGGCCGGCGAGGCGCTGCTCCCGTTTGATCTGCTGGCCGCGACCGACATACCGTTCGGCCACAAGGCCGCCCTGCGCCCGCTCACGCGTGGCGACGTCATCCACCGCCTCGGCCAGCCGATCGGGCTGGCCACTGTGCCGATCGTCGCCGGCGCTCACGTGCACCTCCACAATATGGGGTTCGAGCGCTCCATGGCCGGCCGTGCGATCGCCACGAGACTCTCGAATGCCGTACGGCTTGCGCAGTCGGAGCTTCCCACTTTCGACGGCTATGTGAGGCAGGATGGCAGGGTCGGCACTCGCAACCATGTCGGCGTGCTCACCTCGGTGAACTGCTCGGCGCTGGTCGCCAGCATGATCGCCGATCATTTCCGCAACCCAGCGGCGCTCGCGCCCTATCCCGGCGTGGATGGCGTAGTGGCGCTCACGCACAAATCCGGCTGCAGCGTGGCCGATGGATCCAGGTCGATGAACATGCTGCGCCGCACGCTGGGCGGCTATGCCAGACACCCGAATTTCTCCGGCGTTCTCCTGGTCGGGCTGGGCTGCGAGGACAACCAGATCGATCAGCTTGTAGAGGAAGAGCGCCTCGAGCTCGGCGAGGATCTGCAGAAGCTCGTCATTCAGGAGACCGGCGGCACGCGTGCCAGCGTAAGGCGCGGCATCGAAATGGTCGAGGCCATGCTGGAGAGCGCCACAAAGGCCGAGCGTCAGCCAGTTCCGGCGAGCGGGCTCGTGGTCGGGTTGCAATGCGGCGGCTCGGATAGCTTCTCGGGCATTTCCGCCAACCCCGCGCTGGGAGTGGCCGTTGATCGACTGGTCGCCTGTGGCGGCACGGCAATCCTTTCCGAAACGCCCGAAATCTACGGCGCGGAAAACCTGCTGTTGGAACGGGCCGCGAGCCGGGAAGTAGGTGAAAAGCTGATCGGGCTGCTGGAATGGTGGGAGGAGTACACGAAAGACGAGCCGCAGGGGTTCGACAACAATCCCTCGCCCGGCAACAAGGCCGGCGGCCTCACCACCATCCTAGAAAAATCGCTCGGTGCAATAGCGAAGGGGGGCACGACCAACCTCGTCGAGGTCTATGGGTATGGTCAGCGGGTCGACAAATGTGGCCTCGTTTTCATGGATTCGCCCGGCTTCGACCCGATGTCCGCCACCGGCCAGGTGGCCGGCGGCGCAAACCTGATCGCATTCACCACCGGCCGCGGCTCCTGCTTCGGCTGCCGGCCAGCGCCATCCATCAAGCTTGCGACCAATTCAGAAATGTTCGCCCGCATGGAAGATGACATGGACATCAACTGCGGCACGATCCTCGACAGCGATAGATCGATGGAAGAACTGGGCGAGGAGATTTTCAGCGCGATGCTCGCCACTGCGTCGGGCAAACCTACCAAGAGCGAGCTGCTGGGCTACGGCCAAGACGAATTCGCGCCCTGGCACGTGAATGCGTGGCTGTAGTGGCTTCAGCATGGAAATCCGAAACTAGCCTGAAAAATGAAAGTGGAGCAGCAATGACCTGGAGCGGCGTTTTTCCCGCAGTCACAACCAAGATGCAGGCCTCGGACCAAATCGATTATGAGGCCACGCAAGCTAGCATCGAACGTCTGATCAGGAACGGCGTCTCGGGCATCATCGTGCTGCCGATGCTGGGCGAGAACGCAACGCTGACGCAGGCGGAACGTGATGCCGTGGTAAATGCCGCAAAGGAGGTGGTTGCAGGCCGGGTACCTCTGCTCACCGGTCTCGCTGAACTCTCGACTCACGACGCGATCAGCGCGGCGCGCAATTACCAGAAGCTCGGCGCAGAGGGTCTGATGGCCTTTCCGAGCCTCGCCTATCGCACCGATCGCCGCGAGACGGCAGCCTGGTATCGGGCAGTCGCCGAAGCGAGCGATCTTCCCGTCATGATCTACAACAATCCGATCGCCTATAAGGTAGACGTCGATATCGACACGCTGAAGGAGCTCATCGACATACCCGGCATAGTTGCAATCAAGGAGGAGACCGGCGACATTCGCCGTGTTACCGATCTCTTCAACGCCTTTGGCGACCGCTTCGACATCTTCTGCGGCGTCGATGACCTTATTCTGGAGAGCCTGGCGCTCGGCATCGTCGGCTGGGTCTCGGGCATGACGAACGCCTGGCCGAAGGAATGTGTCTCGCTATTCAACGCAGGCCGCGCGGGTGACCTGAAAACGGCGCTGCCCCTCTACCGGCTCATGACGCCAGCCTTCCATCTCGATACCGACGTCAAGCTCGTACAATACATCAAGCTCGCCGAGCACCTCGTCTACGGCGCGCCGGAACACGTGCGCGCGCCGCGCCTGCCAATTGAGGGCGAGGAGCGGGCGCGGGTAGAAGCCGTCATCCGGAAGACAATCGCCGATCTCAACACTTGAGAGTGCAGCGAAGCTAACGCCTCACATGACGGTCTGCCCTCCAGGTATGGAGCTTGCGGGTTTGCGCTGCCGCGATGCTGCGCGGTTCACTCCGCCGCCTTCACTGCCTCCGGGAACATCGCCCGCAGCCCGCGCGGCGATGCCTCGCAGACGCCGCGCTCGGTGATCAGCCCGCTCACCAGCCGCGCCGGCGTTACGTCGAAGGCCGGGTTGGCCGCCGGCGTCGCATCCGGCGAGATCCGTACCTGCGCCACGGTGCCGTCGGCCAGCCGGCCCTGCACGAAGGACACCTCATCGGCGGACCGCTCCTCGATAGGGATCTCCTTCAGTCCGTCATGAACGGTCCAGTCGATGGTCGGTGACGGCAGCGCGACATAGAACGGCACGTCATTGTCCCTTGCGGCGAGCGCCTTCAGATAGGTGCCGATCTTGTTGCAGACGTCGCCGTTGGCAGTCGTGCGATCGGTGCCGACGATCACCATGTCAATCTGGCCACGCTGCATCAGGTGGCCGCCGGCATTGTCAACGATGAGCGTGTGGGGCACACCGTGGCCGGCCATCTCCCATGCAGTAAGGAACGCGCCCTGGTTGCGCGGCCGCGTCTCGTCCACATAGACATGGACAGGAATGCGCTCTTCGGTCGCTAGGTAGACCGGCGCAGTTGCGGTGCCGTAGTCCACGGTGGCGAGCCACCCGGCATTGCAGTGAGTCAGGATGTTGACCGGCTCGCCCTGCCCCTTGCGCGCCGCGATCTGCCGGATGATCTCCAGCCCGTTGCGGCCGATGCCCCGGTTGAGCTCCACGTCCTCGTCGGCCATGGCGGCGGCCTTCGCATAGGCCGCGCCGGCTCGGGAGGATGGCGGCAGCGGTTTCAGCTCGCGACGCATCTCGTTCAATGCCCAGCGGAGGTTTATCGCGGTCGGTCGCGTTTCGTGGAGCGTGGTCCAGGCGGTTTCCAGGGCGGCATCCGACGGATCGTCACGCATCTGCAGCGCGATGCCGTAGGCGGCGGTCACGCCGATCAGCGGCGCGCCGCGCACCCACATGTCCTTGATCGCCACGGCTGCTTCTCGCATGGAGCGCAGCGTTTCGATACGGAACGAATGTGGCAGCCATCGCTGATCGATGATGTCGACCGAGTGCTCGTCCTTGTTCAGCCAGATGGTCCGGAAATGGCGATCGCCGACTTTCATGTCTCGCTCCCGTGATTGCCTACTCGCGCAATCTTTCCGCCCTGCTCACTTGTCAGTAGGGCGTGTCGCCGCCGTCGACGTTGATCGACTGGCCGCGGATGATCACTGCCGCATCCGACAGAAGGAAGGCGACGACGCGCCCGACCTCGATCGGCTGGATGTGGCGGCCGAGCTGCGCCGGATACATGGTCTGGAACAGCGCGTCCTTGTCCTGGGACAGGCGCGGCGCAAGGAAGTCGGCCACGCTCTTCAGCATATCGGTGGCGACGCCTCCCGGACAGACGGCATTCACATTGATGCCGCGCTCCGCCCATTCCAGCGCCAGTGAGCGAGTAAGGTTGATCACCGCAGCCTTGGAGGCATTGTAGCCGGCCATGTTGCGGTAGCCCACCTTACCGGCGTTGGAGGCGATGTTGACGATCGACCCGCCATTCGTGAATAGCCGCGCCGCAGCCTGCGCCGTGAGGAATACGCCCTTCACGTTGACGGCGAGTTCCAGGTCAAGGCCGGCCGCCGTCGTCTCGTCGGCAGGGCCGAGCCGGACGATGCCGGCGTTGTTGACCAGTCCATCCAGCCTGCCCATCCGTTCGACCAGCGTCTTCAGGGCGGCTTCCGTGCTGGCCTCGTCGGTGACATCGGCGACAAGGCCGACCACGCGATCGCCCGCATTCAACGCCGAGGCGGCTGCCTCCACCTTGGCGCGGTCGAGATCCATCAGGCCGACACGCCCGCCCGCCTCGAGGATCGCCTCGGCGATGCCTCGCGCGATGCCGCCGGCGCCGCCCGTAACCGCAACCACTCTGTCCTGAAGTGCACTCATGTCATTTCACCTAACGTTCGAAATTCACCAGGTCGGGCGGGCCATGACGCCGCCATCGACAATCAAGTCTGCGCCGGTGATCCAGCGCGCCGCGTCGGAGGCGAGGAAAAGGCAGGCATCGGCTATGTCCTCAGGCTGGCCGAGACGTTTCAGCGCCGCCGCAGCCTGCCAGCGTCCGACGCCCTCCGGCCAGCCTTGCTCAATGCCATCCCGGTGGATGAGGCCAGGACAGACCGAGTTCACACGGACACCGTACTCGCCAAACTCGAGCGCAGCCGCCTTGGTGAACATCAGGAGGGCCGCCTTCGAGGTCGCGTAATGCCCATGCCACGACGCCGGATTGTGGCCTTCGATCGAGGCGATGTTGACGACCGAACCGCCCTTCCCCATCTGGCGCAGATGGTCCACCAGGGCCTTCACCAGCAGGAAGGGCCCAGCGACATTGGCGGCCATCATCTCGTTCCAGTCGGCCTCGGCGACATCGGCGAGCGGCTTGGCCGGCTGCAGCCCGGCATTGTTGATGAGAATGTCGACGCCGCCGAACCTGGCGACCGCATCGTCCACCAGCTTCGCCGCGCCGGTCCCAGACGAAACGTCAGCCTGGATCGCGGCTGCCTTGCCGCCGGCAGCCTCGATCGCTTCAACGATCTTGTCGCCTGCCTCCTTCCTGGCATTGTAGTGGCACACCACGCTCGCGCCCGCCTCGCCGAACCGCCGGGCGATGCCCGAACCGATGCCGCCGCTCGCGCCGGTCACGATCGCTACCCGGCCCGACAGGTCGAGCAGTTTCGCTACGGACGGAATATCCTTCATCGTCATTCTCAACTCTCACACGCTATGCCGATGCCTTCGGCAACTTTGGGAAAACATGCTTCAGGATGGCCTCGATCTTGACGCCACAAACAGCAGCCATCGCCACGACCGCCTCGATCGTATCGGGCTGCTGATCAGGGCCGCCGGTCGCCGCATTGCAGACGGCGGAGAGCCCCAGCACCTTCATGCCGGCATGGTTGGCCGCGATCACCTCCATCACTGTCGACATCCCGACGGCATCGCCGCCCGCGGCGCGGAAGAAGCGCCGTTCGGCGGAAGTTTCGAGCTCGGGGCCGTTCAAACCGCAATAGATGCCTCTGCGGATCGCGACACCTGCCACCGCGGCCGCCTCGACGGCAATCTGGCGCAGCTCGGGACCGTAGAGGCGGGACTGATCGGGAAAGCGCAGCCCGATCGAATCGTCATTCGCGCCGATCAGCGGGCTCATGCCGGTGAAGTTCAAATGGTCCTCGATCAGCATCACGTCGCCGGCGGCGAATTCTGGATTGAGTCCGCCCGAAGCGTTGGTGACCACGAAGGTCCGCGCGCCGAGCCTCTTCAGGAGATAGACGGCGGCCCCGATGTCACGCGGCTTCCAGCCTTCATAAAGATGAAGGCGCCCCTGCATGATCGCGGTACGGCGCCCGAACAGGTCGCCTATGACGAGCTGGCCCTTGTGGCCCGGAGCCGTGGAGACCGGAAAGCCCTCGATCTCTTGATAGGGGATCATCGTCGCGTCCTGCACCGCGTCCGCCAGCTGCCCAAGTCCGGAGCCGAGCACCAGCGCCACCTCGCAGGGCGCCCCCACCCTCGCCTTGATCGAAGCATGAGCCCGCTCCACGCGAGCGGATTGGCTTTCGGCCATCATCGCTTGTCCTTCCCCGATATTCAGGCGATCGTCGCCTTGATCTTCGGCGCGAGGCTCTGGACCTCGTCCACCGTCTCCATGATGTCCAGGCGCGTCAGCGCCCCGTCGCGCACCACCTGCTCGCCGCCCAGGAAGACGTGGCGGACATCCGACTTGTTGGTCGAGTAGACCAGATGCGTCATCGGATCGAACATCGGCACCGCGTGCGGACGCTTGATGTCGACCATCACCATGTCGGCGAACTTGCCCTTCTCCAGACTGCCGATGCGATCGGCGGCACCCAGCGCCTTCGCACCGTTGATGGTCAGCATGTCCATTGCCTGCCGCGTGGAGACCACGTCGGCGCGACCGGTGAAACCCTTGTGGATCGTCGCGGCAAGGCGCAGCGCCATCCACATGTCGAGATCGTTGCCGGAGAGCTGCCCGTCCGTGCCCAGGGAGACATTGATGCCGCGATCCAACATCTTCGGAATTCGCGCGAAGCCGGAGGCCAGCTTCATGTTCGACATCGGATTGTGCGCGACATGCGCGCCGCGGCGGGCAAGTATGTCGAGCTCCTCGTCGTCAAGATGGACGCAGTGCGCCAGCACGGTGCGATCGTCGATGCAGCCGAGGTGGTCGAGATGGCGCACCACGCTGCGGCCGTAGCGCGACGTCACGTCCGCCTGCTCGGCCCGCGTTTCGGCGCAATGCGTGCAGAAGAGACCGCCGCATTTGTGGGCGACAGCATGGGCGGACTTCAGATTGTCCGGACTTACCGTGTAGGCGCCATGCGGCATGGCCGCTGCGAAAACATCTTCCGACTTGCCGAACTCCTCGAAGAAACGCTCCGCTTCAGCCACGCGCTTCTCGATCGACAGTGCCGTCACGCCGGCCGGATCGAAGAAGATGCCGCCGGTCGACACGCGCAGGCCAACCTTGCGCGCTGCCTTCACTGTCTCGAACGGATACCAGAACATATCCATCACTGAGGTGACGCCGGAAAGCAGCAGCTCGGCGAAGCCGAGCACGGTGCCGAGATGGGACGTCCGCGGGTTGAGGATCGCACCTTCCGCCTTCCACACTGTCTGCAGCCACGGCTCCAGAGGCAGATCCTCGACGAGGCCGCGAAACAGGCTGTCGCCGGCGTGGCAATGCGTGTTGACGATGCCGGGCATCAGGATGTGGCCAGCGCCGTCGACGACCCGCTTCGCCCGCTCGGCAAGCGGGGCGAGTTCGGCCCAGGTACCGACGGCACTGATGCGGCCGTTCTCGACGGCGACGCCGCCGTCGGCGATGACGGTGCCAGCCGCATCGCAAGTGACGACCAGCGCATTCCGGATGACGAGATCGGTCATGCTTGTCTCTTTCTGTACCACCACGACAGCAAGGTGAGCACCGCAAGGGTCGCGAGATATGGCATCATGTCAGTGAACTGCTGCGGCATGCCGAGCCCCTGCACGCGGAAGGAGAGGCTGTCGACCATTCCGAACAGAACGGTGATGAAGAGAAGCGGCCAGGGCCGGCCGCGCGTCAGAAGCACTGCCACGACTGCGATCCAGCCTCGCCCCGCGCTCATATTCTCAACGAAAAGCTTGACGTTGGCGATCGAGAGCTGGGCGCCCGCCAACCCGCAGAGCGCGCCGCACAGGATCAGCGCCATCAGCCGCACTTGGTTCGGGTTCACGCCGCCTGCCGTCAGCCCCGCCGGATTCTCGCCGGCGGCGCGGATGCGCAGGCCGAGCCTGTGCCGCGCGAAGAAGAAGTGCAGCACCGGGACTGCCAGGACCGAGAGGTAGAAGAGCAGCGACTGCCCGCTGAGGATCGGGCCGATGACAGGGACATCCTTCACCAGCGGAAGTTGGATCGGTGCGAAGCCGGCGATGTCCGGACTGTTGAACGTGCCCGTCACTTTGAAGATCACCCGCAGCAGGAAGGCGGTGATGCCGGCGGCCAGCAGGTTGATCGCGATCGAGACGACGATCGAGTCGCCGCCGCGTCGCAGGTTGAACTCGGCGAAGACCAGCCCCATCGCCGCACCTGCAAGAGCAGCGGCCAACGCGCCGATATAGGGCGATCCGGCGAAATAGGCGCCGACAACGGCCGCGAAGGCGCCGGTCAGCATCATGCCTTCCAGGCCGATATTGAACACGCCCGCCCGCTCGCAGATGGCACCGCCAAGTCCAGCGAGGAGCAGCGGTGTCACGAAGCGCGGCACCGAGGCGAGAAAGGACGGGTCCAGGAGGAAATCAAACATCGCCGTCGCTCCCCTTGTCCCTGGACGGCGACATCAGCGCGACCGAAACGCGGCTTGCGACGAAGAGGATGATCACTGCCTGCATGACCAGCGCGATCTCCTTAGGCACCTGAGCAGCGCGCTCCATGCCCGCGGCACCGGTCTGGAGTGCGGCGAAGAAGAAGCCGGAAAACGGCACGAGCCAGGGGATCATCCCGACCAGCAGCACTGCGATGATGCCTGTCCAGGCATAGAGCGGCTGCACCAGCATGCCGTCTACATAACGGTGATGGATGCCGAACACGGCGATCGCGCCGACAAGGCCGGCGATCGCGCCGCTCATCGCCAGCGTCTGCAAGGTGAGGCGCGCCACAGGAAGGCCCACCGCGCGCGCGAAATCGGGCGCCAGTCCGTTCAGGCGGGCGTGGTAACCGTGCACGGTCCTGTAGCTGTAGACGATGGTGATGATGCTGGTCGCGACGATGAACAGGATGCCGATATCGAGCCGCGTGCCGGGGAAATAGGGCAGCCAGGTCTGGTCCGGCATCAGATTGGATTGCAGCATACCGGAGGGCACGTCGCGGAATGGGTGCGCCACCAGATAGGAGGCGACATAGCGGATCGGGAAGTTGAGCAGCAGGGACCCGACGAGCAGCGGCACGCCGACATAGAGATAGAGGACGCCGGCAAGCAGGGCCCAGGCCATGCCGGCCACCATGCCGGCGAGGATCGAGACTGCGAGCACCAGCAGCGGCGGTCCGGGCATGGCAAGCGCCACGAGCGCCGAGACCAATCCGCCAGCAACGAGCTGCCCCTCTCCGCCGATATTGAAGAGCCCGGCGCGGAAGCTCAGCATGACCGAAAGCGCCATGCCGACGATCAGCGTTGCGCGGCTCAGCGTCGCCATCAGATAGGCGAAACGGCGGCCACCGAAGGCGCCGTCGAAGAAGCCCTGGATCGCGGTGCCGAACGGCGCCTTCACCAGGATCATCAGCGCAAGAAAGATCGCGAGGATCCAGGCGAGCGTGACGATCCACGGCAGCAGGTCGCCGCTCAGCCAATTGCGGGAGGGCGCGCTCATGCTGCGCTCCTTGCTTCCGCGGACCGCGACGTCATGAGCGTGCCGAGGCGGTTGCGGTCGGCTTCGGCGGCGGGAATGGGATTGGACAACGAGCCCGAATACATCACCAGGATCCTGTCGGAGAGCCGCAGCACCTCCTCGAGTTCCGTCGAGATCAGAAGCACCGCATGGCCGCTGTCACGCATGCGCATCAGTTCGGCATGGATGAGCTCGATCGCTCCTATGTCGACGCCCCAGGTCGGGTTTTCGGCGATCACCAGCGGCGTCCCGCGCGACAGCTCGCGGCCGACGACCAGCTTCTGCTTGTTTCCGCCCGACATGGTGGAAGCCAGCGCACCCGGCCCATGCACCTTGATGCGATAGCGCTCGATGAGCCCACGCGCGTAACGCGCCATCGCCGCGCGATCGAGAAACCAGCCCCTGGCGAAACTGCGTGGGTCGTTGCGGCCGGCATTGGCGTTTTCCGCCACTGTCGCGCCGAGCGCCAGGCCGACGCGCTGGCGATCCTCGGGGATGTAGCTCAACCCGACCTGCCGGCGTTCATGCACGTCCAATGACTCGACGCGCTTGCCCGCAATCGAGATGGCGCCCGAGCTTGTCCTGCGCAGTCCCGTCAGCGCCTGGATCAGCTCCGACTGACCGTTGCCGCTGACACCGGCGATGCCTACGATCTCGCCTGCGCGAACCTCGAACGATACCGGCCCGATATCCATGCCATGGCCGGCGATCCGCAGATCAGTGACGCCCAGAACCACCTCGCCCGGCTGGCGCGCGGCAGGCTTCAGAGGTGGCGGAAGCTCGCCGCCCACGATTTCGCGGGCGATCCGCTCCTTGGAGGTTTCCTTGAGCGGCAGTGATGAGACCAGTCTACCGCCGCGCATGACCGCGACGTGGTCGGCGATCTCCATCACCTCGTCGAGCTTGTGGGTGATGATGACGACCGCCTTACCGGAAGCGGCGAAGCTGCGCAGGATGCCGAAGAGACGATCCTTTTCGAGCGGGGTGAGCACCGCTGTCGGCTCGTCCAGGATCAGCAGCGAGGCATCCCTGTAGAGCATCTTCAGTATCTCGACGACCTGCTTCTGGCCGACCGACAGGCTGCCCACCTTGGCGTCGAGATCGATGACGATGCCGTGCTGCCTGAAGCCCTCCGCGAGCTTGCGACGGGCGGCTTTGAAATCGACAATCCCGAGGAAATGCACCGGCTCGCCGCAGAGCACGATATTCTCCAGGACCGTCATCTGCTCTTGCAGCATGAAGTGCTGGTGAACCATGCCCAGCCCGGCCCGGATTGCATGCTGCGGCGAGGACCAGTGACGGTCGCTGCCGTCGACGACGATGCGGCCCGCCTCCGGCGTGATCAGCCCGAACAGGACGTTCATCAGCGTCGATTTGCCGGCGCCGTTCTCGCCGACCACGGCCAGCACCTTGCCGGCGGAGATGTCGATCGACACGCCGTTTACTGCCAGCAGTGGGCCGAAGCGGACACGTATGTCGTGCAATTCTGCGTGCATGAGCAATGGTCTTCGCGATATGGACGCGCTCCTGGCGCATCCATCCGCCGCCGGCCTGCTGCCTGCGGCATGCAAGTGATACGGCCGGACTACTTTGCCGCCATCGGATCGGTCAGCTTGAGCGAGCCGTCCGCAATAGTGGCGGCGACTTCGCGCATCTTGGCGGCGACGTCGGGATGATCCGCAATCAGGCACTTGCTCGAAGCCATCCCGGCCTCGTCGAGCGCGACCGCTCCTACGCCGCCTTCCTTGATGCCAAGCGAGGTGAAGGTCTTCTTCTCGCCAGCGAGGATCGCGTCGACCGCCGTGCCCAGAGCCACGTTCACATGCTTCAGGCTCTGATCGACGATGATGCCGGGAACATCCGGGCAGTGATTGACGTCCACCGAAAAGACCTTGAAGCCCTTCTCCTTTGCAGCCTCGAAGACACCAAAATCGCCGCCGGCGGTCGCAGTGTAAATATAGTCGGCTCCGGTCGCGTTGAGCGCCACGGCCTGCTCCTTGGCGCGGACCGGATCGGCAAAAGGATTGTCTCCGCCAACCCAGCGTACTTCCACCTTGGCGTCCGGCTTCACTGACTTGACGCCCTCGGCGTAGCCGTCGGTATAGCGATGCAGGAAGGGAATATCGATGGCGCCCACCACCCCGACCGTGTTGCTTTTGGTCAGCATGCCGGCGGCGACACCCATCAGATAGCTCGCCTCATATTCGCGGAATACCGCACAGTGAACATTGTCCGGCTGGTTCTCGATGCACTGGTCGACAATGAGGAACTGGGTGTCCGGCGCGGTCGGCGCAACTTCCTTGAGGATATCGTTGAACTCGAAGCCGAGAACGACGACGACCTTTGCGCCCTCGTTTACCGCAGCGTCGACATTCTCGCGCCGCTCCGCCGCGGTCTTGCTCTCATAGGTCTTGAAGTCCATGCCGTGCTTCATCGCGGCGGCCTCGATGCCGGTTTGTCCCATCTTCAGGAAGGCGTTCACACCGATGGCATCCGGCGAGACGTAAACCAGGAGATCGCTGGCGGAAGCCTGGCCCGCTGCCATCGTCACCGCCAGAGACAATGCGGCTACACTCTTTTTCCACACACCCATCAAAGCCTCCGTCTGATCGGCTGCGAGACCGCAGCGCTCCCCTTTTTCACAGCGCGGGCATGAAACCCGCTTTCATGATCGCCGGCAGTGTCAGGCGGACATGCCTTTGACAGGGACAAGAGCATATTCTAGCATTTGTCAGAGTCAATTGACATTGTTCGAGGGCCCTGAGCATGACCCGTTTCTTCCTGCCGGCATCCTCCCGGGGAGAGTTCTGGACCGACGAACGCTGCCATATCACCGAGCTGCACAATGACGACGCCTCGCCGGAGACTTCGCTTGCCGTCGCCCGGGTAGAGCGGGGCGTGACGACGCAACTCCACAGACTGGACGGCATCTGCGAGCGCTATATCGTCCGCAAGGGCCAGGGCATCATCGAGGTCGACGGCGAGCGGCAGTTGCTTAGGCCAGGTGACCAGGCGGTCATTCCGCCAGGCGCCGCACAGCGGATCGAAAACACCGGCGACAGCGACCTCGAATTCTACTGCCTCTGCACACCGCGCTTCGTTCCGGAGAGCTATGTCAACCTGGAAACCGAGGCTGCCTGACAGCCCATCCGAAGTCACCGCCATGAGCATCAGAAATGTCGATCCGATCGTGCACAAGGCCGCCTGGCTCTACTACGCGCACGGCATGCGGCAGGAGGAAGTTGCCGAACGGCTGGACATCTCGCGCGCCTCTGTCGCGGCCTATCTGAAGAAGGCGCGCGAGATTGGTGTCGTCAATATCTCCACCTCCACCGAACTGTTCAGCGCCGACTTCCTCGCGCGCAGGATCGAAGACCGGTTCGGACTCGAATCGGTGTGGGTGGCTCCGCAAGGTCATGGCGAGCTCGATTCCGATAGCCAGATCTCTGTCCTTGCCGCGGGCGTGTTCCTCGAACTGGTGAAGAAGGATGATCGTGTCGCCGTCGCCTGGGGCAAAACGGTCTATCAGATCGCGGACGTGATGCCTTTCGCGGATCTGCGCGGCGTGACAGTCATCCAGCTCTGCGGCAATCTCGGCGCCCCGTATTCCTACCGGCCCGATCAGTGCACCATGGAGATCGCGCGCCGGCTGAATGCCAAAGGGATCAACATCTATGCGCCGCTCGTCCTGTCAGACGAAGGACTGGCCGAGAGCCTGAAGCGCGAGCCTGTCATCAGGGACCAGCTTGCCAGCATCTCGGACTGCACGCTGGCGCTATTTTCGGCGGGCGGCGTCGATGATGACAGCCACATCGTTCAGTGCGGCGCGCTCAGCCGCAGCGCGCTGCGGGCGTTGCGCGGCAAGGGCGCAGCCGGCGTTATCGCCGGGCAGCTCATCGGCCGCAACGGCAACGTGCTCGATTGCGCTTACAACCGGCAGCTCATATCGGCCGATCTTGCTGCGATCCGTGCAATCCCGAAACGGCTCGTCGTGGTCGGCCAGGACAACAAGATCGGGCCACTGCAGGCCACTCTCGCCGGGGGGCTTGCCACTCACCTGGTGCTCACGCAGTCGCTCGCCGAACGCCTTCTTGCCGACGCCGGGTAAACCGGCCCGGCCGTTTGACCACGGCTCGCCCCGTCCATTCTCAGCCGGAGCCCGCGATGCAGTCAGGGCGCTGGCCTGATCGCTTCGTTGCTTCCCGCATTCGTTCCGCCCGCCAGCGACTCCCCACCGTCCGCGACCAGTGCATGGCCGGTCATGTAGCGCGAGCTGTCGGACACCATGAAGAGGATCACCTCGGCGATCTCCTCAGGCGTCGCGAAGCGGCCCATCGGCACGATGTTTGCGATCGCGTGCTCCAACGCTTTGCGACCACCGAGCTGCGCCGTGTACGGATCGTTGAACGGCGTATCGACCCAGCCCGGACAGAGGGCGTTGACGCGAATACCATAGCGCGCGACATCTAGGGCGATCTGGCGCGTCATTGTGATCGACGCGGCCTTGCTCGTGATGTAGGCGGTCATCGCGCGATCGAGAAATACGCCGGAATTCGACGAGGTATTGAGGATCACGCCGCGGCGCTGATTTTTCATGAAGGGCAGTACGGCCTGGCACGCCACGAACTGGGCATGCACATTTATCGCCCACGACCGATCGAATGCGATGCCGTCAATCTCTTCGATGCTGCCCGCAACCTGGACACCGGCGTGGTTGTGAAGGATATCGATCCGGCCGTGCCTCTCGGCGACGTCGCCGATCAGCACGGCGATCGCGGCATCGTCCGTGACGTCCAACTCGCGGGCTTCTGCTCGCCCGCCCCCGCCGAGAATCCGGTCGACGGTGCGGCGCGCCGCGCCCATATCGCGGTCCGTCACCACGACAAACGCGCCCTCCCGGGCCATCGCCTCCGATCCGGCGCGCCCGATGCCGGAGCCAGCTCCGGTGACGATCGCCGTCCGTCCCTCAAGAATCATCCGAAGTCCCTTCTCTCAGCTAATATCGGCGGCGAAACAGGTTGCGGCGTTCGTACACGGCGACGGCCTCGTCGATCAGCGCGGCGATCGCATGGGCTCCGTAATCCCGCCGCAGCATCTCGGCGCGTGCAGAAAGCAGGCGCGAATCCTGCAGGCGGCCCGGCCGCATCATCTCGTAAGTTTCCAAAATGATGTCCTGCGGGACAGCCACCAGCTCGGCCGCGCGTTCGAGGTTCAAGGCAAGGCGGTCGCGGCCGGCGGCGCGCGCTATCGCGGCCTGCTGCTTCAAGACGTCCGCCGAAATGCGGATATCGTCGGCGCCGACGCGCCCCGAGACGATGGCATCGAGCGTCAACCGGTCGAGCGGCATGCCGGAGGCAGACACGGCCCGCTCCGGAGCCTTCTCGGAAATGGGATAGAGGTCGAGCGGCGAGCTCATCGCGACAGACCTCCCTGACCGATGCTCATTTCGAGATCGACCGGTGCAGCCTCCGGGACCACGAGGCCCGTCTCGATGGCATAGAGCATGGCGACGCGGACGTGGTAGCGCGCGCCCAATGCCTGGCCGTCGACGGGCACGATGATCGGCTCCGGAGTCTCGCCGCGCGCATAGAGCGCGGCATTGCGGCCCATCGCCCGGTAGTGTTCCAGCGTCGTCACCGGAGCGTTCGAGAACAGCTCGATATTCATGTGCGGCAGGCGGTCGGCGCGATGGATGACCGCCGTGCCCTTGGCCTGGATACCGATGGCGTAACCCGAGCCCGACAGGCGCGCCGCGGTAAGGCCGAGAAACGACGTGTCGGCGGTATGGCGGATGCGGATCAGCCGGGGCGCGCCGCCGCCTTCGCGAATGCCGTCGGTCAGCGCCAGCACCACGTCGATCAAATCGTGTCCAGCCGTCGTCTGCGTCAGCTCGTTTCCGAAAGCAGGGCTCAAGCCGATGACCACCTCGCGCGGATCGGTGCCCTTTTGCGCCTCCCCCGCTACAATCAGCCAAGGTTCGGCGGTCGGGTCCAACCGACGTTCGCGCTCGAGCACCTTCTCGCGCGTTTGCAAGTCGCGCACGTTGCGAACCGCATCCCGACGCGCATCGGACATGCGGTAGCCGCTGCCCGGCCCGCGATAATCGTTCGGATCGTTCAGCGCGCTGATCACCCTGCCGTCACGGAGGATGGCAGACGTTTGCAGATAGTCGCCGGAGATACGCTGTCGCAGCATGAGCAGCAGGTTCTCGGCCTCGCGGGCAAAGCCGCGGCGCTCCAGCGCTCGCACCACGTCTACCGCCGTCAGCCCACGGTCGCGAATGGCCGCGCTGATACGCGTCACCTCGCTCGTCGGGAAGGTTTCCGTTTCAAGGGACCCGGATGCCGCAGCCACAGAGACCATCCAGCTTTCCGGAACGGTGGCGAGTTCCAGTTCCTCAAACACTGCCGCTATGGCACGGATCGCATGCATGCGGATTTCCCGAATGTCGCCTTCGTCGACCGGCGTCAGTCCGCCGTCGGCCTCAAAGTCGCGCTGCAGAACGAGGAAATCCTCAATGTCCTCGCCATTGAAAAGCGAAGGATTGAAGGAGTTGTCGTATTTGCGGATTGACCCGAATCCCGAGCAGAGCAGGTCGGAGCCCGCCATGAGAAAAGGTGTGATCTTGGCGCCGACCCTGATCTCCGATTCACTGATGCGGGTGTCGTTGCCCGACGCGCATTCCAGCCCGAGCCAGGCGGCGATGAGGTTCTCCGCCATTAGCTCCCGCATGCCGCCGGCCATGGAGGCTGTCAGAGGCGCGCCATCGATGCCGCCATTCTGGGTCCCCTGAACGCCCATCGCGCGCTGCAGGCAAAGGCAGCGGGCTTCGAGGTAGAGCACGGACTGGCGCTCGTGGAACCCCATCAGCAGCTCGGCCGACGCTCCCGACGTGCAGCGGGCCTTCATGCCGCGCGAGGCATAGGCCGCTGTCAGAAACGCTTTCGACCAGGGCGTATCGTCGCCATCCACGAAAGCGGCTTCAGTGCCATAGACCGAAACAGTCTCCGCATAGGAGGTGAAGCCGGCCATGCCTATGCGCAGTTCCTCCGCCTCCTCGATCGAACATTGGAACAGCACGCCGCCCCGCCCCACCGCGGCGCCGACGGCACAGGCGATCGCGTTGGCCCAGGAGTTGGACGCAACGCGCATCGTCGTCTCGACCTCATCAAAACCGAGCGCCACCGCGACGGCGCTGTCGGCCGCAAGTTGCAGCGGGTCATCCTTGGCGTTGGTGACATGTGCCTGGTTGCCCGGCGTGCGGCGCTGGCGCATCTTGGAATAGGCGAAAGTGATTTCCAGCGACGACATCCGGGACACCACGGAGACCAGCTTGGCGGGCGTCATGCCGCGCGCAAGCTGTTCGAGGGTCTCTCGCGGCACGTTGATGTCGACCAGCATGCGGGCGACCTCAGCCGGGTCCATCGCCATGGCCTCTTCGATCACCTCGAGGTCAAGATGATGTGCCGCGATGAAGGAATCGAGGATATCGAAGTCGGCCTCCTGCTTGCCGTCGATCTCTACGACGCGGCCGTTCTCGACCCGTGCGGATGGCGTCGGGTCCCACGGACTGTGGAAGGTCGCGAACCCGGCCTCGGGATCCTCGGCCGCGAACTGGTCGTGGCGCAATGGCCGCGTGTCCCATTCGTCGAAACGACGCCAGCGTGGTGCCGAAGTCATGCTGCCTCTCCCTCGCGAACCATCTCCAAACGTCTCCGCCTCAGAACCATCGCAGCCAGACGAGTTGGATCAGGATCAGCACGATCACGTCCCAGAAGATGACTTCGCCTATGGTGAACCACCTCCTCTTTCGGTTCACCCGCCAGAAACCGAGCCAGACAATCGCCGCGAGCGGAAGCGGGACGAAGCTTGCCAGCATCATGCGAGCCTCAGCCCGGTTGCGGCATCGAAATAATGCAGCGCATCCTTGGGGAAGCTCAGTCCGACGGGCTGACCCGGCTCGATCACGTCGCAGTTCTTCTGCGTCCGCAGGGTGACCGCCGCCCCGCCATTGTTCTGGAATATCAGCAGCGTGTCCGGCTCAATCGCTTCCTTGACGTCAACAGTCAGTTGCACGGCGCCCGGCGCGGCCGCGTCCGCGAACTCGATCTGCTCCGGTCGGATCCCCAGCGTCACCGGTCCGTCCGGGCAGTCAACCGCACAAACGATCGCGCCGCCGCGGAAAACACCCCCTTCGACCTTGCCGTCGATCGTGTTCATCGCGGGCCGGCCCATGAATTCCGCGACAAATCGATTGGCCGGGCGGCGATAGATGGCGCGAGGCTCGTCGAACTGGACCAATCTGCCATCCTTGAGCACGGCGATGCGCGTCGCCAGGGTCATTGCCTCCTCCTGGTCGTGCGTGACGAACACGAAAGTCTTGTCGAGCTTCCGGTGTAGCCGGTTCAACTCCGTGCGCATGTGCAGGCGCAGCAGCGCGTCGAGGTTCGAAAGCGGTTCGTCCATGAGGCAGATCGCGGGCTCCCAGACGAGAGCACGTGCCACCGCGACCCGCTGTGCCTGACCGCCCGAGAGCTGCGCTGGCTTGCGGTGCAGGTAATCGCCGATCCGCAAAAGGCCCGCGACGGCCTTCACCTGGCTCTCGATCTCCGATGCCGGCAGTTTGCGGATGCGCAGCGGATAGGCGATGTTCTCGAACACGCTTTTATGGCTATAGAGGGCGTAGTTCTGGAACACCATGCCGATCCCGCGGAAGCGCGGCGGCACCTCGGTAACATCCTTGCCGTCGATCTCTATTCGGCCACTGGTCGGCGTCTCGAGTCCAGCGAGCAACCGGCAGGCGGTCGTTTTGCCCGAGCCGGACGGCCCCAACAGCACGACGAACTCGCCGAGTTCGAAATCGAGATCCAACTGGTCGAGCGCGGTCGTTCCGTCCGCGAACCGCTTCGTCACTTGCCTGAACGAGACTGTCATTGAACGCTCCGCCTACGTCCGCCGCCTCAGCCCTTCACCGCACCGAAGGTCAGGCCGCGAACAAGGTGCTTTTGGACGAGAAAGGTGAAAACCAGGATCGGCAAGGTCGCGACCACCGCCACGGCGGCGACTTGGCCCCACAGGGTTCCATGCGGGGTGATCAAGCCGGGAATGCCGACCGTGAGCGGCCGTCCCTCGAAGGCCACAAGGATGAAAGCGTAGAGAAACTCGTTCCACGACAGGATGAAGCAAAGCACCGCCGTTGCAGCGAGCCCGGGGGCGGCCAGGGGAACAATGACGCGCACGAAGGCACCGAATTTCGAGCGCCCGTCCATCATCGCCGCCTCGTCGATCTCCTTGGGGATCTCGGCGAAGAAGCCGCGCATCATCCATACGACCAGCGAGAGATTGAAGCTGGTGTGGGCGATGACCACCGCGTAGATGGTATCGGTCAGCCCAAGCGTGGTGAAGAACAGGAAGAGCGGTACCGCTATCGAGACCGGCGGCGCCATTCGGGTGGTCAGGAAAAAGAAGAACAAATCTTCCTTGCCCGCGAAGTCCGTACGCGCGAACACATAGGCTGCCGGCGCGCCGATCAGTATCGAGAGCGCGGTCGATCCGAGCGAGATCGCCAGCGAGTTGTAGACGAGCGGCAGGTACTCCTTGTCGATGAAGACGGCGGGATAATTGCTGAGCGTCGGCGTGAAGAACCAGGTCGGCTGCGGCGAGAGGATATCCAGCCGGCCTTTGAAGGAGGTCAGCAGCATCCAGACATACGGCGTCAGCGCGAGCACCAGTACGCAAGCGAGAACGCCGATCGCGAGGGTCTTGTAGGACCTGTTCATCGGCCTACGCCCTTGCCGCTGCCGACTTCCAGTACATGGCCTTGTAGAAGACCGAGCACAGGATGAGGACGACGAGATAGACCATGAAGGAGACGGCGGCGCCGTAACCGAGGTTCCAGTTCTTGAAGTTGACGCGATATGCGTAGATCGAGAGCAGCTCTGAGACCGTGCCCGGTCCGCCCCCGGTCATGATGAAGACCTTGTCGAATTCCTTGAACGCGTCGATGCCGCGCAGCAGAAGCACCAGCGCGATGATCGGCCTCAGCAGCGGGAGCAGGATGTCGACGAACAGACGCCATGGGGCAGCCCCGTCCATGGTGGCCGCCTCGAATGGCGATCGCGGCAGGCTCATGAGCCCCGCCAGGATGATCAACGTCACGAAGGGGGTCCACTGCCAGACATCGATCGCAACGATCGTCGGCATGACCAGGCTGGGCGTCGAGAAGACGGCGCTCTGAGGCGACAGCAGGCCGATGGCGCGCAGGTAATAAGTCGCCATGCCGAAATCGCCTTGGAGCAGCAGGCGCCAGATGAGGCCGACGGCGACCGGCGCCAGCATCACCGGAACCAGAAGAAGCGTCGTCAGCAGGCGTTGCCGCTCGATGAAGCGCCAGATGAGCAAAGCGAGCAGGAAACCGAGCACGAACTCAATGGCCACGCTTGCGACAACGAAGCGGATGGTGAGCCAGAACGAGCTCCAAAAGATCGGATCGTCCCTGACCAGCTTGCGGAAATTGTCGAACCCGACGAACGCGCCCTTCTGGTCCGGATTGGCGAAGCTCAGGTCGGTCATCGCAGTGTAGGCCATGTAATAGAAAGGCCCGACAAGAAAGACGACGACAAGCAAGGTCGCGGGCAGGATCAGCGGCAGCGATGCGCCGCGATCCAGGATCAGCTGCCCGCGCAAGGGTCGGTTCGCTTTGTTCATGATATCCCCGTCCGCCTCCCGTGAGATCTCACCTTCACGGGAAGCGCCACATCACTCCGCCCCATTCATTGGACCGGATATTTCATAGGCGCGCATGAGCCGAGCAACGCCGAAATCTCCTTGGCCGACTGGTCGAGCGCTTCCTTTGCCGACTTTTCGTCCGCGAGGTAGGATGACAGCTCGCGCACGAGGATATCGGTCATTTCGCTCGATTGCGGGATCGTGGGCTTGGGCCTGGCCACCTCGTTCGACTGCATGGACGCCTTCGCATAGGGCAGCTTCTGGACGTCCGCCGAGGCGTAGACATCCGGACGGGCAGTCGCCCCGCCATTGAGATGCTGGTTGAGCTGCTGGTCGTAGGCCATCATCCACTGGATGAAGAGGTAGGCCGCTTCCTTGTTCTTCGAGTCCGTAGGCACAAGGTAGGTCCAGCCTTCGACTTGAGCCACTTTGCCGCCGTCGCCTTGCGGGACAAGGTCGAAGCCCATCTTGCCGACCACTGTCGATGCGGTCTCGTCGACAGCCACCGCATAGGTCGCGTCGTTCCACATGATCAGCTCGGCAACTTTGCCCTGCTGCATCAGCGCCATCACGTCGTCCCAGAAGTAATTCAGGGTGTCCGGCGGCGAGAACTTCATGAGGCCCTTGTAGTATTCGGTGGCGGCGATCGCCTGCGGGCTGTTGACGATGACCGGACCGCATTCGGAGCCTGATTTCACATCGAGCATGTCCCCGCCGAACGAATAAAGGAAGTTCAGCCATTCATACCAGAGCGCCTCGTGCCGCTTGCCCTGCAGCGCGGTTCCATAGAGCTGCTGGTCGGGACGGGTGAACCATTCGGCGATATCGCGATATTGCTTCCAGTCCTGAGCGGGCCCGAGATCATAGCCGTACTTGGCCTTGAAGCCTTCCTTTTCCTTGGGGTCGTTGAGCAGATCGGAGCGGTACCATTCGTACATGGTGAGCGCCGTAAACGGGAAGCCGTAGGCCTTGCCGTCATACCAGGAAATCTCCTTCCACAGCCGCTGATAAAGCTGCTCCTCCGGCTTGAACTCCGGATCGCGCAGCGTGGCCGATGTCATGAAATCCTCGACCGGCTCGACATGCCCGTTCGTGACGAACTTTCCCAATTCCCGGTGCGGCTGGATGATGAAATCGTACCGGCCCCGATGCGAGTTGAGGTCGAGCATGACCTTGCTGACTGCTTCAGAGTGCTCATACATCTCGATCTCGACCGTGATGCCCGTGCGCTTCTCGAATTCCGGTGCGAGTTTCTTCATCGCCTCGAGCGGCGGAAGGGCTTCACCGATGGTGCGGATCGTCACGCCCTTATAGGGCGCCGCCGCTTCCTCCAGCGACCAGGCGCCCGCGACGCTGACGAAGGCGAATGCGACAAATGCCGACAGCGCCGATGTGGCGACGAGGGTCCGTAACCGTAAACTTACTTTAGGCATCTGAATTCCCCTTTTATTGATTGTTGTCTTCATCTGTCATCGGGCGCGTTCGCCCGGCCGAAGGCTGTCATCGACAGCTGGAGCTCAGCACAGGCTGCAAGCGACCTGGCGTGGCCGCGAGCGCTTTGGCCGCCGGTCAGGTCGAGAAACGCCGAGGTATTGGTATGGCGGAAGAGGTCGAATGCTGTCCTCCAGTTCCCGGAGGAACACCCCCCGAGCCACTCTTTGCGGAACGGCCGGAAGCACCTGAGCGAACCCGAAGGGCAGCAGCATATGCAACCGAAATATGCAATGATGGCGACCGATGCCAAACAAAGGCATATTCCACAAGCCGGCATAAAGCTTACAAGTAAGTGCAGTTCACGGGATATTTCCCATACAGACTAATGCAAAAGGCATATTACTTTTTAGATAGGAGGATGGATTTATGGAGGAAAGTTTCGAGGGCGGGTCACGGAGACGGCTCCTGTCCCAGCCAGAATGGTTCGCCGCGCTCGGCGAGCTTCTTTCGCAAGCAGGAAGCCATGACTTTCCCGAAACTTTCGCTTCGACGGTCCAGCGCCTGGTTCCCTTCGACTATACCGTCAGCTTTGCCTATAGCGGGTCAGCCAAGCCGATCTGCCTGCACCACACCTTCGGGCCGAAACAGTTCGACATCCACGTAAAGGAATACGAGATCGGTCCCTATCTCCTCGACCCGCTTTACAAAGCTACGGCGAACGGCGTCCGGTCAGGCCTTTACAGGCTTGCGGATCTGGCGCCGGACCAGTTCTACAAGAGCGAATATTACAAGACTTACTACGTCCAAACCGGCCCTGTGGACGAAATCGGGTTTTTCATCTCCGGCAAGGATAGTTGGATCATCGTGACATCGCTGATGCGCGCACCGAGCCAGTCCGCCTTTTCAGTACATGACTTGCGGACGTTACGCGCCGTAGAGCCGCTCGTTCGACGCATCGCGGAGGTGCACTGGCGCACGGACGAACGCCTCAAGCCAAGTCAGACGGAAGGCGATAAGGAGGTGTTGCGTCGCACCGTCCAGGAAGCGCTCAGGACGCGCGGAATGCCGCCCCTCACACCGCGCGAACTCGACGTTGTCGGCCTGGTCCTAGAAGGGCATTCATCCGAGTCGATCGCCAATCTCCTCGGTATATCAGCGGGCACAGTGCGCATCCACCGCAAGAACATCTACGCCAAGATGCGCATCTCCTCGCAGAGAGAGCTGTTCTCGATCTTTGTCCGCCCAACTGGAGCCGGGACCTAGCTTCGGTGAGGACGGAGATCACCGACCGGCGTCATAGGGCCAGCCGTCGTCGAAAGCGCCGATCTCAGGGTAGCGGACTTCTATCCGCCGTATCACGATGGCGCTTGATGTGCTCGGTGGCGCCCTCCGCGTTCATCGTGCCGATCCCGCGCTTGGCGAGCGTATAGGCTCGCCAGCCGCATAGCATCATGAAGGCGCCGACGCCCAGGAGCATCAGGGCCGGACTGCTTGGTCCCGGCTCGAGGTAAGTGATATTCACGTTGTCGGGGTCATAGGCTATCTTGACCTGCTGGTGGGGCTGATAGGTCACACAGAGCTCATCCTCATGCGCGGCATTGGCGAACCCCAGAGTATAGGCTTGCACGCCCGAGCCGGTCCGTTCCTCCCCGTGGGCACGATAGGAATAGGTGATGTGAGCCGTGCTCCAGCCCTTCGGATTCTCCGGACTGCCAATGTTGCGCCGGTCGCCTTCGGGCCAGATATGTTCGCAGCCGATGATGGTCGCCTCGGCACGCGGCCAACTCAGCGTCATCGCCCCCATCACTGTGGCATAAATCCCCAACACAAACGGGACTAACCCTAGGATCGCCAGGTTGCGTCCGAAGGCCATGCCGCCACGGTTGGGTTTCTTGGCGCGTCGAGCCATAATCTCACCCGCCCCTTTCCGCTGAACCGCAAGCAGCGGGTTTAGCGAGTAAAGGACGGAAACAGCTGCCGTCACCCCTCGGCGCCCGCACCCACGTCAAACGCTCTTCGCGCGCCCGAGCCGGCTCGAACTCGCCAAAGAAGCTGTACGCCTCGCGCCCTGTCGTGGCGACCTGCTTCGCCGGCATATCCGATACATCGAAAACCGAATGCGGAGCCGGCTTGCGGTCTGCTCCCGCTGCGGCGCCGTTCTCGCCCTCTCCGGCCATCGCCCCTGCACCCCCCAGCACATGACCCACTCAATTATTGCGCCAATTCTGGCCAGGCTCAAGAACAAGCGAGGATGCGCGCAAGAAATGTCCTTTTGATCATTCCGTCCGGGCGGAGGACTGCGAGGCCCCGCTCCTGGAGGGATCGCCCATCTCAGCAACCACAATCGTCTTTATGTTGACGAACTCCTTGATGCCGTAATGCGACAGCTCGCGACCGAAGCCGCTCTCCTTGACGCCGCCGAATGGGAGCTTGGGGTCCGATTGCACGATGGCGTTGACGAACACGGAGCCGGCGTCGATTTCCTCGACGGCGAGGCGTTCGCCCCGATCGAGATCGCGAGTGAAGACGCCGCCGCCCAAGCCAAAAGGCGAGTTATTAGCGACTTTTACGGCTGTTTCTTCATCAGAAACTGGAATGACGGCGGCTACGGGTCCGAACATCTCCTCGTCATATGCCGGCATGCCGGGCCTGACGTCGGTGAGCACGGTCGGCGGATAGAACGCACCCGGTCCGTTGGGTACCTTGCCGCCCAGCAGGCAGCGGGCTCCCTTGGCGATGCTCCCCTCGACCTGGCGATGAAGGGAATCGCGCAGGTCGTGGCGCGCCAGCGGCCCCACCGTGGTTTCCTCCGACAGAGGATCGCCGACCTTGGCCGCCCGCATTTCCTCGACGAACCCCTCCTCGAAACGGGACCGCAGGCTGTCGAGAATGATGAAGCGTTTCGCTGCTATGCAGCTCTGACCGGAATTAATGAGACGGCCTTCCGCGCTCGTTCTTGCTGCGAACGCGACGTCCGCGTCGTCCAGCACAAGATACGCATCGCTGCCGCCGAGCTCGAGCACCGTCTTCTTCAACATTTCGCCGGCCTTGCGCGCGACTGCCCGTCCGGCGGGGCCGCTGCCGGCAAGAGTGACGGCGCGTATCAGAGGATTTTCGATCATCCCGTCGATCGCACGCGAACCGATTAGAAGCGTGCGGAACAGATGCTCCGGGAAACCTGCCTCGCGAAATACCTCCTCGATCGCAAGCGCGCAGCCGGGAACGTTCGACGAATGCTTCAGGACCGCCGCGTTCCCGGCCATTAGTGCCGGGGCCGCGAAACGGAAGACCTGCCAGAATGGGAAGTTCCAGGGCATGACCGCGAGAACGACGCCGAGCGGCTGGAAGGCGGCGAAGCGCTTCGGCGGCCCGGCATCGACCATCTCGGGCGCAAGGAATCGCTGCGCATTATCGGCAAAGTAGTCGCAGGTTGCCGCGCATTTCTGCGCCTCTGCTATTCCCTGCCTGATGGGCTTGCCCATCTCCTCAGCCATGAGCCGCCCATAACCCTGCGCTTTGTCGCGGAGAAGGCCGGCTGCGGCCCGCATCAGCTTGGCCCGATCGGTGAAATCGCGGCGGCGCCATGCGCGCCAGTCCTCGTGCGTCTCAGCGATTGCTTCCTCCACGGCGGATGCCGAGAGTTGCTCATAGCTCGCGAGAGTTTCGCCCGATGCCGGGTTGATGGAATCAAATGTCATCGGCCAGCCCTTGTGGATGTGCCGGCAAAAGGCGGACGGGTCATCGTCATCCGCCTGCGGTTCCGACCGGGTTTCAGTGCAGCCGGTTCTCCGTCTGCTTATCCTTCAGACCGTCGTGGCTGTGCCGCAGCGGCAGAGACGCTTTCGGCTGCGCCGTAAGCTCGCCGGGGATGAACTGGCCAGGACCGCCCTTGGCGATCGTCGTGCCGCCGTCGACGTACCAGAGAGCACCGGTCACGTTGCTCGCTTCGTCGGAGGCGAGGAAGGCATAGACGTTGGCGATCTCCTCGGGCGTGCCTCGCCGTCCGAGTACCGTGCCGGCCACGGTCATCTTTTCCATCTGTTCGTCCATCGGACCGGTTTCCTTGTGCGTCCATGCCGTATCGACAGGCCCCGGACAGACGCAGTTGGCCCGCACGCCATATTTGCCCTGCTCGAATGCGATGCCTCGCATGAATGCATGAACGAAGCCTTTGGTGCCGCCATAGGGCGCATTGTTGCCTTCGCCCATTTCGCCGGCCTCGGAGCCGGCGCTGAGCACGACGCCTCGTGTCGTCTGCAGGTGCGGCAGCGCGAATTTAGTCATCATGAAGACCGACCGGATATTGTTGAGCATAGTCCGATCGAAGTTGTCGACGGAATAGTCCTGGCATTCGGCGACCTCGAGGAAGACGCCGGCATTGTTGACGAGGACATCGAGCTTGCCGAACCGGTCGATCGCCATCTGGACACAGGCACGTGCCGATTGCTCGTCGGCGATATTGGCGAGGCAAACATCGGCCTCTCCACCATTGTCGCGGATGGCCTGGGCAACGTCTTCCACCGGATCGTCAGGCAAGCCGGCGAGCACAAGCTTAGCGCCCTCCCGTGCGAATTTATGTGCGACCGCCTCGCCGATGCCTGCGCCCGCTCCCGTTACGATCGCAACTTTGCCATCGAGTCGTCCTGCCATCGGGAAATCTCCTATTGCTCTGCGCCTCGCTTAGGGCGAGGCTTCTTGCGGATTCTCAGCGCTCTGCGGCAACAGCCCGGCGATAGGCCGAGACCTCCGGCTATGCCACCTTCAGAACCACCTTGCCGCGGACGTGTTCCTCTTCGAGCGCGCGCTCTGCATCCGCTGCCTGGCGCAGCGGGAAGACTTTGCCCACCTCGACGCGCACGTCACCTGCATCGATCAGCCGTCCAATTTCGCCGAGCTCGGCGCCGTCCGGCTTCGTCATGTATCGAGCCCCGCGCGCCTTGTGTTCGGCGGCCTTTTCCTTCGATGGCTCCTGAAGGGTCGAGACGATGATGCCGCCTTCCCTGAGAACCGACCAGGAGCGCTCCTGGGTATCGCCGGCGACGAGGTCGTAAACGAGATCGATATCGCGCGCGATGTCCTCGAAGCGCCGGTTTTTGTAGTCGATCGCCTCGTCGGCGCCGAGGCTCCGCACAAAATCGATGTCCTGACCCGAACACGTTGCGTAGACGGTCGCGCCTCGCGCCTTGGCGAACTGAACCGCGAAATGGCCGACACCACCGGCAGCGCCATGGATCAGGACACGCTGACCCGCGCTCAGGCCGCCATGGTCGAAAATGCCCTGCCAAGCGGTCAAGGCGGCGAGAGGGACCGCCGCCGCGTGCACATGGTCGAGGCTTGCCGGCTCGGCTGCGCAATCCTCGGCCTTGACCGCCACGAATTCGGCATAGCCGCCGCGGTCCGGCGTCAACAGCGCATAGACTGCGTCGCCGGGCTTGAACTCTTCGACACCCGGTCCGCATCCTTCGACGACGCCCGAAATATCGCGCCCGAGCGTCAGCGGCAGGCGATCCTCTCCGACATAGCCGCCGTTGCGAATCTTGTAATCGACCGGATTAACGCTGGCGGCATGTATGCGGACCAGAACCTCGCCGGATTGCGGGTCGGGCGTGGGCTCCGTCTCGAGCGCCAGGACCTCCGGACCGCCAAATGCATGGATACGAACGCTCTGCATTCCGGCACTCCTCTCGTTGCTCCTGGCCCGGCCGCCCACATCGGCCGCCTAACTGCGGCTTCGAGATTTCGTTCCGGCATCCCGCGCTCTGCACCGACGGCTCGCCGCACCAATAGACGAGGCGAACATTGCGCCGCTCAATTGGTTCGAGGAGCGGGAAGCGCGATGAAGGGTACAGAATGGCGAGCCGAACGGATGGGACGGGCTCCAATGCGAACCGCCTCGTGACAGTATTCGGCGGAACGGGTTTCCTGGGCCGGCGGATCGTCGAACGGCTTGGAGAAAAAGGGTTTCCTGTCCGCGTCGCCTCCCGCCATCCAAGTCGGGTGCGGCCTGGCCGCAGCACCAGCGCGGTCGAAGCGGTCAAGGCGGATATATTGGACGCCTCATCGATCGCCTCGGCGACCGGGGGATCATATGCGGTTATCAACGCGGTCAGCCTCTATGTCGAGCATGGCGAACTGACTTTCGAACGCGTGCATGTGAAGGCGGCGGCGGAACTCGCTGCAGCTGCGCTCGCCCGCCACGTCGATCGCTTCGTCCAAATCTCGGGGATCGGCTCTGATCCTCGATCGGATTCGAAATACATCGCAGCCCGCGGGCGCGGGGAAGCTGCCGTCGCGAAAGCCTTTCCCGGGGCTCTCATCGTGCGTCCTGCGGTCATGATGGGACGGGACGACGCCTTCCTCACGACGATCGTTCGGCTGATGCGTCGCTTGCCGCTTTATCCGTTGTTCGGGCAGGGCCAGACCCGGCTTCAGCCGGCCTATGTAGAAGACGTCGCCGAAGCGGTGGCGCGGCTGATCGAGGGGCGCAATCACATTCGTTCGCCCGTCTTCGAATTGGGCGGCCCGCACACCTATACCTACCGGGAACTCCTTCGTGAAATCGGCCGGCAACTCGGCATATCGGTGACGCTTATGCCCATGCCTTTCGCGGCATGGACAGCTGTGGCAGGCATTGCGGAGTCTCTTTCCGCGCCCCCAATCACGCGCAATCAGGTCGAGCTCATGCAGCAGGACAATATCGCCGGAAGGGGTTTGCCGGGCTTCCTGGAGCTCGGCGTTGAACCGAAGACTGTCGATGACGTGATCCGGCTGATCGAACACCAGTCGTGAGGAAGGGACCGACAGGGGGAACCATCGGGTCGGCGGAGACTTGGAAGCGCAATGACAAACAAACCTGGCGTCCTCATCGTAGGTGCCGGCCCGACAGGATTGACCGCGGCCGTCGAACTTGCGCGCCGCGGCTTCACTCCGCGCATTATCGATCGCGACGAAAAGCCGACCTCCTTGAGCAAGGCCGTGGGCATCAGCTCGCATAGCCTGGATGTTCTGGAGCCCTCGGGTGTTACGGAGCGGCTGCTCGCCAACGGCATCAGGATCTATCGGGCGCATTTTTGGTTCAATGGCCACCAGCTTGGTGCCTTTGACTTTTCGGGGCTGCCGCACCGGTTCAATTTCCTGCTGTCGCTCCCGCAAAGCGACACGGAAACCATCATGGTCGATATCCTTGCGGGATTCGGCGTTGCCGTCGAATGGCGCACCCTCTTCGTCGCACTCGAGCGCTCCGGCGGCGAGATCCACGCTGCACTTGAAGGACCGGCCGGGCAAGAAACTGCCGTCTGCGAGTTCCTGTTCGGCGCCGACGGTGTGCAGAGCGCGGTGCGCAAGGCGCTGGCGTTCAATTTCGAGGGATATACGCATCACCGAACGTGGAGCATAGCGGACGCAGAGATAGCCGACTGGCCCTACGAGCCTGGTGCGGCTCACGCCTTTCTTCATCCGAATGGTGATGTCGGCTTCATCATTCCGATCGGCAAAGACCGGTTTCGCGCCGTCTCCAATACCGACAACGCGCTTGCGCGTGTGCCGGGCAACTATCGGATCGTCCAAGTGCTCCGCACCGACCAGTTTCGTATTCCCATCCGCCAGGCGCCGCGATACCAGGATGGTAATGTTTTCCTCGGCGGCGATGCCGCGCATGTCCACTCGCCGGTCGGCGCCCGCGGCATGAATCTCGGGATCGAGGATGCCGCGTCCTTCGCGCGTCGCCTCGCCGCGAACGATCTCGCTGGCTACACGGCCGAGCGCCACCCGATCGGCCATCAATGGATCAGATTGAGCGAAACGCTCCTTTCCGCTGCTCAAGCGAGCAATCCGCTGCTGACGACATTCCGCAATCTCGCATTTGGCATTGTCGGGCATGTGCATTGGCTGCAGCGCCCGATGCTGGAGCGTGTTGCCGGGCTGAAGGAATGACGCGGCTCCTCGATCGAGCCGGGGAGCGGACGCGCCGCGGTCCGGCATAAGCGGCCCGCCGCTCCGTTCAGGCATCTGGGGCACCAAGAGCACTTGGGCCCGCATCCAGAATATCGCGTGAGAAGCGATCCCACCGAGAGACCTTCGACGACGAGACTGTCAGAGGCTGGCCGGCGGCAACGCCTTTCTTGCCGGCCCGTGGATGACCGACCCGTCGGCCGCGAAAATCGAGCCGTGGCACGGGCAATCCCAGGTGCGGTCGGCATTGTTCCAGCTTACCGTGCATCCCTTGTGGGTGCAGGTCGCAGAGACGGTATGGAGTTCTCCTGTTTCATCCCGCCAGGCGGCTATCTTTTTCTCGCCGCTTACGAGGACTCCGCCCTCGCCCGGCCCGATTTCATCGAAGCTCCCGACGATGGATTGGCTCTGGCCATTGATGTGGAATTCTTTGTCGTAGGGCCGCGCCGGATCATAGAGCTTCTCCCATGGACAGGACTGGCCCAGGATGCGGTCGGAAATCAGGATTCCGGCGGCTGTCCCATTGCTGATCCCCCAGGCGTTGAAGCCGGTCGCGATATGAAACCCCGGCGACTTGTCCGGGTCGGGCTCGCCGACATATGGCAGACGGTCCGGCGTATCGTAGTCCTCGTTGCACCAGCGCCAGGCGGCAGCGCCTACCGGAAGGTTGGCGCGTGCCCAGCTCTCGAGCTCGACGAAGCGGCGGGCGACGTCGGCGTCCTGACCCGTGTTGAATTTCGGCCCGAGCACCACCAGGAGAGGCCCTGCATCATCGCGGCCTGTCCGGATGGATCTGGTCGGATTGTCGATGCCGAGGAACATGCCGTCGAGCCGCGTAGGATCATCGATACGAAACGCCATGACGGGATGGCTGCGCGGCTGCGTCCGGTTGGCCATCCCGACCGGGCTCTTGACCGTCATGTTCGTGGCAACGACCATGTTCTCTGCGTGCGCAGTCCCGTTGTCGGTCACAACGCGCCAGCGGCTCGCTTCATCGATCGACACGGCGCGGCTCAGTTCGAAGATGCGCCCGCCGAGCTTCTCCACCGCCCTGGCGAGACCGATTGCATAGCGCGCCGGATTGAACTGCGCCTGGTCGGGGAAGCGCAACGCGCCCGCCGTAGAGAATGGGAGCGGAGCACGATCGAGCACCTCCGCATCGAGCCCCAGCTGCCGGGCTGCATTCGCCTCGGCCTCGATTTCCCCGCGCCGCGCCGGGTCAGCGGTATAGGTGTAGGCGGCTCTGGTTTCGAGGTCACAGTCGATCGCGTGCGCGGCCGCCCAGTCGAGAATTTGGCGGACGCCGGCGCGATTTGCATCGGCATAGCTCTGCGCCGTCGGTTGCCCGAGATTGCGCATGAGATCATGGTAGATCAGGCCGTGCTGGGTCGTGATCTTGGCGGTCGAGCGACCCGTGACCTGTCGGCCCACCCGCAGCGCCTCAAGCACGATGACGGAACGTCCGGCCTCGCAAAGCCGCAACGCGGTGGTAAGGCCAACGATCCCGGCACCGACGACCACGGTTTCGGCATGAATGGAGCCTTCGAGCGGCGAATAGCTGGTTGGCCCGGCAGTTGCCGTCCAGCAGCTTCCGTTCTTGCCATTGAGGGCTGTGGTTCCGGTCATCTTCGTCCTATTGCTGTGCCGCGGGGGACGGCCCCCCTTGCTTCGATATCGGGCCGCGACCCGCCCACAGGGCACTGCCTCACGCGACTTATCTTCAGGCCCCCTTCGGGCTTGGCCGGGATGCACGACAGATCCAGCGTCAGGTCCTGTTCAGGGGGAACGCGCAGCCCTGGCAGTTCAGTCAGTTTTTCCGGCGTTCCGATCTGCCTTCAACTTCGCTGCCTTCTGTTCCAGGATTTCCTGATCATTGCGGTGCTGGGCGATCAACTCACGCGCTTGCCCGAGGCTGATGCCATATTGGCCTGCAAGCGCCCTGGCCCGGGCCTTTTCGGAGGCGGCGACGGAAGGATTGCCAGGGCCTGCTTCAATCTTGTCCGCCGGCATTGGTCATTCTCCCATTGGAGCCTCAACAGTTTCGTAAGGCCACTGTTCCATTTGTTCAGCTGAAAGCCTGGAGAGCCCTCTTACACCAGCGCCGCCTCGCTCTCCGCCAGACCGAAATCACTGTGGCTCTATTGGCCAACAATTCGCGTCGTCGAGGAACTCTGTCGTGGGGATAAGCATTACCCACTCAAAATATTGAAGAGGAACCCACATGACGCTCGGCACTATCCTCGTTATTATTCTTATTTTGGTGCTACTTGGGGCCATCCCCGCTTGGCCTTATTCCTCGGGTTGGGGCTACGGGCCATCGGGCATCGTCGGTGTTATTCTCATTGTCATACTCATCCTGGCGCTGATGGGCAGGATTTAGCGGCTTCTTCGCCTGTTCTCAGCAGCCGACCGGCCCCCGGCCGCGACTTCACCATCACCGATCCGCCTGCTCGGGCGGATCGATATTTTCGTCCGGGTTTGGCTCGGGCGCTTCATCCGGTAACCGCTCTGGTTCGGGTTCCCTGACCGGCTGCGGCGGAGGCGTCGGGCTCGGGGGCGGTTGCACCGGCGGTTTTGGATCCGGCGTCGGAATTGGCTGGAACGGATCGCTCATGTCAGCCTGCCTTTCTTGCCGACAAGACATGCCTGCCCAACGAGACATCCGGGGCATGGTTCCGGCCCCATTCCCCGCCCGACAGATCGGACGTCGAGAGCGGTCGGCGAGAGCGGTCGACATAGTCGCGGGCAGTCGCGCGAGGTAACGAAATCCGGAGCCGTTCTCACGCAGCGGAACATCCAAACACCCCGCTGAGTTCATCCGTTGCTGATCTTTTGAAATGCAAGGACGTTCCGATGGATGCCGCACATCCCCGTTCAACGGCCCGGGTCGGGATTAATCCCATTCATCCGATGCTCGTCCACTTCCCCATCGTATTGTTCACGGGCGCATTGATCACGGATCTCGCCTACTGGCGGACAGCGGACATGATGTGGGCGGATTTTTCCGCCTGGCTGCTGACCATTGGCGTCATCACGGGCGTGCTGGCAGCAATCGCGGGTTTGATCGATTTCATAGCCAACCCTCTCATTCGCGCACAGCGGGCGGCGTGGCTGCACCTTGTCGGCAACGTGGTGGCGATGGTGCTCGCCGTGGTCAATGCATTCGTCCACACCCGCGACGCCTGGACCTCGGTCGTCCCGACAGGCGTGATCCTGTCCGCTGTCGTCGTGATCATCCTTCTGTTCACCGGCTGGCTGGGCGGGTCCCTGGTCTATCGCCATGGAGTAGGAGTAGCTAACTGATGCCTTCCCACCCGAGCGCGATCGGCTCGCGCCGTTTCGCGAGCTTTTCCTTCGCCGGCGCGCTGGTTCTGGCTGTCGCCGCATGCAGTGACAACGGCGGAGACCCCAGTGCCCAGGTCGGTCCAAATCCAAATCTGCCGCCGCTGCAGCAATATCTTATCCCGCCCATGCACGTCGCCAAAATTGTCGGATGGCAAAAAGATGAGAAGCCTTCGGTCGCGCAGGGATTGCAGGTGCAGGCGTTTGCCACCGGTCTCGAGCATCCGCGTTCGCTTTACGTGCTGCCGAACGGCGACGTCCTGGTCGTCGAATCCAAGTCACCCGACGTCCAGCCGATCAGACGGCCGAAAGACCTGGTCATGGGTTGGATCGAATCCATGGCCACGTCAGGCGGCAGCAACACCCAGGAAAGCAATCGAATTACCCTGTTGCGCGATGCAAATGGCGACGGAGTGCCGGAGACCCGCAGCGTCTTCCTCGACCACCTCAGCTCACCTTTCGGCGTCGCGCTCGTCGGGAACGATCTCTACGTCGCAAATACTGACTCGATCGTCCGTTACCCGTACAAGCCGGGTGATACGAAGATCTCGGCACCGGGCACTCCCCTTCTCCCGCTTCCCGGCGGTCCCATAGACCATCACTGGACCAAAAGCCTTCTGGCAAGCCAGGACGGCTCGCGGCTTTACGTCGGCGTCGGCTCCAACAGCAACATCACCGAAAATGGGCTGGAGGCGGAAAAGAACCGCGCCGCGATCTGGGAGGTGGACAGGGCGAGCGGCCGCTGGCGCATCTTCGCGAGCGGATTGCGCAATCCAAACGGCCTGAGCTGGGAGCCTCAGTCAGGTGCGCTCTGGACGGTCGTCAACGAGCGCGACGAACTGGGTCCGGACCTGGTGCCGGACTACCTGACTTCCGTGCGAGACGGCGGCTTCTACGGCTGGCCATACAGCTATTGGGGTCAGCACATTGATCCCCGCGTCCAGCCGCAGCGGCCCGACCTGGTCGCGAAGGCGATCGTTCCCGATTATTCGCTGAGTTCCCACGTCGCCCCCTTGGGGCTGGCTTTCGACACCGGCAACAGCCTGCCGGCTAACTATCACGGCGGTGCTTTCGTCGGTGAGCACGGCAGCTGGAACCGGCAGGAGTTGAACGGTTACAAGGTCGTCTTCGTGCCGTTCAGTGACGGCCGCCCTAGCGGGAAGGCGCAGGATGTGGTGACAGGCTTCCTGAATTCAAATGGCGAGGCGCGCGGCCGTCCGGTTGGTCTGGCCATCGACAAATCCGGCGCCCTGCTGATTGCCGACGACGTCGGCAATACGGTCTGGCGCGTGACGGCCGCAGGCGGATCCAGCTGATGCCCGCCTTAGGACGGGCAGACGTGTGGCAGTCAGTCTCAATGCATTCCGACAAAATGCACCGGCACCTCCCGAGCGGCTGGAGCGCGCCTATGGCGCGAGCCTTCGGGCGGACGGCAAGCGGCAGCTGGATCCGCCGCGAAGTCCGTCAAGTGCCGGTCAGTGCCTGCTTCATCTTTCCGACCATCCCCGGAGATCGGCTCTTGCCCATGTAGCGGTTTTCGATCTCAGACCATTCGGGCATGTTCACGATCTTTTCGAAGGCCGGCATGTCGACGCTTTCGTCACGAGAGAGCGGTGTGCCGCGCTTCAGATCATCCAGCGCCGATTGCATGGCATGGACTGCGCGGAAGAGCACAGTCGTTGGATAGAGGATCATGCTGTAACCCATCGCGTAAAGATCAGCCGGGGCGACCCAAGGCGTCTTGCCGCCACGCTCGAGAATGCTGGTCGCGAGCGGAACGCCCTTGAATGCGGCTCCCACCTGACGCAGTTCATCTTCGGTGGTCGGGCCTTCAACGTAGATGCCGTCTGCTCCGGCCTTCAGGTATTTTTCGCCGCGCTCTATCGCTTCCTCCAATCCCAGCGGCTCCCGTGCATCGGTCCGCGCCAGCAGGAAGAAATCCTGGCTCACGCGTGCCGACGCCGCGGCATGGATCTTCTGCTCCATCTCTTCCACCGGAACGACCTCCTTGCCAGCCATGTGGCCGCAACGCTTCGGCGCGGTCTGATCCTCGATGAATAGCGCCGAAGCGCCGATGGCTTCATAGCCGCGAACGACGCGCGTCACGTTCTTGACATCGCCATAGCCGTCGTCGCCGTCGACGAGAACGGGAAGCTCACATGCCTCGATGATCTCGCGCGCCCGCGCATGCTTTTCGCCATAATGTTCCAGGTCGATGTCGGGGAAGCCATGCATTGCGGCGGCGAGCGCGAAACCGCCGATCTGATATGCCGGAAAGCCGGCCATCTCGATCAGCCGGGCGGTCAGCGCATCCGGCGCCGATGGCAGTATCAAAGGCGAGTTGTTGGCGAGAACGGTTTTCCAAGCGATTTTCGACACTTTTCCACTCCTTGCTGGATAGTAGAACGTCGTCGCGAAAACGGAGGTTCCAGCCCTGGCGGAGTTGGAACGCTCGGCTCCAAAGTGCGTTCGGGACATGTGGTGTTTCAATCGCCTTGGAGTCCCAGATGAACGTTCAGAATGAAACGACCCGGAGTCCCCGCAGCGAAATTGAGATCGAGCCCTATGACGGGACGGTCACTGTTACATTTTCAAGCGCGATCGTCGCCTCGACGAAGCGCGCCAAGATCGTGCAAGAAGCAGGGCATGAACCGGTTCTTTACATCCCATTCGACGACATCTACTTCGAATTCCTCCACAAGACAGATCGCAGCTCCCGGTGCCCGGTGAAGGGTACCGCAAGCTATTGGCGTGTCAGCGCTGTCGGAGAGACCGCAGACGACTTCATGTGGGCTTATGAGACGCCGAACCCAGCCGCACAGTCCATTGCCAGGCACGGAGCCTTCGATCCGGACAAGGCAGTGATAGAAGCCGTCCCTTCAGACAGCCCTCGGGAGAAGGACAGGCTCGGCTGATGCCAAACGTGATCCAGTTCGGTTTCTCGCGCAGGATCGGCTGCTGAAATCGGAGACACCCGACACTGGAGTCTCACCTGCGAGACAATAGCTGAGTGCGCAGACTTCCGGCTAATGCATTCGCCGACGGTCTATTTCGTCGATGACGGCAAGTGCGTTCGCGCGGGCCGCATATGTCGCCAGATGCAATTGACGGCCGACCAGAATTTCCGTGAGGGCTGCCGATAACCTGCGTTCCCAATCCTGTGCCCGATCGGCACCGTTTTCGAGAGCAACCCGGATAATTCTTCGGGCCTCGTCACCATTGGCGGGAGCGCCTCGCTGGATAAGGCCTCGGATGTCCGTCAGCTCGCTCATGGCGCTGCCTCATCTCGTTGCAACCGTCAGGTGGGAAATCAACAGCCACAGCACAGGTCGAGTTCCAATCCCAGCTGCGACAAACGTCAACTCTTTGCGATCCACTCCGGCGCCGGCATCACAGGCCGAACTCGTTCGCAAGCACCGCCAGCCCCTCATCATATTTCGCCGATGACCTGCCAGCAGCGATCGCCTGACGTCGATTGTCGAGAAGGTCGGCGCGCTTTACATTGCGGGCGAGCGGGTTCGAGGCCGCCCTGCGGACAAAATCGTCGTCCCCTTCTCCCGCTCGGCGCGTCAGGGCATCAACGGCGGATATCACGACCGGGCTGAACCCCGCTTCTTGCCGAAGCCGTAACCGGTTCCACCCCGCTCCTTTCTCGATCACGTCGTGTAGATAAGCGACAATCTTTTCGTCAAGCGTCTCCACCGCCTCCGCGACTCGCCGGCAATGCTCGAAATAGGGCTCGCCAAGCTTGTCAATTTGGCCGTCATGCGCCTGGGCGGCAATGTCAACGGCGTTCGAGAGATTGCTCATGCCAAACGCGCGCTCAATCGTCCGGCCTCTTTTTGTGGTGGCTGCTTTCCTGATGTTCGCCGCGTAGCTGGTTGCGATCGTCAGGATCGGCAAGGTCGCGCGGCGGGGCCTTCAGATGAGCGCCCTTGCGAAAGGCTTCGCGCTCCTGTTCCGATCGCTTCAGCTCAGCTTCAGCGTCGAAATCCTTGCCGGCTTTCTTCGTGTTCTCGCGGCCTTCGATTATGCGAATCTGCTGGTCGTGGGTCTTCTTTCCCGCCATCGGCCTTGCCTTCGATCGAACACTACTCATTTGCGCCACCTCATTTGTTGGTGCGAACGTTCTGACGTGGATTGATGCTTCCGCCCCTCCCCGCGTCGTTCTCCACATCGCCCTCGACGGTGTTCTCGCCTTGGAAGAGCTCGTCGCTTTCCTTGATCGTGCCTTTCGAGGTGCCGATACCGGGATTGTTGGAAACATCCATGTCGCTCGGCTTCTTGCCTTTATGATGCTTGGTGCTGGTCATCATTGGGGTCCTTTCGAAGACCCAACAATAACTCGATGCCGAAGGTTCCCCTCTGCGAGGGAGGGCTCCTACAGGCCAAACGGGTAGGTATCCGGCACACCTGTGCGGGCATGTTCCGGACCGAGCGGCGTCACCGCCGAACTCTGGTCGAACCAGAGATATGCATCGAATTGCCGGGGCAGCGAAGCATTCGCATAGTGGCTCATCAGCTCGGTCTCGGGACGATAGATGACGCCGATGAAGCGTTCGAGCCTTGGCTCGCGCAAGCGGTCGTTCACGTCGTTGTCGGCGCCCAGATCGAGAAGGAACCGCGGCGCGCCGGAGTCATGGCAGAGCCTCTCATAACTGTCGGCATGCGACGGCCTTACGCTCTTCACCTCCATGTCGCCGTCCCAGTCGCTAGCCGCGGCCACCGTGCCGGAATGGGTGCCGAAGCCGATCAAGGCCGCCTGATCACCAAATTTTTCGCGGCAGAGCTGGCCAATATTCAGCTCGTCGCGCTCTGAGCCCATCTCGGTATGCCGGGCATCCCCGATATGCGAATTGTGCGCCCATACGATCGCCTTCGAAGCCGGTCCCCGTGCTTCAAGCAGATTTTGGAGCGTCTCGAACATGTGCGTGTCGCGCAGGTTCCAGGATTCGGCGCCGCCATAGTACATGATGCGATAATAGCGCTCGGCGGAAGCGATCAGCCTCGCATTCTGTGCGGCATCGAGAAAGCTCCTGCCATCCTGCGCGGCGTAGTCGAGCTCCCGGGCCAGCAGATCCCGGCATTGGGCGATCACCGCTTCTTCGCATCTGCGGTATCCTGCGGTCAGTACGGCCCTGCCGTAGGTCGAAGGCTCCCGTTGCCAGGGGGTGAGGCATCCATAGCGCTCACGCGCCACCGCAGCTGCCTCTGGATCGACCTGGTCGAGATAGGCGAGCACAGCGGAGATCGAGGCCCGCAGATTGTAGATGTCGAGACCGTAGAAGCCGGCCATCCCTTCGGGTGTCGCAATCGCCTCGTTTCGGCTGCGCAGCCAGTCGGCAAAGGAAGCGACGTCGGTGTTTCGCCACATCCAGGTCGGGAACCGCTGGAAGGGCGGCTCGGCACCGGCTCGGGCCGGCTGATGCCGCACATATCGATCGATCGCAGCGGCATCGGGCCAATCCGCTTCCACGGACACGATCGTAAAGCCGTGACGCTCGATCAAATGCCTGGTGACAGCTGCGCGAGCGCGATAGAATTCGGAGGTGCCATGACTTGCCTCTCCGAGCAGCACCACCCGACGATCGCCGAATTGGTCGAATAACGCTCCGAACGCCGGATCATCGAAGTCTGGCAGCGCCTGCGCAGTTCGGGCGATCATTTCCGGCAACGCAATCGGCATAAACCCCAACCGCCAATCGCCGTGGAGGTTCCGCGCGAGCGTGCCAGCGTCTAATCAGCGCTCGATGCTGCCGATCCGTCGAATCTTCTTCTGCAGCAGCAATACGCCGTAGAGCAGCGCCTCAGCAGTTGGCGGACATCCAGGCACGTAGATGTCTACCGGTATGATGCGGTCGCAACCGCGGACGACCGAGTAGGAGTAATGATAGTATCCACCGCCGTTGGCGCACGATCCCATGGAGATCACGTAACGAGGCTCAGGCATCTGGTCGTAGACCTTCCGGAGTGCCGGCGCCATCTTGTTGCAGACCGTGCCGGCTACGATCATCACATCGGACTGGCGGGGGCTCGCACGTGGCGCAAATCCGAACCGCTCGGCGTCGTAGCGCGGCATAGACATCTGCATCATCTCGATCGCGCAACAGGCAAGTCCGAAAGTCATCCACATCAATGAGCCCGTCCGCGCCCATGTGATCAGGTTGTCGGCTGAGGTTACGAGAAAGCCCCTGTCGGCAAGCTCATGGTTGAGCGCCCATATGTCATCTCTGGAAGCACCCGAACCGGGAGCAGCACGTGCGTCTCCGTGTGGAAGGATTGTTGCATCGGTCATTCCTGCCTCCTCAATGGGTACAAGATGAAGGCTCTGTCGAATGAAAGGGTCGGCCCGACGCCGGAAACCAGCGCCAGCCCAGCCCTGATCGAGCGGGTCCCAGCCTCAGGCACTTACGTGAAGCGAGGCGACCTTCTTCTCGAATTCCTCTCGAATGTCGCGGACCGTAGGAAGGTTCAGCTGGTGCAGTTCGGAATGGACCTTCTTGGCGGCACTTGAATCGAGGTCACGCCTGAAATTGACCACGACCTCCTTGGCCGAATCGTAGCCGCGATAGCGCTCGATCTCCGACTGCGTGGCGTTCTGGACATGCTCGAGTTTCTTGCGCTCGGTTTCGGAGCGGCCGTCCGGCTTCGCCCTCATGACCGGATCGAAGGCGCGTTTCTCCAGGAAATCGACGAGCTGGTTTTTGGGATCGGAAGACATGGGCATTCCTTTCGATTTGCGCGGTTCGATTTTGCGTGCGTTGAACCACCCCTTCGAAACTTCCGCGCAGCCCGAATGTTCACATCGTGAGGCCCGTTGCGATGTCGCAGTTTCCTTGAGACCGGAACCTCCCCGACCAGCCTACGTTCGAAAGGAAAAAGGAGAAAAACATGGCCAAGCAATCGAAGGCTCAAGAGAAGACCGTCGAGCGCGTCATGCATGAATACAAGCACGGTGAGTTGCGCATCCGCGGCAAAGGTCCAAAGGTCAAAAATCGCAAGCAGGCTGTCGCCATCGCGCTGCACGAAGCAGGCGCAACGAGACAGGAGAGTCCAAAGGAAAATCGCAGGAACCTGAGACGGACCAAGACCAAGGAGCGCAAGGGCGAAACGGCGCAAGCCAGGACAGAAGGCAAGGGTGCATCCCGCCGAGGCGATGGCGGCGCCACGAAGGCCGAACTCTACCAGGAGGCCAAGCGTCGCGACATTCCAGGCCGTTCCAAGATGTCAAAGGGCCAGCTCGAACACGCCCTCCACCAATGATGCGGTTTCCACCCGATACATTGGAGCCTGACAATGGCCCAAACACCGAAAATCACAACCGGCACGAATGACCGGCCCCGCAACGACACGATCGGCCAATCCGGCGAAGGTCTGCCGGACGACAGCGGTAGGCCTGTCGACGTCGACCGGGCTCAAGCGGCATTGATCCGGGACAAGCTCGAAGGAAAAACTGCGGCCGAGCATGGAGCTACATCAATCCAGACAAATGGCGATGAGGTCGCGGCTGGTACTCCGGGCTCCGGCGAGAACATCTGTCGCCGCTGTTCCGGGACCGGAAAAGTGAACGATGCCCCCTGCCCCGAATGCGGTGGGTCGGGCAAGGTCATCACTCCGATCGGCGGCGGCTGAGCTGGCTGCTCCCGTAGCTCTGCTGCCGTCGACCGTGAACTCGCTCCTCCTCTTGTTGCCAAGGCCCAAGCGGTGCGCTCCGGGCCACCGAATTAGTGCCCTGCTACGGACCGATTGAGGCTCCGATCAAGGTCGAAACTGACGATATGGCCATGTCTTATTGCCGATGCAGCAATGACATTCGCCAGTTCCCTGCCTGCCAAGGGACAATCCGGCATAATTGTTGTGATCGCTTTGGATGCGGCAGCAAGGGAGACTGGCGACTTCTTGAGGCGTCGGCAGTCCATGTAGTGCTCAACTAGCTCGTGTAAACTCTCCTGATGGTATTTAATCAAAACTACCTCCAGTTGTTCCTTCTTATTGTCTTTATTCCCAGTTAGCGGCAGTCGGCGCGTCGGGCATTAACCAATGACAAACTTCCAAGAAAAGGTACGGAATTTTCGTAGAAGGCCAGACTGACTTGAAAGCAGCCCGACGCGGCCTCGCGGGAAGCTGGCAATGGCTGCGGCCTTGCACTCCACCCGATCACGGATGGACAACTTTGGGCTACCAATCCTGTGTGTTAAACCATCGATCCAGGTTGCGGCTAACGACCTCTGCCGAGGCCATCCAGCTCCTGGATCTTGCCTTTCAGCAGCTCACGACGGCCGGCGATCTCGTCCAAATCGTCGTCGGTCAGCTTTCCCACTGCTCCTTCACCTCGCCTTTAGCACCCGCTTCCAGTTCGCGGCGTCTTTACTTTCGCGCCGCTACGCCGCAGGGTCGACGATCAACTCCGCGTTGGAACCTCTCTGAACCGCCGAAGCCGCACTAAGTTCCCTGGGAAAACGACCGCGCGCCGAAAAACGAGACATGACCGCTCGAATCGACGGCCTGCAGCCGCGAGCAATCAGCCGAATGGGCAAGGGGAACTTTCCGTTGCCAAAACACGTTTCATCAGGCTGCCTTTGCGGAGTCGATAAGATCTGGGACAATCGTGAATAGTGCCGAAACCTGTCTGACTGCTCGGGCGCTTTCCGGGTTCGAGGCGCTGCTTGCGCTTGACCAATCCGTGTGGGAGGCCTTCCCGTGTCCTGCCTACCTGTGTTCCTCTGACGGCCGGATTGTCCGCTCCAACCAGCGAGCAGCAGCGCTATGGGGCCGCAGCCCGCGGCTGGGAGAAGCCCAGGAACGCTACTGCGGCGCCGCCCGGCTGTTTCGTTCAGACGGAACGCCCTTGTTGCCGAACGCCGCGCCCATGGAAGTCGCGCTCCGCACCGGCAATTCGCAAGATGAACGGGAGATTGTGATCGGAAGGCCAGACGGCTCGCGTACAACCGTTCTAACGAATGTTGAGGTACTCAAGACCGACGATAGGGTCGAAGGCGCCATCGGTTTTCTCCAAGAGGTCCGTTGTTCCGAGAGCCACCCGGATTTTCCTCTCGAAGCCGACAGTCGCGTTCGCGAGATTTTCGACGCGCTGCCTGTCGCGATCTACGCTACTGATGCCGACGGGACGCTGACCTTTTTCAACCGTGCGGCGGCGGAACTGGCCGGGCGCAAACCGCACGCCGGTAAGGACAAATGGTGCGTGAGTTGGCGGCTTCGCCATGCGGATGGGAGTCTCATGCCGCATGAGGAATGCCCCATGGCTCAGTCGATCAAGGAACAAAGGCCGATAAGGGGCATGGAGGCGTACCTTGAGCGGCCCGACGGCACCATGATCCCTTTCGCTCCTTATCCGACGCCGATGTTCTCACTTTCGGGCAAGTTGATGGGCGCGGTGAACATGCTGATCGACCTGCGAGACAGCCGTCGGGCGAACGAAGCAGCCCAGCACCTCGCCGCGATCGTGGAGTCCTCAGACGACGCCATCGTAAGCAAGGATCTCAAGGGGATCATCAGAACCTGGAACAAGGGCGCCGAGCGGCTTTTCGGCTATAGAGCTCAAGAGGTGATAGGCAAACCGATCACAATCATCATCCCCGGGGATCGCCAGGATGAGGAACCTCACATCCTGGAGCGCATCGGTCGCGGCGAGCCGATCGAGCACTACGAAACCCGGCGCGTGCGCAAGGACGGCAGCATCGTCGACATATCTCTGACCGTCTCTCCGGTACGCGATGCCCATGGCCGTGTCGTCGGCGCATCCAAGATCGCCCGTGACATAAGCGAGCGCAAACAGGCCGAGATGCAGCGCGACCTGCTGGTGGCAGAACTCAGCCATCGGGTCAAGAATGCCCTGGCAACCGTCACCTCTATAGCGCGACAATCATTCGCATCGAACCCGGATCCGGTTGATGCGCAGCGTTCCTTCCTCGCCAGGATTCATGCGCTCAGTAAGACACATAGCCGGTTGGCGGAAAGCAGGTGGTCGGGGGTGTCTCTGGAGACGCTATTCCTGGATGAGCTTGCGCCATATCGACAGGACAACGGCTCCAATGTGCGCGTTTGGGGGCAGCCGATAATGCTCGCGCCCAAGCATGCGGTCATCCTGGCCATGGCTGCACACGAGCTAGCCACCAATGCCGCCAAACATGGTGCGCTCTCAACCCGGGCAGGCTCGGTCGAGGTCATCTGGGAACCGGATGAGCAGGGGCGAATTCAGATTCGCTGGATCGAGAAGGGCGGGCCCAAGCTGGTCCCTCCGACGCGCTCCGGATTTGGGCGACTGCTGGTTGAACGGGTGCTGGCTTCCGATCTGGGGAGCTCTGTTCAGATGGACTTTGCCGAGAACGGCTTGCGTTGCATCATCACATTGCCGACGCTTATGTCGGACGGCGGCGCATGAAATGTCATTGATGTCTCCGGTGAGAGGAATGCAATACACCTCTCCGAGCAGAAACCAGGCGTGGGGGATGGAGTAGTCCATGGTTGCGGGCGCGAAACTTCTGAACGGGTTGCGGGCGCTCGTCGTAGAGGACGAATCCTTGCTGGCGCTCTCGTTGGAGGACGACCTGATATCCGCCGGATGCTCGATCGTGGGACCGTTCGGAAGTCTTTCGAGCGCAACCGAAGCGCTGCGCACGAACCAGTTCGATCTGGCCATTCTCGACGTCAACCTGAACGGCGAGATGGTGTTTCCCCTGGCAGATGAACTGGCGGGTCGCGCAATACCTTTCGTGCTGTTGACCGGTTATCTTTCGACGGATTTGCCCGAAAGATTCAGGAAGGTCCCGCAGGTCACGAAACCGTATGACCAGGCAAGCCTGATCGAAGCCGTCAGCCAGGCGATATCGAAGACCGAAACAACCGCCGGAAAGCGCTGAGCCGGAACGAATTCGATTTCCGCCCGTTCGACTGAACTGTGGTTGGAGTTTCGAGTCATGGCCGCACCCCGCGCGATGTGGAAGGGTTACCTCAAGCTGGGCAACATCACCTTCACGGTGAAGCTGGCGGGGGCGGTCACGGAAGCCGGCAAAATCCACTTCAGGACACTCAACCGTAAGACGCGGCAGCCGGTAAAGGCGATCTATGTCGACGAGGAAACCGGAGAGCCGGTCGAGCGAGAGGACCAGGTAAAGGGATATGAGCTCAGCAAGGGCGAATACCTGCTGATCGAACCCGAGGAAATCGAGAAGCTCAAGAAGGCCGGTGAGCACAGGCTGGAAATCGACGGCTTCGTCGATCGCAGTTCGGTCTCCTCGCTCTATCGCGAAAAGCCATATTACCTCATTCCCGGCGACAGACTGGCCTCCGAGCCATATGGGCTCATTCGGGCTGCATTGGAAAACGAGCACGTCAGCGCTGTCGGTCGCATTGTCATGCAGCAGCGCGAGCGCTCGGTCCTGATCGAGTCACTTGGCGATGGCATGACCGTAACCTTGCTGCGTCAGGCCAATGAGATCGTGGCCGAGAAGAACTATTTCGAGAAGATTCCGCAAGCCAAGACCGACCCGGAAGTGGGCGACATTGCAGGAATGCTGATCGATCGGAAGAAGACACATTTCGACCCATCGGCCTTCACCGACCGCTACGAGGATGCGCTGATCGAAATGCTCGAGGCGAAGAAGAAGGGTAAGAAACCGCCCAAGGCAGCGCCGCAACCCAAGGAGAACGTCGTCAATCTGGCCGCTCTCCTGAAGAAGAGCCTTGCGCAAGAGGGCAGCGATAAAAAGAAGCCGCAAGAGGGCGGCGACAAAAAGAAACGCCGCAAGGCGGCTTAGCAGCGCTGGCCGCGGACGAGCCGAATTCAGCGCACCTCGGTCGAAGACAACATGACCACTAGTCTGGCGGGATAACGGCCTGATGGTCCTTCCACCGCTTGGCCGTCTGCGGCTTGACGAACAACACAGTGATCTCCTGCCGCTCGGCGGCAAGGCGCCTTTCGAGGCGTTCGACGCAGGCCTCGATATCGTCAGCCTTGGCGTTGTCGCGAAATTCGGCGCTGAGCGCGGCGACCACCTGGTCCGGAGCCAGGTGCACCGTCATCACGCCGTTGACGCGCTGGATCGCCGGGTCCGTCCGGGCCATTTCCAGGATAGACGCCTCAAGGGCAGCCGATGCCCGCTCCCCGATCAGCAGACCCTTGCTCTCTCGCGCCAGGAAAATCGCAGTTACTGCGAGCAGCAGCCCGATGCAGAGCGAGCCGACGCCGTCCAGTACCGGCATCTCGAAATAATACGCTGAAGTGATGCCGACAGCCGCGATCGCAATGCCGGCCAGCGCCGCACTGTCTTCGAGGAGCACTGTGAAAGTAGCGGGATCCTTGCTTTCGCGAATGGCATCCAGGTAGCTGTTCTTGCCTTTCGATGACCTGAAGTGCTTGAGCGCCACCCGCCATGAATAGCCTTCGAAAAGCGCCGACAGGGCAAGAACGACGTAGTTTACGCCAATATTCTCCATAGGCACGGGAGCAAGCACGTGCGCGACGCCCTCGTAGAAGGAAACGCCCGCACCCAGCGCGAAGACAAGCAGTGCGACGATGAAGCTCCAGAAATAGAGCTCACGTCCATGACCAAGTGGATGGTTCGCATCAGGTGGCTTCGACGATCGATTGAGACCATACAGCAGCAGCACTTCGTTGCATGTATCGACCAGCGAATGCACGCCTTCGCTCAACATCGTAGAACTGCCGGTAAAACCCGCTGCGATGAACTTCGTCACCGCGATCAGCAGGTTGCCGAAGAGGGCCGCGTAGATCGTCTTTCGCGATGGGCGCCCGATCGGCATCCGGACCGAATCTGCCTCGCCAGGCAAGGTGTGCATCCCGTGTAGATTCCCGTTGCTACTTTAGGGAAGCGCAGGCAACCACGACAAGCGGCCATCAGCGGCGAACCTTTTCTGCCGAACGTCGCCGACCTGATGTCGTTCCGAGCGAGAGCCGTTTTCAAATGCCCGAGGTTTTTCGGAACTCTCGAAGAGGGCATCGGTTAGGTGATTGCCACGGAGCAATGCCATGCACCAACAAGATGCCCTACCAACGCGCCAGGGGGTAAGCCGGAGAGCTTTCATGACAGGCTCGGCTTCGATGGCGGCTGCACCGATGCTGCTCAGCCAATCCGGACAGAGCACGGCCGCTCAGCCGCCTCCTGACGTCACCGATAAGCCCGACGTTTTCCTGACGGTCAACGGGCAGCCTTACAGAATAGCGCTCGACGTCCGCACGACTCTACTCGATGCGCTCCGCGACCACATCGGCCTCACCGGAACGAAGAAGGGATGCGACCACGGCCAGTGCGGCGCCTGCACGGTGCTTGTCGACGGCAAGCGGGTGCTTTCCTGCCTGAGTTTCGCCATCATGCATCCGGATGCCAAGGTGACGACCATAGAAGGCCTGGCGTCCGGAACCGGAAACCTCCATCCGCTGCAGCAGGCGTTCGTGGACCACGACGCCTTCCAATGCGGCTACTGCACGCCCGGACAGATCATGTCCGCGGTTGGATGCATCAGGGAGGGCCACGCGGAAAGCGACGACGATATCCGCGAATATATGAGTGGCAATCTGTGCCGCTGCGCCGCCTATCCGAACATCGTTGCCGCGATCCGGCAGGCGCGCACCGAAACAGGGAAGGCCTGACATGCGATCCTTCGCCTACCAAGCTCCGCACGACATCGAGACGGCCATTGCGGCAGCAGCTTTCAAGCCGGACGAAAAGGTTCCGACCAGAGCCGGCACCCAGTACATTGCCGGAGGCACCAATCTCATCGACTACATGAAGCTTGGTGTCGCGCGTCCGGAGCGCCTGATCGACGTGAACCAGCTTGCCGAGCCGGAACTGCGACTTATCGAGGTCGATGCCGGCGGCTTGCGGCTCGGCGCACTGGTGCGCATGGCCGACGCGGAGGAACATCATGATATCAAGCGCGACTATCCTGTCATTGCAGAGAGCCTGAGACTCGCGGCCAGCGGCCAGATCCGCAACATGGCCTCGCTCGCCGGCAATGTCCTGCAGCGCACACGCTGCGAGTATTTTCGCGAAACTTCCTGGGCCTGCAACAAGCGCGAGCCTGGTTCCGGCTGCGCCGCCATGGGAGGCGTCAACCGGCAGCACGCCGTTCTCGGCGTGAGCGATGCCTGCATCGCCACCTATCACGGTGATTTCGCACAGGCGCTGATCGCGCTCGACGCCATCGTCGAGGCTCAAGGCGGCAACGGCCGCCGAAAGATCGCGTTCGCCGATCTGCATCGGCGTCCAGGCGATACGCCGCATGTCGAGACAAACCTTGCGCCCGACGAACTGATCGTGGCGATCTCCGTGCCGGCTGGTCCTTGGACCAGGCGCTCGCGTTACCTGAAGGTTCGCGACCGCGAGTCCTATGCCTTCGCGCTGGCGTCGGCCGCCGTCGCGCTCGATCTGGACGGCGAAAAAGTTCGCCATGCGCGCATAGCGCTCGGCGGCGTGGCAACGGTGCCGTGGCGGGCCCGCGAAGCAGAGCAGGCTCTCGAAGGCGAGGCGCTGGATGAGGCGAGCGCGGCCAGGGCCGCAGATGCCGCCTTTGCAGCGGCGCAGCCTCACGACCACAACGCATTCAAGATCCCGCTCGGCAAACAGACGCTGGTCCGGGCGCTTCTCGAAACGCGCGACATGAAGGTCTGACCATGGACATTGCAGCAGCCCCCAAACCGAAGGAGAACATGGGCGAGCCGCTTGCGCGCATCGATGGCCGCCTCAAGGTCACCGGAGCGGCGCGGTACCCGGCAGACATCGACGTCGCCAACCTCGCTTATGCCGTCCTGGTTCCGAGCAGCATCGCGAAGGGGGAAGTCGCTCGCCTCGATACCGGGGAAGCAAGAGCCATGCCCGGCGTCATCGACATCCTCACTGTCAACGACGTCAGCGGAAAACTCGACAAGCCGAAGTTCGGCAATGCGAACGCGACATCGATAGCCCCGCTGCAGGATCACAAAATCTGGCATGACGGTCAGGTCATCGCCGTCGTCATCGGCGAGAACTTCGAGGCCGCGCAAGAGGCGGCGATGCGCGTCAGGGCCGATTATCGCGATGAGCGGCCCAGCGCGACTTTCGATTCCGAGGGGGTTGAGGAAGCGGATGCCATAGGCGCCACCCGGTGGCTCAAGCAACATCCCAAGGCGGGCGATTTCGATGGCGCTTTTGCCGCCGCTCCCGTGAAAATCGACCAGACCTATTCGACACCGACACAGCATCACAATCCCATCGAGCTCTTCTCGACGACGGCCGTGTGGCGTGACGACGAGCTCACGATCTATGAGCCGAGCCAGAACGTCTTCGGCTGGAAAGTCGCGGTCGCCGCTCAGTTGAAGATGGACCCCGAAAAGGTCCGGATGGTCAGTCCCTTCATCGGCGGGGCATTTGGGTCGAAAGGCCCGATGACGCCGCGCACGGCGATCGTCGCCCTGGCGGCACGCAAGCTCGGCCGCGCGGTCCGTTGCGTCGTCGAGCGCGAAAAGGCCTATTCCATTCAGACCTACCGCGCCGAGACCCGCCACCACATCAGGATGGGCGCCGACCGCGACGGCAAGATCACTGCATTTTCCCACCAGGGCAAGGAAATAACGTCGCGGCCGGATCCATATGTGGTCGGCGGCACGTCGGCGACCGCCAGGATGTACGGCTACGGATCGGTACTGACGCAGGTCTCGATGGTCAGGGCCGACCGCAATACGCCAGGCTATATGCGCTCGCCGCCGGAGACACCTTACGTCTACGCCCTCGAGAACGCCATGGACGAGATGGCAGTCGCGCTCGGCATGGACCCGGTCGAGTTTCGTCGCATCAACGACACCATGACCGAGCCGATCGAGGGCAAGCCCTTCTCCAGCCGCTCGCTGATGAAGTGCTACGATCAGGCTGCCGAAGCGTTCGGCTGGTCGCGGCGCAACCCGCAAGTCGGATCGATGACCGACGGCGACTGGCTGATCGGCATGGGTTGCGCAACCGCGATCTATCCGACCAACGTCGCCCCCTGCGCGGCTCGCGTGCGCCTGTCGTCGAACGGTCATGTAACAGTTCAAGTGGCCTCGCACGAGATCGGCACCGGCATTCGCACCGTAGCGGGCCAGATTGCGGCCGAACGGCTTGGCGTCGGTTTCGATGCGGTCGAAGTCGAGACGGGCGACACGGCCCTGCCGCCTGCGCCAGTGTCAGGCGGTTCAAACTCCACTGCCAGCGTCGGCTCCGCAGTCATCAAGGCCTGCGAGGGAATTCGCGACAAGCTGTTTTACTCCGCATCGACCGCGAACGACGGACCGCTTACCGGGAAGGACATGGCGAACTTCGAGCTCCGCGACGGCAAGGTCATGGCCGGAGACACTGCCGAGAAACTCACCGACACGATGAACCGGCTCGGCGCCGGCGTGATCGAAGAGTATGCCGAGTTCGTGCCGAAAGGCGGCTCGCCCGACGGAGTCGCCAAGCTCTACAAGGGCCAGACCGAATTCCAGGGCGGCGATGACGGCGACAAGGTGAAGTACGCCTTCGGCGCGGAATTCGTCGAAATTCGCATCAACCGGCTTACCCGGGAGATAAGAGTGCCGCGCCTCGTCGGAGCCTTCGCCGCCGGCCGCATCGCCAATACGCGCACTGCGCGCTCGCAGCTGATGGGCGGCATGATCTGGGGCGTCGGCTGCGCCCTGCATGAAGCAACGGATATCGACCGCCGCGTCGCCCGCTACGTCAACCGCGACCTGCAGGACTATCTGGTTCCGGTTAATGCCGATATCCGCGAGCTCGAGGTCATCCTCGTTCCCGAGATCGACCATGATGTTAATCCGGCCGGCGTGAAAGGTCTCGGCGAGCTCGGCAATGTCGGCACCCCGGCGGCTGTCGCCAGCGCCGTCTATCACGCCACTGGAAAGCGCATTCGAGACCTCCCGATCCGGATCGACCAGTTGATCGCATAGGAAAGATCCATGGAGCGGCCCGCCAAGAAAATCGACGAGATCGGAGCGCGCGAGACGGCTGCCTTCCTCAAGCGCGCGTCAATCACTTATCTCGAATGCTGCATCAGCCTGATGATGACGCATCTGCCTCGCGAGGATGTCGCCGCGATCCTCGAACGTGAAGCCGAAATGCTGCGCGAGCTCGATTAAGCCGGCGTGCGTCGCGGCGCCGATGGAATCCTTCTCCACGCAACGGCACCCTCTCGCGGATGACCGTTGGCTGCCATCAGAGCACGGTATCTATCGGCGTGGAGCAGGATGAATTGGAACGTTCATCCTGCTCTAGTTCTTTGTTTTCGCCCGAACCTTCGAGTGAGCGCCGTGCAGTCCCGCAGGCTGGCAATGAGCGTTCAGTGCTCGCGTTCGACGAACTTATTGAACCGACTGAGCTGGCCGTTGTTGGCTTTGTCCTGGTGCAGGAATGCGAGATTGTTGTCCTCGAAAATCTCGAAGAACTCATCCCACTCGACCGGCTCTAAACTTTCATCCGGCTCCCCGAAGTCGATCCGCAATATCCCGCCTTCCTTGCCTGTTCGCACCACAGCGGGATGTCCGCTGCGGTCTTCCACCCATTTACGGATTTCGTTGTGGTTGGTGGTGGTGCTGGCTTCAGACATCAATGCCTCCTGCAGTTGAAGCTTTCCGGCATTGCGGCAGGACCGAAGGGCAACGCTGCGCCAGGCTCGTCGGCCCAAGGCCAATATCAGGCAGGACCGCTCCTGATCCGACTCTAAGGTCGCCAGTTCGAGCGCAAGCGTTGGCAGCAGCTACCCCTTCCTGGCTTGCCGAAATTCCGCGCCCTAACAGACCGTTCGATCCTTTTGTTCCTTGAGCGTCCACTGCAGCTCCGGCGGGCATCGGACGAAGCGCGCCGAGGAAAGGTGGAACAAACCTTCTCGATTGCGGTTCGGGCAACAAAGAAGCGTCCCCAACGGAGAGATCGTGAAACAAGTTCTTGTCACCGGAGGCTGCGGCTTCATCGGTCGCTATGTGGTCCGCGAGCTTACCCAGCACGGCTACGCGGTCCGCGTGCTCGACAATCTGCTAGATCAAGTGCACGGCGATCAGACCGTTTCGCTCGAACCGGGCACCGAACTGATCAAAGCCGACATTCGCGACAAATCGGCCGTCCTGGACGCGCTCGACGGAGTGGACGCGGTCGTTCACCTCGCTGCCGAGGTTGGCGTCGGCCAGTCGATGTACGAAATCGCCCGCTATGTCGGTGTCAACGATCTCGGCACGGCCATTCTCCTCCAAGCGATGATCAAGCGCCCGGTAAGGCGCATCGTGGTTGCGTCCTCGATGAGCGTTTATGGCGAGGGCGCCTATGTAACCCCAGAAGGCCGGAGAGTAGGCAATGTCCGCCGCCTTTCGCAAAGACTGAAAACGGGCGACTGGGAACCGCTGTCAGAGAGTGGTGGTCCGTTAATGCCCGCCGCGACGGACGAATCGAAGCCGGTTGACCTTGCTTCGATTTATGCCCTGACCAAATACGCTCAGGAGCAGTCTGTCCTGCTGTTCGGCGAGGCCTATTCCGTCGGCGCCGTCGCATTGCGGCTCTTCAATGTGTTCGGGCCTGGCCAGGCGCTGTCCAACCCCTATACGGGCGTGCTGGCGAATTTTGCATCGCGCCTTGCCAATCACCAGCCGCCGATCATCTTCGAAGACGGCGAGCAGCGTAGGGATTTCGTTCACGTGTGCGACGTGGCGCACGCCTTCCGGCTCGCATTGGAGCAGCCGCAAGCAGCGGGCCATGCGATCAACGTCGGAAGCGGACAGTCCTACAGCATCAAGGAAGTGGCACTCCTGCTCGCCAGGGCGATGGGCCTGCCCGACATTCATCCGGACATTACGGGAAAAGCGCGCTCGGGCGACATCCGCAACTGCTTCGCCGACATAGCGAAGGCTCGGGAGCTGCTCGGCTTCAGTCCCGAGCACCGGCTCGAAACTTCACTCGACGAGTTTGTGGAATGGGTGCGTAGCACCCGGTCCGTAGATCGTGGCCCGCAGATGAAGCGCGAATTGGAAGAAATGGGGCTCGTCTCATGAGTACGTCGTCTGTCCACAATCTTCTTACATTGGCGCCGACCGGACCTGTCGTCATCACTGGCGGCTGCGGTTTCATAGGCACCAATCTCGCGGAGAGCTTGCTTCGAGACGGCGAGGAGGTCGTCATCATCGATAACCTTAGCCGGGACGGAGTCCGTCAGAATCTCGATTGGCTGCAGAAGGCTTACCCGGATCGCGTTCACAGCCGCATCGTGGATGTCCGCAACTTCGACGCGGTTGAAGCTGTGCTGCGCGATGCGAAAGCCATCTTTCATCTTGCGGCCCAGACGGCTGTCACAACAAGCCTGATGGAGCCGGTGGACGACTTCGAGATCAATGCGCGCGGGACATTGAATGTCCTGGAGGCAGTCCGGCGCAGCGGCAGAAGAATTCCGGTCATATTCGCGAGCACCAACAAGGTCTATGGCGGCCTGGAGGACGTCGAGCTTGCTCAATCCGATGCGCGCCGCCATCCGGTCGATGCCGCCCTGGGAGCATACGGCGTCAGCGAGACCAGGAGCATCGATCTCTGCACCCCGTATGGCTGCTCCAAAGGCGTGGCCGACCAGTACGTCCTGGATTACGCTCGTCATTTCGATCTGCCGACCGCCGTGCTGCGCATGAGCTGCATCTACGGTCCACGCCAGTTCGGCACTGAAGACCAGGGCTGGGTTGCTCATTTCCTATTGCGTGCGCTCGCTCGTCAGCCTGTCCGGATTTATGGCGACGGCACGCAGGTTCGCGACATCCTCCACGTCGACGATGCGGTCGCCGCCTATCGCGCCGTTCTGTCTAGGATAGAGCAGCTGAAAGGTCAGGCATTCAATCTCGGCGGCGGTCCTCGCAATGCCGTCAGCATCAGGGGCCTGCTGTTCGAGATCGGGCTGATCCTCGGATCCGAAACCGAGGCTAGCTACGGCGACTGGCGTCAAGGAGACCAGCTCTTCTTCGTCGCCGATACGCGCAAGCTGCAAATGGCTACCGGCTGGAAGGCGCAGATCGGCTGGCGCGACGGCGTGCGGCGGCTGGCCGAATGGCTTGCCGCAAATCGGCTTGGCGGAACACTTCGAGAAGAGCGGAGAGCCAGCGCATGAAGGTCGCTCTCGTAAACCCGTCCTGGAGCTATGAAGGAAGCGTCTATTTCGGTTGCCGAGAGCCCCATCTGCCTCTGGAGCTCGGCTATTCGAAGGCGCAGCTTGAAGCGGACGGCCATGAGGTTCTGATGCTCGATGGCCAGATCCAGCAGCTCGACAATTCCGAGCTTGCGGCTTCCGTCGCCGAATTCTCTCCCGGCATGACCGTGGTCACCACCGCACCCACTTACCTGTTCTGGCGCTGCGCTCCGCCCGAATTGCGGGTGCCGGCCGAGTTCCTGTCCCATCTCGGGCGCGATGGCGGCCGTACCGTTGCGGTGGGTCCGCACGGCTCCGCCACGCCGGCCCCGACGCTCAACAAGCTCGGCGCGGACGTCGTCGTGCGTGGCGAGTGCGAGGAGGTGATTGCGGAACTGGCCAACACTGCGGACTGGAGCGCGGTTCCTTCGACTGCCCGGCTCGTCGAAGGCAACGCCGTGTGCAACAGAGCGGCCCATGCCAGCCGCTTCGTCGATCACGCCGCATTGCGCTGGCCCTCCGAATGGCTTTCCCGGCACATTCATCATCATCATCGCTTCGACGATCGGAAAGAAGGCTTCGGCGCCGAGGTGGAGGCATCGCGCGGCTGCCCATACAATTGCAGCTTCTGCGCCAAGATCGACTACCGAGATGCCTACCGGCGGCGCAATCACGACATCATTGTCGAAGAGATCGACCGCCTGATCGACCAGGGCGTCGGCTACATCTATTTCATCGACGAGATATTCCTGCCGCAGAAGGCGCTGCTCGAAGCGCTGGTCGATCGCGACGTCAGCTTCGGGGTGCAGACGCGGATCGATCTGTGGAAGCCCGACCTTCTGGAACTGCTCGGCGCCGCCGGCTGCGTATCGATAGAGGCCGGCCTAGAAAGCCTAACGGTGGAAGGCCGCGAGATGCTCGCGAAACGTTGCCGGCTCGGCACCGAAGAGCTTGCCGAGCTACTGATCCTGGCGCGGCGACATGTTCCTTTCGTGCAGGCCAATCTGATCGGCGTGGTCGAGGATGACCAGCGGCTTGTCGACTACTGGCGGGGCCGTCTCATCTCGAACGGCGTCTGGGCCAACGAGCCAGTGCCTCTCTATCCTTATCCGAGCTCGCCAAGCTATCGCCGGCTCTGGGGCGAGCCGGATGACCGGGCGTGGGAGCGGGCACACGAACACTATCTCGCCTCGTTCGGGAAGTTCAGCGACATTCAGGAAAGCCGGCCCCGTCCCCTCCGCGAATTGGAGTCGGCATGCTGCAGAGTCTGATGCGGAAGCGGCGCATCCTCATGACGGTCGATGCCGTGGGCGGCGTCTGGCGCTATGCAATCGACCTCGCGGGAGGGCTCACACAACGCGGACACAGTATCGTGCTGGTTGGGGTCGGGCCAGGACCTTCCGACGATCAGCGACGCGAGGCGGAACGTATCGGCGCACTCGTCTGGCTGCAGAGCCCGCTGGATTGGACCGTCGAAAACGAAGATTCGTTGGAAGATCTGCCTGCGGAACTCACTGCGGTGGCGCACGAGCACGGTGTGGATCTCGTGCATCTCAATGCCCCCTCTCAAGCCTGCGGCCTGGAGTTCTCGTGTCCGGTGGTTGCCGTATCGCATTCATGCGTCGTCACATGGTTCCACACAGTCAAGACTGAGGCTCCGCCGGCGCCCTGGGAATGGCAGAAGCGGCGAAACCGTCGCGGATTCGATCGCGCAGACGCCGTGATTGCACCGAGCGCGAGCCACGCCGTGATGCTGGAGGCGTGCTATGGGCCGATCGCCGGCCTCGAGGTCGTCCACAATGCTTCCCGAGCGGTCGCGAAATCTGCGGCGCGCGAGCATGTGATCTTGGCGGCAAGCCGCTGGTGGGACGAGGGCAAGAACGGCGGCGTGCTCGATGAGGCCGCCTCACTGTGCAGGTGGCCTGTTTTCGCGGCCGGCGCGACCATCGGACCTAACGGGCAATCGACATCCTTCAGCGACGTTGTCGGTCTCGGCGAACTCGCGGGTGAAGAGGTTCGTGCCTTGATGGCGCGGGCAGCCATTTTCGTCTCGCCATCGATCTTCGAGCCGTTCGGTCTCGCCGCTCTTGAAGCGGCCATGGCAGAGACCCCTCTGGTGCTCTCGGATATCGCGACGTATCGCGAACTCTGGGACGGGGCAGCCGTATTCTTCCCTCCGCTGGATTCACGCGCGCTTGCGGTGATCCTCAACGAGATCGCTGGGGACGAAGGTCTACGCCTGCGGCTCGGCCGCGCCGCCCGACGCCGTGCAAAGGAATACTCGGCCGAGCGACAGCTGGCGCGGATGCAGGCGGTTTATGACCTGGTTGAAGCCAGGGTGGCGGTCGAGAGCTGAGCCATGCGGTTTGTCTTCTACACGCACTCGCTTGTCTCCGACTGGAACCACGGCAATGCTCATTTCCTGCGCGGAATAATGCGAGAACTGTTGTCTCGAGGCCACGACGCGATCGCCCTGGAACCCAAGGACGGCTGGAGCCGGAACAATCTTCTTGCCCATCAGGGGCCTGCGGCGATCGAACGTTTTGCCGTCGATTTCCCTGAATTGACGTCGGTAAGCTACGGCGACGATTTCGATCACGAAAGCTGGCTGGACACAGCTGATGTCGTCATGGTCCACGAGTGGACGGAACCGGAGCTGGTCGCTCGAATTGGCCGAGTGCGTTCAAGCGGCGGGCCTTTCACCCTCCTCTTTCACGACACACACCATCGGGCGGTGTCGTCTGACGCGATTTCGAGTCTTGCTCTCGACGCCTACGACGCAGTGCTTGCCTTCGGTGAAACATTGCGGGAGCGCTACCTTCGGGCCGGCTGGGGAAGACAGGTTTTCACCTGGCATGAGGCAGTCGACGACCGACTCTTCCACCCCTCCCCCTATGCGTCGAAGGACGCCGATCTCATCTGGGTCGGCAACTGGGGAGACGAGGAGCGAAGCGCCGAGATCCACAACTTCTTGATCGAGCCGGTGTGCAGGCTCGGCATTCGCGGCACAGTCCGCGGCGTGCGCTATCCTCGACCGGCTCTGACCGCGCTTCGCGACGCGGGCATAGCGTATGGCGGCTGGATCGCCAATGCCGAGGTGCCTGCTGCCTTCGCCGCCCATCGGGTGACGGTACACATTCCGCGGCGGCCCTACGCCGAACTGCTCCCGGGTATCCCGACCATTCGAGTGTTCGAGGCGCTGGCCTCGGGAATCCCCCTTGTGTCCGCACCATGGAACGACAGCGAAGGCCTGTTTCGGCCAGGACAGGATTTTCTTTTTGCCCGCGACGGATCCGAAATGGCTCGTCACCTCACCGACATCATCAACGATCCCGCCCTGGCAAACTCGCTGGCCCTGGCGGGCCTGGAAACGATCGCCGCTCGCCATACCTGCCGCCACCGCGTCGACCAGCTCTTCGATATCCTTGCCCAATCCGGCTCGCTCCATGTCGCCAAGCAGATCACAGCAAGAGAGGCTGCTGAATGAAAATTGCCTTCTATGGATCCAGTATTCTGTCGTCCTACTGGAACGGTGCGGCGACCTACTACCGCGGCCTGCTCCGAGCGCTCGCTCGACTCGGCTACGACATCAGCTTCTACGAGCCGGATGTCTACGACCGGCAGAAGAACCGCGACATCGAACCGCCCGACTGGTGCAAGGTCATCGTCTATGAGCCGAGCGCACAGGCCCTGCTGCGGGTGGCGGGGTTGGCCAGCGAAGCGGATATCGTCGTCAAGGCGAGCGGGGTCGGTTTCGAGGACGACGCGCTGCTGCGCGAGGTGCTCGCGAACTCCAGGCCCGATGCGCTGACCATCTTCTGGGATGTCGATGCGCCGGCCACTCTCGCCCAGCTTCGGGCCGAGCCGGATCACCCGCTCCATGCAGCCCTGAGCCAGCTTGATCTCGTGCTTACTTACGGCGGCGGTGAGCCCGTTGTTTACGCCTACCGCGCGATGGGCGCCGCCGACTGCCTGCCGATCTATAATGCGCTCGATCCGGAGACTCATCATCCGGTCCCTGCCGACAAGCGCTACACCGGCGATCTCGGCTTCCTCGGCAATCGGCTGCCGGATCGCGAGAAACGCGTGGAGAGTTTCTTCCTGGAGCCAGCGGCTGGTTTGCCCGATCAGCGCTTCCTGCTGGGCGGTGCCGGCTGGTCGGACAAGCCTGTTCCAGCGAACGTCGATCTCCTCGGTCACGTAGGCACGCAAGATCACAATGCCTTCAATGTCTCGTCGAAGGCCGTTCTCAACATCAGTCGCGAAAGCATGGCCGAAAATGGTTTCTCGCCGGCGACAAGGGTGTTCGAAGCAGCCGGCGCAGGCGCCTGCCTGATAACAGACGCCTGGCTGGGACTGGAGCTGTTCCTCAAGCCTGACGAAGAGGTCCTGGTCGCGCGCGACGGCAAGGACGTCGCCGAAATCCTGCAGTCGTTGAAGGAAGAGCGCGCTGCAGAGATCGGCCAGCGAGCCCTTCAGCGGGTGCTTGAGGAACACACCTACAGGCATCGCGCGGCCGAGGCCGACCGCGTATTTCGGCGTTTTGCGAAGCATCCGGCGACGGAGGCCGCCGAATGAACCAGCATGGCCTCGACCTGGTCTTCCTGGGCCTCAGCCTTTCATCGTCATGGGGCAACGGGCACGCCACCACTTATCGCAGCCTGCTTGCTGGACTGAAGCACAACGGCCACAGGGTCATCTTCCTTGAACGGGAAGTGCCCTGGTACGCCGATCATCGTGATCTGGAGAATCCGGCCTTTTGCGAGCTTCGCTATTACAACAGCGTCGCCGAGCTGGAGAGCGAGCATGCTTCGGCTCTTCAGCAGGCCGATGCAGTCATCGTTGGTTCCTACGTACCTGAGGGAGTGGCCGTCATCGACGCAGTGGCGTGCCTCTGCACAGGACCATTCTGCTTCTATGACATCGATACTCCCGTAACGCTGCGCAAGCTCGCCGCCGGCGACGACGAGTACATCGCGGCTCGCCAGATCCCGTTCTTTGACGCCTACTTTTCCTTTACAGGGGGGCCTATGCTCACGCGGCTCGTCCGCGAGCACGGAGCTCGTCGAGCCGAGCCGCTCTATTGCTCGGTCGACCCTGAGATCTATCGAAGCCAAACGGAGTCGAAGCGCTGGGACTTGGGCTATCTGGGCACGTATACGCCGGATAGGCAGCCCAAGCTCGAGCTGCTGCTGATCGACGTGGCCGAGCAGATGCCGGATCACCGGTTTGTTGTCGCCGGCCCCCTCTACCCGAACGACGTGTCATGGCCGCCGAACGTCGAGCGCATTCACCATCTTGCGCCACGGGACCATGCCTCGTTCTACGCCCGCCAAAGGTTCACCCTCAACATCACGCGCGCCGACATGACGGCCGCCGGATGGTCACCCAGCGTGCGTCTGTTCGAGGCAGCAGCCTCCGGCACGCCGGTCATTACGGACAGATGGGCCGGGCTGGACGAGTTCTTTCCTGCCGGCGAGGCAATTTACTGCGCCTCTTCGACATCGGATGTCGTCGAGGTTTTGAAATCCGATGAATGCGAGCGCCTGGCAACGGCTGCCGAAGCTCACGCGAGAGTTCTTTCGTCACACACCGGCATCGCCCGTGCGCGGCAGCTGGAACAGCACCTTATGTCGTTGCGCGGTGCCCGTCCCATGGAGTTGGAGGCAAGGCTGATCGGCCAGACTATTTGAACGGTTCGGGCAGCCTTTGGAAGGAAGAGAGATGACCCGGAGAAACAAGACTTCACACCGCAAGACCGTCCTTGTAGCAGGCGGCGCCGGTTTTCTCGGCTCGCATTTGTGCGAGGCGCTGCTTGGGAACGGCGACCGTATCCTGTGCCTGGACAATCTTCTGACAGGCAGCCTCCAGAATGTCGCCGAACTCGAACAGTACCCGAGCTTTCGGTTTTTCGAGCACGATGTCTGCCTCCCGTTTCGAACAAAGGAGCGGATCGACGAGATCTACAATCTGGCTTGCCCGGCTTCCCCGCCCCGCTACCAGGCGGATCCTGTTCACACCATGCGCACTTGCGTAAACGGGACGCTCAATCTCCTGGAATTGGCCGAGAACCACGAGGCGCGTTTCGTGCAAGCCTCGACCAGCGAGGTGTACGGCGATCCTCTGGAGCATCCACAGCGCGAGGATCATTTCGGCAATGTCAACTGCACAGGTCCGCGTGCCTGCTACGACGAAGGAAAGCGGGCTGCTGAAGCGCTCTGCTTCGATTTTTTGCGGGCTAAGCGCGCGGATGTACGTGTCGCCCGAATTTTCAATACATATGGGCCGCGCATGCAGCGCGAAGACGGGCGCATCATCTCGAACCTGATCACGCAGGCGCTCAGCAGGCGGTCTCTTACGATCCATGGTGACGGGTCGCAGACACGCTCGTTCTGCTACGTGTCCGACCTGACCAAAGCCCTTATCTCGCTGATGGCCGTCGATCCCAATCCAGGGCTCCCCGTCAATCTCGGCAATCCCGGCGAGTTCACTATCAATGACCTTGCCCGCCTGGTCGTGGAGGAAACCCGAACAAGCTCTCGCCCCCGATATCTTCCATTACCGGCCGACGATCCCCACCGTCGCCGTCCGGACATCTCGCGCGCCCAGGCGCTGCTTGGCTGGGCTCCACAAGTTCCATTGAGGGAGGGATTGCGGTTGACCATTGCATATTTTCGCAGATGCGAGCTCGGCGCCCGCCCCCGAACGGCGCACGCGCTTCAAGGAAATGCTTCTGGGCCAATCCCGGCGGAGGCAAGCAGAATAGTCGCGGCTCCTGACCGCTGAAGCCGATCACGCGCTTCGGTATGCCTATTCGGCAATACGCATCACGTTGACGGGCGGCCGCCGGCACGGTTCTCAACGGCAGAAAAAAGCGCATCCGATGTCGTAGCCGGCGGCGGGATGCCAGGCCATGAAATAGCACCAAAGCCTGCGGAACTCATTCAAGGCTGGATGGTTGGGGCGGGCAGATCAAAGCCGCCGCGGGAAGGTTTACAGGGGACTTTCGATGGCGAAGGAATTCACATATGTTAATCTAATTCCTGTTCTCCATGACGGCTGACTAATGTCACGTACTACGACCGATATAACGGAACGAGAGAGCGAGCAGCAGAAGGTCGACATTTCGACTCTCGACGACCGCATCGCCGACCTGCTTACGGAAATCGAGCAGGAAAAAGTGCCCGAACGGCTGCTTGAACTGGCTTCGGCTCTTCAGGAGGCTCTTTTGCTCCATCGCCGTCGTCAGGACCCGAATTAGGGCAGAAAATAAGCTCAGCATTTGCGCGCCGCATGACCTTGCCCGAAAGGTCGGCCGAGATTTGCTTCACTGACCCTTCCGCTTGGATGATGTACCAGGCAGGCTACTGCCTGCGCTGATCGTTCGTGTCGAGATGATCCGCAGGCAAACAGGCGGTCGGCTCGACGAGCGTTTCGGAAGAATTCTCGCCCAGATACTCCAGAACGCTTGCGCGTGCCCGATTGAGGCGGCTCTTCACAGTGCCCACCGCGCAGGAGCAGATTTCAGCGGCCTCCTCGTAACTGACACCCAGCACTCCGACCAGCACCAGGATCTCGCGCTTGGAGGTAGGAAGACGGTCGATCGCCTCACGAACTTCCCGGCTTCGAAGGGTCCATTCCTGGGTGGCATCGGAGACAGGCCTGCTGGAGGCGCAATCCATCAGACCCGGCGCCTCTCGCGTATATGTTTTGATATTCGTATTGAACGTATTTCGCATGATTGTGAAAAGCCAAGATTTCATGCGTGTTCCGGGCTCGAACTTGTCAATGCTGGCCAAGCCCTTCAACAACGTCTCTTGCACCAGGTCGTCAGCGTCGGAAGGGTCCCGACAAAAGGTGCGAGCAAAGGCTCTTAGAGCCGGGATGAGCTCAACTATAGATTCGCCGCCTACGGGCGCCGTTCCGACATGTTGAGGAGCTGGGCTTTGATACTTGTGCGATGACAAGGCTGTGATCTCCCGCGCGAGACTCGCCTTTTATGGAGTTCCATTAGAAATGCCGGTCACCCACCATTGTTCCCCGTTTTTTACGAGAGGCGGAATTTCGTGAGCGTGGGGAACGGGAACGGGTGAACCATTGAACGCGTAGAGAGACCCGTTTCCGCAGCCAAAGCGGAGGATCGGAAATCCCGCACTGGCCGCCCATGGTGGCGTGCTCGTGGTCGAGCTCGGTCGGAAGCTTGAGGTGTTCCTGCTTCGCAACGGATTTCAAAGTATTGTTCGCCTTGGTGTGGTCCGTGACCATCATCTCGGCAAATTGGCGAACATCGGCATCTTTCGACTTTTTGAGAGCAAGCTCACTTGACTGCACCTCGAACATACCGCCGATCGCGGCCTTGTTGACGAAGCTTATGCATCGTCCTTGGCTGCGGCAGGTGAAAGCAGGGCAGCTACCGCAAGTGCTGGGAGGTATTTGACCATATTCATCGGGATCTCCTCACTGGCTGGATTCTCGTAAATCCAACAAGTGCTGGATGGCGAATGTTCCGAAATTGTCTCTCGGACCCGCCAGAACTGCTGTCGCGTCGGGCTCGTAGCGCGATCAGGAGCCGGCGATAGGCCGGAACAATTGGCGGCATTGCCGCTTGTCCAACAGAGGTTCCACCAATCGGACGAGGAGGCTCACATGCTCTTCCGCAGACCGATCATGTTGGCCGCCATGATCTTGGCAATGTGCGAGGCGACTTTGGCGCAAGACCGCGAGGCCACGCCGCCATCTGAGAAGTGTCGGGCGGCACCGCAATCCGAAAGTCACGACCAGCAGCAGAACAGCGAGGACAAGGCTGGGCAAAATCAGCAGCCATTGGCCGAAAAGCTCGCCCCCTGCGGCGGTGTCCTAAAGCCGCCGTCCGTCGGCGACCAGGGAATGTCGCGACCGGCCCCGAAAACCGACAGAATGCCTGAGGTCAAGCCGCGTGATCTACCTGGTCAGCAGCCCAGCCCTGAGACAAAGTAAGGCGTCGACACTCGGGAATTGGTCGAAATCCATCCAGAATAGGGCGAATCCGAATGTCGCAAATTGCTGCCGAAGAAGTCGAAGGCCGGCTGAATGCGCTTCGCGCTGTCACCACCCTGCTGCTTGCGGAGATTGCCCGGACGTCAGGGAATACCGAGCGTCTGTTCGAACGGATTGAGGACGAGCTTCAGTTCCAGAACCATCAGGAGGATCCCGGCGCGTTGCCTTCGAGGGCCTTCGCGATAGAGGCCGCGATGACGTGCGAACTGAGAATGGTCGTCGACGACGCGAGGGCCCTGCTTGAGCAATTGAAAGCAGAGGCGCGATAAACCAGTCACCGACTTGGGTTGAGAAGCTACACCTCATCGAACCGTGATTTCTGCTTCGAAGGGTCGCGCGTTAGTGCCGCCTCCTCCTCATCGTCAGGGAGGGCCTCGTCGCTTTCCTGGTATGGGTTATCGTCGTCTTCCTCGGGGAGGTCGCCCGGCTCCGGCGCGTTTATCGGCTCCTGCCGGAGATCGTCGTCGGGGACACCCGTCGGCGCGGGGTCGGCGCCCTTCACCGCGTCCCAGTCCTCCTGCGCGAGAGTCGGACCTTGCTGTTGCTCGGTACGGTCTTCGGCTTTGTCTGTAGCGTCCTGCTTGCGTTTCGCACTCATTTTGCGCCTCCTTTCCAGCCAACACCTGTTCCCAACGCTGCCGATCGTTGTGAGTTGCGCAGCTCGCCGACCGGTTTGAACCGGAACCTTTTTTGGTGCCGGGTGGTTTTTCGAGCGTCAAAACCGAACAACAGGGTGGCAGCTGACGATGAAGAACCCGGCCGAAGCGACGTCTCAGCGAAATCGGCGCGCCGAGGGGCGTTCCGAGGACCGCAACATTCTCGATGAACAACTGGATGAGGGCCTGCAAGGAACTTTCCCCGGCAGCGATCCGGTGTCCGTCACGACATCGCTGATCAGCGGTTGTCCTAAAGTGAAGAAACCGTCGAAATGAGAACCTCGCCGCTCGTGGCCTTGGTCGCGTTGCCCTTGCCGTTCCTTTTGCTTTCCTGCGGTGAGCCGAATCCCAACGCGCGCGGAAACAATGCGCCGGTCCAGAATCCTCAAGTAGAGACAAGTCCGGGCCCCAAGACCGGCACAGGCGGAGAGACGCAGGCAAATCCGCCTCCCGGCAACGGCGGCAACAGCTCCGGCACCCCGAAACCCGCCCAATGATAGAATTGCCGCCGACCGGCTTGGCGGCGCACTTCAACGCCGGCGGGTTGAAACTTTCCCCGCACGAACATTGCCGAGAGGTGGAACAAAGCTACCCGTCACTGGTTCGGCACGTACTTACGACCTTGAAACGCAGTGTTGGGGATCGATGGCAACGAAGAAGGTTCGCATCGGCATCGTAGGCGTCGGCAATTGCGCGTCGTCTCTGGTTCAAGGCCTCACCTATTACCGGGACGTCCAGGACAATGAGCCAATCCCAGGGCTGATGAATGTCGACCTGGGCGGCTATCATGTGCGCGACCTGGAGATAGCTTGCGCCTTCGACGTCGCCGCCACCAAGGTCGGGCGGGACGTGGCCGAGGCGATCTACGCGGCTCCGAACAACACCCATCGCTTTGCCGATGTTGCGCCGATCGGAGTGCAGGTCGAACGCGGCAACACGCTGGATGGAATTGGCAAATATCTCCGCGATGAGATCGAGGAAGATGCGCGGCCGGTAGCCGATGTCACCGGCACGCTCGAGCGCAGCGGGACGGACGTTCTGGTTTCCTACCTTCCGGTTGGATCGGAACAGGCGACCGCGTGGTATGCCGAGCGCGCGCTCGAAGCAGGCTGCGCCTTCGTGAACTGCATTCCCGTTTTCATTGCTTCCCGACCTGAGTGGCGTCGCCGTTTCGAGCAGCGCGGCCTGCCCCTGATCGGCGACGACATCAAGAGCCAGGTAGGGGCCACCATCGTTCATCGCATGCTGGTCCATCTGTTTCGCGAGCGAGGCGTTCGCGTGGACCGCACCTATCAGCTGAATTTCGGCGGCAACACCGATTTCCTCAACATGCTGGAGCGGGAACGGCTTGAATCGAAAAAGATATCGAAGACACAATCGGTGACCAGCCAGCTCGACGTACCGATCCCCGTGGGCGACATCCATGTCGGGCCCAGCGATCATGTGCCGTGGCTCGCCGACCGCAAATGGGCCTATATCAGGCTGGAGGGTACCACGTTCGGTGGCGTCCCGCTCAACGCCGAGCTCAAGCTCGAGGTTTGGGACTCTCCAAACTCGGCGGGCGTCGTGATCGATGCAGTGCGCTGCGCGAAGCTCGCCCTTGATCGAGGTGTCGGCGGCGCGCTGATCGGCCCGTCCAGCTACTTCATGAAGTCGCCGCCAGAGCAATTTACTGACGCAGAGGCCCATCAGCGGCTGCGCAATTTCATCGACAATACCGAACCGATGCTTGACGCCGCGGCAGAATGACTACGACCTTCTTTCTTGTCCGACATGCCGCCCACGATGAGGTGGAGACCCTCCTTGCCGGGCGGATGGAGGGGATACAGCTTGGCGCGATGGGCCGCGCACAGGCTGCCCGGCTCGCCGAGCGTATGCGGAGCGAGCAATTCGGTGCAGTCTATTCGAGCCCGCGTGCGCGATCGCGGGCGACGGCCGAAGCTATTGCCGGCGTGTCCGGCGTCAGTCCGGTCCAGACAGACCAAAACCTTGACGAGATAGACTTTGGCGACTGGTCGGGAAAAACGTTCGCCGAGCTCGAGAACGATCCGGATTGGCGGCTGTGGAACTCCGACCGTTCCCGCGCCTCGACACCGGCCGGAGACACGATGCTCCAGGTCCGGGAACGCGTCACCGGCTGCATGGAGCGCCTGAGACCTGTTCACGTCGAAAGCGGGGTAGTCCTCGTCAGCCACGCCGATGTGATCAAGGCCGCGGTCTGTCGGATCCTCGCGCTGCCGTCGGACGCCGGCGCCAGGTTCGACATCAGCCCGGCTTCGGTCACCACAATCGTCCTCGGGGAATGGGGCGCACGGATAATCTCGCTGAACGAAATCGTGCATTGAGGGAGACTGAGCGCGTGAAGATGGTCATCTTCGGACTGAGCGTCAGCTCATCCTGGGGCAATGGACATGCCACGCTGTGGCGCGGATTGATTCGTGCGCTCTCGCGGCGCGGCTGGACGATCGTCTTCTTCGAACGTGACGTACCTTACTATGCAGGCGCTCGCGATCTCGACACTCTGGAGGGCGGAGAACTCGTCCTTTATCCCGATTGGGCCGAGGTGCAGCCGGCCGCCGAACGTGAAGTCGCAGACGCCGACGTCGCGATCGTGACATCATACTGCCCCGATGCGATCGCAGCCACCGACCTCATCCAGGAGGCCCCTGTCGCTTTGCGGGTCTTCTACGACCTCGATACGCCGGTCACACTCGCGCATGTCCGCAGAGGCAAGCTTCCAGCCTATATCGGACCGGACGGCCTGCGGGGATTCGATCTTGTACTGAGCTATGCGGGCGGTCCCGCGCTTGCCGAGTTGCGCTCGGCGCTTGGAGCGCGCATGACGGCACCGCTCCATGGCCATGTCGACCCGGAGCGGTATCGACCAGCCGCAGCCAATCCCGATTTCGCAGGCGATCTTTCCTACCTGGGCACCTATGCAGCGGACCGTCAGGCGGGCGTCGACCGTTTCCTCGTGCAGGTTGCGCGACGCAGGCCCGACCTCCGCTTCGTCATTGGTGGCGCGCAATATCCGCAGGAGTTCCCCTGGGCCGGCAACATCTACTTCGTGCGCCATCTGCCGCCTCCGGACCATCCGGGCTTTTACGCATCGTCGCGGCTGACACTCAACGTGACCCGGCATGCGATGGCGGAGATGGGCTGGTGCCCCTCCGGACGTCTGTTCGAGGCCGCAGCGTGCGGAGCAGCCATCGTAACGGACGTATGGCCGGGCTTCGACACCTTCTTCGCGGCGGGCGAAGAGATCATTCCCGTCGAGACGACGGAGAATGTGATCGCTGCTCTTGAGCTCAGCGACGAGGCGCTTCGCCGGATCGGAAGGAATGCCCGTGAGCGCGTCCTGGCCGAACACACGTCAGATCGGCGTGCGCAGGAGCTGGAGTCCATCCTTGCACAGTGCGGCAATGCGCAGCGCTCATCCCAGCCAGCGGCGGAGGCAATCTGATGCTCGGCATCGTACCAGCCGCGGGACGCGGCAGCCGGATCCAGCCACTCGGGTTTTCGAAGGAGCTGCTGCCGGTCGGAAGCCGCGTCGACGGCGCGGTCGAGCGGCCGTGCGCCGTCAGCGAATATCTCGTAAATCGGATGATCACGGCGGGAGCGGACAAGGTCTGCTTCGTTATCGGACCGGGCAAATCCGACATTCTCGAATATTACGCGGCGGGCTACGAACAGGCGTCAACTGCCTTCGTCGTTCAGCCGACGCCCGCCGGGCTGTGCGACGCGATCTTTCGTGCGACCCCCCTCGTCCATGACGACGAGCAGGTCCTTATCGGCCTCCCGGATACGGTCTGGTATCCGGAGAACGGGTTCACTGCCCTTCCCGATGGCACGCTGTCGTTTCTGCTGTTCCCAGTCGAGAGGCCAGAATTCTTCGACGCCGTCGTCGTCGATCGAGCCAACCGCGTTCGCGAGATCCAGGTGAAGCAGCCCGACGCGCAGTCGAACTGGATTTGGGGGGCGTTCAAGATGCCAGGCGGAATATTGCGCGAGTTGCACGCTCTCTGGCGCTCCCGCGAAGGCAGCGACGAATATGTCGGCACCCTCATTAATGCCTATCTCGCTGCGGGCGGTGAAGCTTTCGGCATAAAGGCGGGCTCAGATTACGTGGACGTCGGTACGTTCAACGGCTATCGCGCAGCGATCGACCTTCTTGCCCGGATGGAGAGATCCAGCAGAGACGAAATTGCTCATGCCCTGCTCGCGACGGCCGAGGCCCCCATTCCAGCGGTGCAAGGACGATAGCGATGCATCTGTCGACCGCTGAAATTCGCCGCAGGATCGAAGCGCTTGGCCCATGGTTCCACAATATCGAGCTGCAGGGGGTATCGACGGCGCCGGACCATTTTCTCGGCAACTATCCGTTCGTCAAATGGAGCAAGTTCGCCTCAGAGCTCCCTGCGGGCCTGGCCGGCAAAACTGTCCTCGATATCGGCTGCAATGCCGGCTTCTATTCGATCGAAATGAAACGGCGCGGCGCCGACCGCGTGCTGGGCATCGATTCCGACGAGGGTTATCTGGCGCAGGCGCGCTTTGCGGCGGAAGTGGCCGAAGCGGATGTCGAATTCCGGGAGCTCTCCGTCTACGACGTCGGCGCTCTCAGCGAGCGCTTCGACATCGTCCTGTTCATGGGCGTGCTCTACCATCTGCGCCACCCGCTCCTCGCGCTGGACCTCGTTCGCAAGCACTGCGTCAGGGAACTGATGGTGTTTCAGTCGATGCAACGCGGAAGCCCGGAGCTGGTCGCGCTACAGGCAGATCACGCCTTCTGGGACACCGAGCCGTTCGAAAATCCCGGATTTCCCAGGCTGCATTTCATCGAAGACAGATATGCGGGCGATCCCACCAACTGGTGGGTCCCGAACCGGGCCTGCATGGAAGCGATGCTGAGGAGCTCGGGCTTCGAGATCGTCTCTCATCCCGAGGAGGAGGTCTATTTCTGCCGACCGGCAGGCCCGCCTGCCGGCGAAGGCCCAGTCTATCCAGCCAAAGGAGAACCGGATGATTGAAGCGGCCATGATCTGGAACGAGCCCAATAACAAATCGCACTGGGACCCGGAGATCGATCCGGAATGGAGCCTGTTCGCCGAGATGACGGCGCTCGCAGGTGACGCGATTGCGGCAGAGAATTCCAGTGTGACACGCGTGCTCGGCGGCATTTCGCCGATCGATCCCCTGTTCCTGCGGCGCATGCAGGGATACGGCGTCCTTGATCACGTCGACGCTGTCGCCGTGCATGGTTTTCCGCTCGACTGGAATCTCTGGAAGATCGATGAGTGGCCACAGAAGCTCGCCGAGATCCATGAGGTCACGGATCTCCCGGTCTGGATTACCGAGGTCGGCGTCTCGACCTTCGGCGCCGAAGAAGTTCAGCTTTGGGGACTGAAGAGGACGGCCGAGCTGCTGCTCGGCCAGGCACCACGCATTCAGTGGTACAGTCTCTACGATCTCCCGCGCGCATGGGAGGCGACGACCCGGCACCGCGAGGCCGAAGGCTCATCCTACTATCGCCATTTCTATATGGGGCTGCTCCGCGAGGACGGTTCGCCGAAGCCCGCGCTCGAGGAGTTCGCCAGGTACACTCCACAGCTGGGAATTGCCCAGTGGTTCGACTTCGAAGACTATCGACTGGATGAAGCGGTGCGCTGGCTGAAACGGCTGGGCGTCACCTCATTGCGCACTGGCCTGTCCTGGGCCGACAGCTTCCGCCCCGGCGCGCTCGACTGGTTCGACCGGCAGATGGACGCGATTGCCGATTTCGACGTCACGATCACCTTCTGCTTCACGCCTGCGCATCGGGGTATCATGCCGCATCACACCAGTGCCCCCCTGGTACCGGAGGAATTCGCCGAGTTCTGCAGCACGATGATCCGGCGCTACGCGCCTGTGGTTGGCCATCGCAAGATGGAGGGATTGTCTCTGCCCGCGGCCTGAGGCGATGGAAAGCTCACACGCACAGGACTCCCCTGCCCTGGAGCATGATCCCGAACCGATGGTCGGCGATGGCAAAAAGTTGCAGAGTCTTCGGCCAAGATCATGCGGGAAAAGGGACTTGAAGCAGGATGGATAATTCTTTTCCAACTCACCCTGCTCTCAGCGAATTCGCCGGGCTGCTCAGGTCTGCGGATGCCGTCAATCCCGCAGGCGAGGACGTCATGGTCGTCGTCGCTCATCCGGATGACGAGACGGTCGGAATCGGTGGTCATCTTACAGCACTGAGCCAAGCGACCATCATTCACGTGACCGACGGCGCTCCGCGCAACATGCGGGATGCCTACGCTCACGGATTCGCCACGTGGCAGGATTACGCCGAAGCTCGTCGAGGCGAACTCGCAGCTGCGATGGGCGAAGCAAGCATCGACGTCGACCAGCTGCTCAATGTTGGAATGCCCGACCAGGAGGCGGCCCACAACCTGGTGCCGCTCGCATTGCAGTTGGCCGGTCTGTTCCGCGACTCCAGGCCCCGCTTTGTGTGCACCCATCCGTTCGAAGGCGGGCATCCGGATCACGACGCCATTGCCTTTGCCGTCCATGCGGCATGCTGGTTGACAGAGGGGACCGGACTCGTTCCTCCGGCCGTCGTCGAGATGGCGTTCTATCACGCCAGCCCGGCTGGTCGCGTTTACCAGCGTTTTCTTGGCGACACGGCTAAAACCTCTCTCGAAATTCCGCTCGATGGCGCTGCTTTGGAACGCAAGCAGAAGATGCTCTCCCACTTTGTCACGCAACGTTCGGTGCTCGCGCCGTTCGACTCGCCGGTCGAGCGTTTCCGTGCCGCGCCGCACTACAACTTCCTCAGCCTGCCCAATGGCGGCCGGCTGCTCTACGAAGAGCTGAAGCTCGGTCTCACCGGGCCGGAATGGTTGACGCTCGCGAGAGCGGCGTCCGAAGAACTCGGATCGATGCCGAGATGAAGAAGCTCACCGTGCTCAATGTCGCCTACCCTCTGGCCTGCGTCGGTCCGGACGCGGTGGGCGGCGCCGAGCAGGTTCTGACCGCGCTCGACCGGGCCCTGACGGAAGCCGGCCATCATTCGCTGGTGATCGCGTGCGAGGGTTCGCAAGCCGCCGGCGAGCTCATCGCCGTTCCAGCAGAGAACGGCCTCCTGGATGACGAGGCCAGGCGGAGAGCTCATGCGCGTCATCGCAAGGCTATCGCTGCGGCTCGGATCCGCTGGGATGTCGATGTCGTCCATCTGCACGGCATAGACTTCGACGCCTATCTGCCGGATGACGGACCAACGTTGGTTACCTTGCATCTGCCGCTCGACTGGTATGCGCCGGCGTCCCTTCGGCCGAACCGCCACGATCTTTGGCTACACCCTGTCTCCGCCTCACAGCTAGCCGGCGCACCCGCAGGCGCGATACTGCACCCGCCCATTTCGAACGGGGTCGACGTCGAGCGCCTTTCAGCGCGCCATGCCAGACGCAATTTCGCGCTGATCCTCAGCCGCGTCTGCCCGGAGAAAGGCATCCATCTCGCTCTCGATGCCGCCCGTGCCGCGGATCTGCCGCTTCTGATCGGCGGCCAAGTCTATCGATACGAGGCTCACGAGCGCTATTTCGACGACGAGATTCGCCCCCGCCTCGACGCTCGCCGGCGCTTCCTCGGGCCACTCGGGTTCGAACGCAAACGTCGCTTCCTTAATGCCGCCCGCTGTCTTGTCGTGCCCAGCCTCGCGCACGAGACCAGTTCGCTGGTCGCGATGGAAGCCCTTGCCTGCGGCACGCCCGTCGTGGCCTTTCCGAACGGCGCTCTTCCCGAAGTCATCGATCATGGCCGCACCGGATTCCTGGTCCGGGATACCGCCGAAATGGCGCATGCGATGAAGGTAGCCGGCATGCTCGATCCGGATTTGTGCCGGTCTACGGCAGAGCGCCGCTTCCCGCTCCACAGGATGATCCTTTCCTATATGGATGCCTACCGCGCCTTGGCCGCAGTCAAAGGCGAGCGGCCCGACCTCGCGACCGCACGATGAATGCCCATTCCCTCCACGCCGAGATCATCCGCGCTCCGGAAGCTCTCGAAGCATCCTGTCAGGGATGGTGGGAACTGTGGCGTCGCTGCTCTTCCGCCACGCCCTTCCAGATGCCGCCATGGCTGATGGCCTGGTGGCGTTGCTTCGCGCCCGGGGAACTTGCAACCATTGCGGTGTGGCGGGGCTCGCGCCTGGTCGGGTTGGCGCCCTTCTATGATGAGCAGAGCGCGCAGGGTCACCGGTTGTTGCCACTCGGCATTTCGGTCAGCGACTATCTCGATGTGCTGATCGAGCCGGAGGGGCAGGAAAGCATCGGCGCTGCCATGATCGACGCCGGCCGCTCGCTTGCCTGGCAGAGCTGGGAATTAGAGGAACTGCACCCGGATGCACATGCGCTGGCGCTTCCCTGCCCTGACACCCTCTGCTGCCGACGTGTCGATCAGAGCGTCTGCCCGGTGATCGAGCTGCGGGGAAAACCGGATCTCGCCGGTTGTGTCCCCGCCAGGCGCAGGCGGCAATTGCGCCGCGCTCAAGCCGCGGCCAACCGGATTGGAGAGGCTACGATCACCGCTGCGCAGAGCCGCCCCAGCTATTTTCTGGACCACCTTTTCCGGCTTCATGCGGCCTGCTGGCAGGTGCGCGGAGAAGCCGGAGTTCTTGATCACCCGGCCGTCAGGCGATTTCATCGGGAAGTGCTGCCGATACTGGCCGACCATGGCGTGGCGCGCTGTTACCTGCTCGACATCGGCGGGATTGTCGCCGGAGCATATTATGGCTTCCTCGATCGCGGCCGTGCCTACGCCTATATAGGCGGGTTCGATCCCGAGTTTGCCGAGCAGAGCCCGGGTTCGATCCTGATCGGACATGCGATCGCCGAGGCGATCCGCGCAGGCGCCAGTGAGTTCCATTTCCTGCGCGGCCGTGAAAGCTACAAATATAGCTGGGGCGCCGTCGATCGCTTGAACCAGAAGCTCGTGTACAGCCGCGTTCCATGAACAAGCGTCGCGCGCGAAGGCTGGGGCACCGGCTGGAGCAAATGACACGCGAGTGCATGGAAGGTCGTTTGTCTCCGGCCGCAGCGCTCGTTCGCATCATCCTCGAAACCGACACTTCAGCCGATTTCGATGCATTCTTGTCAGGGCCGACCCGCCCGGTCGCCGAAAGTGCGCCGGCGGCCGAACGCCTGAATACTTTGTCCGATCTCGCCAGGCAAAATGCCGACAGCTGGAATGCAGTTCGTGCGGCCGCTGCCGCGGTGCCGCACGACCTGGCTCCGCTCGATGACCCTCGACCGGAGGTAGCGCGTTTGGCGGCAGCCTTCGATCGCGCGGCGAAATCCTCGCCGGAGGCCAGCGTGGCTCTGTACTCGTTCGGAAAGGCCGATCGGCTGGATGCCGCAACCGAAGAAGTCGTTGCGTGGCTCGAGGTTCGCGGAGCGACGGGAGCGGAGCGGGACGTCCTCGATATCGGCTGCGGCATCGGCCGGCTGGAATGCGCTCTTCACCAAAAGGTTCGCAGTATCGTCGGCATCGATATTTCACCTGAGATGGTCAGGATCGCCCGCGAACGGTGTGCGGAGCAACGCAACGTTCGGATCCAACTCACCTCCGGAATGGATCTGGCACAGTTCCCGAATGCCGCATTCGACTGCACGGTTGCGCTGGATGCTTTCCCTTACCTGCAAATGGCGAGCGACCTCGCCGAAAGGCATGTTGCCGAGGCTTCACGCGTCCTGCGGCCGAACGGCGATCTGGTTATCCTGAACTTCTCGTACCGGGATTCGGTCGAGATGGACCTTGCGGAGCTGCTCCGGTTCGCGGATCGTTACGGTTTTCGCATCCGCACGAACGGTATTCGTCCCTTCAGGGAGTGGGACGGCGTAGCATTCCATCTGTCGAGGTTTGACTGACAATGGATTGGCGCAGACCGGCCGGAACCATTGCAGAGCTTGGCTGTTCACCCTTCGGAGCATCTGAAGGAGGTAGCCATGATAGGCAAAGCACCCCCCACACCTCCCGAGAACCGGAGCCCCAAGGGCCCGGGCGACTCGAAAGAGGCACCGCTGGACCAGAAGAACAAGGGTGGATCTTCGATTCAGGACCCGGAGAAGCGCGGGCAGCAGGGCAATACCAGGGTGAACATTTCTCCCCAGCGCAGTCAGCAGGACCGTTGAACATGTCGACATCCAGCAAGACGCCTGCGAGCATCAGACAAGGCGGCCCTGGCGCATCTCACGAGAACGCCAAGGCGCCGCTGGAAATCAAGAAACCACCGCCGGAGCCCGATCAGCGCAGCCGCAGCAAGAAATCCGGCGGAGGTGGTGAGCGCGATAGCCATCACTCTCATGACCCTGAGAAGAACACCCGACCCGCCCATCGTGGGTAGTCGCGGAACCCAACCACGGAAGAAGCACATGGCACACGCGGACAAGAAGCATTTCGGCAAAGCCTCGCATGGCAAAGGTTCGGGCAGCGGCGCGATGACGAACGCGCGGAAGGACCTTCTCGGCGAGAACATGGTTCTCTCCAACCGGGACAAATCACAGCATTCGCGGGAGCGCGGGCTGGACAGCAAGGAAACGCAGACCGAACAGTATCAGGACCACGTCGGCAGCCGTGAACCGCGAGGTCGGGAGCGTTAGCGCATCGGCCGAAAAGCGCGCGCGGTTTTCGGACGAATCCGATGCGCAAACAAATCGATAGAGCGGCGTGGTGGTTCAATTTGAACGCACGCCGCTCTAGCCGCCACGCAAGCGGCGATCGGCCGCCAATTCAATGGGAACCGCCATGGATGTGCTTTGGCTGATAGTAGTTGTGCTCGGCCCGCTGCTTCTGGCAGTCCTGATTGCCTATGTGTTGCTCACGCGCCGTAAGTTGGGACCGCGAGAGCGGCAAGCCCAGCGGGAAGCAGTCGAGCGAGTATATCGCGACGAGCCCGAAGACGGCGCCAGGCGCCCTCATTGAGCCAGTTTGGCCAACGCCGCCAATCTCACTCAATATCCGCCAATTATCGGCAGGATTTCTCCGGTGATGTAACTGGAGCAGTGTGGCGAGGCCAGGAATACGTAGGCGGGTGCGATCTCTTCGGGCTGGGCCGGTCGCTTCATCGGCGTCTGCGCACCGAAATTCGATACGTCTTCGGCTTCCTTGTCCGTCGGGTTGAGCGGCGACCAAACCGGTCCGGGTGCTACGGCATTCACCCTGATGCCTCGCGGCAGCAGGTTTGCGGCGAGCGAGCGCGTGAAGGCGTGAATGCCGCCCTTGGTCATCGAATAGTCAAGCAACTGGCCCGAGCCTTCGATGCCCGTCACCGAACCAGTGTTGATGATGGCCGAGCCTGGCGCCATGTGCGGAACCGCCGCCTGAGCCATGTAAAAATAGCCATAGAGATTTGTCTTCAGTGTCAGATCGAAGTGTTCCGGCGTGAGGTCCTCTAAATTCTTGGTGTGGACCTGGAATGCCGCGTTGTTGACCAGGATATCGAGGCGACCGAGCTTGCCGATTGTCTCGACCACCACTGCCCTGCAATGGTCGCGATCGGTGACGTCGCCTGCCAACAGGATTGCGCGGCGCCCCTCTTTTTCAACCAGCGCTTTGGTGGTCTCGGCATCGTCGTGCTCGCTGAGATAAGCGATTGCTACGTCCGCTCCTTCGCGGGCAAATAGAACAGCAACCGCCCGCCCTATTCCGGAATCCGCGCCCGTTATCAGCGCAACCTTGCCGTCCAGTTTCTTCGAACCGATGTAGAACGGCGCGTCGTACAGGGGCTGCGGGTCAAGCTTCGCCTCTGACCCCGGCTTGGCTTGATGCTGCTTGGGAAAAGGCGGGACAGGATATGGTCGGGCTCCGGTCTGCGGCGCTCCTTCGCTGCCGCCCGGGTCTTGATGCCGATCGGCATGAGCCACTTGCTCCTGCACGCCGCGCTGCCTGTGCTCCATCTCTTCGATTCGGTTTGGCATGGCCTCGATCTCCGACTGCTCGAACGGGCAGAACGACGATGCGCGAAACATGTTCCCGGCATGGCCCGCATGTTGCAAGGCGACACAGGCACCGGGTCCGGATCGCCCGGCCGGGCCCGGCATTCCGAGGGAAACTCCCGCGTATTCCGGGTTACTTTTTGGTGGTGCCCATCGGATTGGTAGTTGGCGCCGTGTTGCCTGTGATCGAACCCGTCACGGATTCATTGGGTTCATAGGCCTTCCGATCGAATGACGGCATCGCCTGAAGCTGCTCCTTCGTCGCGTTCGTGACCAGCCAGCGGTTGCCGTTCGCTTCCACCATGGAAACTTTCGGGAAGTCGACTGCAACGTTCTTTTCCCCGATACCAAGGAAACCGCCCACGCCAATCACAACCGATTTGACCACACCGTTCTTATCGATGACCAAGTCATTCACGTCCCCGATACTTTTCGCGTTGGTATCGGTTCCGTTATACACACTCTGGCCAATGAGTCGGCTGGCCAGATAGCCCTCCGGTTGGACGGGCCGAGCGGTCTGCGCGGGCGCCGACGGCTGCATAGTGTTGCCGCCGCTGGGGGGAGCCTGCTGGGCGGAAGCACCGGCCGCCACGACTGTTGCAACTGCCGTTGCCGCCAAGAGGTTGCGGATCATGATGCATTCTCCTTCTGCTGATTGCCTGCAGGGCCCACGGAAGTTTTCCTGACGGGCGGGGATGCAGGCCACAACAGCCCAACGCAACCAAAGCTCAATTGTTCCGGCTGGTATTTAGCTACCTGGATAAGAACAATTCAACTTTTTTATTTGCTGCATCAAAAACTGTATTATCCTGGTATAAGTACTATTAGGATTCTTATCGGTCGGAGCAACAGTCACACTGTCCAATTGAAGGCCCTCAGGTGCTATGCGGCATTCGAGCGCTCGGCGTTTTCGAGCCATCGCAGCACGATGGCCTCCGCCACATCCAGTCCGCGCGGGACCTTGCGAAAGCGGCTTTTCACCGCGGCCAACTCGCCGGCCAACCGCCCTTCCTGCCAGGCCTCGAGCACGAGCGGATGGATATAGCACCTGCGGCAAACCGCTCGCGTGTTGCCGAGTCGCGCGGCGACCTCATCGATCGCTCTGTTCATGACCAGCGCCATCTCGCGTTTGGTTTGTGGCCGTTCGGTCGTTGCGAGAATTTCCACGGCTCGCGTCGTTCCGCCCCATGTCCGAAAGTGCTTGGAAGTGAAGTCCGCCTTGCCGGCGTTCCGGATGTAGTCGTTCACGTCCTGCGACACCACGGCGCCCCGGGAACCATCCGCGTTGAGATACTGAAAGAGGTGCTGTCCAGGTATATCCTGTGCTCCCTTGACGATCTTGACGATGCGGCGGTCGCTGATCCTGAGCTTCCATTCCTTGCCCGATTTGCCGCGAAAGGCGAAACGTAGGGAGGAACCCTCGACCGTCACGTGGCGGTCGCGCAAGGTCGTCAGACCGAAGCTCTTGTTCTCACGCGCATAGGCCGTATTTCCGACCCGGATCAGCGTATGGTCGAGCAGCCAGACGATGGAGGCGATCACACGTTCGCGTGGCAGCCCTCTCCTGCGCAAATCAGCATCGATACGCCGTCTCAGGCGAGGCAGAGCGCGCGCGAAGGCCGTCAGGCTCGAATATTTCACTTCATCGCGACAGGCGGTCCATCTCGGATGATAGCGGTATTGCTTGCGCCCGCGATCATCACGGCCGGTAGCTTGAACGTGGCCGTCGGGACTCGGCGAGATCCAGACGTCGCTCCAGGCTGGCGGAATTGCCAGGCGCTTGATCCGTTCGAGGGTCGCGGGATCGGTGATCGTCCTGCCTTGCGGGTCCGTGTACCGGAACTGCTTTCCCATTCGCTTGCGGCGGATGCCCGGCTCGGTGTCGCTGCCGTAGATGAGCGAAGCCGCCTCTGCCGAAATGATGGCATCCCGCGCATTGGCTTCATCCAGGCTTGCTCGCACGCTGACTACTCCATGCATTCGAGAATTGCGGGGATCGAACGCTCGGAAGGTCATGACGTTCCCTAGCTGGACTGCGCACGCCCAGCATTCCGGAACATTTGCCGGCTGACAGGCTTTGGGAAAAGAACCGGCAGGTGGCGACCAGCGACAAGAGAGCGGAAGGAGGTCACTGCTAATGAAAGACCGAGAAATCAGGCCGTCCATAAATCGCCGCGCGACCGGCGCGAGAAAATATCCGCTGGACCCGGATGCACCAGAGGCGGAAGAAAATACCGAGATCGATCAGGCAGCCGCGGGGAACAAGCCCCCCAAGGGGCCCTATGGATTGACCGAGCCGCTCGACCAAACAGCAGATGAACTCAGTCAATCCGACAATGTCGACCAGCCGCGCAAACCGACCGTGGCCCAAGACAGGACGGACGACCACACCAAAGACCGCGATCGGCCCGACGAACAGACATGAAGCCCTGATTGGGGGAAGCAAAATCCTGTTGACGCGCTCTGCGGGTCGAGAGCCCGATCAGAACAGGAGCTATCTGCCGTCGCTGTCGTAGTAGTCGCTAAGTCCATCCCCGAGCAGGTTAAGGCCCAGGATAATCGCAGACACGGTTATTCCCACTGTTATCGCGAGCGACGGCTGGATTGCCAGATAGTTCTGCGCCTCGCGCAGCATGGAGCCAAACGATGGCGCGGGGGGCTGCACTCCTAGCCCCAGAAACGACAGCGCAGCCTCCCACATGATCGCCTGAGCCCCGTCGAAGCTGGCGACTATGATCAGCGGACCGACCATGTTGGGAAGAACCTCGTGGAGCAGGATGCGTATCTCGCTTGCCCCTAGTCCGCGGGCAGCCTCGACGAACTCGCGGTCCCGCAGTTGAATAGCGACGCCCCGGGACACCCGCGCGAAATCAGGGATAGCCGCGAGCCCGACAGCGATCATTGCGTTGGTGAGCGAAGGATTGAGCAACGCCACGATGACGATAGCAACCAGCACGGTCGGAAAGCCCTGCAGGATCTCTATCACGCGGGAGATGACAAGGTCGATGAGGCCGCCGAGACCTCCGGCAACGAGCCCCAGCAGCGTGCCGAATATGCCGCCGATGAGGACCACGATCAGGAACGCCTGTGCCGCGACACGTGCGGACCCGAGCAGCCGGCTAAGGACGTCTCGGCCGAGCGGGTCGGTGCCGAGCCAGTAGGTGAGGCTGGGAAGTTGCAGTGCCTCGCCAAGATTGGTGTCGGTCATCGAATGGGGGGTAAGCCAAGGCCCGAAAATCGCGGCGAGGATAAAAATCGTCACCAGCGTCACAGCCACTGGCGAGCGGCGCATGAGGTAGCTGGCAATGTGGCCGCTGCGCCTGCCGAAGGATCGGGAGGCCCCGCCGGCCGGCGTTTCCGCAGACATTGCCGTCATCGTGTGCGAATCCGCGGATCAATCAGCGAATAGACCAGGTCAATGGCGAGGTTGACCACGACATATCCCGTCGCGGCGAGCAGCACCACGCCCTGGATGACAGGGTAGTCCCGGTTCAGCACGGCGTTCATCCCGAGCCGTCCGAGACCTGGGATCGAGAAGATGATCTCCACGATGATCGCGCCGGAAATGAGCACGCCAAGCTGAAGGCCGATGTAGGTGACGGTCGTGATGAGAGTGTTTGGCGCGACATGCTGCAGGAGGATGCGGGCATTACCGACTCCCTTAGCGCGGGCCGTGTCGATGTAGTCTTCGCGAAGCACGTTCGCGGCGGTCACGCGGACGAAGCGGACCAGCGACGGTATCAGATAGATTGCGAGGGTCAGGACCGGCAGGATCATTGCCCGAAGATTCCCTGTGGGGCTGCGTGAGATGGAGACGTAGCCGCCTGACGGAAGAAGCTTGAAAGTCACGGAAAACAGGATGATCAGCAACAGGCCGACCCAGAAGCCAGGGACGGAAATGCCCAAGGTGATCAGGCCGGCGATTGGCCGGGCCCACCATCTGTCCCGCTTTTCGGCAAGCAGGAGGCCCATCGGGATAGCGATGACGATCGCAAGGGCCAGGCTGAGGATAGCGAGTTCAAGCGTCGGCGGAAGCGCAGCCGCCAGCAGCTCGTTAACGGGCTTGAAGCTCAGATTGGACGTGCCGAGGTTGCCCTTCAGCGTCTGCTGCAGCCATATGCCGTAGCGGACCGGTAGCGGCTTATCGAGCCCCATTTCATGCGTGACGACCGCAATGCGTTCCGGTGTTGCCAGATTGCCGAGCAGTACCGCCGCTGGATTGCCGGGAGCCAGGGCGGTGGCGAAGAAGGCGAGCGCGCTGACGCAGAACAGCGTAATCAGACCGCCCAGCACCCGCCCTACGAGATAGATCGCCATGACGTCGTTTCCGGAAACGCGCGGCGGCCCTGGAAGGCCGCCGCAGCAGTCTAGGTCGAAGTGGCGCCAGCCTAAAGCGCGATCTGTTTGTAGTCGTCGATGCCGCTCGGCCCAATGATCAGCGACTTCGCCGCCTCCGTGCCAAGGAAAAAGAGCGGCAGGTGATCGACCGTGATCTGCGGCATCTCCTCGAGCAATAGCGTCTGCAGCTGCCGATAGAGAGCGATGTGCTTCTCGGGGTCGATCTCGGCCGCCGCCCTGGCGACCAAATCGGCATAGCCGGCAGGATTCCAAAGGCTGACATTCGCGGCCGGCGCAAGATTAGGCGAGTTGAACATGCTCGCCGGATCTTCGGGACCCGTGTTGTAGTTGTTGGTCGTGAGATCGTAGTCCGGCTTGGTCAGGATGCGGTCGATCCAGACGGTGATCTCCAACTCGCGGATGGTTACCTTGTGGCCGATGCGGTTGAGGTTATCCTGCAGGAGCAGAGCCATCGACTTCAGCGAGTCGAAGCCGGTCGGCGTCAAAATCTCCATGGCCAGCGGCTTGTCCTTGGTGAAGCCGGCCTCTGCCAGAAGCGCGGCCGCCTTGTCGAGGTCGAATGGATACTGGCTGGCTGAATCAGGCAGATAGGTGGCCATTTCCGGCGGAACCGGGTTGATGGTCGGTCGGGCCAGGCCGAACCAGATCGTCTTGGTGTAGGCTTCCCGGTCGAAGGCATAGGCAAGTGCCTGTCGTACCCGCTTGTCGTCGAAGGGCGCGCGCTTTGTGTTGATATTGAAGTTCTCGTAAAGCACGTAGGGCTTGGTCTGGATCACCTCGATACCGGCCACGGATTGGGCCTGCACGACGTCCTTGCCCTCGACGAGTGCGACCATCTGCAGCGTCCCATCCTGCAGCCCGGCCAGACGCGCTTGCGAATCCGGCACGATCCGCCATTCGATTGCGCCAATTTTGGCCGGTTCGCGGTGGCCGTCATATTTCTCGACGCGGATGTGGTCGCCTGGCGCCCAGGCGGCAAATTTGAACGGCCCGGTGCCGACTGGCGCCGTGGTGATGGTGCCGATGCTGGCCTCGTTGACGATCTGGATCACGGCCAGATTGGCAAGCAGGCCGGGAACGGTATTGGCGAGAGTCATCACTACGGTCTTGTCGTCCGGGGCCTCGACCTTCGATACCGCGACGAGTTGCGGCGAGAAGGGGCTGCCGACCTTCGGATCCTGAACCCTTTTGATCGAATAAACCACGTCGGCAGCTGTGAACGGTGAGCCGTTGTGCCATGTGACGCCGGATTTAAGGGCGAAGGTCCAGGTCAGACCATCGGCAGACGTCTTCCAGGAGTCCGCCAGCAACGGGTCAGCCTTCAGCGTCTCCGGATTGATGAATACGAGCGCTTCGAAGACCGTCGAGCGGATCGTATGACGGAAGACGTCCAGGGGTGACATCTGCGGGTCGAGCGTCTTGATGTCGCTCGAAATGCCGACAACCAGGTCTCCGCCCTCCTGCGCGATGGCCCGGGATGCAAAGCCCAAACTTCCTGACGTTGCACCCAAGGCCGCCGCGCCTCCCAGCAGCCGCAGGAATTGCGCGCGGTTCAATACAAGTCCCCCGAGGGGCTGCTCCGAATTCGATGCGGTCATTTCCATTCCCCTTTTTTCTGTTATGTATTCTGTATACCGTATTTTGATGTACGACAACCTTGCCCGTCAAGCGGACCTTGTCCGAATTAGTGCGGCGACGACTCCTCTTGTCTTAATGGAAAATGGCAGGCCACGAGCCTTTCGGCGCCACCGGAGGCGGCCGTCAGCCGCGGCTCCACGGCAGCGCAGATCTCGCGTGCGTATGGACAGCGCGTATGGAAGCGGCAGCCTCGCGGCGGCGACAGTGGATTGGGGACGTCGCCTTTGAGCACGATCTCGTTGCGTATCAGGCGAGCGTCGGGATCCGGGGTCGGGATCGCTGACAGCAACGCCTCGGAGTAAGGATGGAGCGGGGCGGCGTAAAAGATCTCCGACGGCGCCATCTCGACCAGGCGCCCGAGATACATAACGCCAACCCGATCCGAGACATGGCGGATGACGCCGAGATCATGCGAGATAAACACGATCGTCAATCCGAACTCCGCCTGCAGATCCTTGATCAGATTGAGGATGTCGGCCTGCACGGAAACGTCCAGCGCCGAGACCGGCTCATCGGCCACGATCAACTTGGGTCCTACGGCCACGGCACGCGCGATACCAACCCGCTGCCGCTGTCCACCCGACAGTTCACGTGGAAGCCGCTCCATGAATTGCGAGGGCAGGCCGACGCGCCGGAGCAGGCTTTCGGCTTCGATGTCGAGAGCACTCCGCCCAGCGCCCGGATGCCTGATAGCCAGCGCATCGCCCAGGATCTGCCGAACCCGCTTCCGCGGATTGAGGCTGGTAAGCGGATCCTGGAAGATCAACTGTACGTCGCGCCGCAGCGGCTTGAGCTCGCGCATCGAACGATGGGTGATGTCTTCCCCGGCGAATTCGAGACGTCCGGCCGTTGGCTCGGTTAGCCTTACGATGCAGCGTGCGAGGGTCGACTTCCCACAGCCGGATTCCCCGACCAAGCCAAGCGTTTCGCCGGCGACGACGTCGAACGATACGTCGTCGACGGCACGCACCCACATGCGCTTGCCGCGCAACCATCCGCCACGCGCAGGAAAATACTTCCGCAGCCCCTCGAGGCGGACAAGCGGCGCACTGCTCATGGGGCTATTCCCGGGGCCGCTCCCCGCCGGGCGGCCTCGACGCCGGTCGGAAGCCAGCAGCGATCGAGATGGCCGACATCCGCGACCTTGCCTTCCAACGACGGAGCCGAGCGGCAGCGCTCAAAGGCGAAATCGCAGCGCGGCAGGAATGCGCAGCCGGTAGCTCGGCCCAAGGCCAGAACCGGCGGCGTGCCTCGGATCGAGGGCAATCGTGTCGACCGTGCGCGGTTGGCCGCAGGCATGGAGGCGAGCAAGCCAGCCGTATAGGGATGTTGTGGCGAACGGAATACCGATCGCACCTCGCCGATCTCGACGCATTGGCCGGCATACATGACCATCACCCGATCGGCGATTTCGGCGACGATGCCGAGATCGTGGGTAATCAGGATCAACGCCATCCCGTATTCGTCCTTCAGCCGCGCGAGAAGGGTCAGGATCTGCTTCTGGGTCGTCACGTCCAGCGCGGTCGTCGGCTCGTCGGCGATGAGCAGCTTTGGCGAGCACGCGAGCGCGAGCGCGATCATCGCGCGCTGGCGCATGCCGCCGGAGAATTGGTGCGGATAGTCATCGATCCGCACCTGCGGATTGGGAATGCCGACCTGCTTGAGCAGATCGAGCGTGCGCTGTCGGATTGCCCCGCGCGACAGATCTGTATGCAGTCTCAACGCCTCGCCGATCTGGCGGCCGATGCGATGCAGCGGGTTCAGCGAAGACATAGGATCCTGGAAGATCATTGCGATGCTCGCGCCGCGCACCTTGCGCATTTCCGCATCGCCGAGTTGCATCAGATCGCGGCCATCGAACAGGATTTCTCCATCCAGCCGGAAGTTGGGATTGTGCCGGTTCAGCCCGATGATGGACCGTGCCGTCACCGTTTTCCCGCAGCCCGATTCACCGACCACGCACAGCACTTCGCCCGGCGCTACGGAGAACGAGACATCCTCGACGAGCGTCACGTCAGCCTGCGCCATCGAAAGATGGACGGTGAGGTGGCGAACATCGACGAGGGACTCCTTCATCGCTGCGCTCCTAAGGCGTCGGTGTCGCGAAAACGGTTCGACCGCCGATGGTGATCTCCACGTCCACCCTGTATTTGGCGAGCGCGGCAGGATCGACTTCGATGCCGAGGCCAGGGGCGTCGGGTGCGTTGATCTCGCCATTCTCGTCCGGGACAATGTGATCCAGGGTCAGGTCGACCGCAAGCTGCTGCAGCCCGGTTGGGAACTCGCATATGCGGTGCTCTTCGAGCCCGGCGAAGGGCTGCAGCGATGCGCTGAGCGCCAGGTTCGATGTAAAGGTGTGATTGATGTAGGTCACACCGCGTTGGACAGCATAGTCGGCGACCTGTTTGGCAGGCCACAGCCCACCGATCCGACCGCAATCGATCTGGATGTAGCCGACCCTGCCGTAATCGATGAGATGCTCGGCCATGTGCCGGCTGTGGGCAGCTTCTCCTCCGGCACTGCGTACGGTCCTCAGTCGCTCAGCCAAGCCGGCATAAGCGCCGTAGGCAGAGCCGTGGAACGGCTCCTCGAAGAATGTTACGCGGTTACGCTCCATGGCGTCGAGCCGCGCGGCGGCCGCTTCGACGTCCTCGCCGAAGATCTGGCCGGCGTCGATCAGCAGTATACCGTCCGGCCCGAGTCCCTCTCGGGCGGCATCCAGTTGGGCAATATCGCCGGCCAGCGACTCGCCGAACGGCGCCCAGCCGAATTTGGCTGCGCGAAAGCCGCGGCTACGAATCTCTTTTGCGCGGTCTAGCGTCTGCTGAGGCGAGCCGCCGAAGAGCACCGACGCATAAGGCAGCTTGGGATAGGCCCGCTCATATCCGAGCAGCTTCCAGGCAGGCACGCCTCTGGCCTTGCCCAGGATGTCCCATAGCGCCATTTCGATGCCGGACCAGGTGTGGGCCGCCTGCAGCAGATCCATGCTGTCGTAAGCGACGGTTGCGGCCATCCTGCGAATGTCGTCCGGGCTGTCGAGCTTGGCGCCGAGCACAGACGCCGATACCGGACGACATGCGCCATGCGACATGGGGCAGACGAAGGCGGCAATCGAAGGCAGCGGCGCGGCCTCGCATTCGCCCCAGCCGACGTGCCCGCCCGCCGAGACCCGAACCACCAGCGCATCCTGGCTGCCGTCGGCCGCCGTCGTGACCTCCGGCATTGCCACGTAGAAGAAGTCCACGCTGTCGATCTTCATGGGGTTCCTTTGCCTGCCGGCGTTGCGATGGGTGAAGCTGTTTCGGGAACTACGCCGCGGTCATAGAGCACCGGCTGCGGTTCGAAGGTGGTATCAGGTTCCAGCGGATAGATCGGCCGGCGGCACAGCCGATGACCCAGGCTGGCGAGATTGGCCGAGGTGGAGCCGGGCGCGTCGACGTTGAAGTTCTTCTCGACCCAGCCGTCATACATGTGGAACTCGGTATGCGGCGACTTCACGATCGTCAGGTCAAAGTTGTGCGGATCGAGCCCGTTTGCGTAATACATGGCGCGATCGAAGAGATGCACTGCCCTGCTCATCACCACGACGGTGAAGTTTTCGAAGCTCAAGACCGCGGTCGGGCCTGCATCGAGCGGCAGGCCCATCGTCTCGAGCCTGGCCCGCCCCCGCGAGAGGCTCTCCACCATCGCCGTGACGGTCAGGGGCTCGAAGCGCCGCCGGTCATAGGTGCCGCCGATCGGCACGGTGATCGTGGTGCCCACACCCGCTGCGTGAGCTGCGCGCGCCGCGTCCGGATCGACGATCTGCGCGAGCACGCGGCGTGCGTAGCCGCCCTCGCGCAGCGCCTTGATGAGGCAATTGGAATCGCCGCTGGCGCCGGACGAAGTGGCGTCGGCCGCATCCGTGAAGGCCACCGGACCTTCAATCATCGATGCGAGAGAGACAGCCTTCTCTACCGGAACCAGCTTGCCAACCAGTCGATGCCGGCCCGCCCAGATGGAAGCGGCAAGCGCGCTCGCGCAGGCGGCAGCCGTTTCAGCGTTCTCGGAGATCACGATTGCTTGGGTGCAGAGCTCTGGCGCATCCGTGAAGGGGTTGCCGATCATCACCCCCGCCGCGAGTGCCCTGCCGTCCCGCTCCATCAGGCGGGCATCGGCAAGCACGTCGCCGTAAAGGCCGGTACGGGTGATGCACTCGTCGCCACGCGCCAGCATCGGCACCGTCACGCGGGCGGTGATCGGCCGGGCGCCGCGGTCCACGATATTGAGCAGCAGTTGCGCGGCTCGACGACCCGTATCCGCGAAATCGACATGTGGGTAGGTGCGATAGATCGCCAGCCCATCAATTTGGCGAAGCATCCGGTCAGTCAGGATTCCGTGCAGATCGAGCGAAATGACCATGGGAAGGTCCGCGCCGAACATGCCGCGTAACGCGTCCAGCAATTCGCCCTCGGGGTCGGCCTCACCCTCCGCGCCCATGGCACCGTGCAGTGAGACGAAAAGCGCGTCGACCTTGCCTACATGCGGACGCGCCGCATCGAGCAGCTCACTGCGCAGCCGGAGCCAGCCGGCCCGTGCAAGGATACCGGCGCTGCCCGCCCGCGCGGCCATGGCCGGAACAAGTTCGACATCTGGTCGAGCTTCGAACACAGCGAGCGCGCCGCCAATGGCGGTGTTCAGTCCGCGTTGCTTGTAGAGTTCATCGCCATGTTCGATGGCGAAGTCCTCATATTTTGACGGAAGCGGATTGAAGGAGGATATCTCCTGCATGCATTCCGCGATCAGCACACGCATCGCTTGTACTCCGACAGAACGCGCTCAGCCCGCCGCCAGGACATCGTCGTAGTCGGCCATGACGACCGCGACGACGTCGCCGCGCGTGATACGGCCTGGTCCTGCCGACATCCAGAGCACGCCGTCGCGCTCGTACCGCAGTTCGAGCGGCGGGCGATCCACGTCCTCTATGAAATGCAGCCAGCCGGCGGGCTGGCCCGCCTTGACGGACTCCCCCGTCAGATTGGCTGGTTCGAAAAGGGCACTTGCCGGCGAGAAGGAATAGCAGGCCTGGTCGCGCACCATCATGTGGCGCGTACCGGCCGACCCGTTTTGCTGGCCGGTTTCCGGCGTCCCTTCCATCAAGCCGAAATGCTTAAGGATGTTGTCGACGCCGCGGCGAGCGATGCGCACACCCTCGACGTTGACGCGTCCCCAGCCGCCGAGTTCCGTCCCAAGTGAGATCGCGCCCCGGCGCTCTACGCAGGACGTGAAGGTAGCACCTTCGTCCACCCCCCAGAAGACCGTGTTGTAAGGTGCACCGAATGCAGCGGCTGCAGCCATCGTCCTTCGGCGGCGATCCGCATCCGGAAGGTAGTGCATGTTGGTGGAAAGGGCGGAGTCGAAGGAATGGCCAGCGGTGTGGATGTCCACAGACACATCGACGAAAGGCAGCACGTTGCTGTCGAGGAAATGCGCCAGCATCTCCGAAAAGGTGCCGCGCGCATTGCCCGGAAAGCAACGGTTCATGTCGCGGTCGTCTACCGGACTGAGCCGAGTATCGTTCAGCACTGCAGGCATGTTGTAGGCCGGGATCATGATTACGCGGCCTTGCACGCTTGCGGGATCGAGGGTCTGGGCGAGGCGCGATATGGCGATCTGCCCTTCATACTCGTCGCCATGTATCCCGCCCGTGAAAAGGACCGTCGGGCCGCTGCCGTTCTTCACAGACACGATCGGGATCTCTACGACGCCCCAGCCCGAATCGTTGCGTGACAGCGGCGCGCGCAACACGCCGGCCTGGCGGCCGGCTTTGTCGAAATCGATCGGGTTCCTTATCCGAGTCGGTTCAAGCTGAAGCCCGGCCATGTCGCGTCCCCCTCATCGGCGCTGCGCACGTCTGCGTACGGTATACCGTATATGAATGCACGTCTGCCGGCGTCAATCAAGCGGAAATTGAGGCATATCGCCTGCGCTGGTCTAGGGGCGCAGAGCCCCGGCGTTCGTCGTCACCTCCCGCAGGGCGTCGAGGTCGAGCTTGATGCCAAGTCCGGGCGAAGTGGGGATGGACAGCATGCCTTCGGCGTCGAGCTTCCAGCCGCCGACGGTGATGTCGATGTAAGGGGAGCCGCCGATATACTCGACGAGATCAGCGCCCGGGATCGCAGCGGAAAGTTGCAGGTCGGCCGCCAGCCCGACCGCGGTGTTCCAGCCGTGGCCGATGTAGCGAATGCCAAACTCGTTGGCCATGCGCGCAATGCGTATCTGCTCGGAGATGCCACCGACCTTGGTCACGTCAGGCTGCACGATGTCGAGAGCGCGTCTCTCGAACCACGGCAGATAGCTTTGCCGACGGGTGAGGCATTCGCCGGTCGCGATCGGCACCGGGCTGCGGTCGCGCAGCGTCTTGAAGTCGTCCAATGCGTCGGGCGGTAGAGCCTCTTCGAACCAATAGACGTCGTAATCTTTGAGCATCTCTGCGGTCCCGACGGCCCAGCTCAGACCGTTCGGCCAGAAAGCGTCGCTGGCGCCAGCGTCGACCATCAGCAGGCAATCGTCACCCGCACCGGCTCGGGCGGCCCGCACGATTGCCTCGTCGAGCCTGCGGTCCTCGCGGCGTCCGAACGGACCCCAGCCGATCTTGATCGCCCGAAACCCCTGCTCCCGATAAAACGCCGTACGCTCGCGCATCAGTTCCGGCATTTCCATCAGTATCGAGGCATAGGCTTTGACCTTCGTACGGTAGCAGCCGCCAAGCAGACGTCCGATGGGCTGGCCCGTGACCTGGCCGAATATGTCCCACAGTGCGATGTCGATGCCGGAGATCGCATGTGTGATGCTGCCGCCACGGCCCATCCAGAACGTGTTCTGGTTCAGCTTTTCACTGACCCGCATCGGCTCGATGGCGCTCTCCCCGATGACCAAGGGACGCAACACCGCCAGCGCGGCTTCGACAAGCCTGGCGTCGGTGAATACGGAACCTATGCCGAGATGACCTTCGTCAGTGCGAACGGCGACCAGTGCGTGAATCGAGTCTTCGGGGCGGATCTCGTTGCTCCAGCCTCCCTTAGGGGATTTCCCGAACAAACCAACGCTTTCGATGGATTGGATTTTCATCTATGCCCCCACCCCGCATGATCCTGAAAAGCAGTGATGCAGCTAAGCTAGCGGCGCTTGCGCGCTGCGCTTCGGGTGGAAGGATCCGAAAAATGCTTCCTCAGCACGTCGTCGATTTCGTCAGGCGACCCCGTCCGCAGGAATTCCACCAGCCGCTCGTGCAGCCGCACCTCGCCGGTTCGATCGGCTGCGCTCGACCAATCGCGGCAGAAGACGATGAACATGTGCTGCGCCAGACCTTCCCAGATCTGTGCGGCCAGCACGTTCCCGGAGTGCCGGGCCACCGCGCGATGAAAGTCAAGATCGACGGCACTGAGCAGGATTGGATCACCCGAGCCCGACAGCTCGCGCATTCGACCGACGATCGATTTAAGCTCTGCAATCAGCCCCGCGCGGCTACGCTCGGAGCGCATGACATGCTGAAAGAAGATCCGTTCGATCGCAAAGCGGAGTTCGAACAGCTCGGCTATGCGTTCCTTGCCGTAGTCGGCGACACGAAGGCCGCGCTGGGCACCGCCGACCAATATGCCCCGCAGGAGAAGCTTTTGCATCGCCTCCCGCGCCGGCACGCGACTTACATTGAGCGCCGCAGCTATTTCGGCCTCGGTTATTCGCTTGCCAGGCGCAATATCGCCCCTGGCGATCGCCAATATCAACCGATCTTCAACCTCGTCGGCCGTCGTTCGGTTTCGCTCGATGGGCGAGAGCGGTGGCAAAGGATGTATGCTGTGCGGCGTCGATGGGCGGGTCGAGGCGGCGGCCGCGTCAGCGACTTGTTTGTCGACCTCGGTTTCCATGCGCTAATTCTCCCAGCAAGGAAGTTTCGGGCTTGATCACCCGGTCAAGGTGAACGCTTACGCATACTGTATACCGAAGTCAATAAGGTCGCTTCCCTGCGGAAGCGACCTCGCCAACAATTCGGCTACCTGCAACGTGGGCTTCCCGCTGCCCTGTTCGCCGTCCAGAGATCAGGGATGTCGAAAGCTTCCTCGCCCTCGATCACATCGCCTAAAGTCTCGTCGATCACCTCGCATGCGGCGGTGATGGCATAACCATAACCGAGCCCGCTCTCGCCGCCAGCGTCCAGTTCGACAACGACCAGCGTCGTGGCATTCCAGTCGATGGTGCCGTCAGCTTCCGGCTCATCGGTCGGAATCCGGAACGCGCGAGTCTTGGGCCGCGCAAGCGGAATGTTCGAGTGAGATACCGGTTGGCTCGTCAAATAAGCTCCCGCACGGTGTCCGAAGCGATGGTGAGCGCGATCTTGCCCCGTGAGGGCGTGCCGCGGGCAAGCGCCTCTGCGAGATGCGCTGTCTGCCTCAGCGTCGCCTTCGGCGGCATGGGCGGCTCGTTTGGATCGACGACCGCTTCGACAAGCACCGGACCGGCTACGGCAAAAGCCTCGCGCAGGATCTCTGCGCAGTTGGCCGGATCGTCGACACGGAAGCTCTTCAGGCCGAAGCCGCTGGCCACAGTGGCGAAATCGATGGGCTGCAGGTCGCAGACATATTCGGGGTTGCCGAGGAAGACCATCTGCTCCCATTTGATCTGGCCGAGCGTGTTGTTCTTGATGACGACGATCTTCACGCCGAGGCCGTACTTCACGCAGGTGGCGAGTTCGCCCATCAACATGGTGAGGCCCCCATCGCCGACGAAACAGACGACCTGGCGCTCGGGATATGCGACAGCGGCGGCGACCGCGTAAGGCAGACTGCACGCCATCGTGGCGAGATTGCCCGAGCAAGAAAACTTCATGTCACCGCGGATCATCAGGTGACGCGCCGCCCAGGTGGTGATTGTACCGGAATCGGTCGTGACGATAGCGTTGTCGTCGAGAAGCTTGTTGAGTTCGTGCGCGACCACCTGCGGCTTCATGGGCTTGTCCTGCCGCGTTCCGCGGTCGGTGATCAGGTCGGTCCACTCGTTCATTCCGGCCTGCGCTGTTTCGAGAAACGAGCGATCTTCATGGTAGTTGAGCCGCGGCAGCAACTCCCTGAGCACCTTGGCCGTGTCTCCGACCAGCACCGCCTCCACTGGATAGCGCAGGCCGACGCGTTGCGGATCCAGCTCGATCTGTACGGCGCGCGCCTGACCGGGCTTCGGGTAATATTCGATATAAGGGAAGTTGCTGCCGGCAATGAGCAGCGTGTCGCATTCCTCCAAAGCCTCCTGCGACGGCTTCGTCCCGAGCAGGCCGATGCCCCCCGTCGAATAGGGGCTGTCGTCGGGCAGGACGGCCTTTCCGAGGAGGGCCTTGATGACGGGGGCGCCTAGCCTCTCGGCAATGGCGGCTACCTCTTCACGCGCCCGAAGCGCACCCTGGCCGGCCAGAATCGCTATCTTCGTTCCGGCATTCAGAATCGAAGCCGCGCGCGCAAGCTGCTCATCGCTGGGCAATTGGGCTGAGGCGGCCGGAAGTTCGGAGACGTGCTTGGGTATATTGCGATCGGAGCGATGGCCTGCGTCGACCTCCTGCGACTGAACGTCGACCGGAATCGTGACGTGCGCTACGCCGCGATAGGCGAGTGCCGTGCGGCATGCGAGCTCGACCGTGTTCTCGACGTGAGCCGGCCCCATGATACGCGCGTTATAGGCGCAGACATCCATATACAGCTTGTCGAGCTCCACATCCTGCTGAGTATAGGTGTGCAGGAGATCGTGGAACTGCAGTCCGGTAATAGCGAGCACCGGCTGGTGATCGAGCTTGGCGTCGTAGAGGCCGTTCAGCAGGTGGATCCCGCCAGGGCCTGACGTAGCGATGCAGACGCCGAGTTTGCCGGTCCATTTGGCATGCGCACAGGCGGCAAAGGCAGCGGCCTCCTCATGCCGTACCTGAATGAACCTGATCTCGTCCTGCTTCCTTCGTAGCGCCTCGATGACGCCATTGATGCCGTCCCCCGGGATGCCGAATATCGTGTCCACATTCCAGTCGATCAGAGCGTCGACCAGCGCGTCGCCAGCGGTTCTTGCGGCCATTGCGAATCTCCAGGATGTGTGGTGCCGGAAAACATTAGGTTGCCGGTGGCTCTCGGCGACGTAACTGCCCAGGCGAGCAACTGTTCCGCAGGGGCCGCGCAAGACAATGAGAGTGGAACATTAGCCGCCACGCGACGTTGCCAAAGCACAAGTTCGACCGGAAGCCGTCTGGCCGTCCGGTCCGATATGGCCCTCATCGATGGCTCCGGACGGGAGACGAGTCGTGCAGAGCAGACTCCTTGCCGATTCAGCAGGTCAGAAGTCGTTCGCATTGATCCTCGATACGGGCGACGAGGTGATGTCGTCCCTTCAGGATTTCGTGGATCGCGAAAAGGTGTCGGCCGCTCAATTTTCTGCGATCGGCGCGTTCAGTGACGCGGTGCTCAATTACTTCGACTGGGAAAAGAAGGAATACCTCAGGATTCCGGTGACAGAGCAGGTCGAGGTAGCGTCGCTGATTGGAGACGTGGCGCTCGCGCCTGACGGTGGGCGCTCGCTGCATATGCATGCGGTGCTCGGCCGACGCGACGGCACGGCGCTCGCCGGCCATCTGGCCGAGGCGCATGTGCGCCCGACCCTTGAAATCATTCTGACTGAATCGCCCGAACACCTGCGCAAGCGGCACGATCCCCGCTCGGGGCTCGCGCTGATCAAGCTGCAGGAGTGAGGCATGGCTCCGCTACACTTCCGCGGCCGCGGCTCGGTCGATATCTCAACAACACCTCCCGTGGGTCAGCCCACAAGGCTGTATGCTCGCGCACTGCGCAATGCCCTTCCCCCATGACTGCGTTCACACGATGAGATGGCCCTTCCAGCAATTCGCACATGCCCAGGCCGCGCTCACGCAGCGCGCGGACGGAGGCGATTTCAACGGCAAGGTGGCGGTAGTCACAGGCGCATCCGCTGGCGTTGGCCGCGCGACGGCGCGCCGCTTGGCCCGCGCCGGTGCTACCGTGGCCCTGATCGCAAGGGATGCCGCCGCCCTGCAAGAGACCGAGGCGGAGATGCGAGCAGTCGGCGGAAGGGCGTTGGCCATCCCCGCCGACGTGGCCAATGCCGAAGCCGTATTCGCTGCGGCAGACACGGTCGAGTCCAAGTTCGGTTCGATCGACGTCTGGGTGAACAACGCCATGGTGACGGTCTTCTCGCCGCTCTGCGAGATGACGCCCGAGGAATTTCGACGCGTAACCGAGGTGACCTATCTCGGCTATGTGCACGGGACCATGGCGGCTCTCAAACACATGCGCCCGCGGAACCGAGGGGTTATCGTTCAGGTCGGATCCGCTCTCGCCTATCGCGGCATTCCGCTTCAGTCCGCCTATTGCGGGGCCAAGCACGCCATCCGCGGTTTTACCGACTCGCTCCGCGCCGAGCTTCTCCACGAGAAAAGCGGCATCGAGTTGGCGATGGTACAGCTGCCGGCCGTGAACACACCACAATTCGACTGGGCCCGCACCCATCTCGATCGCGAACCGCGTCCGGTTCCCCCGGTGTTTCAGCCAGAGGCAGCGGCCCATGCCATTGTGAAGGCTGCTCGGCAGCGGCAACGCGAGTTGTGGGTCGGCGCCAGCACGGTGCAGGTCATACTCGGCAACATGGCCGTTCCAGGTTTTGTGGACCATTATTTGGCGCGGCTGGGCTACAGCGCACAGGAAACGGGGCAGCCCCTGCCCGCCGACCGCCGCGACAATCTGGAAACACCGGTCAGCAGCCTGCACCGGACGCGCGGTTCGTTCGGGGCGGAGGCGCATGCCTACGCGCCTGCTCTGCCAGGTCAGGCGGTGCGTATCGGGATCGCGATGCTCGGCCTCGCCGTTTTCGCGGTTGGAGGCTGGCTCGCCGGCAGGTCGAGCGGGCGGCGGCTGCGCAACCGATAGGCCGCGCGCCGCCGTATCCAGGCGAGCCGGCAAGTTTCTCACGATTCCGTTTCCGACGGGCTCTACCCGCTCATCGCCCGGGTCGCATAATCAGCTCCCGACAGGATAAGCAGGATCAGCAGCCAGGCACCGGCACCGATCGCCGCCAGCCGCAACAGACCACTCTCCTCCCTGAGGTGCATGAAGAACCAGAAGATCAGCGCAGCCTTTGCGAACGCGACGCCGAAACTCAGAGCCACGCTCGGGAAGCCGCTCAGCAGGAAGCTTCCTGCCACGGTAACGAGCAGCAATCCCTGCAGAATAGCCCAAACGAAGATCAGCTGGCGAAAGGCAGTCATGGCCCTCACCGCGCAAGATAAAGAGCGGGATAGAGGAACACCCAGATCACGTCGACAAGGTGCCAATAGAGTCCACTGGCCTCGACCACGACGGTCCGGTCCGGCAGGCGCAGCGAATTGAGAACAAGCCTGACCGCAACACCGGTGAGCAGTACGATCCCGATCGTGACATGAACGGCGTGCAGTCCGGTACCGAGAAAATAGAGGTTCATGAATAGGTGCTCAGCCGGCGTTGAGAAGCGCGGGGGATCGCTGAAGATCGGCAATAGGCCATCCCGATACTCCTCCCAATATTCGAAGGCCTTGAGACCAAGAAAAGCGAGGCCGAGAAGCGCGGCGCCGGCGAGCAGAGCCGCTGAACGGCGCGCCTTTCGAGCCCGCGCCGAGTGGACGGCGAGCGCGACCGCGAGGCTCGAGGTCAACAGGACGGCGGTGTTGATGCCACCGATGAAGACGTGCATCCGCTTCGAGGCCTCGACCACCTGTTCGGTGTGCAGCAGGCGAGCGACGAAGATCGCTGTGAAAATGCCGCCGAAGAGCATGATCTCTGTACCGAGAAAGACAAACATGCCCATCATGGCCGCCTCGCGCTGCTGCGCCGGGGCCTGAAAGGGCTCGCTGACGTCCACCCGGTCAGCCATCTTCTTTCCTCTCGAGCGGGAAGTTGTAAGGCTGCTCCGTCACGACCGGGATCGTGTGGAAATTGTGCTTGGGCGGCGGCGACGGAACGGTCCATTCGAGGCCGGTCGCGCCCCAAGGATTGGGGCCTGCGGCATCTCCGTAGCGCATCGACCAGAGCAGATAGGCAAACGGCATGACATAGGCGATGGCGAGGATCGAGGCGCCGGCGGACGAGAGCACGTGGAATACCTGGAACGCCGGATCGTAGACATGGTAGCGCCGCGGCATGCCGAGGTAGCCCAAAATGAACTGCGGGAAGAAGGTCAGGTTGAAACCGAAGAAGATGAAGATCGCCGAGAGCCTGCCCCAGACAAAAGAATAGGTACGACCGACCATCTTCGGCCACCAAAAGTGCAACGCCCCGAAATAGGCGGAAACCGTGCCGCCGACCATGATGTAGTGGAAATGCGCGATCACGAAATAGGTGTCATGCACGTGGACGTCGATCGCCAGCATGGACAGTATGAGGCCGGTCAGCCCCCCGATGACAAACAGCCCGATGAAGCTCATCGCGAAGAAGAAGGGCGGGTCGAGTGCGATCTGGCCTTTTTGCAGGGTCGCCGTCCAGTTGTAGACCTTGATCGCGGAAGGCACCGCGACCGCCAAGCTCAGGAACGAGAAGACCGCGCTCGCATACATGGACTGGCCCGCCACGAACATGTGGTGGCCCCAGACCAGGAACCCGATGACTGCGATCGCGATCGAGGAGCCGGCCACGAACCAGTAGCCGAAGACCGGCTTCCGCGCCGCGGCTGCCACGAGTTCGCTGACGACGCCCATGGCCGGCAGCACCATGATGTAGACGGCCGGATGGCTGTAGAACCAGAACAGATGCTGGAAGAGCAGCGGGTCCCCGCCAAGCTTCGGGTCGAAGATGCCGAGCCCGAAGAGCCGTTCGGCCGCCATCAGCGCAAGCGTGATGGACAGTACCGGAGTAGCCAGCACGAGGATGAGCGAGGTCGCGTAGTGTGACCACACGAACAGGCGGAGGCGCCCCCATGTCATGCCCGGCGCGCGCAGCTTATGCACCGTCACGATAAAGTTGAGGCCGGTCAGGATGGATGAGAAACCGACGATGAAGACGGCAGCCGCGACGAGCACGACATGCCCGTTGGCGAACATCGATGACAGCGGCGTGTAGAAGGTCCAGCCGGTGTCGACGCCGCCTCCGATCAGCACAAAGAGGGTGAAGAGCCCGCCCAGCAGGTAGATATACCAGCTGAGCAGGTTGAGCCGCGGGAACGCCAGGTCGCGGGCGCCGATCATCAGCGGAATAAGGAAATTGCCGAAGGTGTTGGGGATCGACGGAATGAGGAAGAACCACACCATGATCACGCCGTGCAGCGTGAAGGCGCGGTTGTAGCCCTCGTTCGAGAGGAGGTCGCCCTGCGGCGTCAAGAGGTCGAGACGGATCAACGCCGCCGCCGCGCCGCCGATGAAGAAGAACAGCGTGACAGAGATGAGATAAAGGATCGCGATGCGTTTGTGATCCGTCGTCAGCAACCAGGATCTGAGAGTGTGGCCGGCACGGAGGTAGCTTTGCCGCTCGCTCTGGGTTTCCGATAGGCCCCGATCATTGAGGTTGGTCCGGTCGGGGCCGGGTTCGCGTGCGAGCGTCTCGGTCATCGCGTTTCCTTCCGGGGTGCTGTTCGCAGCGATTTGATGTAGGCGACCAGCTCCATCACCTGTTCTTCGTCCAGGATGTTCTGGAAGGTCGGCATGATGTCCGGATAGCCGGCCGCAACCTGGGAGTGAGGCAAGAGGATACTGTCGCGGATGTAGCGCTCGTCGGCGGTTACGACCTCTCCGCTCTGCAGCGGCACAGGGCTGCCGAAAAGCCCCTCCAGCGGCGGGGCGTGTACTGTCGAGGAAGGACCGTGGCAGCCGCTGCATCCCTTGCTGCGGAAGAGAGCCGCGCCCCGGTCGACAAGCGATTGGTCGACACCGGATTCTTCGAGCCAGCGCGTGTAGTCGGCTTTCGTCATCACCACGAAACGGCCACCCATGAGGGAGTGGTCCGTGCCGCAGAACTGGGAGCAGGTCAGGTGGTAGATGCCAGGCTTGTCGGCTGTGAACCACATCGTCGTGTAACGCCCGGGTACGACGTCGCGCTTTATCCGCAGGGCCGGGATGAACAGGCTATGGATCACGTCCTGCGATGCCATGATGAGCTTCACCGGCTCATTCACCGGCACATGCAGTTCGTTGATTTCCCGCTGCCCGCCGGGGTGCTCGAACTTCCACATCCACTGCTTGGCGACGACGTCGACCTCGAGTGCGTCCGCTGGCGGATAGTACAAGTCCGCATAGAGGTGTGTCGCCCAAACGAAGAAGGCGAGCGTCAGGATGAAGGGGATCATTGCCCAGGAAGTCTCGATCCAGATGCTGCGGTTGACCGGATCGGAGCGGTCGGCCGGCCTGCCGCGGCGATACTTCACCGCGAAGACAACGATCAGAATGAAGACCGGCGCGGCAAGCAGGGCGATCAGCAGGAGGAATGTAAAAGCGAGCAGGTCCACCTCGGACGCGTGTGTCGACGCCTGGCTCGCCCAGGGCAGGAGCTGGTCGATCACGGGGGGCTCCCCCTCCGCCGCTCGCGCAGGAGCGCAATCCCGATCAGGCCGGCGCCAAGTGCCACGGTCACGCCACCGCCGATCCGCAGCAGCCAGTTCACCATCGAGTCGTAGCGACCCGTCCGAGCATCGTAGTGGTAGCAGAGCAGCAGGAGCTGGTCGCCCCAGGTGCCGAGCCGCCCCTCGCCGGCTTCGGTGAGCGCCAGCTTCAAGTCTGCCGGCTCGGGCGCAACTCCGTAGAGCCAGCGTGCGAGACGGCCATCGGGCGTAAGCACCGCGACGGCGGCGATGTGGGCGTACTGGCCGATGCCTTCATCCCAGGCATAGCGGTACCCCAGCACTTGCGTGACCGCCTTGATATCTGGCGCCGCGCCGGTCAGCGCCCGGATTCCATCCGTCGGCAAGCTCGGAAAAGCCTTTTCCAGGTCGGCCATGGACTTTCGCGCTTCGGTCGGCCCCTCTTTTGGATCGATGCCGAAAGAGACAATGACGAAATCTCGTCCAGGCAAGAAGCTTTGGGTCTGCACCGCCTGAACGAGCCCCGAAAGCGTGATGCCGCATATGTTCGGGCAGTTGTGCAGCACCGGGGCAAGCACGATCGGCCTGCCCTGGCCGAGCGAACGCAAGGTCACCGGATGGCCCTGCTCGTCTCGAAAGACGATGTCGAACGGCACCTGAGCGCCGGGGTGCTGATCTATTCCCGCCTCTACGAACGGATTGAAAGCAAATGCCGGCCAAGCGGCAAGAATGACGATGAGAATTAGGACGAGCCGCTTCATGGCTGCGGCGCTCCAGCGTTGGGCCCATCAGGCCAGCCCTGCCTGGCCAGCAGCTCCATTGCCCGGTCTATGGGAATATGGGCTCGTCCGGCCTTGCGGTCAGTCCAGGCGTAGCCTTCCAGCTTCGTGCGCGCAGCGGCCTCGATCGCCGCACGGTCGATTTCGGGGGAAATCTCAAGGCGCGGCCCGGCGCGGGCCGGAGGCGCCGCCTCGAGCGAGCTTGGCGCACTCGGCCCATGCGAATGGCCAAACAGGGCGAACATCCCCGCGACGAAAGCCAATGAAAGGCCAATGCCGGCGAAGAGGCCAAGCACCGCATAGGCGACCCCACGCGCCGGTGCGTCACTCGGCTCGAAGCCTTTCCGCTTCGATCGCTTCAAGGACTCCTGGCTGTGTCGTTCGACAGCGCTCACGGCAAGGACTCCGCTCGTTCGCGCCACGATCCGCTGATGCGAGGCCGAAGCCGCATCGACGTCGGGAAGGCTGCCAGGTTCAGCGCGCCGATCCCCGCGAAGGCAAGCAGCGTCGCCGCCGCGGTGAGCCCCGGACGACCCGCGGCCACCGGCAGCACAAGCCAAACGGCCTCCAGCGCCTTACCTGCGAGCACCGCGAAACACAGCGCGATCAGCCAGGTGCGGCTGCAACGGACGGGCGGAAAGAGGAGCAGCAATAGAGGCGCCAAGCCGAGCATGGCGATCGCATACTCGAAAAGCGACCAGACGCCTCGGCCGCGCTGCTGATACCAGGAGACGCTGGCCGGAAGATTGTCCGACCAGCTGATGACATACTGCATGAAGGCGAGATAGGCCCACAGCAGCAAGGCCGTGAGCAGGAGCCCGCCAAGAACTTCGGTACGTGCGCCCGGGTTGCCGGCGAACAGGCTCGACAAGATCAGGAAAGCGAGCGCGATCGTGGCCTGAATGGAAAGCACGTAGAGCCCAAAGCCCGAGGAGTGGAAGTCGGGTTCGAGGGACATCAGCCAGTCGACGGCGATGGTGGTGTCGAGAAGGACGAAAACGATCAGGCCGGCTGCGGCGATTGCCGTCGATCGTGGCCGCAACAAGAGGAGAAGCGCGATCGCACCTGTTGCGGCGAAAAAGATCACTGTACGGCCGATGAAGAAGAGCGGCGAGAGATAGATGCCGCGGAAGCCCTCGCTGCCTGGGGCGCTCGCCCAGCTATAGAGGCCGGCAAGACCGACCAGTACGGGAATGACGGAAAGGGCGGCAAGCGGCAAGAGCAAGAGCGCGGCGCCCGCCTGGGCCTGGAGTTCCGCTCGCCATACGCCGGGGATCAGCCCCATCATTGCGGCCAGACAGAGCGCGCCGATCGGCAAGCTCGACCAGAAAAAGAAGGCCGCAAGCCAGCCGCCGAGTGCACCCGGCGCTGCATATGAAAGGAAAAGCGCCAGGGCGATGCCCATCGCGCCTGCGAGCGCTGCGAGGCGTTGCCAACGTTCGGAGCTGTGTCGCGCGCCGTTCACGAACCGCCCTCCCCCAGCTTCGCGCGTTCGTCAGGTGACAGGGCGGCGACAGGTGGATCCTGGCTGAGCTGTAAGGCGCGGATATAGGCGGCGATCGCCCAGCGATCGGCGGGCATCACGCGATCGGCATAGGAATACATGACGCCATGGCCTTGCGTGATGACATCCACAAAATAGGAGGATGGCGCCTCGCGCAGGCGCGCGATGTGAAAGCTCGGCGGGTGCGGAAAACCGCGGGCCGGCACTGCGCCCTGGCCGTATCCGGCATGATCGTGACAGGGTGTGCAGTAGATGTCGAAGCGCTCGCGACCGCGCTCGATGAGGCCGAGGCTCATTGCAGGTTTCTGCTGCAATGCGGCGAGCCGCTCCGGGTCGTCGCGCGCGATCGCGCCATCCGGCGGCGCCTGCATGGACTTGCCATCCGCGAACAGGCTGCTTGGCTCGTAGGAATCGTAGCGGGGCTGATGGCTCATCTGGTCGCAGGCTGAGACCGGGAGCAGGAGCATCAGCGCGATGAGCGCTCGTGTCATACGGGTTCCTCCGAGTACCCGACCGCATTCACCCGGACCGGGTCGAGGCCCTCGAGGAAGCTTCGCGTCTTCTCGCGGTCGAATTTCCGATCGTTGCTGAGGATGACGAGGAAGAACTTGTCCTTGCTCGTTAGATGGAAGGCTTCGACACCGAATAGCGGATGATTGAGGCGCGGCAGATGGTTGAGCGCCAGCATTCCTCCGATCGAGAACAGCACGGCAAAAAGCACCATCAGCTCGAAGGTGATCAACATGAAAGCGGGGTTGGCGATGAGCGGCCTGCCCCCGATATCGATCTGAAAACTTTCGTTCGTGTAGACCTGCATGCCGTAGCCGAGAGCCGCGCCGAACATGCCGCCGATCAGTGTCAACCAGGGCACACGCTGGTCGCGGAAGCCGAGTTCCTCAGCCAGACCCTCGATCGGGAAAGGCGAATAGGCATCCACTTGCCGGAAGCCGGCCTCGCGCGCATGGCGGACGCCGTCGACGAGCCGCTCGGGACGATCAAATTCGGCGAGCAGGCCGAAGAGGCCGCTCGAGCTGGACGGCTCACGCATCATGCTGCTCCTCGAAGGCGGCCTCCTTGATCTCGAAGGAAGAGATGACGGGCAGGAAGCGCACGAAAAGCAGGAACGGGACCAGGAAGACACCGAGCATGCCGGCAAAGAGCGACCATTCCCAAAAGCTCGGGTGATAGGCGCCCCAGGACGATACGAGCCAGTCGCGATAGAGTGTGGTGACGAGCAGCATATAACGCTCGAACCACATTCCGATGGTCACCGAGAGACTGATGAGCAAGAGGAGCACCGGATTGGTCCTGATGGCGCGCCACCACAGGAGCTGAAGCGGTAGGAAATTGAGGACGACCGCGCCCCAGTAGCTCCAGGCGTAGTCGCCGGCGAGCCGGTCCATCAAGGTCCCGATGTCCTGCCTGTCGCCGGAATAGAATGCGTCGAAGACCTCGGCCCAATAACCATAGGCGGTCATAAGCCCGGTCGCGAGCACGAACTTGCCGAGCAGGTCCAAATGCCGCTCGCCGACAAGGTTTGTAAGGCCGAGCGTATGGCGCAGCACGACCGCGATCATGGAGACGACAGCGAAGCCGGAGAACGCCGCGCCGAGCACGAAATAGGGCGGGAAGACCGTCGAGGTCCAACCGGGAATGGGTCCGGCCGCGAACAGCAGGGAGACTTCGGAATGGACCGAAACGACGAGCGGCACGGCGATTGCGGCGGTGAGCCGGTAGGATTGTCGCCAGCGCGCCCAATGGCGGGCAGAGCCGCGCCAGCCCAGCGAAACGAGGCCGTAGAAGACCTGCTGACGACGCTTCTTTGCCCGATCGCGTACGGCGGCCAGATCCGGCACGATGCCGACGTACCAGAACAGCACCGAGACGGTGAGGTAGGTGAGCACCGCGAAGAAGTCCCAGGTGAGCGGGCTCTTGAACTGCGGCCATATGCTCATCGTGTTGGGATAGGGTGCGATCCAGTAGAAGTACCAGGGCCGCCCCAGATGCAGGATCGGATAGAGCCCCGCGCAGATGACGGCGAACAGCGTCATCGCCTCGGCGAAGCGATTGAGCGAATTGCGCCAGTGTGCCTCGAGCAGCAGCAACATCGCCGAGATCAGCGTGCCGGCGTGGCCTATGCCGAGAAACCAGATGTAGTTGGCAATAGCTAACCCCCAATTCACGGGGATATTGTTGCCCCAGACCCCAACGCCGTTGGCGAAGAGCACACCGGCAGAGATGAAGAAACTGAGGAGCAGAAGTAGCGCGAAGCCGAAGCAGATCCGCCAGGCCACCGGATCCGGATAGTGCAGCGGAATTTGCGCGATCTCCTCCGTGACCGCCGCATATCGATCGCCAGGCTCTGCCGCGATATGGGTCATCCAGTTCCGTCCTCTGCGCCCCCTCCTGTGCTTTCGATACGCGCGAGATAGGTGGTGCGCGGCCGTGTGTTCGCCTCTTCGAGCAGGCTGTAGTTGCGCGGGCTGGCCTTGCGACGGCTCACCTGGGTTTCCGGATCGATGACATCGCCGAAGGTGATGGCCCGGGTCGGGCAGGCCTGCTGACAGGCTGTCACAACGTCCCCGTCGCGGATCGCCCTACCCTCGATCTTGGCGGCGATACGCGCCTCACTGATGCGCTGCACGCAGTAGGTGCATTTCTCCATCACGCCGCGGCTGCGTATCGTGACATCCGGGTTGCGGGCAGCACGGAGCTCCTCGGGGTCGTCGCCCGTATAGTCGAACCAGTTGAAGCGGCGCACCTTGTAGGGGCAGAAGGAGGAACAGGTGCGTGTTCCGACGCAACGATTGTAGACCTGCAGGTTCAGCCCGTCGAAGCTATGGACCGCGGCATTCACCGGGCATCCCATCTCGCAAGGTGCCTGCTCGCAATGCATGCACGGCACCGGCTGGAAATAGGATTTCGGCTGGGCCGGATCGCCCTCGTAATATTGGTCGATGCGCAGCCAGTGCATCTGGCGGCCTTCCGCCACCAGTTCCTTGCCGACGACCGGCACGTTGTTCTCGGCCATGCAGGCAACCACGCAGGCATTGCAGCCAATGCAGAGATCGAGGTCGATCGCCATTCCCCAGGATGGGCTGTCCCATTCGCGAGTGGGATAAAAACTCGGCGGCTGGCTGTTTTGCTCGCCAGCCGCATTCGGCCCAGGCACCGTGTCCGGCCTTGAGCCTGCAGCGTCGGGCTGGCCGACCGTGCGGACGAAGTCGAATCCATCCAGAGCCTGGTGAGCCTGGGTGGTGGCGATGATCTCCTTCTTGCCGGTCGAGCTCAGCGCTGCCCCCTCGATCCGCCAAGCCGAGTCACTGGTGCGAATGGCGAAAGCGTCATAACCGAGATTGCTGCCGACGCGCCCCGCATGGGTACGGCCATAGCCGAGCGTCACCGTAACGGTGTTTGCCTCCTGGCCGGGCATGATCCAGGCGGGGCCGGTGAGCGTCCGCCCGCCCGCTTCGAGCTGCAGCACGTCGCCGTTCTGCAATCGGCGCTCTTTGGCGAGCGCAGGGCTCACCAGGATGACGTTTCCCCAGGTGATTTTGGTCAGTTGCTTCGGCGTCTCTTGCAGCCATGGATTACTGGCAAATCGGCCGTCCCAGATCGTCGGGTCGGGCCGGAAGACCACCGTCAGCCCTGTCCTCTGGACGTCCCGATGCGGTGGCACGCTGCGATCCGCGACGGCTGACGCCACGAAGGGGGCGGCACTCGCTTCCACGAAGCCGCGGACGAGCGCATTGCGCCAGCGCCCGTCGAAGCTTTCGCCCCATGACGCACGCCACGTCTCCTGGACTCTGTCGCGATCGGAGCCGCCCAGGCTGCCGACGAGATTGTCCATCACGACATGCAGCGGCCGCACGTCGTAGAATGGCCTTATCAAAGGCTGCTGGATGCTCGCTGTCCCGTCCACAGCGCGGGCGTCGCTCCAGGACTCGAGTTCATGCGCGAGCGGTACATGCCAATGGCTGAGGCTGGCAGTTTCGTCGTAATGAAGCCCCACATGAAGCCTCAGCGGCACCTTCTCCATGGCCGCCCTGAAATCGGGAGCCACCGGCGCCGTGTAGGCCGGGTTGGCACCGACGACTGCAAGCGTGGTCACGCGTCCGGCGGCCATATCCTGTGCAAGCATATCCAGGGAGCGAATGCCATCCGGCGGAATGGCGGCAATCGGATCGGTGAAGCGCAGCGTGGCGCCCAGGGCTCCGATGCGCTCGTTGCAGAGCAGGCCAAGTGCCTGGAGTTCGGCCGAGTGCTGGGGACCGACCGTGAGGAGCGTCTTGCCGGGAGTTTTCCGCAGCGCTGCCACGGCTCGATCGACCCAACGCCGCTCCTCGTCGGCAAGCTCGGGTGCGCTCGCCCCGTCCACCCCTAGAGCTGCTGCGATCGCGTATCCCAGCGCCTCGACCCTCGAAGGTGAAGCGATGAGCCGGTCCTCGGCCATGGCGCCTGTGAGGCTTGGCGTCGGCTCGGCGACGAAAAGACGGCTGTCGCCCCGGCGCTCCTGGAAGGCGAGCCGGCGTGTCGACCAACGTCTTGCCTGTACGGACTGCCTCGGCCCAGGACCAAGGAAGTCATCGTCGAGACTGATGACGACCTCGGCCACATCGAGCATCAGATGCCTGTCGAGCGGACGAGCGAAAACGCGACGCGCAGCCTCGAGGGCCAAGTCGTCATTGATAGGCTCGAGCACGTGCCAACGCGCCTGCGCCCAGCGGCTGAGCAAAGCCTCGATCTGACGCAACATCGTCGGCGATGTGACTGAACCGGTCAGCAGGCGAAAGCCTTCGCCTTGCCTGCGGTCGAGCTCAGCCGCTCCGGCAGTGATCGCCGCGTCGAAAGAGCTCCACGATGTCGGCCGCCCCAGAATGCGAGGCGACTGCGAGCGGTCGGGATCGTAGAGGCCGAGCAGCGAGGCCTGCAGGAAAGCATCGGTCGCCCCGCCGCTTGCAGGGTGGTCCCGATTGCCTTCCAGTTTGACCGGCCTGCCGACATGGGTCTTCCCCAAAGCCGGCAGGACGAAGCCGCCGAGCGTGACGGCCGTTGCGTACCATTTCGGCTTGCCTGGAACGACGAACTCCGGAGCTTCGACGTATGGCAGCGCCGTCTGGTCCGGGCTCCCGCCGCACCCGGTCAGGCCGGCCAAGGCGAGCGAAGCCGCCATGACCTTCAGCATCGAGCGCCGGTCGATGTCGGAAGGCCCTGAGAGGGGTGGGAACTCCGCTTCCAGAAAAGTGCGGAACGCCGCAGTGTCCGCAAGCTCGTCCAGGCTGCGCCAGAACGCGCGGCCTGTCTTCCCGCGCAAGTGCGAGCGCATCGCCGCGATTGGGTCGTTTCGGTTCTCGCCTGCCATCCTGTCACCTGTGGCAGATGTTGCAATTATCGAGCTTCGATGGCTGGATCCCGTAGGCTTTCACCATCAGCTCGCCATAGAGCTTGTGCTCCTCGGGATGGTTGTCCCAGTCGGACCAGTCCATCCGCGTGACCTGGTCCGGTGGGCGCAGACGAGGCGCCGGATTGCGATGACAATCCAGGCAGAACCGCATCTGGAAGGGCTGAGCGCGCGCCATCAGCGGCATCTCATCGACCCGGCCGTGGCAGGCGACGCAAGGCACACCCCGCGCGATATGTATCGAGTGGTTGAAGTAAACGTAGTCCGGCAGCTTCGAGACGCGCTGCCAGACAATCGGCCTGTCGGAGGCGAGGCTCTCCCGGATGGGCGCCAGCATGGGGGCACCCGTCCAAAGCTCGGAGTGGCAAGTCATGCAGATATGCGTCGCCGGGAAGCCGGCCCTTGCGCTCACCTCGACAGTGGTGTGGCAATAACGGCAGTCGATGCCGAGGCCGCCGACGTGATGCTCATGGCTGAAGGGAACCGGCTGATCGCGCACCCAGCCGACCAGCGTCGCGTAGCTTGAATCCATGTAGCCGCCGACGAACAGCACCGAGCCACATAGGACCAGCACGAAAACAAGGAGCGCTGTTCTCAGCCGCGTGTCGGCGGATGCCGTAAAGATCTGCGGCATGAGCTGCCCTCTGGGACTTCCGGTCTCCTAACAACAGCTCGCGTCGAGGTATGTTCCTCCCGGCGAGCATTCGGGAAGCTGAGGCAAACAACAGACGCTCAGACTGCATGCCCGTTGCGAGGAGGTGTGCTCCGGGTCATCGCTTACTCGTGCTGTCCAACCACCAGTCGTGCGGCAACATCAAGGGACGCCGACAGTCGCCCACGAGCGTCCTCATGAAGCGATGGCCGGCCGCAGAGATCGCAACATGCTCCCTGCCGTCAGCCCCGTCGATGACGATCCTAAGAAGCTACGTCGGCAAAATGTTCCACAGCACGCTTCGGTCGCTTCTCACGCTCGCGCGATCATTGCGACCAGGCGCTAAATTACTCGGCCGCTTCCGCAAAAGGTTTATGCGCATAGTTGAGGATCGGCCCGAGCCAGCGTTCGACTTGCGCCACACCCATGTTCTTTCGCCGCGCGTAGTCCTCGACCTGGTCGCGCTCGACCTTAGCGACACCGAAATAATAGCTTTCGGGATGCGACAGATAGATTCCCGAGACAGATGAGCCAGGCCACATTGCCATGCTTTCGGTCAAGGCGACGCCGGCGTTCTGCTCGGCGTCGAGCAGCTTGAACAGCGTCACCTTCTCGGTGTGGTCGGGTTGTGCGGGATAGCCGGGCGCGGGGCGGATCCCCCGATAGGGTTCGCCTATCAGGTCGTCCGGTGCAAAAACCTCGTCCGGCGCATAGCCCCAGAACTCCTTGCGCACGCGCTCATGCAGGCGCTCCGCAAAAGCCTCAGCGAAACGGTCGGCGAGCGCCTTGACCAGGATCGAGCTGTAGTCGTCATTGGCTCGTTCGAACCGCTCTGCAATGGCCACTTCCTCGATGCCGGCCGTCACCACGAAGCCGCCGACATAATCCGACTTGCCGCTCTCGAGCGGCGCGACGAAATCCGAGAGCGCGACGTTGGGCCTGCCGTCGCGCTTGGTGAGCTGCTGGCGCAGGGTGAAGAAGGTGGCGAGCTCCTGCGCCCTGCTCTCGTCCGTGAACAGCCTGATATCGTCGCCGACGGTATTGGCAGGCCAGAAGCCCATGACGGCCCTTGGCGCGAACCATTTCTCGTCAATGATCTTCTTCAGCATATCCTGCGCGTCCTCGAAGAGCTGGCGGGCCGCCGGGCCCTGCTTCTCGTCCTCGAGGATCTTGGGATAGCGGCCCTTGAGCTCCCAGGTCTGAAAGAACGGCGTCCAGTCGATGTAGCGGGCAAGCTCGGCGAGGTCCCAGGTCTCGAACGCCTTCGTGCCTAGGAATGACGGCTTCGGCGGGTCATAGCTCGCCCAGTCGATCCTGTGCGAATTGGCGCGCGCCTTGGTCAGCGGCAGGCGCTGCTTGTCGCGCTCCGAGCGCTCGTGCGCCTCCGTCACCTTCTTGTATTCGGCGCGCACATTCTCGATGTAGCCTGGCCTCGTTTCCGATGACAGCAGGCTCGAGACCACCCCGACCGCGCGGCTGGCATCCGTCACATAGACGGCCTGCCCGCGCTCGTAGCGCGGATGGATCTTCACGGCGGTATGCACGCGGCTGGTCGTCGCGCCGCCAATCAGCAGCGGTATATCGAAGCCCTCCCGCTCCATCTCGGAGGCGACATGGGCCATTTCGTCGAGCGACGGCGTAATCAAGCCGGACAGGCCGATGATGTCGGCCTTCTCGTCGCGGGCCACCTGTAGGATCTTCGTCGCCGGAACCATGACGCCGAGATCGATGATCTCGTAATTGTTGCAGGCGAGCACGACACCGACGATGTTCTTGCCGATATCGTGAACGTCGCCCTTGACCGTCGCCATAACGATCTTTCCAGCGCTCTCACGATCTGCCCCGCCATTGGCGGCCTTTTCGGCCTCCATGTAGGGCAGCAGGACAGCCACAGCCTGCTTCATGACGCGAGCCGATTTCACCACCTGCGGCAGGAACATCTTGCCCGCGCCGAACAGGTCGCCCACCACGTTCATGCCGGCCATCAGAGGGCCTTCGATGACATGGAGCGGGCGCTCGGCATTTTGCCGCGCTTCTTCCGTATCCTGTTCAATGAACTCGGTAATGCCGTTGACCAGGGCGTGTTCGAGGCGCTTCTCGACCGGCCATTCGCGCCAGGCAAGATCCTTCTCCTTGGCCTCCTTCGCGCCGGCTCCTTTGTAGCGCTCGGCGATCTCCAGCATGCGCTCGGTCGCCGTGCCGCCGGCCTTCGGCTTGCGGTTGAGCACCACATCCTCGCAAGCCTCGCGCAGCTCGGGGCCGATGGACTCGTAGACCGCGAGCTGCCCGGCATTGACGATGCCCATATCCATGCCGCGCTGGATGGCATGGTAGAGGAACACGGCGTGCATGGCCTCGCGTACCGGCTCATTGCCGCGGAAAGAGAAGGAAAGGTTCGAAACACCGCCGGACACGTGCGCATGCGGCAGCTTGGCCGTGATCTCGCCCGTTGCCTCGATGAAGTCGACCCCATAATTGTCGTGCTCCTCGATGCCGGTCGCGATCGCGAAGATGTTCGGATCGAAGATGATGTCTTCCGGCGCGAAGCCGGCCTGCTCTGTCAGCAGATGATAGGCGCGCGTGCAGATCTCGACTTTCCGTGCCTTGGTGTCGGCCTGACCCGCCTCGTCGAAGGCCATCACGACGACGGCCGCGCCGTACATCCGACAAAGCCTGGCGTGATGAAGGAACGGCTCCTCGCCTTCCTTCATCGAAATGGAGTTGACGATCGGTTTGCCCTGCACGCATTTCAGGCCGGCCTCGATCACCTCCCATTTGGAGCTGTCGATCATCACCGGCACACGTGCGATGTCCGGCTCGGCAGCGACAAGGTTGAGGTACTCGACCATCGCCTTCCTGGAGTCGATCAGGCCCTCGTCCATGTTGACGTCGATGACCTGCGCGCCGTTCGCCACCTGGTCGCGCGCCACGTCGAGAGCGACCGCGTAGTCGCCGGCGGTGATCAGCTTCCTGAACTTCGCCGAGCCGGTAACGTTGGTTCGCTCGCCGACATTCACGAACGGAATGTTCTTGGTGAGGGTGAACGGCTCCAGTCCGGACAGGCGCATAAGCGGTGAATGTTTCGGGACACTGCGTGGCGCGTGCCTCGACACGGCCTCCCTGATCGCCGCGATGTGCTCGGGCGTCGAGCCACAGCAGCCTCCCACCACGTTGACGAGCCCTTCGCGTGCGAACTCTTCGACCTGGCTCGCCATGAAGTCAGGGCTCTCGTCATACTGGCCGAAGGCGTTCGGCAAGCCGGCATTCGGATAAGCGCAGATGAAGGTATCGGCCGCATCCGACAGCTCGGTGAGGTGCGGCCGCATGGCGGCCGCTCCCAATGCGCAGTTCAGCCCTATCGTGAAAGGTCTCGCATGCCGCACCGAATGCCAGAACGCGGTCGGCGTCTGTCCGGAGAGCGTGCGGCCGGAGAGGTCGGTGATCGTGCCGGAGATCATCACCGGCAGGCGAACGCCCTTCTCTGCGAAGATCTCCTCCGCTGCGAAGATCGCCGCTTTGGCGTTCAGCGTGTCGAAGATCGTCTCGATCAGGATGATGTCGGCGCCGCCGTCGATCAGGCCGCGAAGCTGCTCGCCATAGGCGATCCTGAGGTCGTCGAAGGTGACGGCCCGAAAGCCGGGATTGTTCACGTCCGGCGAGATCGACGCCGTACGGTTGGTCGGACCGAGCGCGCCGGCGACGAAGCGACGTTTCCCGTCCTCCTGTTCGGCACGGATCGCGGCACGGCGCACCAGCCGCGCGCCATCGCGGTTGAGCTCATAAACCATGTCCTCCATGCCGTAGTCGGCCTGCGCGATGCGCGTGGAGGAGAAGGTGTTCGTCTCGATGATATCCGCGCCGGCCTTGGCGTAGGCGTAATGGATATCCTCGATCGCTTTCGGTTGGGTGAGGATCAGAAGGTCGTTGTTGCCCTGCTGATGGCAGGCGCAACCGACGAACCTGTCGCCGCGGAATTGGTCCTCATGAAATCCCAGCCCCTGAATCTGCGTACCCATCGCGCCGTCAAGGATCAGAATACGCTCACGTGCCGCCGCTTCGAGGGCAGCTAGGATTTCGGAACCGTCCGGCTTGGCTGCGACCGGCCCGAAGAGTTCAGCAACTGAGGACATAAGCGACACTCTTCATTCCCGATGCGACAAAGCATAGCATATAAAGACATCTTTATGTCAACATACGAGTCAATTCGTCGCAACGAGTGACACAAGGCGAGGTTCCGGCGCCTGCGTGCAAACCAGAGCCGACCTCCGAGCATGAAGAGCTACGGTTCTCAGATGCTGATAAGCGCAGTTCCCAGAACGGCGAGACCAGCGCCGAACCATGCGCGTCGAGAGGGTGGTTCTCTACTTCTGATCCAAACCATTGGAAGGATCAGCACCGGAGTAATGGACGAAAGGGTGGCAACGATGCCTGCCTCGCCTTCGTGCAACGCGGCCATCAGCAATGACATCCCAAGCACCATCCCGAAGAAGGCGGAACCGATGGCGAGGCCCAGCGCGCCGGGCTGGAATGCTGCCCGGCCGGCGCGGCCGATAGGCAGAGCCAGGATCGCGAGAAAGAACAGCGCTGCCAAACCTGAGCGCACGGCCATCGCGGTGAAAGGCTCAACGCCTGAAGCCATTGCAGGGCGAGCGAACAGCGTTCCAAGCGCCTGACCGAAAGCGGTCACCACACCCAACACCACACCGGGAAAGAGCGGCCCTTTCAGAGGCGGCTTTGGAGCGACCGTCACCGGAATGCTGGATGGGGTTATAACCGGCATCGCAGGCGCGGATGATCCACGGGTGATGAAGCGCCGAGGCGTGCCGATGGCAAGCACGATGCCGCACAGGACAAAAGCGACGCCCAGCGCCTGCTGGAACGTGATCGTTTCGCCAAGCGCGATGTAGCCCATCGTCAGTGCAAACGGCGAGGTCAAGGAGAAGAGCAGCGCGGTGATGCGTGGGCCGACAGAATAGATGGCTGCGAAATAGGTGGTACTGGCTATCGCGATCCCAAAAAAGCTGGAGGCAGCCAGAAATCCGAACTGCCACAGACCGACCGACCGCCATCCACCGATCGAGAGCGAGATGAGCCCTGTCATGACGAAGGCCGCCGTCATCTGCCAACGGGCGAGTTGAAGAAGCGGCACACGTCCTTTCAGCTCGCTGATGAACATCGAGCTCAGGGCAGCGCAGAGCGCAGCCGCTACGGCGAGGATCTCAGAGATCAAGGCAGTCTTCACCAACGGTCTGGAGCGAATCGTTCTTCATTCACCCGTCAGGAATGAAGGAGACTTCGACGCAGTTCATAATATTGATCACCTCGATAGTGACGAGTGCCGAATTGCTACGCCCCCGCCGATAATCACAAATTGCACCTCCCTGCTGGGACTTGCTGCCGGCTGCCCTCCAGCGACGAGCGGGAAGGTTTCAGCGAACTCCGTGCCCCGGATGCACGCCGCTTTGCCTGCCATAGATCAGGTCGGACGCGACCTCTTACCGCAGGCGCCTGAGAACCGGATGGATAGGGGAAGGGAGTGGCTTCTGTGCAATCATTCGCAACATGTGCTCCTTTCCGTACTATGGGATTGGCGAGCCAACCGCGAGCTGTTGGCAAAAGAAGGAGGTGTCTTTGGAGGTCGGAAAGCATGTGTGGCCAGTCGTCGGCCTCGTCGCGGTCCTGTTTTCGGCATGGTTGCTCTATGGGGAGTTGCGCAACATGTCGCTTGATGACCTTTGGGACAGCCTCACGGCCATCTCCCTACGCGATTGGCTGCTTGCCATAGCTGGGACGCTCCTCGCCTATGCCGCCCTTGCCGGATACGACCACGTCGCATTGCTGCACCTGCGGCGGCACGTCGACTGGCGCTTTGTCACTGTGTGCTCCTTCACCACCTATGCCCTCTCGCACAACATCGGAGCATCTGTCTTTTCAGGTGGGCTCGTGCGCTATCGCGCCTATAAGTCGCGCGGCCTTTCCGGCAGCGAGGTGGGGATACTGGTCGCCCTATGCTCCGTCACCTTTGCGCTGGGGGCAGTGATCCTGATGGGGGCCGTCCTGATCCTGGAGCCAGAGTTCACCGAGCGATTTGCAGATCTGCTGCCGCTGCAGGTTTCGACCTTCATGGGCGTGCTTCTGCTGCTCGGTGTGGCGCTCTACATGTTGGGCAGCTTTCTGAAGCTCCCTCCGCTGAAACTGGGCTCACTGAAGCTCGAATATCCCCGTCCCGAGATAGTGTTGCGCCAGCTCGTGGTCGGCCCGATCGAACTCATCGGGGCGGCTGCGATCATCTACTTCACACTTCCGGAGACCGGAAATCCTGGCTTCGTCGTGGTGCTGGGCATCTTTCTCACCTCATTTTGTGCGGCGCTGCTGTCGCACGCCCCAGGTGGCTTGGGGGTTCTCGAGCTGGTCTTCATCATCGGCTTGCCCGAAATGGCGCCAGAGGACGTGCTGGCAGCGCTTCTCGTCTTCCGCCTGCTCTATCTGCTCATTCCATTGGCGGTTGCTCTGCTCGTCGTCCTCGGCTTCGAGCGTGGCCAGTTCCTTCGATCGAGGGACTAGGCCGAGGACTTGGTTGCCGCTGCGATCGACACCGCGGTTCGGCAACCGCCTCGCGAGATCAGACATCCAGCAGGAACAACTACCAATGCCATTTGCGGACAGCGTCGACCGTCTGCGCCACCAGGTTCCCGAAGGGAATCGTCGCCGGGCGACGCATATAGGTGACGATGTCGCCGGCCAGCAGCGGCGCTGACCAGCGCTGGTCGATGATGCCGCTGCCCTGCTGGATCGCCAGCACGCACAGGATCTGCGCGGCATTGCAGTCGACGTCATGGCCGATGCCGCAGACAATTTCGAGCGTTCGGTCGAAATCACCTTTGCCGAACCACAGCGCCACGACTTGCGCGGCGGCGTTGGGGTAGACGTGGATCCAGTTATATTCGACGTAGCGTTCGTCGCAGCGAGACCAGGCCGACTGCCAGTCCGGCGAAGTGCGGCAGGCATCGAGCGCGAAAGCGAGAACCTGGCCGTATTCGGATTCGGTCGAAAACAGGGCTATCGTCGATTCCAGCAGCCGGTTCGCGTCGGGCTCGCTGAACGCGCGGGCGGCGAGCACCGCGTTGAACACTTCGCCCAGGATGCCGTTCGCCGCATGCGAGATTTCGCCGTCGATCCAGGCGAGCCGGGCCGCTTCGCGTGGCAGGCCGGGCGCCACCATGCCGCAGATGGTGCCGCGCATCTGCGCGCCAATCCACTCGTCGAACGGATTGTCTGTCGTCGCGGTTTCCGGCGGCACCAGGCCTCGCCTTATGTTGGCCAGCGCAACCGCCTCGGCCGACCACGCCATCGGGATGAGCGATGTCCATCTCTCGGAGATATCCACGCCCGTTACCGCATGCCCCTTCTCGGCAAAGGCCTCGAGGAAGGCGATCTCGAAGGTGATGTCGTCATTGTAGGTGTTGGGCTCGCGCACGTAGCCCCTGATCGGCCCGAACACCTTCATGATGTTTTCGGCCGAATAGCCTTCAAGCGCCGTGCCTGCCGCCGCGCCTACGAGCTGCGCCAGCCAGCCCCCACGGATGCGATCTGCGAAGTCCTCGCTGCCGACGTCAATTGCGGCGTCGGCCGGCCAGGTCACCGTCGCGTCGAACTCGTCCCATGAGCGGTAGCGGACGGTCTTTTGCGAGGGATGTTGCGGGTCGGGGCGCGCGGCGCGCATCAGCACGCGCAACCGCATGTCCAGCGTATAGAGCCGCTCGAAGTCACCCTTTTCGACCACGGCAATGCCCTCCCGCAGCAATACCTCATAGGGTGCCAGCACAAAGCCCTTGCTCTCGAGGGACTGCAGCGCGCCCGCCATGAGGTTCTCGGGAGCGGCCGAACCAGGCACCTTGCTCTTCCAAAACAGCGACATCGCGAAGTCCTGCGCGTTCATGTGCGCGCTGGCGTCCCAGGTCTGCTCCTCGGCCGAACGGACGACCGGCTCGGTGTTGCGCAAGAGGTCGCGGGTGAGTTCCCATGCCTTCATGGTTCTTCCTGTCTTTCGCTATGAGAGTTGCGCAATGCGTGCGAGAGCGCGGCGACGGCTCGCCCAGAACGTCAGAACGACGATCGGCACGACATAGGGGATCATCTGCATCAGCTCATTGGGCAGGCCGAGGCTCTGCATCGTGATGGCAAGCGTCTCGGCGATCGCGATCACGACCGCAGCCGCCAGGGTGCCCCAGGCGCTGGCTGCTCCCATCACCTCGACCGCGATCGCGATGAAGCCGCGACCGGCCGTCATGTTCTGCGCGAACCAGCTGACGTAACCCATTGAAAGGTAAGCTCCTGCCAAGCCGCCGAACACGCCGGAGAGCATCAACGCCAGCATCTGCACCCGAGCGACCCGGATGCCTGCGGCCGCGGCCGATTTCGCGTCGACCCCGACGGCGCGCAGATGCAGGCCGAACGGCGTGCGCCAGACAAGCAGGCTCACGACCGGTACAGCCAGCAATGCGAGGTAAGTGAGAACGTGATGTCCGGACAGGAGAGTCCCGAGTACCGGGATTTGGTCAATGACCGGCAGCCTTATGCTGGGGAGCACGCCGCTCTTCAGCGAGCCTGACATGCCCTTGTCGCCTGTCGCGAAAAAGAGGCCGAGCGTGGTGGCGGCCGATGCCGCGAGGTTCAGCGCGATACCGGTTATGATGAGATGCGCGCCCAGCTTGTTGACGATGATTGCCATCAGGGCGCCGATGGCGGCGCAGAGCAGAACTGCGGCGAGCAGGCCGAGCCAGGCGCTGCCGATCCAGGCGCTGACCAACACGCCGGACAGCGCGCCCGACAGCATCATGCCTTCCATGCCGATGTTGAATACGCCCGCGCGATCGGAGATCAGGACGCCGAGAGCCGCCAGCAGCAGCGGCGTCATCACTCTCAGCACGGTCGCGAACAGCGCGGGATCCGTGAGCAGCTCGAGCATGGAGGTCATGACGGCTGCACCTCGGCGCGACGGAACCTTCTTATCAGCCTGAGCAGCTTCGGGTTCTGGAAGATGGCACTCGCCGTGACGGTGAGCATGATAGCGGCCGTGATCAGGCCCACCACTTCCGTCGGGATTCCAACTTCCTGGGAAAGGATGTTGCCGCCGACCTGCAGGTAGCCAAGGAAGAGCGCAGCGGGCAGGACAAGGAACGGGTTCTCGCGCGCCAGGATGGCGACGACGATGCCGGTCCAGCCGAGGCCTGGGAGCTGCGTCCAGGAGAAACGCGGGTAGAGGCCGAGCACTTCGATCGCGCCCGCCATGCCGGCGATTAGGCCGCCGGCTACCTGCGCTGCCATCACGATCCGTCCGGCCGGGAGACCGAGATGGGTGGCAAAGCCCGGGCTCGCGCCGATGATCCTGAGGTTGAGGCCTGGCCGTGTCATGAAGAGCCACACGCCCGCGGCGAGGCACGCTACCACCGCGATGATCGCACCACTGTTCAGTCGCGTCCCGGGCAGGAGCCGCTCCAGCCGGGCCTCCGCCGGAATGCGGTACGACATCATTGCCCCCGCGGCAGGATCGCGCAGCACATAGTTCAGCACGAAGATGCCTGCGAACAGGATCGCATAGTTGAGGACCAGCGAGGTCACCATTTCCGAGGCATCGTGCCGGATGCGCAAATAGCCGGGGACGATGCAGGCAAGACTGCCGACAGCGGCTCCGATCGCCACAGCCAGCAGCGGCGCGGCAAAACCGGGTAGCGGCAAGAGCAGCACCGCCGCCGTTGCGGCAAGCCCCCCGAGAAAGAAGCCACCCTCGGTGCCGAGATTGAACAGGCCGGACCTGAAGATCACAGTCGCGGCAAGGCCGGTCAGCGCGATCGGTGTGGCGACCTCGGCGATGTTCCCGATATGGCGAACGCTGTCGAGCGGACCGATGAGGAAGCTCGTCAGCACAGCGAGCGGTGCGGGCTGCAACAGTGCAAAGGGGATAAGCACGATCAGAACGACCGCTGCAGCCACGACGGCAGTGACGACGAGCTGGATAAGGCCCGCGAGAATGCTGCGGTTCATGATGCCGCCTTCAGCCCAAGCATGAAGGGCCCTAGCCGGTCGGGTGTGAGTTCGGCTCCGTTGCGGAACTCTGCGGCGATGCGCCCGGCAAACAGCACGATCACGCGATCCGACAGACGCAGCAGCTCGTCCAGATCGGCCGTTACGAGCAGGATGGCTGAGCCGCTCCGCGCGACCTCATCCAGTCGTCTGTGCAGGAACGCGGCGGCTGCCACGTCGATGCCGCGCGTCGGCTCGTCGGCGATCAGGAATTTCGGCCGCGTCGCAAGCTCGCGTGCGGCGATCAGCTTCTGGGCATTGCCGCCCGACAGCGAATCCAGTCGTTCATGGATGCCGGGGTTGCGTACAGAATAGTCAGCGATCATCCCGCGGACGCGCGCCGCAATGGCGTTGCGTCGCAGGAACGGTCCGCGCTGCAGCTCCTCGTCGCCATCCGTGCCGGCGATCCCGTTTTCGACCAAGCTCAGGGCCGGCGCACCGCCCTGCCCGAACCTGTCGGCTGGCAGGTTCGCGAGCCCTGCCCTGCGCCATGTCAGGCGGTCGGCCACCGTCATGTCGTGGCCATTGAAAATGATCCTACCGGAAACGGGCTTCATAAGGCCACTGAGCACCGATACGAGGCCGCGCTGGCCACTGCCTTCCACGCCCGCGACCCCGACGATCTCGCCGGCGCGAAGCGTGAGGGAAATCTCCTTGATCCGGTCGGCGGCGTTGCGCGCGTCCGTCGAGACGTTTTCGACGACCAGTACCGCAGGACCGGCCGCCTGGGCAGGAACGCGCCGGGCGACCTCGACTGCGCGGCCCATCACCATCTGCATGATCGCATCGTCCGGCACATCCGCGAGCTTCGATGTGCCGGCCAGCTGGCCGCCGCGCAGCACGGTGACGCTTTCGGCCAGCGCACGCACCTCGTTCAGCTTGTGCGAAATGAAGATGATGGTCATCCCCCGGTCGCGCAGATCGCGCAGGCGGTGGAACAGCTCCTCGATTTCGGGCGGAGACAACACCGCCGTCGGCTCGTCCAGGATCAGTATGCGCGTATCGCGCGATAGCGCCTTGAGGATCTCGACCTTCTGCTGCGCCGCCACGGAGAGGCGGCCCGTCACTGCATCGGGATCGACGGAGAGGTCGTATTGCTGGCTGAGCGTCCTGACCAGCTGCTTGGCTTTGGCACGATCGATCACCAGGCCTTTTCGCGGTTCATGGCCAAGGATGATGTTCTCGGTCACCGTCAGGGTCGGGATCAGCGAGAAATGCTGGTGCACCATCCCCATGCCGTGCTGGCCGGCGAAATCGGCGGCCCCGGTGGCAACTGGCCTGCCGTCGAGCAGGACCGCGCCCGCCGTCGGCTCGAGCAAGCCGAACAGGATTTTCATCAGCGTCGACTTGCCGGCGCCGTTCTCGCCGCAGACGGCGTGGATCGAGCCCTTCCGGATCGCGAACGAGACGTCGCTCAGCGCGACCGTGCCGTTCGGGTACGTCTTTGAGACGCCATTGAAGGCGACGGCCGGCACCTCGTCCGCAATGTCGGGGCCGGCATCACGCATCAGATCAGGGCCGCACGCTCTCGCGGAGCTTGGCGACCTGCTCGGTCGACATGCCGAAGGCGGTCGGCACCCTGATCTCGCCGCTCGCGATTTTCTCCTTTGCAGATTTGACCGCGGCAAGCACGTCAGGCGTGGCGAGCTTGGCCATATTGCCGCTCTCGACCAGTCCGACGGCGCCTTCGCTCAAGCCGACCGCCTTGCCCGAGCCGAATGGCAGCTTGCCCTCGGCGTAAAGGTCATAGGCCTGCAGCAGGCTGACATCCACATTCTTCAGGACCGAGCTGATCACCTGCGAAGCGATCGCCGGATCGCTCTCGGCAAAGATCGCCTCCTGATCGGAATCGACACCGAGCACGAACTTGCCGGTTTCCTTGGCCGCCGAGAGCTGACCCAGTCCGGCCTGCGAAGCCGCGGTGAAGCCGATGCCGACGCCCGAGCGGTATTGCGCGAGGCCAAGCTCTTTTCCCTTGGCGGCATCAGTGAAGGAGCCGGCATAGGAGACCGCGACCTTCACATCCGGGCTGACCGATTGCGCGCCGGCGATGTAGCCGACCAGAAAGTCATTGATGACCGGGATATCCATGCCACCGAGGAAGCCGAGCGCCGTGCCGGCATCAGCGGGCAGCTTGCCCGATTTCAGAAGCGATGCAGCAAGCACGCCGCCGAGATAGGAGCCCTCGTTCTGCTTGTATTGGATCGAATAGACATTATCGAAGCCGCCCTCCTGGTAAGGCACGGTGGCATCGTAGAGGATGTATTTCTTATCAGGATATTGCTTGGCGACCTCGCCGAGCGTCTCGGAGATCGAGTAGGTCCCGGCGATGATCAGGTTCCAGTCCTTCTCGGAGGCATCGAGCAGGGCAGGCTCCCATTTGGTGGGATCATCGCCGATCTCCAGGACCCGCGTCTCGACTTTGTCGCCATATTTCTGCTTGATCATTTCGATGCCGCGATTGGCGGAATCGAAGAAGGACTTGTCGCCGAGCGCGCCGTTGATGATCAGCAGGATCTTGTCGGCTGCTGACGCCTGCGAGGCGGCGGCGCAAAGCACGAGAGCCGAAGCCGCCAGCCCGGCGGAAAGATGTAAAACCGAGCGCCTGGTGAACTGACTCATTTTATTCCCTCCCTCGCGAGAAGGCTGCACAGTCGATCGCGCGTGGCCGGCCCTACCCCGGCGCATCGAAGCGACGCACAGCCGATTTAATCGTGTAAACTCAAATCAGTTCGCACCTCGCTCTGTCAAGCAAATTCGTTTAAACGTATAAACGAACTGCAACTTTCCACTGCTTGGCCTTTGGCGCGATGAGTTACGAAAAACGGCTGCGGAGCCCGACCATCAAGGATGTCGCTGAGGCCGCCGGCGTTTCGTCGGCGACGGTTTCCTACGTGCTCAACAACCTTAACAAGGTCACGCCGGAAGTCGATGCCCATGTTCGCCGCATCGCGCGCGAACTGGGATATCAGCGAAACCGGGCCGCGACCGCACTGAAGACGGGACGCAGCCACGCCATCGGCTGCATCGTGCCATCGCTGGTGAGCCCCGTTTTTCCAGAGATCACCCAAGCCGTGCAGCTGCGCGCTGAGGAGCATGGCTTCGCCACGTTCGTGATCGACTCCGGCGGCGGCGTCCAACGCGAAGCCCAGGCTGCGCGCACGCTCTTCACGCACGGCGTCGACGGCGCGGTTGCCGTGCTCAGCACCCATTCCAGCATCACCGACCCGCCTCTGTTTCCACTCGTCGCAATCGACCGCCAGATTGTTGGGCTCGACAGCGTTCAGGCTGACCACCACACCGGCGGCCGGCTCATGGCCGAGCATGCCTTCGCGCTCGGTCACCGCAAGATCGGATTGCTGTCGGGCGAGCAGGATCTTGCCAGCAGCCGCGAGCGCCGTGACGGCTTCCTCGAGGGCGCGCGAGGCAGGCTGGACATCGTCTGGGACATCCATGTTCCGCTGCTTTCCACATTGCCGCGGGAGGCCACGCGAGCCATTGCTCGCAGGAAGGTGAGCCTGATCGCCTGCGTCAACGACCTTGTCGCGATCTCGGCGCTCAGCGTGCTTCGCAAGGAGGGCATCGACGTTCCGAGCGAAGTTTCCGTCATCGGCTTCGATGATATGCAGTGGTCGGCATGGCCGCTGATCGGTCTTACGACGATCCGGCAGCCGCTGGCCGAGCTCGGCCGACGCGCGGTCGACCTCCTGATCCGCCGCTTGGACGAACCGAAGTCGGAGATCGAGAACATGGTCCTGCCGGTCTCGCTGGTACAGAGAGCTTCGACGGCGCCTTTCCCCTCCCCGCATGGCTGCTAGTTGTCGTGGTCGCTTGAGCAGGAAGAGATCGCCTGCCGTACCTGGTCAGTGGCGCCATGCAAACCGCTGACTGAGGAAGGCTCGGATCTTGTCGAGCCGGCCCTCACTTCCGACGGCTCGGTGATGATCGCGTCCTCGATCTTCGGCTCCTTCAGATACCAAGGCATCGATATCACAACCACGTTGGATCCTCCGAACTGCAACAGCTTCGAGTGCAGCCGACGGGCGCGATGCGTGTGCATGAGAGATTGCCACCAGCTTGTCTTCACGATTTCGGGCAACAACACCGCGATGGTGCGGTCGGCGAACTCGTCTTCCAACTCCTTGATGAGCTTCAGAAGCGGCCCGTGCATCAGCCTGTAGTCGGCACTGAGAAGAAGCAACCTGGGCGGCTTGACGCCGGCAGCTCTCGCAGGCGCCTCGACGTCCTTCGCCCACATGCCGCGGATCGCCCGCTCTTCCTCCTCGCCTTCCTCTCCGGCCAACCTGGTGACGTGCACGGCTATGATATCGGGTGACAACCGAAAGGCGAAGCTCAGGGCCTTGTCGGTGAGTTTGTTCCATCGTTCCGTAACGACAAGAACGACAGGCGCTTCCATGCGGTCAAGGCTGATCGGCCCAGCCTCGCGCAGCGTTGCGTCGAGCCGGTCGTAGTAGCGCCGCACCTGGTGCAGGAGCACGATCACCGTTGGGATGACGATCACCGTAATCCAGGCTCCCTCCTTGAATTTCGCCGCAACGATGACGATCAGGGCGAGCCCGGTAATTGTTGCCCCCGCGGCGTTGACCGCGAGGTGAGCCTGATGGGCCGCGCGGGTCCTGGTGTCCTTAGCCGAGCGCAGTGCTTTGACCCAGTGCACGACCATGCCCGTCTGAGACAGGGTGAATGTAAGGAATGCGCCTATCGCGAAGAGCGGAATCAAGCGGTCGGTTATGCCGCCGAAGACGATGAACAGAATGCCTGCGGTGACTGCGAGGTAGAGAATGCCGACCGAGAAAACCAGCCGGCGACCGACCACCGCAAACGGACGGGGGAGGAAGCCATCTTCCGCCACCATCCGGCAAAGCCTTGGGAAATCGACGAAGCTGGTGTTTGCAGAAAGAGCGAGCACGCACAACAGGCTTGCCATGGCGATGTAGTAAAAGACGCCATCGCCTACGACAGCCTGCGCAAGTTGCGACAGCACGCTTTGATAGCCTTCCTTTTCCTGGTTCATCGCAAGGATGCGGTAGTGTTGGGCGAGGAAGGCGATGCCGCCGAGCAGCAGCCCGAGGATCAGGCAAATTGCCGCGAGGGTGCGTCGGCCGTATCTCAGGGTGGGCTCCTTGAAGGCGCTCATCCCGTTGCTGACGGCCTCTACTCCGGTCATGGCGGTGCATCCACTCGCAAAGGAGTGCATGAGCAGCCACAGGCCAGCCGTTCCGGCAACTGCGGGCAATGGCGGCGGCGAAATCACCGGCACCGGCTGGCCGCCCGAAGCGACCGTTCTCCAAACCCCGATCCCGAGGATCAGCATGAAGCTCGCCACGAACAGGTAGGTTGGCAGGGCAAACAGCCGGCCGGCATCCATCGTGCCGCGCAGGTTCGCGATTGTGACCAGCACGAGGATGCCAAGGCAAAGCGGCAGTATGTAGGGGTGCAGCGAGGGCACTGCGGAGACCAGCGCGCCGACCCCCGCCGAGATTCCCACCGCTACGTTGAGCACGTAGTCCACCATCAGGCCTGCCGCGGCGAGAAGGCTGATATTGCGGCCCAGGTTTTCTCTCGAGACGATGTAGGAGCCGCCATTATTCGGATAGGCGGCGATCGTCTGCCGGTATGAAAGATAAAGGATCAAGAGGAGGCCGACGATGGCCGCCATGATGGGTCCGATATAGGCAAGTCCGGCTGCGCCGAGCGGGATCAGGATGGTCAGTGCGGCCTCGGGCCCATAAGCTGACGAGCCCAGTCCGTCCAAGCCCATCGCCGGCACGCCTTCGAAGGTGCCGATCTTGCGGTCCTGCTGCTCGCGGTTCGCCAGTCTTCGCCCAAGAATCCAGCCGAGTATGGCCATGTCGACAGTCCAAATGCTTCGACCGAATGGCTACGGCAAAGGAATGTTCCCCCGCGTCCGCCCCCCTCGGAAGCGACACGACCGAGGGGGTATCGAACGATCGTCAAGCCGGTCGCGAAAACCGCAGGCAACCATCACGCGAACATCGAACGCTGAACCATGCGCCAAGCAGCGTGTTACTTCGTTCTCCTAGTCACGTGACGTGTCTGCCGCGTCGCGGATTGCAAGCGTTTCAAGGATGACCGTGCAGCTCGAGCTGGATCCGTACATAACCACACTCGCCGGTTTCGGAGCAGTCGTGCTGCTCGCGGCATGGCTTCCATTGCTCCTCAAGGAATTGCCCCTCTCGCTTCCGATCATCTTTGTGGGACTTGGAGCGGTCCTCATGTTTTGGTTGCCGGTAGCCGGACCCGATTCAAATCCGATCAAACACGGCCTCTTCGTCGAGAAAGCGACTGAGCTTGTGCTCATCGTTGCGCTGATGGGCGCCGGGTTGAAGCTCGACCGGCCATTTAGCTGGCGGCGATGGGCAGCGACCTGGCGGCTGCTGAGCATAACCATGCTGCTGTCGGTAGCCGGCCTGGCTGCCGCCGCCATGGTGCTGCTCGATCTGGATGCCGCGACGGCTCTGCTGTTGGCGGCACTCTTGTCTCCAACCGATCCAGTGCTCGCAAGCGACGTAGAAGTTGGCCCCCCTAATTCCGGGAAAGAGGACGAGGTGCGGTTCGCCCTCACCTCGGAAGCCGGCCTCAATGATGGTTTTGCTTTCCCTTTTGTCCATCTGGCGATCCTGCTGGCAGGTCTGACGACAGTCGATCAGCTCGACAATCTGATGCTTCAATGGTTCGCCATCGATGTCGTCTGGAAGATCGCGTGCGGCGTTGGGGCCGGCTTTGTCACTGGTCGTCTGCTTGGATGGCTTGTCTTCCGGATTCCAAATCGGGCGAGATTGGCGCGCAGCGGCGATGGCTTCGTCGCGCTCGGCATCACGTGTCTGACTTATGGACTGACAGAAACCATCGGTGGCTACGGGTTCGTCACGGTCTTCGTTTCCGGGCTCAGCCTTCGTGCCGTGGAACGCCGGCACGATTATCATGAACGGCTGCACGATTTTGCCGAACAGATGGAGCGCCTGATCATGATGGTGCTTCTCCTATTGTTCGGGGCTGCGCTCGTGGATGGCGTTCTGGCTGAGCTCGATCGACCTGCTATTCTGTTTACGGCGGCAGCCATCTTGCTGATCAGGCCGGTCGCGGGCGCTTTGGCTTTTATCGGCTTTCCCCGGCCGTGGGACGAGCGCGCGGTAATGGCGTTCTATGGAATACGTGGGGTAGGCTCTGCATATTATCTAAGCTACGCACTCAATCACGGCTCATTCTCCCGACCCGACTACCTCTGGTCGGTGACAAGCTTGACGATCCTGATTTCGATAATACTGCACGGCATGACGGTAACACCGGTAATGCGATATCTGGACCGTCGCCGCCGCCGGCTTCTAGACGGGAGCAACTAAGTCTGTTCATCGCGGCATCTCCTTGGGCCGCAGCGAAACCTTCTGTGCCGCGATGCGGAAAGCCGCGTTGGCAGCGCCATAACCCGTGTAGCCATTGCGGCGCTCGACGATCTCCAAAAAGAGGCCTTCTCCGTAGGTCCGGCCGTAGAGCTGGAAATACTCTCCGGCGCGGTCCCGGTCGTAGAGAATATTCTCCGCCCGCAACCGGTCGGTCAGCTCTCGGTCCAATGCGAAGCGAGCCTCGAGCTGATCATAGTAGTTCGGGGAAATTTGCAACGGATGAAAGCCAAACGCTTTGAGCGCGGCAGCCGAGGCAAATACATCAGCGCTCGAAAAGGCTATGTGCTGGACGCCGGAGCCGAAGCTCTTGGCGATGAAATGGCCTGCCGGCGTCTTGCGGCTCCCGCCCCCGTTCAGGGTCAATCGCAGCGCCCACCATCGCTTTCCACCACTTGGCTGTGCACCAGACCGCCCGGGTCGACGACATCGACCATCGGCAACTTCCGCGATTTGAAGATCGAGCTATAGAACAGCAGCCAGGTCAGTCTCTCCTCATAGTTCATCGTCTGCGCGACATGATCACGGCGCTGAACGAAGCGTGCGCAGGGTGATCGAGTAGCGATGCTCGGAGACGGGCGGAATGCTGTGCTCCCATTCGTGCCGCGCAGGACCCGTCATGAGATAGGCTGATCGCGGCTCAACGGTGATCGTCTCGCGCTCCCATTTGGTGCCGTTTTTCCTGCGCAGCCGAAAGCTGCAAGGCGCAAGCAGCGAGACGCCTGCCACGACTTCGAACTGCGGCTTGTCGCGATGCCAGCCGATCCCGGCGCCCGGCCGATATTCGTTGATCAGAATCTGGATGAAGTCCTCTGCCGGCAGATCTGCAAGGGCCGCCACTTTTTCGCGCAAGCCCAACAGGAAGCCGGGAATCTCCGCAGCTTCGATCAGTCGGCGATTTTCGTAGTCGTAGCGGAATCCAAATCCGACAACACGCCGGTTGGCGAGGTGACCATGAAAATTGAAGGGAGCGAATGGCAGCGTTTCAAGCCGGCTGACAAGCTCCGTTTCCTCGTCGCGGCCTATGAGGTCAGGCTGATAGCGGAATCCGGACGGCAGCGCACGTGCTGGTTCGAAGAGCGCGTCCTCGCCCCCGAATTCGAGCTGCAGTTGTTTTGACTTGGGCGACACCATTCCCGCTAGATGGTGGCTGTAGAGCCGAGTTGCGATGCTGCTCACGTCAGTCTGGCCTTTTCGGCATCGGGAACTATCTCAACAACTATTCGTCGAATAATCAGCCAGGAGGACAACGATGCCCGATGAAAGCGAAGCCTCGCGTACGACCCAGCGCGAAAGGCAGGAGGCCCTCGAAGCGCAGATCGCCCAACTTAAGCAAGAGGTAAGCAACCTCAATCGAAGCCTGGCCGAGCGCGCAAAAGAAATGAGCGAACGGGCCAGCGGCTGGTATGATGCCGCAACCGATCGAGCTTCGCGCGCCACCGAAGCCATGAGGACACAGGCACATTCCGTCTCAGAAGCTGTGAAGGAAAATCCCGGAACCATCTCATCCGCGATGTTGGTTGGCGGACTGATAGGTTTCATTCTTGGGATGCTCATGGGGCAAGCCGACGGTCGCCGCAGCCGCTGGTATTGAGTTGCGCTCCGTGAGCCCATGTCTGAGCTCCGGACGGCTTATCCTCCGGCGCCGTTAACACCGAAGTTCCGCCTCCCGAGCTCCCACTGCTTCCCAGCGAACGCCGTGCAGTCGAGCTCAAGGCAACGTATGGCAGTCGCGTGCGTTCTACTCGGGTAGATCGCGCGCAGCCGATGTGAGGAGCCGCTTCTATCGAAACGGCGACAGTCGGAGGGCATGAGAGATGTCCAAGTTCAAGGATGCCGTTGAGCGAGCAAAAAGGGAAGCTGGTCGGGGGCGAGATCAGCAGACGCGCAGGGACAAGGCTGGGCGTGATGCGAGCGCCAAAGAGTTCAACGTCCGGGCCAAGGCTTGGCTAGAGAACATTGCCATCGCGTCATTGCAGGCCGCCAAGGCAGATGTGGCAGACGAAGTGACTATCGACATAGACACCGCGGCGGTCCGTGCCGAAAGCATGACGCCTTCTATTCAGTTCCGACTCTACCGGACGCCAAAGGGAGACGAGAAGCATCTGGCATCGAAGACGTACACGGTTGCCGTTCAGGTAGATGGCGGAGTTTCAGTCTGCGCGCCTGGAATCGTTTCAAAGGATGCAGGCGTCATAGCGGACGAATCTGCCGAGCGTTTCACCACGTTGCTGGCCGAGCTGATCGCGGACGCGGCTAAAGGCTAGCCCGCCTACCCTTGTCGGAAAGCCCTACTCCCATCCCATGCCTCGACCGTGTAGTTGCCGGCCTCAATACGGGCCATTCTGATACAGTTCCAGGTTGCTGTCACAAACTTTCGAAGTCGTAGCCATCGTTCAAAACGTGCTGAGCATCGCCGGTCTGGGCGTATCCAGTGATGCAAGGTCCCGAATGTGCCTCGAGAGGCGCTCGACGCCATCAATTGCAGAGTGAGAGGTGAAACAGGATGCGTCTTCTAATACTCGGAACCGGCTGGATGGCCCAGCAGCATGCGCGGCAGTTCGGGAATATCGAGGGCGTCGAACTGGCCGGCGCCGTCGACATCGAGCCGAGCCGTGTCGACGAGTTGTCGGACACCTACGGCATTCCCAATCGCTTCACGTCGCTGGAGGACGCCCTGACATGGGGCAAATTTGACGCCGCGGCCAACATCACGCCGGATCGCATTCACCATCCAACCACCATGAAGCTGATCGCGGCGGGCAAGCCGGTCTTGTGCGAAAAGCCGCTGGCCGAGAACTACGTCAAGGCCAGCGAGATGGCGGACGCCGCCGAGCGGGCCGGCATCATCAATATGGTCAATCTAACCTATCGCAACGTTGCCCCGCTGCAAAAGGCCCGTGAAATGGTGCTTGCCGGCGAGATCGGCGCGGTCAAGCATGTCGAAGCGTCCTATCTTCAGAGCTGGCTCGTTTCGAAGTTCTGGGGCGATTGGCGGACAGATCCGAAATGGCTCTGGCGCCTGTCGCGCGGCCACGGATCCAATGGCGTGCTGGGTGATGTCGGGATCCATATCCTAGATTTCGCCAGTTATGGCGCGGGGCTCGACATCGAGCATGTGTTCTGCAGGCTCAAGACCTTCGACAAGGCGCCCGACAACAGGATCGGCGAATATGAACTCGACGCCAACGACAGTTTCACCATGGCGCTGGACTTCACCAACGGCGCGCTAGGCGTCGTCCACGCCAGCCGATGGGCAACCGGCCATCTGAACGAGTTGCGGTTGCGCATTTTTGGCGATCGAGGCGGGATTGAAGTCGTGCATAATCTGAAGGGGTCGGAGCTGAAAGTCTGCATTGGCGGGAATATCGAAGACGCCCTTTGGAAAACGCTCGATTCCGGATCCGTGCCGACCAACTATCAGCGTTTCGTCGATGCGGTCCGCAGCGGCGTGCCGGCTGAACCATCCTTCCGGCACGCCGCCGAGTTGCAGAAGGTGCTCGACCTTGCAGTCGTCGCGGCCGAGAGGCGGGCTGAATTGACGACGCACGCCGATACTCAGTGACCTCGTGGGCCTGAGGGCAGTGCGCCGCAGGCTAGACAGAGGAACATAGCCCGCGGCGATTCTGCTCAAATTCCTCTTGGCCAGACATCGGGCGCCCCCTTATCCGGGGGCTCGCCGACGCTGCGCCGTTGCCTGGCTGTCCACGGCACCCTCGGCCGTCAATATCACTCCGTAGACCTGCTCGGCTCGCTCGCGACTGATCCAGCCCTCCTGGATATCATGCCACACCCGCATCGGATCGCGTTCAAACGGATGGCCATATCCGCCGCCGCCGCCGCTGATGGACACCATCCGCTCATCCGCCGCGATCAGCACCTCAGCGCAGGCCGGTACGGGTTCGAGCGAGCCGTCGGCCCTGCGACGGAATTGGGCGGAGGGGGAGCCCGGCAACCCACCCCGCGCACCGGCGGCTGGGTTTATGTTGCCGTCGCTGACATATGCAACCGTCATGCTGCAATCGACCGGCCCGAACTCGGAATAGGCGCCGAGCGCCCCGCGGAATCGTCCCGCCCCCTCCGAGTCGGGAATGAGACGGCGACTGTGCACGAAGACCGGATGCCGTAGTTCATCCACTTCGATCGAGTCCTGATAGCACATGCCGGCATTGCCGACGTGCAGGATCGTCAACCAGCCGTCCGTCCAAGGTGTCCCCGCTCCACCCGTACAGCCGAGATAGACCTCGTTGACGAAAGGCTTACCGTCGTGAACGCCGGACAATACACCGCACGAGGGCGGGATGAGCGCGCCCGTCTCGGCTTGGCCCAGTCCATCCGCCAGTTCGGCCATGGCCGCCTGCACGGGATTCGCGACCCTGTCGGCAATATTTGTCGTTGCCACGGAGCAGGAAGTGGGATGACGCGACCTGCCGACGATACAGCCATCCCGAAGATGGATTTTGATCCGCCGAAAGCTGCCTTCATTCTTCGGCACCGTGTGGTCGATCGAGTTGAAGATGCCGATCATCGGCGTCGACAGCGCGCAAGCCTCGGACAGGTTGAGCCCGTTCGGCATCGAATCGGGGTTGTCTGTCATATCGACCTCGATCACCGCCTCGTCGGGCTTCACCTCGACCGTCGCCTTGATCACCACGCCTTCGGCAGGCGTGCCGGGAAACGGATCGTGTGTGCTCGTTCGGGTCACGCGGCCTGCGGGCAAGGCGCGGATCACGTCGATCATGCGCCGCTCGCTATAGTCGAACCATTGCTCCGCGTATGTTTCGAGGCGGTCCCAGCCGATTTCGGCACCCAGCGCCATGATCTCGCGTTCGCCGACACGCGCCGCTCCGAGCGTCGCCAGGTAGTCTCCCCACCATTGTTCCGGCACGCGTATGCGCAACTGGCACATGCGGATGATGTCCATCACGTGCTCGTAGTTGTCCTGGATCTTCACCGCCGGAAAGATCAGTGCGCCTTCATTATAGACGTCGACCGCCGAGCCCATATAGGTGGTCGGCAAGGAATTGCCGCAGTCAGCCTGATGCGCCTTGGCCATGACGGTGAAGCGGTGCCTACCCTCGTCGTCGATGATCGGAACCAGGATCGAATGGTCGGCCGGATGCGTGCAGCCGTGATATGGCGAGTTGTGCAGAAAGGCATCGCCGCGGCGTAGAACCGGATGGTTCTCTGCCATGGTTCGCGCCATGATTTCCGGGCCACGCAGCACATGGTTTGGCAGACTTTCCGCCGTCGCCAGCAGTTCGTGCTTTGCCGTCATCACAACGCAGCTGAAATCGCGCGCGATGGTCAAGATGCCGGAGCGCCCGGTGCGATGCAGCGTGTTCGCCATCTTTCGGGCGATGCCCTCGAATCGCGCCGTGAGAACGGCCAGTGCTGACCCATCCATCGGCACCTTCGACTGGCCGGCCGGTCCTGGAGCCATTGATGTATCTTCGCGCATTGGCTCCATCCTCAGATCGAGATAACCAGATTGCCGCGTGCGTCACGACGAGCGACAGCTTTCGGATCGATGACGATTGAAGTGAAGTCCGACTCCACTATGGCCGGCCCCGTCACCTCTTGGCCTTCCAGGATCGACTCAAATCGCCAGACATCCGTCTCGACCCAGTCGCCGTCCAGAAAGTGCACTCGCCGGGACGGCAGCCGCACCGGGTGTTCGTCACGCGCGAGGCGACCGGGAACGCCGGATCCCAACCGGCAGCGGACCTCGGCATTCCAGCCGACCGTCTCGATTTCAGCCGCGGGATCGCTGACGGCGAAGATGTCCTTGTGCATTTGATGGAAGTCCGAGACGAGCGCCGCGACCTCGTCCTTCCCGGTGAAACGATCGGTTCGCAGTGGAACTTCGATTTCCCAAGCCTGATCGACGTACCGAGCTTCGGTCGCCCAATCGACCTCGACAAGTCCGGCGCCCGATCCAGGACCATCGGCGAACGTCTGACACGCACGCATCAGATCGGCCAGGACGCCGTTGACGCCCTCAAGATCAAAGCTGTCGCTGCGGGTGTGGAACATCGCCTGGTAATGCGCTGTCAGGTCAGAGATCAGCGCACCGGACGCCGACAAGGCGGCGCCCGCTTCGGTGACGAGCACCCGTCGGCAACCGAGCCTCTTGGCAATCGCCACGCAGTTCAAACCGGCAGCCCCGCCGCCGGCGACGAAGGTCGCCTGCGTCTGGTCGATGCCCTGGTTGACGGTGATGTCCATGATCGCCTGGACCATGTGCTCCGTGGCGAGCCCGACGATATCGACTGCCGCGGCCTCGACGCTCTTTCCCAGCGGTTCCGCCACCTGGCTGCGAATAGCCTCGATCGCGCCTGCCTTGTCGAGAGCCATCCGGCCGCCGAGAAAGAAGGCCTCGTCGATGAAACCAAGAACAAGGGCTGCGTCTGTCAGGGTCGGCCTGGTGCCGCCGCGGCCGTAACAGACGGGCCCCGGCACCGCGCCCGCGCTCTTCGGGCCCACATGGAGCAGCCCACCGGCGTCAACCCAGGCAATGGACCCACCGCCGGCGCCGATGCTCTTCACGTCCACCGACGGCATGCCGGTCATATGGCTTCGGAAGGGTTGGCCGAGCCAGGCTTCGCGGCTGCGGGGAACACGTCCGCGTCGGACCAGCGAGACGTCGAAGGTCGTACCGCCGGTATCACCGACGATCAGCGTTTCGTCCCGTTCGGCGCCACCGTAGATTTTGGCCGCGAGCGGAGCCATGCTTGGCCCCGAATTGATCAGATGCACCGGCGCTTCCGCTACCTGGCCGGCATCCATCACGCCGCCCTGAGACGTCACGACGAGAACACGGCCGTTGAAGCCGGCATCGCGCAGCCGCTGTTCGAGACCCCTCATATAGGCGCCCATCAATGGCTTCAGCGATGCGTCGATGCAGGTCGACGAGGCACGGCGGTACTCGCGGATCGAGGGATTGATGCGATGCGAGAGCGTGTAAGGGATGCCAGGGCAGTGCTTTTCGATCAATGCGCCGACAGCCAACTCGTGGACCGGATTCACGACCGACCATAGAAAGCAAACCGCAATCGCTTCGACATTGCGCTCTTTGAGGCCATCCAGGATTGCGACAACTGCAGCCTCGTCGAGGGGCTTCTTGATCGACCCCGATGCCATGATGCGCTCGGGCACTTCGAAGGTCAGCGCCTTCGGGACATAGGGCTCCATGTAGGGGACAGTGAAATTGAAGGGCTCGATGCGCCCCCCTTCCCGAAACACCAACGTGTCCGGATGCCCCTCGGTGGTGAGGAACGCCGTACTGGCGGTCGACCCGGTCACAATCGCGTTGATCGCGTGTGTCGTGCCATGCACGAGCACGTCGCCCCTGCCGAGAAAGTCAGCAAGGCTTTGGCCGGCAGCTTCCGACGCGACTTTCAGGCTATCGATAACCCCGGCGATCGGGTCCGACGGCGTCGTCGAGGCTTTGTGCATGCTCAGCACGTTGTCCTCGTCTGCGACCATCAGGTCTGTGAAGGTGCCGCCGGTATCGACAGCAAAGCGGAGGCCCATGGGCAAGGTCCTACAATTCTCGGGGCGTCAATAATCCAGGCGCGTCAAAGCGAACGGACGGTGAAGGAAGGTTTCGGGGCGGCCACCATGGCGTTGCGAAGCGGCCGGCCGAAATCTGGCACGTCGATCTCGAAAACATCACCGGATTGCGTTTCGACACCGTTTGCGCAGCTCAGAATCGCAGCGCCGAAAAAATAGGCGTGCAGGTCGCCCGGACGCCGGAACATGTCATATCGAAAATGGTAGTGCTCGAGGTTACGGATCGAGTGGGACATGTTGTCTTCGCCGCTCAGGAAATCGCCTTCCCAGATCGCCTCCCCGCCGCGCTTCACGCGCACCTTGCCGCGTGTGTCGGCGGGGAGATCGTCGACCAGCAGCTCAGGGCCCATCGAACAAGCGCGCAGCTTGGAATGGGCGAGATAGAGATAGTTCAGAGCTTCGGTGACCTGGTCCGAGAACTCATTACCGAGGGTGAAGCCGATCCTCCACGGATTGCCGTCGGGCCCGATCAAGTAGAGGCCTACAATTTCCGCTTCCTCGCCTCCGGCCAAGGCGAAATCGGGCATCGGCAGATCCGCTTCGGGTCCGACAATGCATGTGCCGACCCCCTTGAAGAACCATTCCGGCTGCACGCCGACCTCGCCCGGCGCTGGCTTGCCGCCTTCCAGTCCCATCCGGAAGATCTTCATGGAATCGGTCAATTCACCGCCTTCTCCATGTGCCAGGTCGTGCATTTTGTCGCGCGCGTCGGCGCTGCCGATATGGGTCAAGCCTGTTCCCGTGACCCAGAAGCGCGCCGGCTCCGGATGATCGAGCGGCGCAAGCAGACGCCTCTCCGCAAGCAACTCGTCGTAACTGACCGGCGCCTCTCTGGCCGCTTCTGCGACAATCTTCTTGAGACTTGCGCCGCTCTCGACGGCTTTGACGGCGAGGTCGTACACCGTGTTGGTGCCGGCTAGCGGGATGATGTCGCCGCCGCCCTCCGAAATGCCGACCTTGCGGCCGCCGGAGCGGGAAAGGAATTGGACGAGGCGCATGAAAGTCTCCAATAGTCTCGAAGAATTGGGGCCTGGTGGAAGGTGCTAGTGAGAGTTTCTGGGTATTCCAGCGCCGCGCATGCCGCCAAGAAAGCCGAAATCGGCGCCCTCATCGGCTTGCAGAACATTGTGAACATACAGGCTCTGGTAGCCTGACCCGGGTGGGTCCGGCGGCGCCCACTCGCGCCGGCGAGCTTCGAGTTCGGCCTCGGAAACGTCCAGCTGAAGCCGGCGGTTCGGCACATCGAGATCGATCATGTCGCCTTCGCGCACGAGTGCCAACGGGCCGCCCGCTGCCGCTTCGGGCGCGACATGCAGAACGACCGTCCCGTAAGCAGTGCCTGACATGCGGGCATCCGAAATTCGAACCATGTCAGTGACGCCTTGCGCCAGCAACTTCGGCGGCAATCCCATATTGCCGACCTCGGCCATTCCCGGATACCCGCGAGGTCCGCAATTCTTCAGCACCATGACGCAGGACGGATCGATATCCAGATCAGGATCAACGATGCGTCGCTTGTAATCCTCGATCGTTTCGAAGACGACGGCGCGACCGCGATGCGTCATCAAGGCCGGCGTCGCCGCCGATGGTTTCAGCACCGCACCCTTTGGCGCGAGATTGCCACGCAAGACGGCAATGCCGCCTTGCCTGGCCAACGGGTTGTCCCAGTCGCGGATGACCTCGGTGTTGAAGTTTTCGGCGTCCTCAACATTTTCCCAGATAGTCCGTCCAGTGACAGTTATTGCGTCGCGCTCAAGCAGCCCGCGCTCGCCGAGGCTGCGCATCACCACCGGCAGACCGCCGGCGTAAAAGAACTCCTCCATCAGGAACCGGCCGGAGGGCTGCAGGTCGACGAGGGTCGGTATGTCGCGACCAAAGCGATCCCAGTCGTCCAACGACAGATCTACCCCGATGCGCCGCGCGATGGCGAGCAGATGGAGAACGGCATTCGTCGACCCGCCGATAGCGCCGTTGACGCGGATGGCGTTGTGGAAGGCTTCGGGCCTTACGATGCGTGACAGCGTCAGGTCCTCGTGAACCATCTCTACGATGCGACGGCCGGTCAACTGCGCCAGCACATTGCGTCGAGCGTCCACTGCCGGGGTTGCCGCGTTCTGCGGCAGCGCCAAACCAAGCGCCTCGACCATGCTGGCCATGGTCGAGGCTGTGCCCATGGTCATGCAGCTTCCGGCGGACCGACTCATTGCGGCCTCTGCCGCCATGAAGTCATCGACCTTCATGCGACCGGCCTTCACGTCCTCGCTGTAACGCCAGACAGCAGTTCCGGAACCGATCTGTTCGCCTCGGAAATTGCCGTTGAGCATCGGCCCCCCTGAGAGCACGATGGTTGGCAGGTCGCACGACGCCGCGCCCATCACGAGCGCAGGCGTTGTCTTGTCGCAGCCGACCAGCAGCACGACGCCATCCAGCGGATTGGCCCTGATCGATTCCTCGACATCCATCGATGCGAGGTTCCGATAAAGCATCGCGGTCGGACGCATATTGGATTCGCCGAGCGACATCACCGGGAACTCAACCGGAAAGCCGCCTGCTTCCAACACGCCGCGCTTCACGCGCTCGGCGAGCGCGCGCAGATGCGCGTTGCAAGGGGTGAGTTCGGACCATGTGTTGCAGATGCCGATCACCGGCCGGCCATCGAAGCTGTCAGCGGGCATGCCCTGATTCTTCATCCAGCTGCGATGCATGAAGGCATCCTTGCTGTTTCCGCCAAACCAGGCCTGCGACCGCAGTCTTTTTGTCTTTGCCATTGATTGCGCCAAAGCCTCGATGTATTCTGCTATACCGAACACAGTTCGGCAATGCGGGCAGTATGAGCAGATCAGTGGCGTTGTCAACGGCCTGCTGAGAAATCAAGAATGCGTCAGGTAAAAAGGAGAGCCGGAACCATGACAGAGGCAGCAAATTCCGATGACAAATACACCCTGCGCAGCTTGGGCCGGGCGCTCGACGTTCTGCAGGCGCTTGGCTCGGCCAGCGGTATGGGAATGAGCGTTGGCGAGGTCGCGGATGCGATCGGCGTCTCGCGTTCGACTGCCTTCAGCCTTTTGCAGACCTTGGTTGCGCGGGGATTTGTCTCCGACAATCGCCTGGGAGGAGCGCGCCTCTACCGGCTTGGTCTTGCATTGGTTCATCTCGGCGACCAGGCAGCCGCAGGACTGGGCATTACCCAGATCGCCACGCCCGTCCTGCAGCAATTGACCGACACCACGCAATTGACATCCCGCCTCGCCGTGCTCGACGACGGTTACGCGGTGGCAATCAGCAGGGTCGATGCACCTGGGCCGTTCCGCATGTCCGGATCGCTCGGACGCAGGGAGCTCCCCCATTGCTCGGCTGTAGGCAAGTCATTGATGATGCGCCTTCCCGAAGAAAAGATCATGGCCATTCTTACGCGTCTCGGCATGCCGCGGCGGACCGAGCAAACGATCACCTCCCAGGCGGAATTGATTGCAGATCTGCGTCTTGCCGCCGTCCGCGGTTACGCTTTCGACAATGAAGAGGACAATGTCGGAGTGATCTGCATCGGCGCAGCTATTTACGATCGAACCGGGGAAGCAGCAGCGGCCCTGAGCGTCACAACGATGAAGCTTGGCCGCAGCGAAGACGACATGCATCAACTGGGTTTCGTCGTCCGCTCCTACGCCGATCGCATCAGCCAGCTTCTTGGCGGCCCCGCGCACGCCGCACTCGAGCCTGTCGCTTAGCCCCTCAACGGCTCGCAAGCGCGCCGCCGGCGCGCACCGACTCAATCACCGCCAAAATCGAAATTCGGTTCCGGCTTGACAAGCCGCGGCTCTCCGATATTGTTCCCGCATTACAAAACACAATTCTGTATAGCAGAACAATGGGAGACTGATCCATGAAAATGCACAATAGAGGCCACCTGCTTCTCGCAGCCGGTGTCGCGTTATCGGCAGGTGTGGCGACGCATGTTCCCGCCATTGCCGGAGGTATTACCGTTCCGGACTCGGCGAAGTCGCGTCAGATGCCGTGGGGAGAGTTCAAGCTGGCGCCACGGATCGTCGACAAGCTCGCGGCCGGCGAGAAGGCGAACATCGTCGTTGGGATCGAGGGCACCGGCATTCCTATCCAGGGCGCCGAGATGCGCATCGGAATGGCGCGCGGCTGCGAGGCGGCCAACAAAGAACTTCCTGCCGAGTGCCGGATGGTCGGCCCGGTGAATCCCGATACATCCAAGCAGCTATCGGAACTCGAGACGTTGCTGAACTCCGGTCAGGTCGATTGCCTGGCGCTTCAGCCGCCTCTGCCCAGCCAGTTCACCGGCATCATCAACAAGTATGCGGATGCCGGTATCCCGGTCTTTGCCATCAACATCGATGCACCGAAGGCAAAGCGTTTCGCCTACTACGCCTTGAACGAAATGCAGGCGGGCAAAATCAACGGCGAGGCGACCGCGAATGTCGTCAAGGCCAAGGGCATCGAGGTCAAGCAGATCGCTATGGGCAGCGGTGCACCGGACCAGCCCTGGGCGCAAGCGCGGATGGAAGGCTTCATGGCGGGCTACAAGTCTGTCTTGCCGGATGCCAAATTCTTTAACGATGCAAAGAGCGGCATTCCGACGGGCAAGAACTTCACCACCCAGGAGGTGCTAAATTCCGTAACGCCGTTCCTTACGGCCAACCCGGATGTCACTTTGTTCTTTCACACCGACCAGGGTGTGGAGGGCGTAGGCAACGTCATCCGCAATCTGAAGCTCAACGGCAAGGTGTTCACGTCCGGCTTCAATGTCAGCGGGCCTATCCTGGACGCCATCGCTGACGAAACAACGCTGGTGACTATCGACCAAGGCTTCGACAACCAGGCCCAGGCGCCGGTTGAACAATGCGCCCGCTTCCTGGCCAAGGGCGAAGCGCCTGAGGATCCGCTCCAATATCTTTCGCCGATCGTCATAACCAAAGCTGGCGGCGATGGGCAGATCACGGTCGATGCCGGACGCGACCGTTTGAAGTCCGCATCGAACTGAGAGATTGCGCGATGGCGTCGGCTCCGACCGGCGTCATCGCTTTTTGTATATCCAATTCGGGAATTCCATGCGCCAGTCCCTATCCGTACTACTCGGCAAGCAGAAGGTTCTGACCAGTCTCAGGACGATCGGACTGGCGCTGGCGATCCTATTGATTGCCGCGATCGTCTATTCGCAGCGTGCGGCCTTCTTGACGCCTGAGAACCTGCTGACCCTGGCCCGCTCCATGGTCGCGCTCGGCATCGTCGCCTTCGCGCAGATGCTGGTCATCCTACTTGGCGAGATCGATCTTTCGGTCGGCGCCATATACACGCTTGCCGGAACGGTGACCGCAACTCTGTGGTTGGGCGGCGGAAATCTGCCCTTCACCACAGCGCTTCTTCCAGCACTTTTGGCCGGACTTGGCGTCGCGTTAGTCGCCGGCTTTCTGAACGGTTTTCTCACGGTCAAGGCTGGTTTGCCGTCCTTCATCGCGACGTTGGGCGTGCTGAACGCCACCGATGGTCTTTCTCTGATGGTGAGCAACGCCACCACCTTCACGCCGGCCTATAACGAACCGCTTCCGCCTGAATGGGAACTCGCATTCTTCCATAATCTTGGCGGCGCGCTGCTGCCGTGGAACATTCCCGTCGAGGTTTTGTGGCTCGTCGCAGCGTTCATCGTTTTCTGGGTGTTGCGGCACAGGACCGTCTTCGGCTTCCGACTGGTCGCGATGGGCGGCAATCCCGAAGCGGCCGTGGTGGCCCGCCTCCCCCTCCGAAAATACAAATATGCGGTTTTCATGCTGAGCGGTTTGATGGCGGGTTTGGCGGGAATTCTCGATTTCTCCTATGTGGGTTCTATCGGCCCCATGCAGTCCAGCTCACTGTCATTCCAGGTGATCGCGGCTGTCGTGATCGGCGGCGCAAGCCTGACCGGCGGGCGCGGCACCATCGTCGGCACCTTGCTCGGCGTCATCCTTTTGGCCCTGCTCAACAACGGCCTCGCGCTCCTCGGCGTGAGCTCCTTCGTGCAGCTGCTGTTCATCGGGCTCGTGACGATCGGCGCTGTCTGGCTTGACCTGATCTCGCAGAAGCTGATCCGCAGCGCGGGTCAGCGGGCGGCACGCCTTGGCTCGGAAGGCAACGCATGATCCAGCTGAGCTGCCGCAGCGTTGCCAAGCGATATGGCGCAACGCGCGCCCTTGATGGTCTCTCGATGGAGCTTCGCTCCGGCGAGGTTGTCGGCATAGCCGGACCGAACGGCGCCGGCAAAAGCACGCTGATGCGCGTGCTGGCAGGCGAGGAAGAGGCCGACAGCGGCGAGATAATTTTGACGACGGCCAGTGGTCAGGTCGACGAGGTCTGGCGGCGCGTTGCGGTCGTTCATCAGGAGCCGCACATCTGGCCGAACATGACGGTCGAGCAAAACCTGGCCGTTGGACGCGAGTCCCACTGGTTCGGCCGGATCGGGATCGACCCGCAGTCCGTCGAAGCAGTGCTCTCCCGTCTCGGCATCCTGCACTATCGGGACCACGAGCTCTGCGACCTTTCCCTCGCCGTCCAGCAACGCGTCGAGATCGCGCGGGCCATGCTGCGGCAGGCGGACGTCTATCTGTTCGACGAGCCGAATTCGGCCCTGACGGAACAGGAGTCGCAGGCGCTATTTGCAACGATGGAGCAATTGGCAGCCGACGGCAAAATCGTTCTGCTGATCACTCACCGGCTCAACGACTTTGTTCGCTGTTGCAGGCGCGTGATGGTCTTGCGGGATGGCAGGATCACCGGCGATCTTTCGAGTGAAGCGGTTACCGAACAAGCGATCGCCGCTGAGCTGAGCACGCAGGCGGCAAGGGCGGATGGCGCCGCTTCCAGCCGTCGAGAGAGAGCACGGGGTTGTCATGGTGCGCCGCTCCTGAATCTGGACGGCTGCAAAGACCACGCGGGAGCCTTTTCCGACATTTCTCTCAAGCTCATGCCTGGAAGAGTTGTTGCCCTGGCCGGCGTGGAAGGATCCGGTGCCCGCGAACTGGCGCAAGCCATTGGCCGCTATCGCGAGCTGAGCAGGGGCGAGCAACGTGCATCGACCGACAGAATGGCCTCGGTCGCCTACCTCGCCGCCAGTCGGCGCGACACGGTCTTCCGCAATCTGACAGTGGGCGAAAACCTGGTTGCGCGGCTGGGTCGGCATTCGCTGTGCGGCCGGTCCGGCTTCCTTAGTCTCAGGCAAATCGAAGAGCTCGGGCGCCGATCGGTGCAGCAGTATCGCGTGAAGACGGGCAGCCTCTCCTCTCCGATCACCTCCCTTAGCGGCGGTAATCAGCAGAAGGTCGTGCTCGGCGCTGCCATGGAGCAGGGTTGCGATATCATCGTCATCGAAGAACCGACCCGCGGCGTGGATATCTCAAGCAAGGCAGATATCTATGCATTGTTGCGCAGCTACGCCGCCGAAGGCCGATCAGTCGTGATGTTCTGCACCGAAGTCCAGGAGATATTCGACGCCGCCGACGAGGTCGTTGTCTTGTCTCGAGGCAGGATCGTCGGGCAGGTCAATCTGTCGGAAATCGAAGACATTCCAGCCCTGGCAGATCTGATGGCGCTTTATGAGAATTTCCAAGACGAGGTGCAACCAGCTGGGGCGCAGCCGAGAAACGGGCTGAATTGAGGGCACGCCGACGCGCAACAGCGCCCTGCATGCGACAGGCATCTCGCTGGCCGTCAGGATACCCCCTCCCGCGCCAATCATGACTTGCGGGCATGGGAAATGGTCACAAGCCTTAATTGCTCGAGTTCGTCGCTGGTGAAGTAGAAGATCTTGTCGGGCGGCGTCTCCATGGCATGGATCCAGACGCGTGGATCGACGCCCATCTCGACGAGATGACGCTGGCATTCGGCTGAGATCTTTTGTGCAAGGTCGAAGCTGGCGCGATCGTCAGCATTGGCCAGCGCAGCGCCTGTGACCGGCAGCGCGATCACTTGATGCACGCCGACGAAGGCGCCCTTCTGGGCTGTCCGCGTGGCCCCGCCCGCAAAGACGAGTGGACAGGAGGAGGCGCAATATCCGCCCTTTTCGACGAGCGTCCCGAGCCCCTTCTCGCGGATCAGCCTCCCCATTTCCAGGGCGTCCTGGACCGAGCCGCCCGGCGAATTCAGGACAACGGTTTTGACGTAGTCTCCGCGCCTCTCGATTTCGGTTTTGAAACGCTCGGCTGTTCCAGGCGTGATCGCGCCTGTCGCCTCGAGACGTCCTCCCGAGACGAGCTCGATCACCATCGGCTGCCCCAGCTCGGCCTTCGGTGCACCGTCAGGGCGGCTCTCATCCGGGACGGCAACGTCCGAACGCACTGAGGGCAGATATGGCTTCACTTCGGTGGTCTCGCCGGGCAGCCAGTTCATCTCCGGAGGAGGTTCGTTCAAGCGCGCAAGCAAGTCGTCGCCGAGCACAGCCAGCGTAAGAGCTACGAGCGACGCGAACACGGCGCGCAGAACCGCCTCGTCCGGCCGTGCTCCGAAAAAGCGCCGCCAGAACGAGAGAGGTGCTTGGTCGCCCGAGCTCATTCCTTCTTCACGCTTCGGGCTGAAGTGAGCGGTGTGACCGTCGCCTCGGACGTTGGTCCGACGGCACTGCGGTCCTCCAGCGGCACGCCGCCGGCCGGTGCGAGCCTTTCGCCGTCGAATTCGCGCAGAAGCCGCATGGCCGTCATCATCTGTGCGGCCGTCATCGTTTCAGCATCTGCGGGATCGGCTTCGCTCCTGATGGCGGCGTGGACCACGCAAAGGATGAGGACAAGGACGGCGGGCAAGAGATCGATCGAGATAGCGCCCGCCCAGCTCGGCATGAAGTCGCTCGCATAGCGCAGGACCGCCTCGGCGCTGGAAAGCGGCTGGAAACGGGCCGGCTCGACCGGCCCGTCGCCGATGATGGCCTGAGCCGCCTGCGACAGCGCATTCGCCTGGGTGGCGACCGCCTTCTCGACATTGTCGACCACCGCATTCTGGCGGCCGACGAGATCCTCGGTGTGGCCGTCCGCAGCCGGGGCAATGAAGCCCTTGCCCAGATCCTCGGCGGCCCGCTTCACCGCAGGCGCCATGGATGTCTGTTCGAGCGAGGCGATGGTGCCGATCAACTTCAGCGCCTCTGCCCCAAAAGCATCGCTGCGGGCTTTGATGTCACCCTGGCCGGAGACGAGTTCGCGCATGCGGCCGATCTGAGTGCTGCCGTCGCCATAGAGCGCCTTGACGCGTTCGCCGCTGTCGGCGACCTGCTGGCCAAGCGCGTCGAGCTGGCTGGACATTTGGGCGAGAGGCTGGACGACCGTACCTGACCCGCCGGTGCCCGTCAGCGCACCGCTGCGTTCGGCCTCAGCGAGGCGGGCAAATCGCGTCGAAGCGAGCTGGATATCCGGAAGCAGGCTCTGCGCGCCGAGCGCGCGGTTATGCGCTGTTTCGAGATCTCGCGTATAGGCCTGTAGGGTCACCGCGAGATGCTGCTCGATCGCGGCGGAGCCCGCGAGCGCGGCAGCATTCAGCCAGGACGACATGGCCACGATCATGAGCGAGCCGAGAGCCATGGCAAGCGTAAGCCAGACGCGACTTGTGACGTCGCGCACATGCGGCATGAAGCGCAGCAGGAAGGACCAGAAGGCATAGATCGCGACGGAGACCGCCGACGAATAGATGAGCGCCGCGAAGAAGGTCAGCACGGTCGAGCCGTCCAGCAGGTCGCGGACGCCGAGATAGGTGTAGACGCCGGAGGCCAGCGCCAGCACACCGAGCGTGAGGCGCATGGTCAGATCAAGGGCGGAGACGCCGTCCCGCAGCTGAGAAGACATGGAGCACCCTCCAGAGAACAGTACTTCAGCTATGCGCGATGTTTGGGCCGGATTGTGGCGCGTTGTCGAGGCGTTGCTGCCGGTCCGCGCGTGAAACGGCTGTGTTTACCAGTCGTTCAACGCAAGGCAGCGAATATGTCGGACAGCTTGCCAGATTCGCTGCCAGGGCGCGGAAGATGCTCGAAACCTCCCTCTACAACCCCGTCAAAACCTTCCTCGAGAAGCTGGGCTTTGCCGTCAAAGGCGAGATCGGCGGGTGCGATCTGCTCGCGCTGAGCGACGATTCCCCGCCTGTCGTCGTGATCTGCGAGCTGAAGCTGAAATTCAATTTCGAGCTTGTCCTGCAAGGTGTCGATCGGATGGCTGCCAGCGACGAGGTCTGGCTGGCGGCCAGCATGTCGACGCGCGGCAAAGGCCGCGAAAGCGACGCGCGCTTCCGCAACCTCTGCCGTCGGCTGGGATTTGGTCTGCTCGGCATTTCGGGAGACGGTCAGGTTCACGTCCTCCTCAGCCCCACTGCATTGGCGCCGCGCAGGGATCCGCGCCGGCGCTCGCGACTGATCGACGAGCATCGCCGCAGACAGGGAGATCCGGTCGCGGGCGGCGGCTCGCGGGCTCCGATCATGACGGCCTATCGCCAGGAGGCGCTGTCCTGTGCTGCGGCACTCTTGGGCGGTCCGCGGCGGCCGCGCGACCTGAAGCAGGGCAGACCAAACGCTCCCAAGATACTGCTGCACAATGTCTATGGCTGGTTCGCGCGTGTCGACCGCGGCATTTACGAGCTGACCGATGCTGGTCGCGAAGCGCTGCAACGATGGCCGCAGCCGGTATTGGCCGGCAGTGGCTGAGAGCGAACTAAGTAGCCGGGAGCGGCGGCGGTAGTCGCTCTAATCCCTTTGGTTGACGCCGCCCCTCACGCTTATGCTGTTCCGTGCATATGGCGCGGCGCCGGTGCCCCCCTCCCCCTTGTGGGGAGGGGGTCGTCGGCGTCGCGCTCCATGCGCGATCGTCCTGTTCGTGCGGGGTAAGGGTAAGGGTGAGGGTGAGGGGCAGCGCCAACCTAAGGACAGAATGCCTTACGACACCACCGCTTCGGCCTCGATCTCGACCTCGTAGTCGCCGATCAGGTTTCCGATCTCTACCAGCGTATTGGCCGGCTTGATGTCGCCGAACATGCGGCCATGCGCCCGCGACACGGGTTCCCATTTCGAAGCGTCGCCGAGATAGATGCGCGTACGCACGACATCCGCGACAGAACCGCCAAGCGCGGCGATGGAGGCTGCGATCTTGTCGAGGATGTAGGTGGTCTGCGCGCCTGCATCTCCGGGCGCGACGCAACGGTCGCCCCCATGTGTCGCGGTCGTGCCGGAGACGCGGATCGTATCCTTGACCCGCACCGCGCGGCTATAGCCGGCAATCGGCTCCCACACGCTTCCCGACGAAACCCTCCACCGGTCGGGCCGGCCGGGCACTGGCTCGGCCCTGAAGACCGGCGGAATCGCCTCGAGGTGGTGGCTGAGGTCGCCCGAGGCGGTGAGATAAGGCGGGCGACGATACTCGTCGCCGCAGTCGCCGGGAATCGGCTTCGTTGCCGCGAAAGCTTCGTCGAGCCGCGCCTTGTCCTCCACATCGAGTGCAAAGCCGAAGACCTTGAGATTGTCGTTTCGATGCTCGCTCTCCCCGAGCCGGGCGCCAATGATCGTGGCCGCGACGGCCTCGTGCTCCAGCACCCAGCGCGTCGCGACATTGGAGATGGAAACGCCGTGCTTGCGCGCAATTTCGGCCGCTGCCCGCAATATGCCCTGAAATGCCTGCCAACCGCCGGCGGTGTCGATGAAGCGCTTGTATTTCGAGCGGCTCCAGTCGGAGATCGCGGCGGGCTCGGGCGCGCCCAGCCATTTGTCGGCAAGGAAGCCGCCTGAGAGCGTTCCGTAAGCCAGCAGCCTGACGCCGGTCTCGCGGCAGAGCGCCGAGAGGTCACCGGCCGCACGGCGGTCGACCAGCGAGAACGAGACCTGGTTGGTCAGGACCGGAACCCCGTCGGCTATCGCAACGCGCAAATGCGCGGCGTCGAAGTTGGTCACTCCGATCGCGCCGATCAGCCCTTCTTCCTTCAGACGCTTCATCTCATGCAGGGCGTCGAGCCAGGCCGGGTGCTCGAAGGTCCACCAGTGGAACTGCAGGAGATCGATTCTCTCGACGCCAAGGCGTTCGAGCCGCTCGCGGACGCCCCTGCGCACCACCTCGGCCGTCATCGGCCCGGGCTCCGGGCACCATTTGGTGAAGGCGACCGGTCGTCTGCCCCCTCCCCCATGGCGCGCGAGCAACCGCCCCGTGATCAGTTCGGCGCTGCCGTAGTGGTCGGCCATGTCGAATGTGTCGAAGCCTGCTCGTGCATAGTCCTGCAGTGCATCCGCGCCTCGCTCGGGATCGAGCCTCGTGCCGCCCTTCTCCATATCGGCCACCTGCCACAGGCCTGAGACCAGGCGGCTGATCGAAAGTCCTTCGGCGAGTTCGATGCGATCAGGCGTTTCCGGCACGGGAGGTCTCCTCACTGATTTCCTGTTCAGCGCCCGACTTCATCGGCACCCCGCCAATATGGCGCGAAACCACGCGCTCTTCTCCGAGTATCCCGCGCGGGCGCAACAGCAGGATTGCGCAGAGCGCGACTCCGATCGTGACGATCTGCAGAGCAGCGGCGCGCGCCTGCTCGGCGGGCGGGAACAGCGCCGAGATCGCGGCGGCAGAGGCGGCCCAGATGCCCCAGACCAGAACTGCGCCAAGTATGGCGCCGCGATTGTTACCCGAGCCGCCGACGATCAGCATCGCCCAGACCTGGAAGGTGAGCATCGGGAGGTAATTGTCCGGCGCGATGAAGCCGATGAAATGCGCCTGCGCGGCACCCGCAAGCCCCATGATGCCGCCGCCGATCGCGAAGGCCTGCAGGCGGAACTTTGTCGCATTCTTGCCGAGCGCACGGGCCGCGGCTTCGTCCTCGCGGATGGCGCGCAGGACCCTGCCCCAGGGGCTACGCAGCAGCCGCTCAAGCCCAAGGTATAGCACTGCCACGGTGGCGACGAGCAGGCCGAGATTGGCAAGGCTGAAGACCAAAGGGTTTCCGGCCGACCCGGCGAATGGCCGGGGGATGAAGCCGATGCCGAATGGCCCGCCGGTCACAGACTGGAGGTTCAGTGCGGCGAGCTGAACCGTCACGGCCACGCCGAAGGTGGCGATGGCGAGATAATCCGCCCTGAGCCTCACGGTTAACGCGCCGATCAGGAAGGAGACAAGCGCCGCTGCGAGAGCGCCGCCGAGCCAGCCCACCATGATCGGCATGTCGAAGCCGCCTAGCCGGTCTGGCGTGTCGGGCGTGGTGAGCAGCGCCGAGACATAGGCGCCGATCGCCACGAAGCCGGCGACGCCGACATTGAAGAGCCCGGTCTGCCCCCACTGCACGTTGAGGCCGAGGCACATGATCGCGTAGGTCAGCGCCATGGTCAGGAAGAAAGCGACATAGGCGATCAGCTCGACGCTCATTCCGCCCTCCCGAACAGGCCCTGCGGGCGGACGAGCAGCACCAGGACCAGTATGGCGAAGGCGACCGCTGCCCGCCATTCCGCGCCAATTGCCTGCACCGCAATCGCTTCGGCGAGTCCGACGATCAGGCCTGCAAGCATGGCGCCCGGAACGCTGCCGATACCCCCGAGGATCGCGGAGGCGAACAGAGGCAGGAGCAGATCCAGACCCATCTGCGGCCTGATCTGCACGAGCACTCCGGCGCTCACACCGGCGATCGCGGCAAGCCCTGCGCCGAGGAGCCAGACTGTGCGGATCACCTTGCGCACCTCGACACCGACCACACCGGCAAGAGCGGGATTTTCGCTGACCGCCCGCATCGATCTGCCGATCGCGGTTCGCGTGAGCAGCATGTGCACGGCAAGGACCAGCACGGCAGATACGGCCAGCGACAGGAGCTGGTCTGGCGTCGCCCTGATGCCCCCGCCGAGCGGCAGCGCGATCTGCAGCGCCTTCGTGTAATAGACCGGCTTCGACGTGAAGATGAATTCAAGCAGGCTGCGCAGCGACAATGCAGCCCCGAAACTCGCCATCACCATGATGATGACGGTGCTGCGGTTGGCGCGCAGCCGGCCGAACAGCAGTGCATCCACCACGAGCGCAAGTGCACCGGCAAGGAGCACGGCCGCGACTGTCCCGATCGGCAGAGCCCAACCGAACGAGAAGGGCCCGATAGGCGCAAGCAATGCGCCTGAAAGCCCGCCGAGCAAACCGACGACAGCGAGCGCGAAATAGGCGCCCCATGAGATGAATTCGCCATGCGCGAAATTGGCGAAGCGCAGGATCGAATAGGTGAGCGTGACGCCGATCGCACCGAGCCCGATCATCGAGCCGGTGACGAGGCCATCCATGATGACCTGCGCGGTCATGGCCTTGCCCCCTCCCCCTCGCGACGGGCGCCGAGATAGAGCTCGGCAACGACCGGATCATCGGCAAGCGACGCGGCCGGCCCCTCGTGACGCACGCGTCCCTCGACCAGGATGACGGCGCGGTCTGCAATGGCGAGTGCGGCCTTCACATTCTGCTCGACAAGGACCACGGTCACGTTCGCCTGATTGATCGCCTTCAACCTGGAGAACACTTCTGACACGATCTTCGGCGACAGTCCGGCCGACGGCTCGTCGAGGATCAGGACGGATGGGTCGACGACCAATGCCCGGGCCACGGCCAGCATCTGGCGCTGGCCGCCGGAAAGCTGGCCCGCCCTCAGCGAAGGCCGCGCTGCGAGATCGGGGAACATCGAGTAGATCTCGGCAATGCGCGTACCGCGTCGCCCTCTGGGCAGAATGTCGGCCGCGAGCTGCAAATTGTCGCTGATCGAGAGGGTAGCGAAAATGTTCTCGGTCTGCGGCACGAAGGCGAGGCCGTGCCGTATCTTGTCATGCGCCGCGACATTGGTGATGTCGAAGCTTCCGAGCGCTGCCGAGCCCGAATGGATCGGCACCAGCCCGGCGATTGCCTTGACGAAGGTCGACTTGCCGGCGCCGTTCGGGCCAAGGATGACGACAAACTCGCCGCTCGACACGGAAAAATCGACGCCGCGCACGATCGGCAGGTCACGCTCGTAGCCGGCGACGAGCGCCCGCACGGAAAGAACATTGCTGCTTGGATCAGCCATCACGCCGCCCCGCCGAGATAGGCGTCGATCACAGCCGGATTTCGGGCCACCTCCGCCGGCGCGCCCTCGGTGAGATAGCGTCCGGCCGCCATGACGACGACGCGGCCGCAGAGCCGCGACACCATCTCCATATTGTGCTCGATGAGCAGGATCGACTTGCCCTTCGCGTGAAGTTCGAGAATGCGATCGATGATCAGCTCCAGCAAAGTCGGATTGACGCCCGCGGCCGGCTCGTCGAGCAGGATCACCTCGGGATCGGCCATCAGGATGCGCGCAAGCTCGAGCAGCTTGCGCTGGCCGCCCGACAAAACCCGCGCAGGCTCATGTTCGAGGCGCGACAAGGTCACGAAATCAAGCAGCGCGCGCGCCTTTTCGAGCGCCGCCCTTTCCTCCGCCGCCACGCGGCCGGGCGCAAGGAAATTCAGCCAGATGCGTTCGCCCGCCTGACGCTGGCCGCCGGTTAGCACATTTTCCAGCACCGTCATTTCCGGAAATGGTCGCGGGATCTGAAAGGTGCGCCCGACGCCGAGCGCAATCCGCTTTTCCGGCCCATGACGCGACAGGTCATGTCCAGCGACCCGGATCATGCCGGCCGTCGGCCGGAGGCTGCCGGCAATAAGGTTGAAGAGCGTCGTCTTGCCGGCCCCGTTGGGGCCGATCAGGCCCAGCATCTCACCGCGGTTGAGCGCGATCGACATGCCGTCCACGGCTCGCAGGCCGCCGAACTCGCGAGTGACTTCGCGGGCCTCGATGAGCGGAAATGGCTCGCTCGTCAAACCGTTCGGCGTTTCTGCAGCAGGCTGCATCCGGCTCCTGCCGACTGGTGATACGTGATGTTTGATCAAACTTTACAGCTTTAGCGAATGCAACTAGAAAATTGAAGCTCGGAGGTGGCCATCGATGCTTCCTAGTACGGAAGAGCTCCCGGGAACAGGTTACTTTTTTTCGCAGAACGGTCGCGGCAACGGAGAGTCGTCGTGGGCGAAAAAAGTAGACTGAACCCTGCGCTTATTGCGTCTGGCCGGGAGCATACGGCGTGAGCCGCCGCGTGCTCTCGCCGGTGGTGCGCGAGACGTTGCACGGGCTCGTCTATACGGAGCTTCGCCGGTCGCTCATCCATGGCCTGTTCGACGCCGGCGAGACGTTGCGCATCCAGGAGATGGCGGAAACTTTGCAGACTAGTACCATGCCGGTGCGAGAGGCACTCGGACGGCTCGTCTCCGAGCAGGCGCTGGAAGCGCTGCCTAACCGTTCGGTGCGCGTGCCGCTGATCACGCGCGAGCGGCTCGAGGATCTCGCCCGCGCCCGCCGGCTGATCGAAGGCCAGATCGTCATGCTCGCGCTTCCCAATCTGACCCCAGGCGATTTCGAGCGGTTGCGGCGGCTTACGAAGGAATATGACGCAGCCTTCGGCGGCCGAGCCGATCGCGCGCTGCGCGCCTCCGAGCTCAACCACGACTTCCATTTCCATATCTATCGCGCCGCACGTTCGGCGGTTCTGATCCCCATCGTCGAGAGCCTTTGGCTGCAGTCGGGTCCCTATGTTCGCGCCGCTGCTCGCCTGCACGACGAGGCAAGGGACATTCCAGCCACTCACTATCATTGGGCGTTGATCGAAGCGCTCGAGCGCGGCGACGGGGCCGCTTCGGTCAAGGCGCTGACCGATGATATCGCCCGTTCCTTCAACCTTATCCGAGGACAGCTCGACGCTGAGGACGCTGGCGAAAGGACGGCAGCCTATGGTTGAGAAGAAGGACGACAGTTTCGAACTCTTCGACCTGCGCGCGGAAGTCGTCGCACCCGAAGGCGGCCCGATCTATTGCGGGGCGAAGGTGGGCGACTACTTCGAGCTGCGCGGGGAGATGCTCCATCTTCCACCGGGCCAGGGTATCTCGATATACTCGCTGGCCTCTGTGCTGCCGCTGCTCGCCGCCAAGCAGCGGCCGACACACAGGAACGACTGGATGACCACGGATGCCGAGGTCGCCTGTCCCGATCCCAACTGCTCCTCGCGCCTGCGCATTACACGGCTCGGTCTGCGCCGCTTCAGCCATGCGCAGACCACGGCAGTGCCGCTCGATGGAGACTGAAACCACAATGCAGCGAATCCGGCTCGCTCCCGACTACGAAATCTCGCGCGTCATACGCGGCGGCTGGCAGATGGCGAGCGGGCATGGCACGCTTGCCAGCAGCGACCCTGTCGCCGATATGGTGGTCTTTGCGGACGCAGGCATCACCACCTTCGACTGCGCAGATATCTATACCGGCGTCGAGGAGCTGATCGGTCGCTTCCGGCAGCATTATGCCGGGCTGCGCGGCAGTGAAGCTCTCGGCAAGATCAAGGTGCACACCAAATTCGTGCCAGACCTCGAGGTGCTGGCGCGCATCAGCAAAGCTCACGTCGAAAGCGTCATCGACCAGTCGCTCAGGCGACTGCACATGGAGCGGCTCGATCTCGTGCAATTCCACTGGTGGGATTACGAGGTGCCACGCTGGCTCGAGACGGCCCAGTGGCTCGACGACCTGCGCCGTTCCGGCAAGATCGACAAGGTGAGCGGCACCAATTTCGATACCGATCACGTGATCGAGATCGTTAAGGCGGGCGTGCCGCTCACCTCCCTGCAGGTGCAATATTCGCTGCTCGACCGCCGCCCCGAGAAGCGTATGGCTCAGGCCGCGGCCGAGAATAACATTGCGCTGCTCTGCTACGGCACCGTGGCGGGCGGTTTCCTCGGCGACAAGTGGCTCGGTGCGCCGGAGCCGATCGGTGCTTTGGAGAACCGCTCGCTGGTCAAATACAAGCTCATCATCGACGATCTCGGCGGCTGGGATCTCTTCCAGTCGTTGCTCGGTGCGCTGCGCAGGGTCGCCGACCGGCACGGCGTCGATATCGCCACAATCGCCAGCGCCGCCATGCTGACGCGGCCGAGCGTGGCGGCCGTGATCGTCGGAGCGCGTAGCCGTTCACACCTCGCCGCGAACCTCGCGATAGCCAACGTGGCCCTCACGGCAGAGGATGAAGCTGAGATTGCTGCCGCGCTGAAGGAAGCCAACGAGCTGGACGGCGATGTATATGCGCTGGAGCGCGACCGCACGGGGCGTCACGGCTCGATCATGAAATACAATCTCAACAAGGGAGCAGCCTGAGCCCATCGCGTTGTGGGAGACAGCTTGCAAGTCGAGTAGCCAATGGCCGCGGCAGCGGCCCAATCCAGAAGGGGAGTAACAGTCATGAAACAGTTTCTGCTTGCCACTACGCTTTTCAGCATCGTCGGCCTGTCGGCCACTCCGGTGCTTGCTGCCGATTGCGACATCACGATCGGCCTCGTCATGGAGCTGACTGGTCCCGCCGGCGCCTATGGGCAGGCCGGCGCGAAATCGGTCGAGATGGCATTCCGCGATTTCAACGAAGCCGGAGGCGCTAATGGCTGCAAGCTCGTCACCGACACGCGCGACAGCCAGAGCCAGGGCAATGTCGCAGTCGACCAGGCTACGCAACTCGTCAACATAAAGAAGGTGCCGGTGATCATCGGCGGCATCATCTCGTCGGTGTCGATCCCGATCCTCACCTCCGTGACCGCACCCGCCGGCGTGGTGCAGGTCTCGCCCGCCTCGTCGTCGCCTACCCTCACCGAGCTTGGCCGCCAGGGCAAGACGAACGGCGTGTTCTTCCGCACCATCACATCCGACGCGCTGCAGGGCACGGCCGCCGCCAAATACGCCATCGACCAGGGGATGAAGAAGATCGCCATCATCCACGTCAACAACGACTTCGGCGTTAACATGGTCAAGGAGTTTGCAGCCGCCTACACCAAGCTCGGTGGCACCATCACCTCGACCACGCCTTACAACGAGAAGCAGGCTAGCTACTCTGCAGAGGCGAGCGCCGCCATGGCCGGCGAGCCGGAAGCTCTCTACCTCGTCAGCTACCCCGTCGACGGCGCGACCATCGCGCGTGCCTGGATTTCGGGCGGCGGGCCGGCCAAGTTCCTGCTCAACGACGGGATGAACTCGTCCGACTTCATCGATGCTGTCGGCCCGCAATATCTCAATGACGCTTTCGGCACGTCGTCCGGCACGACGTCGACGAAATCGACCGAATATTTCAACGCCAACTACGAAGCCTTCTCCGGCATCAAGCCGGACGCGCCCGCCGCCGACCGCTCCTATGATGCCGGTGCAATCGTTGCGCTGGCAACGGCCAAGGCCGGCAAGGGCGACGCAGGCGCGATCAAGGCGGCTATCCCTCAGGTCGTGGCCGAAGGCGGCGAAAAGATCTACGCCGGCAAGGACGAGTTTGCGAAGGCGCTCGCCCTCATTGGGGAAGGCAAGCCGATCAAGTATGAAGGGGTGATCGGCCCGGTCAGCTTCGACCAGTTCGGCGACATCACCGGCCCGTTCCGGCTCTGGCGCATCAAGGACGGCCAGGTCACGACGGTCGGCGAGATGAGCGCTGCTGAGGTCGACAAGATCAAGAGCGGACTTGCGAAATAGCTACGGATTTGAACATCCGGCACGAGCCCGTTTCCCTGAGGGGCCTCTGCCTGTCGCATCGGATCACCACGAACTCGCTCGGCTCGTGGTGATCTGGACGGTAGCACCCGTGCCGCCGCGGTCAGCTTTGCTCGCACAAAGAGATGCAGAGCATGGCCACGGGATTCTCAGCTAATTTCTTCCAGCGAATGGGAGGATAGAGTGCCGTGACAACTCGGCACGGATGGTGTTCATGTCCAGTCTCATCGTCATTGTCTATCCCACTGAGGCCAAAGCGGAAGAGGTGCGGAGCAAGCTGTTCGACCTGCAGAAGGAGTATCTTATCAAGCTCGGCGATGCCGTGATCGCGACCAAGACCGAAGCCGGCAAGATCAAGCTCAACCAGGTCGTCAACACCACCGCAGCAGGCGCCGCGCAGGGCAGCTTCTGGGGGCTGCTCATCGGCCTTCTGTTTCTCAATCCATTGCTCGGCGTCGCCATGGGAGCCGCGTCCGGCGCCATCGCTGGGGCGCTGACCGACGCTGGCATCAACGATGCATTCATGAAGGAGCTGGCGGCCAACCTCGACCCGGGAAAAGGGGCGCTGTTCCTGCTTATCCAGGACATGACGGCAGACAAGGTCCTGAAGGAGATCGAGGGCTATGGCGGCACGGTGCTGAAGACGTCGCTGGACGAAAGCAAGGAACAGGTTCTGCGCGAGGCGCTCAGCCGGGCATCCACGCAGGAACCGACGCACGAAGCGACCCAGGCGCCATGACGGGCATGCCGGCGGCATGCTGCTGATCATCGAATTCCTGTCTGGTGCCGTCGCCGGAATTGCGCTTGGCCGCTGGGTCCGCAGCTACAGCTTCGGCTGGGTCATCAACGCTTTGGTCGGCGGCATCGGAGGCCTCATTCTTGAATGGCCCACGACACGCGTTCTGGGCCTGGGACGATTCATCGGCCCTGTCGGGAATGTTGTCGGTCTGACGCCAGCCATCCTCATCGGCAGCATAGTGGTAGGGCTTTTAGGCGGCCTCATCCTTGTATTGCTGGCCGGGTTGCAAGAACGCTCATACGAGCCTGAGATTGACACCGGAAAGGCGAAGGTGACTCGATGTCGAGCGATGTCCATCGGGTCCTCGCTTTCGTTTTGGTCCTAGTGACCGCGTCGGCATGTACGGTGGCCGTGGAGCAGCATCCGGTCCCGGCGCGGGCGCACGCCTGCACCAACGAGTTCGCTCCCGTCTGCGCCCGGCGGGGAAGCGAACTGCGGACCTTCACCAACTCATGCCTCGCTCGGGCGTCAGGATTTCAGCTTATGTATCGCGGACAGTGCAGTGTAAGCGGCAGGCCGGTCCCCGGCCCTCCGGTCGCCTGCACACGCGAATTCGCCCCGGTCTGCGCCCGGCGCGGCGGCCAGCAGAGAACCTTCGACAATCCCTGCCTGGCTCGGGCGTCGGGGTTCCAGGTCGTGCACCGCGGCCAGTGCAGAGCAAGCGTTGGACCGCTCCCCAACCAACCGATTGCCTGCACGCGCGAATTCGCCCCGGTCTGCGCCCGGCGCGGCAACCTCTCGCTTACGTTCGACAATTCTTGCCTGGCGCGAGCGCACGGGTTCCGCCTCGTCCATATCGGGCGCTGCCGCTGAATTGGCCACTGCCTGCTCCGGCCCAAACTTGGCAGCTGGCGAGCCTTCATCAGAACTGAAATTTACCAGGAGAACTTAATGAAAAAGCTGATCTTTGCACTTTCGACCGTTGCAGTCCTGACGGGGTGCACAGGCGCGGAGAAAGGCGCCGTGATCGGCGGCGCCGGCGGCGCTGCGCTTGGAACGCTGGCGGGCGGCAACGACGTGCGAAATGCGATCATCGGCGGCACTGCAGGCGCAGTCGCCGGGACCTTGATCGGCTCGGCGAGCGATCACCCGGGCTATTGTCTCTACCGAGATCGGCACGGCCGCGTTTTCGAAGCGCGGTGCAGCAGGAGGTAGCAGCATGATGGAGAAGCCGCGGGACTGGCATGGACCTTCCCGCGGAGGAGCAGACGCCTCCTTGCCGGACACGGTTGCGGACCGGCAAGGGAACGTTCTTCTGTGATAGACAGCGTGCCGGAAGCTCACCAGGCTTCAGAAGTGGTGCGGGAACCACAGCCACGGCTGATGGCCTGTCGGCATTGGCGCTTCATCGAAACTCGCTGCTTCGATTGCGCTCCATGATCTTGCGCACCACCAGGACCAGGCCCACCACGAGAGCAACGATTCCGCCGCCGATGTACCAGGAATGCCCGTATCTGTAGCCCGCTGTCGCCAGCAGAAAGCCTACGATGATCAGAATGAGACCGCTCAGCTTATTGACCAGAGGGCGGGGAATTTCGTCGTTTGCCGCCATAACAAACCTCCGCATCCAGCACAGCAATGCCCCCGGCGTTTTGCTTCGAGCCGGCACATCGCCTGACGGACAAGTCTACAGCGCAGCTTTGCGAATGAGTTTAGCAGCGAATCCCAAGACTATGCGCTGCGTTTCTATTTCGAAGATAAACGCCCAAGGAGCGGATCAGCGAACATCACAACGAGAAGTGGACGACGCGGACTGAGCGCAGATCGCTTCGATGTTGAGGTACTTGAAACTATCTTTGGCTTGTTTAGCATTTAAGGGGGGCGCGGGTCGGCACTTGAGGAAGTGATGTCGCTGCCAGCGTCGCAGTCAGCCACGTCGCCCGTCACGGCCATTGAGCGTGTGGTCGTCCGGCCGCGCCGCAGCGCGGCTCTCCATTCGCCGCCGAAAAGCCCCGAAAAATCGCCAATCCCAGCCTTTCAATTTTCGACGCTTGAGCTCCCTCGCCGCGAGCAATTCACGGCCTGGAGCAACAGTCTTGCGCCGATCCTGCGCGTGATCGAGCCTCGCGACCGGCAGGGAGGTTTCGCCGCCATTCAGCATGTGTGGGATCTAGGCGACCTCGCTTTCGCGCGGATCAGGACCGACGGCTTTGGCTTCGCCAGTGTCACAGCTCCGGTCCAGCGGCAGCCGATCGATCACTGGGTTTTGAGCCTTGTTGTGAAAGGGCAAGTCACGACGGTCGGCCCTTATAGCATATTCGACTGCACGGCCGGATCCGCGCAGGTCCATACGCTCGGCAGATCCTTCGACGGATTTGTTACCGACGCCGAGCTGTTGCTGCTCTTTGTGCCGCGCGACTTCTTCCGCGATGCGATCCATATCCTTGATGCCATCGAGTTTTCCGTTCTCGACCATCAAATGGGCCAGCTTTTCGCGGATTATATGGTCAGCCTTGCTCGGCGGCTGCCTATGCTCGACAGCACCGACGTCCCCAGAATGGCGAGCGCTACGCGTGCCATGATACTTGCCTGCGCCGCACCGTCTACCGACACGGCTGACGAAGCCCGTGAACCGTTTGCGACTGTGCTGCTCGAGCGGGCGCGGCGCTTCGTCCAGGATCGCCTGTTCGACCCTGATCTTGGCGTGGCAGCATTGCTTACGGAGTTGAGAGTATCGCGCTCACGGCTCTACCGGCTGTTCGAAGCATCCGGCGGCGTCACGCATTACATCCAGCACCGTCGGCTTCTGCATGCCTACGCGGTTCTCGCCGATCCAAGTGAACATCGGCGGATTTGCGATATCGCCGAGGAACACGGGTTCACCGACGGGGCGGAATTCAGCCGCGCATTTCGACGTGAATTCGGCCGCAGCCCAACCGAGATTCGAGCAAGCGTCACGGACCGACCGCCGAACCGGAGCCGTGACGATCTGAGATCGATACACCCTGGCGAGCGCCTGGGCGCGTTGCTGCGACGCCTGCAGGCTTGAAGGAACTCGCGACAATGACTTCGCGCCGTAGAGGATGGTTACTCGCTGCTCTCGCCGCAATCATAGCCATTGCCGGCTATATTGCATGGCAAGCCTATGGCCGTGGCGGTCTGCCGGCCGGGTTTACCAGCGGAAATGGCCGTATCGAGGCTGTCGAGATCGACATCTCCACGAAGGTCGCAGGGAGGATTCGCGACATCCTGGTCAATGAAGGCGACTTCGTCACGGCCGGCCAGGTGATTGCCCAGATGGATACCGAGCAGCTGGAGGCAAAGGCCCGCCAAGCTGAAGCGGAACTGCAACGGGCACTCATCAACGTCGATGCCAACAAAAGCCTTGTGAAGCAGAGGGAGGCCGAACGAACAGCGGCTGCCGCCGTCGTCACGCAAAATGAAGCAACGCTCGATGCCGCTACCAGAAGGCTCGCGCGCTCCCAGCAACTCGCGGCGGCCAGGACAATATCGCAACAGGTACTTGATGATGATCGGGCAAGCGCCGCGTCCGCCACCGCGGCTGTCGGGGCTGCCCAGGCTCAGCTCGCCGCGGCAGACGCGGCGATCAGCACCGCGCAGGCCCAGGTCGTCGACGCGCAAGCAGCGGTCGACGCAGCCAGGGCAGCCATAGAAAGCATCAAGGCTGATATCAACGACAGCACCTTGAGATCGCCGCGGAACGGTCGCGTTCAATATCGCGTTGCGCAGCCCGGCGAGGTTCTGGCTGCAGGAGGGCGGGTTCTGAACCTGGTCAATCTCGAGGAAGTCTACATGACGTTCTTCCTTCCTACTGCGCAGGCGGGCCGCGTCGCGATCGGGTCCGAAGTCCGCCTCGTGCTCGACGCGGCCCCGCAATATGTCGTTCCCGCCAAGGTGACCTTTGTCTCCGACGTCGCCCAGTTTACGCCGAAGACCGTCGAGACCGAGGAAGAGCGCCAGAAGCTCATGTTCAGGGTCAAGGCGCAGATAGCTCCCGAGCTGCTGCGCAAACACATCGAGCAGGTCAAGACCGGCCTGCCGGGCATGGCCTATGTCCGGATTGATCCCAATGCCGAATGGCCGGCGAACCTCCAGGGGACGCTCGTGCAATGAACGACCGTCCCACCGAGGGCCGGTCCGTCACTTCTGCGCCCGTGGTGCGCCTGAACGCAGTGGGGCTCTCCTATGGGAGAACACGGGCGCTGGACGGGCTCACCCTCGACATGCCCTCGGGCTGCATGGTCGGCCTGATCGGCCCTGACGGCGTGGGCAAGTCCAGCCTGTTGTCGCTGATTGCCGGAGCGCACATCGTCCAGGAGGGGCAAATCGAGGTGCTCGGCGGTGACAGTGCCGACAGCATGCACCGAAACCTTATCTACCCAAAAATCGCCTACATGCCGCAGGGGCTGGGCAAGAACCTCTATCCGACGCTATCCGTATTCGAGAACATCGACTTCTTCGGGCGCCTGTTCGGGCATGACGCGCGAGAGCGCAAACGGCGCATCGCCGAGCTCGTAGAAAGCACGGGGCTTGCTCCCTTTGTGGACCGGCCGGCCGGCAAGCTCTCGGGAGGGATGAAGCAGAAGCTCGGCCTGTGCTGCTCCCTGATCCACGATCCCGATCTCCTGATCCTCGATGAGCCTACAACCGGCGTCGATCCGCTGTCGCGACGCCAATTTTGGGAGTTGATCGACGAGATCCGCGGCAATCGCACAGGCATGAGCGTCATCGTGGCCACCGCCTATATGGAGGAAGCAGAGCGCTTTGACTGGCTGGTGGCAATGGATGCGGGCCGAGTGCTCGCAACTGGCTCGCCCGCAAGCTTGCGGGAAAAGACAGGAGCGCCCACCCTCGACGCCGCCTTCATAGAACTGCTTCCCGAAGAAAAGCGTGAGGGCCACACCGAAGTTGTCATCCCCCCTCGCCTGTCGGCAGATCAGGGCGAGGTCGCCATCGAGGCCGAACATCTCACCATGCGGTTTGGCGACTTCACCGCCGTCGATCATGTGAGCTTTCGCATCGGCCGGGGTGAGATATTCGGCTTCCTCGGCTCGAATGGCTGCGGCAAGACGACCACCATGAAGATGCTGACCGGTCTTCTGCCCGCGAGCGAAGGCACGGCGCGCCTGTTCGGCCGGGAGGTGGACCCTAACGACATCGATGTACGACGGCGGGTTGGATACATGTCGCAGGCCTTCTCGCTATATACGGAATTGACGGTGCGTCAGAACCTTGAGCTTCACGCCCGTTTGTTCCGGATGGATTCCGAAGCAATCCCCCCACGCGTCGAAGAAATGGCTCGACGATTTGATCTTGCCGGCGTGATGGATGTGCTCCCGGACGCCCTGCCGCTTGGTATCCGGCAGCGCCTGTCACTCGCGGTGGCAGTGATCCATTCGCCTGACATTCTCATTCTCGACGAGCCGACGTCGGGGGTCGATCCCGTCGCGCGTGACGGGTTCTGGCAATTTCTGTCAGACCTCTCCCGCAAGGACAATGTGACGATCTTCGTCTCAACACACTTCATGAACGAGGCGGAGCTTTGCGACCGCATTTCGCTCATGCATGCAGGCAAGGTGCTCGTCAGCGATACGCCCCCCGCAATCATGGCCAAGCGTTCCGCCGCCACGCTCGAAGAGGCTTTCATCGCCTATCTGGAGGACGCCATCGGGCAAGGCGGCAAGACATCGATCATAGAGCCGAAACCTCCGATCGAATTTGCCCAGCCTGGGCCACAAGCCGTCACGCAGAGCAAGGTCAGAGGCTTCTTTCGCCGGATGTCCGCCTATTCGCTTCGGGAGGCACTGGAGCTGCAGAGGGACCCTATCCGCGCAACCCTTGCCATCGTCGGCAGCGTCATTTTGATGTTCGTCATCGGCTACGGCATCAACATGGACGTCGAGAACCTCTCCTTCGCGGTTCTCGACCGCGATGACACGACGATCAGTCGCGACTACGCGCTCCAGATCGCCGGCTCGCGCTATTTCACAGAAAAGGCGCCAATCATCGACTATGCCGACCTCGACCGGCGCATGCGGAGCGGCGAGCTTTCGCTTGCCATCGAGATTCCACCGGGTTTCGGGCGGGACGTCTTCCGCGGCCATAGCGTCGAGATCGGCGCGTGGATAGACGGCGCCATGCCCAGCCGCGCAGAGACCGTACGAGGCTACGTACAAGGGATGCATGCCGCCTGGCTGACGCAGAAGGCGCGCCAGCTCTACGGCAACGCCGCAACCGTCGGGGATTTCCAGCTCGAAACCCGCTTTCGCTACAATCCGGATGTCCAAAGCCTCGTGGCAATGGTGCCGGCAGTCATCCCGCTGCTCCTGTTGATGATCCCGGCCATGCTCGCGGTTCTGAGCGTCGTCCGCGAGAAGGAGCTGGGATCGATCACCAATTTCTACGTGACCCCGGTCACCCGCCTTGAATTCCTGCTCGGCAAGCAGCTTCCCTATGTTGCGCTCGCGATGCTGAACTTTTTCACGATGGTGGCCATCGCTGTCTTCATCTTCCGCGTGCCGTTCACCGGCAGCTTTCTCACGCTCTCCGCAGCAGCGTTTCTCTACGTCATTGCCACGACGGGCATTGGGCTGCTCTTGTCGACATTCATGAGCAGCCAGATCGCCGCAATCTTCGGCACTGCGCTCATCACCCTCATCCCCGCCGTCCAGTATTCGGGAATCATCGATCCGGTTTCTTCCCTGCAGGGCGCGGGCGCACTTTTCGGCAAGATCTATCCGACGACCTACTTCGTGACGATCGCGCGCGGCACCTTCTCGAAGGCGCTCGATTTCAGCGACTTGTCGCGTGAATTTCTGCCGTTGCTGATTGCGATTCCGGTGCTGCTTGGCCTGAGCGCGCTTCTCCTGAAAAAGCAGGAGGGTTGAACATGCGCGCAGCCAACGTCCTCCAGCTCGGCATAAAGGAACTGCGCGGGCTGGCTCGCGACCCGATGCTACTCATCCTGGTCGTCTACGCCTTCACGCTTTCGATCTACACCGGCGCAAAGGCCGTGCCGGAGACGCTCAATCGCGCAGCCATCGCGATCGTAGACGAGGACCAGTCGCCGGTCTCCTCGCGCATCATCACCGCCTTCTATCCGCCCTATTTCGTGGTTCCGCGGCTCATCTCACCATACGAGATGGACAGCCGCATGGATGCCGGCCTCGATACCTTCGCAATCAACATCCCGCCGAATTTCCAGCGAGATCTTCTCGCCGGAAGATCGCCGACGATCCAGCTCAATGTCGACGCAACCCGGATGACACAGGCCTTCACGGGGAGCGGCTACATCCAGTCCATCGTATCCGTCGAAGTCAGCGAATTCCTGAACCGCTATCGGGGTGCAGCCGCCGTGCCCGTCGACCTGACTTTGCGCGCGCGCTTCAATCAGCAACTCAACAAGGGCTGGTTCGGAGCCATCAACAACATCATCTCCTCCATCACCATGCTGTCCATCGTGTTGACCGGCGCCGCCCTCATCCGCGAGCGAGAGCACGGCACGATCGAGCACCTCCTCGTCATGCCGGTAACGCCTGTCGAGATCATGCTGAGCAAGGTTCTATCGATGGGGCTGGTCGTCCTTCTCGCCGCCGCCTTCTCGTTGGTCGTTGTCGTGCAGTGGCTCCTCTCAGTTCCGATCGCAGGCTCGATCCCCCTGTTCATGTTAGGCACGGCTCTCCAACTCTTCGCGACGACCTGCATGGGCATCTTCCTGGCGACCATTGCCGGGTCGATGCCGCAGTTCGGACTGTTGCTCATGCTCATTCTGCTCCCCCTGCAGATGCTGTCGGGGGGCATGACGCCGCGCGAGAGCATGCCCGAGATCATCCAGACCATCATGCTCGCAGCGCCGAACACGCATTTTGTCATACTGGCGCAGGCTATCCTGTTCCGCGGTGCCGGCCTGGATGTCGTTTGGCCACAGCTTCTGGCCCTGCTGGTGATCGGCTCGGTGCTGTTCTTCTTTTCGCTCCGGCGCTTCCGGCAATTTCTCAGATAGGGATCAATCGCCATGAAAGCCAAAGACGTAATGACGGCCAAGGTTATCACCATATCGCCTGACAACGGCGTCAGGCAGGCGGCCAAGCTCATGCTCGCTCACAGTGTCAGCGGACTCCCCGTCGTGGATGACGACGGACATTTGATCGGCATCATCAGCGAAGGCGATCTCCTGCGCCGATCCGAGCTCGGCTCCGGAGCCATGCTGCCTCGCGACGCAGCGCCTCAGTCGAGTGACGAGCGCGCCCGGAGCTACGTCAAGAGCAATGCATGGCGAGTTGCCGACGTTATGAGCCGTGACGTGGTCGTCGTGGACGAGGACACGCCGCTGTCGCGGGTGGCGGCGTTGATGACCCGGCATGGCATCAAGCGTCTTCCTGTGACGCGGGGAAACGCGTTGGTTGGGATCGTCAGCCGCGCTAATCTTCTAGGGACCATAGTCGCAGCCCGACCGGATGGAACCGCCAGCGGCGACGAGGCGATCCGGCGCAGCATCATGTCCCGGTTGAACGAAGACACCGGCCTTGAAGGCATGGACATCACGGTGACCGTCGAAGACGGCACGGTTCATCTCTGGGGAAATGTCGATACGCAGGACTGCCGCAATGCAGCACGCGTGGTCGCGGAAAGCGTGCGTGGCGTGAAGGGGGTGATCGAACATTTTGCGCAGCTGAAACGTTCCTAGAGCGCTGCGCAGTTTCGGCATCCCTGCTTGCCTCCTCTGCGAGCGGGCCTGAATACATCGCAACTACGAGGAATCCGTCATGTCGCAGGCGAAGGTGACGCCGAAGGCGCGACGAACCAAGCCGGAAATAGAGACGGAGACGCCACCGCCAGAGACCGTTCCGGCCCGCGAGCAAGCATCACCTCGGCGTTCCACCTTGCGAACCGTGCTCTTCGTGCTCGGCCCGCTTGTGGCGTTGGCGATCGCCGCGGGCATTTACTTCGCCGGCGGCCGTTATGTGAGCGAAGAAAACGCATATGTCGGGGCTAAAACCATATCCGTGCCCGCGCAGGTCTCCGGGCAGATTACGCATGTCAATGTCACGCAAAACCAGCCGGTGAAGGCTCAGTCCACCCTGATCGAAATCGACCCCGAGTCGTACCGCATCTCGGTTGACGCTGCCCGCTCCCAACTCGGCATGACACGCGATGAACTCTCCGCGCAGCTCCTGACCTACAAGGCCCAAAAACAGCAGGCCGACGAGGCTCAGGCAAACCTGACTTATGCCCACCAGCAGCTAGAGCGTTCACAGCAATTGGTTACCAGGGGAATTGCAGCTCAGTCGCAGCTCGATGCTGCTCGTCGAGACGAGCAATCGGCCGCCGCGACCTTGGCGTCTGCGCGAACCGTGGCGCAGTCGACGCTGGCGCAGTTGGGCGGGAACGGCGACGTTCCGGTCGAGCAGCAACCGAAATTCCTGGCCGCCAAGGCGAATTTGGAAACAGCGGAGCGCAACCTTCGCTTGACCGAAGTGAAAGCGCCCTGGGACGGCATTGTGACCAATGTCGATGCCGCCGCCGTCGGGAGTTTTGTCACGGCCGGGCAACAAGCAATGAGCATGGTGTCGGTCACCGATGTCTGGGTCGACGCCAATATCCGCGAAACGGACCTCACCTATGTACGGCCGGGCAACCCTGTCGAATTGTCGGTCGATGCATATCCGGGTGTCGTCTTCAAGGGACATGTGCAAACGATCAATCCCGCGAGTGGAGCCGTGTTCGCACTGCTGCCCCCTCAGAACGCTTCGGGCAATTGGGTCAAGGTGGTGCAGCGCATTCCCGTGCGCATCGCCATCGATCACGGGCCGAGCGACCCTGTGCTGCGCAACGGCATGAGCACCTGGGTTTCCATCGATACCGGCCATCGGCGAACGCTTTCGACACTCTGGCGGGACATTGTCGGATTCTTCTGATGGCCAGCTCCAGCAATCAGGACGGCAGCAATCCTGCACCGGCCGCAACGAGCAACAGGATTGCGACGACTGCCTGTGTCATGCTGGCAGCGCTCATGCAGGCGCTCGATTCCACTATCGCCAATGTCGCGCTGCCGCATATGCAGGGTTCGCTTTCGGCCACATCAGAGCAGGCGAACTGGATCCTCACGTCGTACATAGTGGCGGCCGCCATCGTCACTCCCGCAACAGGGATCCTGGAAAACCGGCTGGGCCGGCGGCGGCTATTCATCGGAGCGGTCGGCGGCTTCATAGCGGCTTCGGTGCTCTGCGGCATCGCGGGCACACTCACCCAGATGATCCTGTTCCGCCTGTTGCAAGGGGTGTTCGGCGCCCCGCTGGTACCGCTCGCCCAGGCAGTGCTGCTGGATACATATCCTGCCGAGCGCCGAGGCTCTGCCATGGCTATTTTCGGGCTTGGCGTCATGCTCGGCCCGATCATAGGTCCGAGCCTCGGCGGCTGGCTCACCGACTACTACAACTGGCGCTGGGTGTTCTATGTGAACCTGCCTATTGGCCTGATCACCATGGCCGGCCTGTTTGTCTTTCTGCGCGAGCCGCCGCAAAGTTACAGGCAGCGCTTCGATGTCTTCGGCTTTGCGTGGCTTGCGTTGGCAATCGGGTCGTTTCAGCTTTTCCTCGATAGGGGAGAACAACTCGAATGGTTTGCGTCCACCGAGATCATGATCGAGGCTGGGCTTGCCTTGCTCGCCCTCTACATGTTCCTGGTCCACGTGTTTACGACCGACAATGCTTTCCTGGACGTGCGAATGTTCGGGGATCGGAACTTCGTCGTGGGGCAGGTGCTCATCTTCGCGATAGGCGCGATTTTGCTGGCAACGCTTGCGCTGCTTACGCCCTTCCTCGAACGATTGATGAACTTTCCGGTGCTTCAGGCCGGATTGGTGCTTGCGCCGCGCGGATTTGGAACCATGGCGTCCATGTTGCTTGTCGGCCAGCTCGTCGGCCGTACAGGACCGCGACTGCCGATCATTGCCGGGCTCCTGCTGACGGCTTACGCACTTCATGAGATGGCCGGGTTCACGCCCGACGTATCTCAGGGCGCAATCATTCAAACCGGCATCGTTCAAGGGTTTGGGCTGGGCCTGGTCTTCGTGCCGTTGAGCACTGCAACCTTCGCCACGCTGGCGCCGAGGTTTCGAACTCAGGGAACGGCCTTATACAGCCTGATGCGCAATCTCGGGTCGAGTGTCGGAATATCCGTTACCACGATGCTTTTGACCCGATACACGACGATAATGCACAGCAACCTCGTCGAGCACGTCAATCCCTTCAGCCTGGCGGTGCGCAATTACGCCGATCTCCTCGACCTGGCTGATCCGGCCGGACGCGCCCAGATGGACCAGCAGGTTACGCAGCAGGCGTCAGCGATCGCTTATTCCAACAACTTCCTTCTGATGGCGTACGCCGCGCTCGCCGTCATTCCGCTGGTGCTGCTTCTGCGGGGTGAAGCGCGCAAGGCGCCCACGAAAATCCAAGCTGTCGCCGCGCGGTAGCTTTGGTTGTCCTATGAGGCGCCCTTTGATGCAGGTCAAGGACACTCCGAGCGGCAGCGACTTTCAACACCGGAGGAGCGTCTTCGGCAATCCACTGCCCGTTCGAGACGGAAAAGAGTCGCCATGCGGAATATCAAGTACGCCCTCTGGGGCACGTTCGCACTGCTGACCGCTCTATGGCTGCTGGCGGAACCGACGGTGTTCCAGCAGGCAGGCTTCTTCGCGCTTCGTGCGACAGTGATGCAATATAGCGGCGTGATCGCGATCGGTGCGATGAGCGTAGCGATGATCCTGTCGCTCAGGCCGCGCTGGCCCGAGCGCTGGCTTGGCGGCCTGGACAAGATGTACCGCCTGCACAAATGGTTGGGCATCGCCGCTCTTGTCGTTGCGATCATTCATTGGCTCTGGGCCCAGGGGCCGAAGTGGGCGGTGGGCTGGGGCTTCCTGGAACGGCCGGCACGCGGCGAAAGACCTGTGATTGAAAATCAAATCGAAGCGTTTCTTGCGAGTCTGCGCGGCTCCGCGGAAGGCGTCGGGGAATGGGCCTTCTATGCCACCGTGCTGCTGATTGGGCTGGCTCTTATCCGATGTTTCCCCTACCGGCTGTTCTATAAGACGCACCGGCTTCTCGCGCTTGCCTATCTGGTGCTGGTCGTTCACGCGGTCGTGTTGATCAAGTTCAGCTATTGGACGTCGCCTCTCGGCTGGGTAATGGCGCTGCTGCTCGCCTGTGGCACATTCGCGGCGGCGGTCGTCCTGTTGCGCCGAGTCGGCGCCGGCCGGCAGGTCGAAGGCAGAATCTCGTCGCTGAAATATTATCCCGGCGTACAGGCGCTCGAGACCGAGATCGAGGTGCCTATCGGCTGGCCAGGCCATAGACCAGGCCAGTTCGCCTTCGGCACCTCGGACGCTTCGGAAGGAGCACACCCCTACACGATCGCCTCCGGCTGGCATCGCGAGAATCCGCGGATCACCTTTATCACCAAGGCACTGGGCGACCACACCAGCCGACTGCGCGAGAAGCTGAGCGTCGGCCAGAAGGTAAAGGTCGAGGGTCCCTATGGCTGCTTCACCTTCGACGACGACTGTCCCCATCAGATCTGGGTGGGCGGCGGGATCGGGATCACACCATTTGTTGCGCGCATGAAGCATATGGCGTTGCAACAGCAGGCGCCTGACTGGCCGATGTCGCAGACGGTCGATCTCTTCCACAGCACCGCCGATGTGGACGAGGAAGCTCTCGACAGACTCGCGGCGGATGCCAAATCCTCCAACGTCCGCCTGCATGTTCTGATCGACGCCCGTGACGGCTTTCTGACAGGCGCTCGTATACGCGATGCGGTGCCTCAATGGCGCGAGGCGAGCATCTGGTTCTGCGGTCCGGTGGGCTTCGGCGCTGCGCTGAAACGGGACTTCGCCGCACAGGGCTTTCCCGTGACGCAGCGCTTCCACCAGGAACTCTTCGCCATGCGGTAGAAGGCTGGACGACACGTGGTCGGCCGGTTCTCAGAGCGAATGCAATCGTCCTGATTTCTCAGGGGCAGTCGAGGTCACTTGCGATGCACGGTCCATTATCCAACTTGCTGTCCTACAGAGCGCTCCTCGTAGGCGTCGCAGTGGCCGGCTTGGCTGCGGGTGCGATCGCTTCGGTTCTCGGTCTGACCTGGACAGGATGGGCGTGGACGGCGGGCACGCTTCCGATACTGGCAGCCCTGGTCCTGGAAATCGCCACGAGCTTGCGCCGCGGCGAAGTGGGCCTTGATCTGATAGCCGCCCTTTCGATGTCTGCGGCTCTGGCCTTCGGCGTTCCTCTGGCCGGCAATGTCGTAGCGCTCATGTATGCGGGCGGCCAGTTCCTTGAAAGCTATGCGGAAGGTCGAGCGCGCCAGGAGATGACGGCCCTGCTCGGTCGTGTAGCGCATACCGCGATGCGCTACCTGGATGGCCTCCTGGAAGAGACGCCGATCGAGACTCTCATGCCTGGCGATCGAATCCTGGTCCGTCATGGCGAAGTAGTGCCTGTCGACGGATCGCTCGCTTCCGCAACCGCACTGCTCGACCAATCCGCGCTGACCGGCGAGAGCATGCCGGCCGAAAAGCACTCAGGGGACGAGATACTCAGCGGCTCGACCAATGTAGGCGATGCCTTCCAGCTCAGGACCGCACGGGCGGCGGCCGAAAGCACCTATGCCAATATCGTAAGGCTCGTTCAGCAGGCTCAGGAAAGCAAAGCGCCAAGCGAGCGTCTTGCCGATCGCTATGCGATCTGGTTCCTGCTGGCGACGCTATTGATCGCCGGAGCAGCCTGGTGGCTGTCGGGCGATCGGATCAGGGCTCTCGCAGTGCTTGTGGTTGCTACGCCCTGCCCTTTGATCCTTGCACTGCCGGTGGCCATCATCTCGGGTATGTCGCGAGCAGCCAAGGCCGGTGTGCTCATCAAGAGCGGCGGCGCGCTGGAAGCGCTGGCGAAGATCCAGACAGCGATACTCGACAAGACAGGCACGCTAACTTTCGGCCAGGCCAAGGTGGGCGACGTCAGGACCGTAGAGGGCTGGACGGGAGAGGAGGTACTGCGGCTGGCCGCTTCCCTTGACCAGGCGTCCGGGCATGTGATCGCTGACGCGCTGGTCGTCGACGCTCGCCAGCGCGGCCTTGCCCTTTCCTCGCCATCCGGTATCAGCGAGGTCGCCGGCACCGGGCTCTCGGGCATGGTGGATGGACATCATGTCGTGGTCGGAGGGAGCCGGTTTGTCCACGACCGAGCCCGACGCGGCGACCCCTACGCGCTGCGCACGGGTATTCCGGAAGGCAATGTCGTCGTCGCGGTGGCGGTCGACGAAGCTCTTGCGGGTATCATCACGCTCATCGACGAGGTCCGGCCAGACGCATCTGCCATGCTCGAGGCCCTGCGCGGGGCCGGAATCCACAGGGTCGTGATCGCTTCCGGCGACCGCCAGGATGTGGTCGACTCGGTAGCCGGCAGCCTTGGCCTCTCCGATGCCTTCGGCGAGCTTGATCCGGCCAAGAAGGTCGAAATCGTGGTACGAGAGCGGGAACGAGCGCCCACCATGATGGTCGGTGACGGCGTCAACGACGCGCCCGCTCTGGCGAGCGCCGATGTCGGCGTCGCGATGGGAGCACGCGGCTCGGCCGCATCGTCCGAGAGCGCCGATGTCGTGCTCCTGGTCGATCGCCTCGACAATCTGACTGTCGCCGTGAACATCGCTCATCGCACGCGTCGCATAGCGTTGCAAAGTGTGCTTGCCGGGCTTGGCCTTTCCGTCGTTGCTATGGTCGCCGCCGCCTTCGGGTTCCTGCCGCCTGTGGCTGGCGCGCTCGTTCAGGAAGCCATCGACATTGCGGTCATTCTCAATGCACTTCGTGCTCTCAGATAGACGGCTCGCCGCATCGCGCTTCACCATCCACAATCGTGTCGCCGGCACATTTTGGGATTCCGTGCATACCGGAGAGATTCCCGGCAGGTCTAACCAACGGGGAAGTGCGGTATAAGTTGGCCGACGCGGCCGCCGCGCATCGCCGCAGTCGTACCGGCGCCAAGCGTCGCAGGGAGGAGTTTCACGAACGATGACTTTGGTGCTGCGGAAATGTTGAGATCGGCGCCGGACAACCGCCTCGCCAAGGCATTTTGGCGAACCGGCTGGGTCGGCTTCTGGATACAGCTTGCCATCCTCCTAATATGCATCGGGCTGGCAGTTTACGCCCTGATAGCCGACCGCAATGCCGGTATCGGAACACGTGGCCAGCTTGGAGTGCTGAAGTACCTGACCATCATAAGTTTGCTGATCCTGGCGTTCACCACGTTCTGGTCTTTCCGCTACATCCTGCTGGCGGGCCGGATTGCCGACCCTGCCCGCTGCCCATCCGCATCTGACGTCCGGCGGACCGTAGGGATTGGCGTTGGAGCGAGCACGGTAGGCCTCATCGTCTCCATGGTGATCATGCTGTTCGAGGTGACCCAACTCTTTCTCTACTTTCTCAATGTTCCGAAAGCCGGCGTCCCCGTCATCCAGACCACTTCGGGGCCAGCGACTTGGGTGTCGGCTGGCGACATACTGAACTTCGCGATTCTGGTCTTCATGACGTTCATCGAGGTGATTGTGCTCGCACTTGGTCTCTGGCTGCTGTTTCGCGCGTCGACCTCAGAAGACTTGCCCCACCTGCAGCCCGCGGAGTGAGCTCATAAGGGATCGAGAAGGCTCCCCCATTCGCGCCCGCGACGTGGCAAGGAATGGGCCCCGCCGCTCCCCCCCCCCCGACACAGGCAAGTGCTTTGACCGACAGCAGCCTCGCCACCACCTACCGCGCGTATATCCGCTGCCTCAACAGACAGGATTGGATAGCGCTGGAAAAATTCGTGCACGATGATGTGCGCTACAATGGCGAACGAATCGGCTTGTCCGGCTACCGCGAAATGCTTGAGAGGGATTTTGACCAAATCCCGGACCTTCGTTTCAACATAGAGCTGCTGATTTGCGAGCCTCCGCGCATCGCGAGCCGCTTGAGGTTCGAGTGCACGCCCAAGGGCAGTTTCCTTGGGCTAGAGGTCAATGGACGCAAGGTTTCGTTCTCGGAAAACGTGTTCTACGAATTCGACGCGCGGAAAATCAAAGAGGTGTGGTCGATCATCGACAAGGCAGCCATCGAAGCGCAGCTTCAGCGGCCATGATCAGCTATCCGCTTCACTGAAGCGCAATTCAATTCCCTGCCGCCGGTTGTCCGACAAAGCTGTGGATCGAGCAGATCAAGCTTGGACAGGGCGGAGCACTTCCTCATCTTCGACACGAAGTGAGTCCTGCCGGATTCGTGATTCGCCAATGCCGTTTATCGAGGCTGACCGTCCCATCTGTCACGATGAAGCGAAGTGCAAAGTTTGTTTGCGAGCAACAGTTGGCAGCATCTTGCCTGCGGTTGGTCAGACTACCAAGCAAGTTGTGGGGCATCGCACTGTGGGCCTCAGGAACCATGCTTGTCGCCGGCTGCGCCGGTCCGCCGGAAATCTCGACGTCGGCTACGCATGAAGCGGTCCCTCCCGAAAAGGCATTCGTGAAACCGCCGCCCGGCGGACCGGCTATCATGGCAGTCGTCCAGCGTGGCACCGGCCAGGACATAATGCTCGCCACCCATGCAAGGACACCGGGACAGAACAGCATTCACGTGCGGCTGAAACAGCATGCCGACGGCGCGCTAGCTCCCTTGCGGGCGATCGCGGAGATGCGGGCATCATTGCCCGGCATCGCAATGAGAAAGTCGCCCTACTACGTGCAGAACCGCTATGGCCCGTTTGGTTATGGCGTGGGCCGCAGCGGACCGGACCTTTGCCTCTACGGCTGGCAGGGCATCAAGGGTGATGCAACCCTCCTCTCCAACCAAGGTTTTATCGACATACGTGTCCGGCTCTGTGAGACTGGCGCAACGGAGCAGACTCTTCTTTCAGTGATGTACGGCTATACTATCGACGCTTTTTTTGCGGACAGGAGCTGGAATCCCTACGGAACGCCCGCGCCGCCTCCGCAGTCTCTTGGTGCTCGCGGCCCTGACATATATCCGCTCGGCGCCGCCCGGTTCGAGACGGTAGCTGTGCCGGTGACCTCGCCGATTGCGAAAAAGGACCGACCAAAAACGGTGGCGGGTCAGGCTGCAGCGGCGCCCGAACCGCCGAAGCCCAGCGGCCCGCTCGTCCCTCCTCCGCCTGGCGCCGCAGCGCCCCCTGAGCAACAGGCCGCTACTCCGGCACCAGCTGCAAGCGGACCGGTCGTTCCACCGCCGCCCCCCATCGACTAAGGCCGAGACGATGAGGTCAGGGTTTCTTTACGATAACGAAAATCAAACGGAACCAAGGGCGTTTCCCCCGAATATCATCCGGCATGGAAAGCGGGCTGCACACGCCGCCTCTCGTTGCCTGCTGGTCATGGATTGATTTTATCGAGAGCGGGAGTTCGGCATGCGAAAGCTCCGAGTGCTTACCCTGTGGGCAATCGCTTCAGCTGTCGTCATCACGCTGATCACGCTGCCGATCAGCCTGCAGACGCAGCTCATCGCGAGCCTTTCGGTGCTTGCAGCGATGATGGTGCTGAAGCTCGTCCGGTCGGAAGGCATCTGGCGGCTGATCGCGCTCTCGTTCGGAACGGCGGTGGTTCTGCGCTACGTATACTGGCGCACGACCGGCACGCTGCCGCCGATCAACCAGCCGCAGGATTTCATCCCCGGCTTCCTGCTCTATTGCGCCGAAATGTATAGCGTCATGATGCTGGCGCTCAGCCTCTTCGTGGTGGCCATGCCTCTGCCTCCGCGCGCTTCGCGCGCCCTCAACGAGAAGCCGGGGCAGGACTGGCCGAGCGTGGACGTCTTCATTCCGACCTACAATGAAGAACCCGAGCTGCTGGCCAACACCATCGCGGCGGCGAAGTCACTCGATTATCCGACGGACAAGGTCAAAGTCTGGCTGCTTGATGATGGGGGGACGGTACAAAAGCGAAACGCAACGAAGGTGGATCAAGCCCGCGAGGCCGAAGAGCGCCACGCTAGGTTGAAACAGCTTTGCCAAGATCTCGATGCGATCTATCTCACGCGCGAGAAGAATGAGCATGCCAAGGCCGGCAATCTCAATAATGGTCTAGCCCTGTCCAGTGGTGATCTGATCGCCGTATTCGATGCCGACCACGCCCCGGCGCGGGATTTCCTGAAGGAGACTGTCGGCTATTTCAGTGACGATCCGAAACTTTTCCTCGTCCAGACGCCGCATTTCTTTCTCAATCCCGACCCGCTTGAACGCAACCTGAGGACGTTCGAGAAGATGCCGTCTGAGAACGAGATGTTCTACGGCATCATCCAAAGGGGCCTCGACAAGTGGAACGCTGCATTCTTCTGCGGGTCAGCTGCGGTTTTGAGCCGCAAGGCGCTCGAACACGCAAATGGCTTCAGCGGCATCAGCATCACGGAGGATTGCGAGACAGCAATCGCCCTGCACGCGCAAGGCTGGAATAGTCTCTATGTCGACAAGCCGCTGATTGCTGGCCTCCAGCCGGCGACGTTTGCCAGCTTCATCGGTCAGCGCAGCCGCTGGGCGCAGGGCATGATGCAGATTCTGCGCTTCAGATTCCCCCTGCTGAAGCGCGGCCTGACGCTACCGCAGCGGCTCTGCTACATGTCGTCCACGCTCTTTTGGCTGTTCCCGTTTCCGCGTGCGATCTTCTTGGTCGCTCCGCTCTGTTATCTGTTTTTCGATCTCGAGATTTTCACGGCGTCGGGCGGCGAGTTCCTCGCCTACACGCTGAGCTACATGATCGTGAACCTGATGATGCAGAACTATCTCTACGGTGCATTCCGATGGCCGTGGATCTCGGAGCTCTATGAATACGCCCAGACGGTCCATCTGCTGCCGGCAGTGATTTCCGTCATACTTCATCCACGCAAGCCTTCCTTCAAGGTCACGGCGAAGGATGAATCGGTGGCGTACAGCCGCCTCTCCGAGATCGCGCTGCCCTTCTTTCTGATTTTCGGGATCCTGCTCGCTGCTGTAGCCATGACTGTCTACAAGGTCTACGCCGAGCCATTCAAAACAGACGTCACCCTGGTCGTCGGAGGGTGGAATCTGATCAACTTGATCTTCGCAGGTTGCGCGCTTGGGGTCGTGTCGGAGCGCGGGCAGCGGGCTTCGACCCGCCGCGTCACGGTCAGCCGGCGGTGCGAGATAGGCCTAGGTGAAAACTGGGTGCAGGGCACCATCGAGGACGTATCCGTCCACGGCATGAGGGCGCGGTTTTTCTCGGAAAAGCCTCTTCCCTTGAACATAGGCGACGCAGCCACACTGCGGTTCAAGACCTACTTTGACGGGGAGCTTCATACCCTGCCATTGACGATCAGAAATACGCAGAAGCAAGCTGAAGCGATTGAGATCGGCGTCAGCTATGCACCCAATGCGCCTTTCCATCACCGTCTGGTGGCCGATCTGATCTTCGCCAATTCGGATCAATGGACGCAATTCCAGCTGTCGCGCCGGGGCAATCCGGGTCTGGCGAAAGGTACGTTGTGGTTCCTTGGCCTCGCGATTTACGAGACCTATAGGGGAAGCGTCTATTTTGGCCGCTGGATGCTGTCGCGCGAGCCCGCCGCACTGGCCAGGAAGGCACAACCCAAAGAGGCGACATGAAGCGCATCCTCTCGGCCTTCATGTTGCTCGCCTTTTCAGCCGGCGCAGCGTCAGCTCAGACGCAACCCTTTGATATGTCGCCCGAAAGGCCGGTTGAAAAGCCGTCCGAGCAAATCGCACCAACCCCCGGTCCCTTTAGCGGTGACCGGGGGACGGCAGCAGAGAAGACACTTGATCAAGGCGATCAGGCACTGGAGCCCACCTCCAGCAGTGGGCCAAGCCCAGCGGCGTCAACAGCAAGCGCCCGAAGGAACCTTGTGCCGTTCAACAAACTGGTGCTGTCAGGGGAGATCGATCGCCGCAGCTGGTCGTTCCAGCTGACAGGCGAGCAGGCTGTTTCCAAAACCGTCCTCCATCTCGGCTATCAGAATGCCGTCGTGGTAGCGCCGGAGGCTTCCACCCTGGAGATCGAGATCAACGGCGTTTCACTCATCAAGGAGCCAGTTCGCTCCTCCGAAACGATATCGGACCTGCAAGTGCCAATTCCCGACAGATTGCTACGATCGGGCGACAACGTCATCTCCGTGGCGGCATCGCTAAGGCACAGAACCGATTGCTCCATCCAATCCACCTACGACTTGTGGACCGAAATTGCTCCAGCCAGGACCTATCTCAGCTTCGCAAACCCAGGCTCAGGAATTCATCGGCTGGAGGATTTCGCTACGATCGGTGTCGATGATCAAGGATCAACGCAATTCAACATCGTCGTGCCTGAGCTGGATCGCTCCGCGGTCTCGACCTCCATCGTCAGACTGGCCGAAGGCGTGGCCATTGCGGCAGGCATGCCGAACCAATCGGTGACCGTCTCACGGGAAAAAGCATTTGAGCCGGGCCCCGGCAGGATGACCATCGTGCTCGGAACGGCCGCCGAAATTTCCGGGATGGTTCCCAATCTTCCAGATGCGGCCGCGACGTCGCCAGTAGCGAGCTTTGTCGACGACGCCTCGTCCGGCGGATCGATCCTCGTCGTAAGCGGCCCCAACTGGCAGGCGGTCGACGCGGCGATCGCAGGCATATTCGCTCCCCTCAATCTACCCGACACCGTCCTCCGGCCCACACTGTCCACCCACAGCTGGCGGTCACCGGACGCCCCGATCTTCCGCGAGCGAAGCAGAAAGACCCTTGCCGAGTTCGGTGTCGCGACGCAGGAGTTTGCAGGGCGGCGGTTCAAGACCGATTTCGGATTTGGGGTCCCTTCGGACTTCTATGCCAATGATTATGGGGAATTCACACTGCTGCTCGATGCGGCCTACTCCCCTGAAGTGCTGCCGGGCAGCCATATCGATATTTACGTCAATTCGAACATAGCGGCCACCATTCCGATAACTCAGTCCGGAGGCGCCATCCTGCGCCATTTCCCGGTGGGAGTTACGATGCGGCATTTCCGCCCCGGGGCAAACGTGATCGGCATCGAGGCGGTGCTGATGACTGAGGCAGATGCGGCATGTGCCCCCGCAGCCACTGCGCGCAAAGACGCCCGCTTCGTCCTCTTCGACACCTCGGAATTCGAAATGCCAAATTTCGCACGCATCGCGCGACGGCCCGAGCTTGCCGGCATTTCAGGGACGGGCTTCCCCTATAACCGCTCAGAAGAGCCGGTTGCGCTATTCGTCGAGAGCACGCAGCCGGAGGCCTTGTCGGCAGCGGCAACGCTTCTAGCCCGCATGTCCGTCGTCGCGGGCCGGCCAATCCCCATCGAAACGATGCCGTTGTCAGCAGCTGTGGATCGGAATGCGATCTTTGTGGGATCGATCGGCGATATTCAAGGGCAGGTCCTTTCGCAACTGGGGGTTTCGCAGGAAATAAAGGCCATCTGGGGCAACGGCAGGACGAACAATACTGGACAGGAGGACAAGCCCGACACGGATGCGACTTTTGCCCGCTGGCGGGAGGAACTGTCTGGGCGCGGCTGGCATGGCAGGGTGAGCGCGCTCCAGGACTGGTTCAGCCGAACGTTCGATCTCACCGTAGGTTCATTCAGGCTCCTGCCGCGCGACGCACCGCCCTACTCACCGGGCCGCGACACACGGATGGTGATGGCTCAGAAGGCGAGCCCGGGAGGCGGACGGACTTGGACGGCAGTCACAGCCCCCAATCCAACTGCCCTCAGGGACGCCACGTTCACGCTTGTCTCCGAAAACGTGTGGAATCGCATTTCCGGTCAGATCGTCACTTTGAACGTTGCTCATGACCTGGGCACGATCTCAAACGGCCGTGTTGAGCTTATTCCAACACAACCTTTCTCGCTGACGAACTACCGCTTGATCGCGGCAAACTGGCTGTCGGCCAACCCGCTCTCCTATGCCTGCGCACTCTTCATTGCATGTTGCCTTCTTGGTCTGGCCACGGCGGGTTTCTTGTCCGGACTGGGGAGACACAAATGAGGCACGTTCTTGCCTGTGCATTCTATTGCGTGATGGGGATCGTTTTCAATCCATCGGTGCGGGCCGGAGCCGCGACTCCGCTGATCGCTGCCGCCGACTGGAACGCATACAAACAGAAATTCCTGGATCCAAGCGGTCGCATCGTGGACGACGGCAACGGCAACATCAGCCACTCGGAAGGACAAGGATACGGTCTGCTGCTTGCCTACCTTGCGGAAAACCGATCGGATTTCGAATTGATATGGTCGTTCACGCGAACTGAGCTACTCCTTAGAAACGATCATCTTGCCGTCTGGAAATGGGACCCGGCCGCCTCCCCTCATGTGACTGACGTCAATAACGCAGCCGATGGCGACATCCTCATCGCCTACGCGCTTGCACGGGCCGGAAAGGAATGGGGTGAGCCTGACCTGGTCGACTCGGCGACCGAGATAGTCAAAGCGATTTCTGCGAACGTTGTTTATCAGCATGAAGGTCGCCGGCTGATCCTGCCCGGGGCTTCCGGCTTCAGCGCGAAGGACCGCGAGGACGGTCCTGTGATCAACATCTCCTACTGGATATTCGAAGCCTTCCCAGTCTTTGCGGAACTCGACCCGCAGACAGGCTGGGACGGGATTGCAAGAGACGGACTGAACCTTGTCGCCCTCTCGCTGATTGGCCCGAAGAGGCTGCCGCCCGATTGGCTCTCGCTAAAGGCAGATTCTAAGCCCGCCAAAGGATTTCCTCCTGAATTCGGGTACAATGCCCTAAGGGTGCCGCTCTATCTGCTGCGCTCCGGGGTCACCGATCCCGGCCTGCTCGATCCTTTCGCCGAAATGAACGCGGCCGGCGCTGTAGACATCACGGATGTTGAGACCGGCGAGGGCCGCCAGGCCCTGACCGATCCGGGGTACAGGATCATAACGGCACTGGCGGCATGCGCGACGAAGGGTACGCCCGTACCGGCCGCGCTCAAATCCTTTGCCCCGACGCTCTATTATCCTTCGACGCTGCATCTGCTCGGTCTCGCTTATATCGCGGAGCGACAAGGGGGCTGTCGATGACCCCTGCAAGGGCGATACTGCTGACGATACTCGTTGTCAGCGCGGTCGGGGCCTACTGGCTGCTAGGCAAGGACAACGACGAGACGGTCTTCTCATCAATCGAGGACGCCAATGTCGGTGGCCGCGAAAGCCAGGGATCGCCGCCGACACGGGAAATCGATCGCACACAACATGTCGAAGATGGCCTGGCTCCTGAGGCTCCGAGGCCAAATCTCGCGCAGGCGGAACCTCGCGAGCGGCCGCCAGCACCGGTAGCGACTTCGAGCGAGGCCGGCAGCGTAGATGAGACCGCTTTGAGGTATTTCGCCCGGCAGGGCGACACCAAACGACTCCAGGCAGAGATCGCACGTTTGCGCGCTCTTTATCCGAACTGGACGCCACCGGCTGATCCCCTCGCGGCGCCAACGCAAGCCGACCCGCGGGTGGACGTGTTGTGGACGCTCTATTCGCAAGGCAAATACGCCCAGCTGCGTAGCGCCATCGCCGATCGGCAGACGCGGGAGCCGAACTGGCAACCGCCAAAGGATTTGCTCGACCGGTTGGCTGTCGCCGAGGCCCGCGAAAGGCTCGTGAACGCATCCGAGCTCAAGCAGTACGAAACCGTGGTGACCATTGCCGCGAACAGCCCTGCCCTGCTTACCTGCAGCGAGGTCGATACGCTCTGGCGCGTCGCTGAGGCATTCGCGATGACCAGCCGCCCCGACCGCGCCAAAGAGGCCTATCTTTATATCCTGCGCAACTGCGATAATCCGGGCGAGCGGGTGGCGACCGTGCAGAAGGCGGTGCCGCTGCTGCAACGCGATGCCATCGACGAATTGCTGGCGACAGAACGGCCGGGGGCGGACGGACAAGGCGAGTTCGCGAAGGTTCGACCCGACATGGTACGCCGCAGCGTCGCGGCGGGCGTAGCCGAACCACCCGCGCCTGTTCCGGAAGCGGATCTGAAGGCGCTCGAAGTGCTTGGACAGAACAGCGGACTTGCTTCCGATGCGCTGCTACTCGGCTGGTACTATCTGCGGCACGACGATGCTGCCAATGCCCAAACCTGGTTCGCCAAGGCTCGCCAGGTCGAGGATAGCGCCGAGACTTCGCAGGGATTGGCTCTGGCCTTGATAGCGCTCCAGAAGCCGGGAGAGGCCGAGAACATTCTCTACAAATGGCAGGATACGTCCGACGAGCTACGCAACACCTATCTCGCCGCGGTGACTAACCTGTTGGCGGTCGAGCCGATCGCACCAATCGACCCGATAATTTTGCAGCGAATCGTGCCAGTGGTGGCGAAGGCCAAAGACGCTGCCGCAGCCCAACAGCTGGGATGGTACGCTCACGCATTCGATCAGGACCAGACAGCGGCCAAATGGTTTTCTGCGGCTCTGCAATGGAAGGCGGATGACGAACCGTCCGCCTATGGATTGGCCGTAGTGCGCATGGCGTTAGGGGACAAGCAAGGTGTCGCGGAACTCCAAAGACAATGGGCCAGCCGGTCAGAACGTATCGCCACCATTGCCGAACCTCAGGTTAAGACGGCTGCAACAGCTGCCGCACGAAGGAAAGCTGTTGCGACCGTGGAAGGCGGTAAGATGGTCATGCCCGAGGAAACGGTTCAGACGGAAACGTCGCCCCACAACCGCCGGGGCGCTGCAACACAGCCCAATCTCCAAGGATGCAGCAAAACCGACCTCTATTCACCAGCCACAGGACGGGTGGCACTCTCTCGGGGTTGGTGCCTCATGGAGATCGATCGTCCAATGGAGGCCGTCGCAGCTTTCGAGGCAGCGTTGCAAACCAACTCTGAGGCGGTGCGCCGCGATGCCGCTTGGGGCCAGAGTCTTGCCTATATTCGAGCCGGTCTGGCCAACGAGGCGGCGGTGGCAGCAGCCAAGACCCCTCAAAGCAGGGAGCGGGCGCTGGATCTCGAAGCATCCATCCTCAGCCTTCGCGCCACCGGATTCTTTGAGAAGAAGCGCTATGCAGAAACTATCCTGGCACTCGATCAACGCGCACGCATAGCACCTGAGCGCCTCGATCTGATGGCCATGCGCGGATACGCCTACCTGTCGCTAAGACGTATCAACGAAGCCAGGCAGGTCTTCGAGGCGCTTGCTGCCGCCGGCGACCCACAGGGACAGCGTGGGCTGGCAGCAGTAAGGGCCACGATCGACCCAAACCCTCAGGACTAGGAGAGCCTTCCCTTGGTTTCGATGAAAGCGCGCCAGAAGGACTTGGTCAGGCCGATAAAATACTGAAGCAAACGGAACCAGATGCGGCGACGTTTGCAACCATTTTTCTATCTATGTTATTCATAAGGACGAGGAGATGCGGATTTGTACGGCTTTTGGAGAAGGCTCCTTGGTCCGAAAGCATCTGGCGTACAGCCGGAGGGGACCGGGCCTTTCTCCCAACAAACTTCCTCCGAGATCGACGCCCTCCTCAGAAACATCCTGTCGAACACGACCGATCTGATATCGCTCTACGACCGAGACCTTCGCCTCATTCATTGTGGGAACCGGCTGAAGAGCATTCGTGGGAATGTCCTGGCGGCGGGAGCTTCCCTTTGGGACATCTATCCGGGCTTGCATAAAGCCGAGCGGCGCGATGAAATTCATCGCGTGCTGGGGGGCGGCTCGCCGACAAGGGTCGATTTGCGCCGATTGCCGAGCGACCCGCCCTTGTCTGCCCTCATTTTCAGGGCCGGCGACGGCATAGGCATCATTGAGGTCAAAGAAGCGGAAGCTGGCGAGCAAACTGCGGCTCAGATGCAGGAGCACGTCATGCTCATCCATCAAGCCACGCATGACGCACTCACAGGGCTGCAAAACCGGCGACGCTTCGGCGAGAGGCTGCAGCAAGCATTATCGGAGCTCGATCGCTCGGGACGAACGACAGCACTGCTGCAACTTGACCTCGACAATTTCAAATCGGTGAATGATACGCTGGGCCATGGTGCCGGCGACGTGCTGCTGCAACTCGCGGCCGACAGAATCAGGAACACCTTGTCGGAAGGAGATTCCGCTTATCGGTATGCGGGCGACGAGTTTGCCGTGATCCAATCCGGGAAGCGCCAGCCTGCCGGGGCCGAACAGCTGGCCGAGGCTTTGGTCAACACGCTTAAAGTCCCGTTTGTCATCAACGGCATCCCGCTCTTCCTCGGAGCCAGCGTCGGCATTGCCTTGGCACCCGAGCATGGGACCCAGAGCGAGGAACTTATGAAGGCGGCGGACATCGCCCTTTATTCGGCGAAAAGCGACGGACGCGGGTGTACGCGAATATTCAATCGCTCAATGCTGCTTCTGATCGAGCAGCGCGAGAACCTTAGACGAAGCTTGCGAATAGCGCTCGAGCGCAGGGAACTGTTTCTCGAATATCAGCCGCTTTTTAGCCCGCATTTGTCGTTGGTGGGCTTCGAGGCTCTCTTGAGATGGAATCACCCGGAAATCGGTGTCATTCCACCAAGCGCGTTCATCTCGATCGCCGAATCCGACGGCCTCATGGACGACATCGGCCGCTGGGTGCTTGAGGAGGGCTGCCGTCAAGCGATGACATGGCCCCCTTCCCTGACGATCGCGATAAACCTTTCGCCCGCGCAGTTTCTGAGCGGCTCTCTCACGGACGCACTTGCTCAGGCTATTGATTCGGTCGGCATTCAGCCAGACCGGCTGGAGTTAGAGATAACCGAAACCGTCTTGCTTGAGAAAACGGTAGACAACCTCGATACCCTCAATACCCTTAACGTCCTCGGCGTGAAGATTTCTCTCGATGATTTTGGGACGCATTATTCTTCTCTTACATATCTCAAGAATTTTCCTTTCGATAGTTTGAAGATCGACCAATATTTTATCAACGACCTCGAAACCGACCGAAAGAGCCAGGCAATTGTTCGATCGATCATAGCGCTGGCGCACGGGCTGGGCATCAGTGTCACCGCCGAGGGAGTCGAAACCACCGGCCAGGCGCGATGGCTCGCTCAGCAAGGCTGCGATTGCCTCCAGGGCAACTACCTCGGTCGCCCCATGAGCGCGCAGGCGACACACGATTTCATTCGGAATTCACAGGCGAAATTGCGCGTCAAAGAACAGCAAGGTCGAGCATTGTAAGCTTAGCCCGCCGCTCATGAACGCCAATGGCATGGGGCACAGGCTGAGAGGGCGGCTGGGCTCAGTAATTTGAGGACGGAGACAGGAAGAAGATGTCCAAAAGTGTCGGTTCGCAAAGCACGGCCCAGGAGGGGTCATTTCGTCCTATGATCGAGTTCGACATCGAGTTTCGATCTTTCATCTCGGATTGGCAGCACTGCGATCACATATCGAGCTACCTGGCTCGGACGATCAGCCATAACCGACCGGATTCGGTGCTGTACTCGAATCTATATTCCTCGGCCTTCAACGAGCTGCTGGAGGTCGCGTTTCGAACGCGACATCCGGCAGGTGTCCTCGCATGCAAACTGTCCCGTGATGGAGACAGGGACAGGATAGAATTGACGTTCCCCTGCACTGAAGAAGAGCGGCAGTTTTACCAGTACGCGGTGTCACAGATTCAAGACACGAGCGCCCGGGAGCGATATCTCGTGTCGCTGTCGGGAGACGTCGCGCCGAGCAGGGACATAGTGCTTTTAGAACTCGCTCTCGACTACAATGCAGGACTCAGCTTAGAGACAACTGACGCCGATTCCATCACGTTGACAGTGGATCTTCCGCTCGGAGGTCTCGAAAATTGACCCTCTATGCGCACGGTCCTTGGACGCGTTTCAAGACGCATTTCGATCCCAACAACCAGGAATTTTCCATTTCAGGTCTCGTGCGGCCTCAGACGATCGACGAGCTCGCGCCCAGCCTTACACTCTTGAAGGAATCCATCGAGCGTGTACGCGGCGTGCTCTATGTAAACGTCAAGCGCCTCGCCCAGATGAACAACACTGCGTTCCACGCATTCGCCAGGGTTATCGTCGACAATTGTCGCGCGCGACCTGACCTCCAGTTCGTCATCGTCACCTCGAGCGTCGTCGGGTGGGCGACGCGGAAGTTCAATCGGTTGAGCCAAGTCGAGCCGAATATCAGGGTCGAGCAATACGACAATGCCTTCTATCCTGGGCAGAGCTTTCTCGAAGAAGGCGGCTTCATTCCGATTCTGCGCACACAGACAAAGATGACCTGGCGACACGAGCGCGAAATCCTGCCTCGGCATGGCATGCGGCCCGGCATAGCAATGGCTGATATCTGCTGCGGTATCGGTGACTTCGCGTTGCTTGTGCAGAAGGAATTCAACCCGTCGCGGATCGTAGCCCTCGACCACTCCAAATCCAGCCTCGCCTATGCTCGGCAGGTGGCAGAGGAATTCGACGTTCGCGGAATCGAATACACCTACGGCGATGCATCGGAGATGCTCCTCGAAGACGACCAGTTCGACTTCGTCACATGCAGACACTCACTCCAAATATTCAACCGGCCTGCGCTCATTCTCAAGGAGATGTACAGGATATGTAAGCCGGGGGGCCGAGTTTACATCACCAACGAGAAGATATCCCATTGCCTCGGCGAGCCGCGGGGTGAAGCCATCCAGTGGACCTACAACGAACTCTCAAAACTATTTGCTCATTTCAAGATGGATCTTGAGATGGGGCCGAAGAACCATCGTTATCTGATCGAGGCTGGCTTCCAGAATATTCGAGCCGAGTCATTCATGGTGACGAATCTCGATGACTCGCAGGCCTTCGCAGACGTCGTGCAATCGTGGGAGAATACGTTTGCCGGCGACATGTCACAGCAACGCGGTGATAGTCCCGAATTCGTGGAACAGTTCCGCCGGGGTTTCCAGGACCACATTTTCGCGGCCCTTCATCCGAAGGGCTATGCGGGCTGGCCGATCTGGGTCGCATCGGGACAAAAGCCGCTATGAGGGGTGAGGACGAGCGGTTACCACGGTTCGGACTGCGCTCGTTTCGAGCGAAATTCGTACTGGTGGTAGGTGGCGCGGTTCTGTTCGATCTGTTGATCAGCGGCGGGATCGCTCTATGGAATGTCAATCGCCTGTCCAGGGATGCGACGCAACAGGTCGGCCTCGGTCTGACCAAAGCCACCGGCGAATATCTGCAGAAATACAGCGAGACGACCGCAGAACGTGCAGACCTCCTGATCGACCATGTGCACACCGAGGTCAAAATTCTCGCCGGGTCAATGCAAACCCTTACCGATCACCCGCAGCTCAAGGAGAAGGTCGGCGACGCGATCGCCAACGACCCGTCCTTTTCAACCCCTCTCACCTACAATTCCGCAAGTGACTGGTGGCAGAACCAGCCAGGCGAGGCTTCTGCGGTAACTGTCTGGGGCTACCTTCTGGACGCCAGCCGAAAGCTGCCCCCCGAAGTTGCGGCCCAGGTCCGCGATACGACGGCCTTCGATATTTTCGGTCCAAGCGTCCAGGCAACCGGCGCACGCAAGCTGCAGGTTTATTGGATCGGACCCAGGAGCGCACCGATCCTGCGCTCGACGCCTTACAGCAATCAAGGTGTGACCTTCGATAGCGTCTATCCGGGCCACAACAAAACGAACTGGTGGGATTTCTTTTTCCCCCAGCTTTACGAACAGTGGCAGGCCTGGCTGAAGGATCCAACGCTGAAGCCCGTGGACGAGGACATTACTACCCTCTCACCCTATATGGATGGCGTGACGGGCAAGCTGATCGTCAGCTTCATGCATCCTGTCTGGACCAAGGATCGCAAGGACATTGCCGGCATAGTCGGGGCGGACCTGACGCTCGACCAGATGGCCGATATCGTCCAAAGCGTGAAGATTGCCGATACCGGCTTTGCCTTTCTTGCCATGCAGAACGGCAATGTCCTCGCTGTCTCGCCCGACGGCGAGAAGACGCTGGGTATCAGCAACTCCAGCCCATCGGTGTTTGACCGATCCCTGCACCGGAGCAATCAGCCGGCGATCGTGTCACTGCCGCTCGACCAGAACAATGACGGAGTGATCCAGCACATCCAGCTCAATCAGGGCGGCGAGAGCGTACCCTACATTACCGTGCTCAAGCGGCTTAAGCCGACCAATCTATGGAGTTCGGGAGACCCAGTGAGGTCCGAGAGAATGCTGGTCGGGCTGGTCGTTCCCGAGCGAGAGATATATGCCTCGCTGTTTGCGGCCCAGAAGAGCATTTCTCACGCCACAAACCGAATCCTTCTCTATCAGCTTCTGGCCGTCATAATTTCCCTGCTGATCGTCTTCGCAGCGGTATTTGGGATCTCAAAGCGGATCACCGCGGGCCTCAGCGCTCTTGCCGGCGCCGCAAGGCGCCTTCAGTCCAAGGACTATTCAGTCCGGGTAGCCATTCCGACTCGCGACGAGGTCGGTGAAGTCGGCACTGCCTTCAATCGAATGGCAGAGCAGATCAGCTTTCACACGGAAAACCTCGAGCAACTGGTCGACGAACGTACGAAAGACCTCGAACACGCAAACCAGGAAATTCTGGAACTCAACGACAAACTGCGCGACGAAAACATACGGCTCGGCGCGGAGCTTGATGTCGCAAAACACATCCAGATGATGGTTCTTCCGAAGCCTCGCGAACTGGAGGCGATCCCTTCCGTCGACATTGCAGCCTATATGAGACCCGCTGACGAGGTCGGCGGGGACTATTACGACGTGCTGCAGAATGGATCGCGCGTCAAAATCGGCATCGGCGACGTGACCGGCCACGGGCTTGAGAGCGGCGTGCTGATGCTGATGGTCCAATCCGTCGCGCGCGCGCTTCTCGAGACGGGTGAAGGCGACCCGCGCCAGTTCCTCGAACGCCTCAACCGCGCAATTTACAAGAATATAGAACGCACGAATTCCAACAAGTCATTGACCCTGGCCTTCCTCGACTTCGAGAACGGGCAAGTGATCTTGTCAGGTCAGCATGAGGATGTGCTCGTGGTTCGTTCAGACGGAGGCGTCGAACGCATCGAGACGGTCGACCTCGGTTTACCTGTTGGCCTCGAGCACGACATCTCGCCATTCGTCGCGACCCGCGACATTCCGTTCAACAGCGGCGATGTTATTGTGCTTCACACGGACGGCGTAACCGAGGCGACGGGCCCGGAGGGAAAGCTCTTTGGCCTCGATCGCCTCTGCGAAAGTGCGCGCCGGCGGCATAGCCGGACGGCAGAAGAGATCAAGGCCGGAATCATAGACGATCTGATGGCGCACATCGGAACCCGTAAGATTCACGACGACATCACCCTCCTCGTCATGAAGCACAGGTGAACAAATGACGACACTATTTGGGCCCATGGATATCGCGATCGGTATGAAGGACAATGTAAGCCGTCTGCGATTGTTCGATGGGCCGCTCGACCTCAGCTGGCATCATTGCGCCACCACCGCCGATTTCATCGCCGACCTCTTCGCCTTGCGCTTTCGGTCATCTCGCAACGACTACAAGGAGGTTCGGCACAGTATCGGATATCTGGTCAACGAACTGGTGGAAAACGCGATCAAATTCCGCGCCCCGGGCGAGGTCGTGGTCGAAGCGGCAATGGATTCGGAAACTTTCAAGGTGAAAGTATCGAATCTGGTGGCCGACAAGATCGCTTCGGAGTTTCAGAACCTGCTCTCCGAGATAACGGTGGGGGATCCTGGTGATCTGCTGATCAAGCGCATCGAAGCGAATGCGGCAGATGCCGAAGCGACTGGATCCGGGCTTGGATTACTCACGCTAATGAATGATTATGGAGCGCGTCTGGCTTGGATCTTTAGCCCGACCAAGGAGGAAGACTGCGTCTGGGTGGAAACCTATGCCGCCATTCCGGTCGTACACGCGCTCAGCGAACTGGGATAATTGTCCATGGAAATCAAGACTGACGAATACCGGGTATGGAACGAGGGTACCGATATTTATTTCGATGGGGTAATGCGACTGGCAAGCTCGAAAGATTACGTGCCAGTTCTCGATTTGATGACTGGTATCCTTAATTCAAATCCAGACTCTATTACAATCGACCTGAGAGGCTTGGAGTTTCTTAATTCATCTGGAATCAACCTGCTTGCGAAATTCACAATCGAGACCCGCAAGCATCCAAATATCAAACTGACCGTACGCGGGACGTCCGATGTCCCGTGGCAATCCAAGTCGCTTCCAAACCTCAAAAAATTACATCCTGCGCTGACGTTCCTGATCGACTGAATCTCAGCTCTCTCAATTGCCAAGCATCTTGAGCCATTCTTCGAAAGACGAGGGCTTATTTCGCTCAGCAGCACCAACCGGATGAGCGAAGTGAGGCACGGCGTTGCGCGCCTCGCGCGGGCTGTAGCCGAATTCCTTGCTGAAGGCGCGGCTGAAGTTAGCCGCGGAGTTGAAGCCGACCGCTTCAGCTATATCGATTATGCGGCGGGAATCATTGCGGTCCGTCAGGGCTGCATGAGCCGCAAGCAAGCGGCGCCGCTGGATGTAATGATTGACGCCTCCGCTTGGCTCGAACAGCTCATAGAGGCGGGTCCGGGAAATGCCGAGCGCCCGGCACATGGCTTCAGGCGTCAGATCGACTGCGCCGAGATTGCTTTGCACGTATCGCCGGGCCCTTTCCATAAGAGCGACGCCGGCCATTTGCTCGGCTGCCGGGGCCTGGTCCTTCGACGGTGAGAGGCAGCTCAGGATCATATCGCGAGTGGCTTGAACCACCCGTGGAAGATCCTCTTCGGAGAGCGTGTGGAGCTTTGCCTCCATACCGTTGATATAGTCGATCAGGAGATTGGCGACGTTGCCCGAGAGTATCGAATTATTCCTGGACTCGAGCGCCGGTGCTGCGTGCTCGAAACTCTCACGAGGCAGATAAAGGAAAAGACCTTCGGATTCCGTCGCACGTCCCCGAAACGGACGAGCAAGCGACCGAAGCTCCAGCGTGCCAGGCTTCCCGGCGGCAACGCGGCCATCGACCTCCGTCCAGCTCAGGCCTGTACGCAGCCGCACCAGATACCAGTGATCGATCGAACTGGACCGAAGCCTTGCTTCGGAGCGGGCATAGCTATGTGCTGGCGTGCGCTGCTGCACGACGAGCATGCTGCCCAGGTTCCAAGCCGTATGATCGGCCGGAAACCCGTCTTCCGGGCCGATGCCGTCAGGTAGCCGGATATCTACAAGAGGCGCCAGAAGAGCCTGCCATGCGGCGAACTGATCCTGGCTAGGCAGGCCGCGAGTGGAAAAGGACAATGGGGTAAGCGCGGGCGGGCCTGCCGGTCCCAGGCCCTCACTCGCTGAAGGCTCCCGCGGCCAACGACGCCGCTCGCGCTCCAGCGCCGGCATCTCTTCCGAGGTAGCCCCTTGGTTCTTCGGCGGTTCTATCGGCAACTGGCGTATTCATTCCGACGAATCCCCCCGCCAACTCTAATTATGTAACGCCCTCCGACAGGTGACAAGTCGGACAAGGAGGCCATTCCGCGCGTTCAGGTTGAAGAGACCTGCAAATATGTATCCAGTGAAAACTTTCCGGATACGGCGCTAACGACAATCCGCTGACACCTGCATAGAACGGACCCTGGCGGTAGGGAACGTTCTGGATAGTCACTTTCAGAACTCTTTCTCTCCTTTCATAAATAGAGACTGCGTCATAGGCAGACTAAACTCGCACAGCGCCGTAACAAGCGTTCTGCGCGTTGTCGCTAACTATTGCATGCCAAAAGTGAACAGAAATATTACTTGTGGATCTGACAATGAAAACTGGACAGCAAACGAACCAGCAATCTGCCGAAGACGCCATTAACAGCCTGCGCTTGCTACGGGCGGGTGCAGCCCCGAGACGCATTCTCGTCACGGGAGGCGCCGGCTTCCTCGGATCCCATCTTTGCGAAAAGTTGCTGAATCAAGGCCATCAGGTTCTGTGTGCCGACAATTTTACGACGGGCCGCCATCGCAATGTTGCTCACCTGAGAGGCAGGCCGCACTTCAAGGTCATCCGCCACGACGTCACCGTTCCTCTGGCAGCCGATGTCGACGAAATCTATAATCTCGCCTGCCCCGCATCGCCGCCTCACTACCAGGCCGATCCCGTACAAACGATGAAAACCAGCGTGCTTGGCGCGCTCAATCTTCTCGAATTGGCCAAGGCCCGAAAGGCGAAGATCTTCCAGGCATCGACCTCGGAAATCTACGGCGATCCGCACGTCCATCCTCAGCCCGAATCCTATTGGGGTAATGTGAATCCGGTGGGTCCGCGCTCCTGCTACGACGAGGGCAAGCGCTGCGCCGAAACCATGTTCTTCGATTTCCACCAGCAGTTCGGAGTCGAGATCAAGGTTGCGCGGATCTTCAACACATATGGTCCGAACATGCGTCCCGACGACGGCCGTGTTGTGTCGAACTTCATCGTGCAGGCGCTGAGCGGCGACGACATAACGATCTACGGCGACGGCTCGCAAACCCGTTCATTCTGTTTTGTCGACGACCTCATCGACGGTTTCCTGCGGCTGATGGCTTCGCCGCCATCCTTCACCGGCCCCGTCAATCTGGGTAACCCTGCAGAGTTCACGGTTCGGGAGCTGGCGGAACAGGTCATAAGCCTGACAGGTTCGCCCTCACGCATCGTCCACCTCCCACTGCCCATTGACGACCCGCGCCAGCGGCGGCCCGACATCTCAATCGCGAAGCGGGAGTTGGGCTGGCTGCCGAAAATCCCGCTCTCCAGCGGCCTCGAGCAGACGATCACCTATTTCGATCGTCTCCTGACGTCAGAAGCACGCAAGCTTGCGGAGACCGCATGATGTCCCCGCAAAGGGTCCTGGTCACAGGCGGTGCCGGCTTCATCGGCAGCCACACGGCAAAGTTGCTCAGCCGCAGCGATGTGGAGCCTGTCGTCTTCGACAATCTGACGACCGGCAACCGATCGGCCGTGCGTTGGGGGCCCTTCGTGCAGGGGGACATTTTGGATACGGCTCACCTCGCAGAGACCTTTACCAGGTACGAGCCGAACGCGGTCATACATTTCGCGGCTTCCGCCTATGTCGGGGAATCCGTCGAGGACCCCAGCAAATACTACCGGAACAATGTCGCCGGTACGCTGTCGTTGCTGAACGCATGCCGCGAAGCAGGGATCGACAAGGTCATCTTCTCCTCGAGCTGCGCGACCTACGGCGTGCCGCCCGGCCTGCCCATCAAGGAAGCGACGCCACAGCTTCCCGTCAATCCTTATGGCAGGACGAAGCTGATCGCAGAACAGATGCTCGGCGATTTCGCGGCAGCCTATGGCCTGCGCTACGTGGCGTTGCGCTACTTCAACGCCTGCGGCGCCGATCCTGACGGCGAGCTCGGTGAATGGCACGACCCGGAAACGCATCTCATTCCCAGAGCTTTGCTCGCTGCCGCGGGAAAGATTTCGCATCTGGCCGTCTTCGGTGACGATTACGAAACCCCGGACGGCACCTGCATCCGCGACTACATCCACGTATCGGACCTGGCGCATGCCCATGTGCTTGCGTTCCACCATCTGGTGCGCGGCGGCGAAAACCTGGCGGTCAACCTCGGTACGGGCCGAGGATCCTCCATACGCCAGATCCTGGAAGCCGTTTCCCGCGTCACACAGCGCGAAGTGCCGATCGAGTTGCATCCGAGACGCCGCGGCGATCCACCGGCGCTCTATGCCGACCCCACCCTCGCCCGCGAAGCACTGGGATTCTCGCCGCGCTATTCCGACCTCGACACAATCGTGCGGACGGCCGCGCCCTTTTTCGGGCTGGAGGGGCGGACGTGAGGACGGCGATCAGCAAATTAGCCGCCGCGAGCGACCAGCCGCCGGAGACGCCGCTGATGGTGCGCATCCTCACCGGCCGCCATCGCGTCGAATTCCTGCTCGGCGCGCTGGCCTGGCTGGCAGCGCTCGTCAATTTCTGGATCTGGTGGTTCGACCCCGCACATTTTGTTGGATTGTCAGGGTTTCTGACCGTCACCGCGGTGCTGGCCTGGGTGACGTTGCTGCCGGGATATTTCCTGGCGATCTTCTATCGCAGCCGCAGACCAGACGGGCCATTGCGCCTGCCCGCAGGAAGCCGGGTCGCCATGGTGGTGACCAAGGCCCCTTCCGAACCTTTCGCAGTGGTCGCGGAGACGTTGCAGGCGATGCTCGCTCAAGACGTGGCGCACGATACCTGGCTTGCCGATGAAGACCCCTCCCCCCAAGCACTGGAATGGTGCAGGCGCAACAGAGTCCAGGTTTCGACGCGCAAGGGCAGAAGCGACTATCATCGCTCAGCATGGCCGCGGCGCACCCGCTGCAAGGAGGGCAATCTTGCCTTCTTCTATGATCACTACGGGTACGAAGGCTACGACTTCGTGGTCCAGCTCGATGCCGACCACGTTCCCGAGTCCGGCTATCTCCGCGAGATGCTGCGCCCCTTTGCGGACCCGAATGTGGGCTATGTGTCTGCGCCGAGCATCTGCGACCGCAATGCAGCCGAAAGCTGGTCGGCGCGCGGCCGACTCCATGCCGAAGCCAGCCTGCACGGCTCATTGCAGGCCGGCTACAATGCGGGGCTCGCTCCGCTCTGCATAGGATCGCATTACGGAGTGCGCTGCACAGCGCTGAAGGAAATCGGCGGGCTAGGGCCGGAACTTGCCGAAGATCATTCCACGACGCTGATGATGAACGCCTATGGCTGGCGGGGCGCCCATGCGCTCGACGCAATCGCGCATGGCGACGGACCACGCACATTCGCGGATCTCGTGACCCAGGAGTTTCAGTGGTCGCGCAGCCTGGTGATGATCCTTCTCAAATATTCACCGATCTTCGTGCCGCGCCTGCCGACGACGACGCTGAAATTCCAGTTCGTGTTCTCGCAGCTCTGGTACCCGCTCTTCTCGCTGTTCATGGCTTTGATGTTTGCGCTGCCGATCATCGCGCTGATGCGCGGCGAGAATTTCGTCGCCGTCAGCTATCCCGAATTCCTCGCCCATTTCACCCCGCTCTCACTCGTCCTCATCGCCCTGGCGTACCGGTGGCGGGCGACCGGCACGTTCCGACCCTTCGACGCAAAGGTGCTCAGTTGGGAAAGCACGCTTTTTCTTTTCGCGCGCTGGCCCTGGGCCCTGGCGGGTACGATAGCCGCAGTTCGCGACTGGCTGACGGACTCCTTCGTGGACTTCCGCATCACGCCTAAAGGAGGCTCCGAGGTGGATCCGCTCCCTATGCGCATCCTTGCCCCGTATGGCTTCCTTTCAATCGCGTCGGTCCTCCCCGTGCTGGTGATCGGCGACGCCGGCGAGACCCGCGGCTTCTACATCTTTGCGATCGCCAATGCGGTGCTCTACGCGCTGCTGCTGCTCGTCATCCTCGTGCAGCATGGCCGCGAGAACCAGGTCAAGGCCCCCAGGCGCTCCTATCGGCCCGCCATGGCAACCAGCCTGCTTGCGCTTTTCCTGCTCCCGGGGATCGCAACAGTCGAACGCGGCAGGGACGGCATCGAGTCTCTCGCCTGGGGCACCGGCCGCCTGAGCCTGTTCGAAGTCAAATACTCCGTCGCAGGCGCAGGGATCGGCGGAGAGGGCCTGAGCCGGACGACATTCAATCCAAAGTGGCTCCCGCAAGGGCCGGCTTCCGCCAATTAGACGCAAGGGGCTCCCGAAAATGAAAATCGCAATGGTTGGAACGGGATATGTCGGCCTCGTCAGCGGCACATGCTTCGCCGAATGGGGAAACGAGGTGATCTGCGTCGACAAGAACGCGGAAAAGATCGCACAGCTCCAGCAGGGCAAGCTGCCGATCTACGAGCCCGGCCTGGAGATGCTCGTGCGGCGCAACCGGTCGGCTGGCAGGCTCTCCTTCACGACAGAGCTCGGCGCAGCAGTGAAAGGAGCCGACGTCGTCTTTATCGCGGTCGGAACTCCGCCTCGCCCCGGATTCGGCGACGCCGATCTTTCCTTCGTTTACATGGCGGCCAAGGAGATTGCCTGCTCGCTCGAAGGCCACGCGGTTGTGGCGGTCAAGTCGACCGTCCCGGTCGGCACGGGCGATGTGGTTGAAAAGATCATCGCCACCGTCCGTCCGCAGCAAAGCTTTTCCGTCGTATCCAATCCCGAGTTCCTGCGCGAAGGGTCGGCGATCGACGACTTCCTTTTTCCCGACCGGGTCATCCTCGGGGCCGAGGACGAATATGCACGAACGATGATGCTGGCTGTCTATGCGCCGCTGGCCGACGCGAATACGCCCATCATCGCCACCCGGCGACGCGCTGCCGAGCTGATCAAATACGCGTCGAATGCATTCCTGGCGACGAAGATCACCTTCATCAACGAGCTGGCCGATCTCTGCGAGGAGGTCGGCACCGATGTCAGCGAGCTGGCGCTGGGCGTCGGTCTCGACCATCGCATAGGCAAGGCCTTCCTGAACGCTGGGCCGGGCTACGGCGGTTCCTGCTTCCCAAAGGATACGCTGGCGCTGCTTCGCACCGCGCAGGATTACGGCGTGTCGCTGCGCATCATCGAGGAAACAGTCGCGGCCAACGAAGCCCGCAAGCGCAAGATGGCGCTCAAGGTCGTCGAGGCGGTCGGCGGCGACGTCGAGGGACTTACGATTGCGGTCCTCGGCCTCACGTTCAAGCCTGATACCGACGACATGCGGGATGCTCCGTCCGTGCCGCTGATCGAATCGCTGCAGCGGTTCGGCGCCAACATCCGCGCACATGACCCGGTCGGGCTCGAGAATGCCGCACGCATTCTCGAGAATGTTGACCTCTTCGACGATCCCTACGAATGCGCCTGCGGTGCAGACGCTGTCATCGTCGTCACCGAATGGGAAAGCATCCGCCTGATCGAGCTTCAACGCCTTCGGCAGGTGATGCGCTTTCCGATCCTCATCGATCTGCGCAACGCGTTTGGGCGGGGCGCGGCACAGGCGGCCGGTTTCCAAGTAACGAGTATCGGCCGACCTGTGCCGCAGCGTTCCGCTGCCAGCTCCGGCGACGGGCTCAGCCCGGCATCTGTCGTCCAGAGGCCATTGTGAGCGAGGACTGAAGCTATGCAAAACTCACGGTTCGAAAAGGGCGCGGCAGTGATCTCCGGCAGGCTGGCGGCGACATCACTGCTTTTCGCCGCAGTGCTTTTCGGGAGCGTCGCCGAGGCGGCGAGCACGGCCTCGTTGCCCCCACCGGATGCACGCCCGATGACCAGCGGAGAACTCTTCATGCTCTATCGCGACAAGTCGTGGCGATGGCCCGACGGCGCCGGATGGATGCAAGCTGACGGACGTCGTTTCACTGCCTGGGCAGGCTCCGGAGCGCAGGCCAGTTGGGCAGAGGGCCGGTGGATCATCACCGACGGTCGTCTCTGCCTGAAGGCACAATGGCATTCATCGACCGGGGTCGCTCCCGACAAGACATGCTTCAGCCACATGAAGCTCCGCGACACCGTCTATCAGAAAAGAGAGCCGTCGGGAGCCTGGTATGTCTTCAGACACGCCCCTCCTCAAGACGGCGATGAGTTCAGCAAGCTCGTCGGCCAGGATCTCGTCTCGACCGACCTGGAGCGGATCAGATCGGAGCTCCTGCCGCCAATGCAATCCTCCCATGCAAATTCCAATGCAAACCAATGAATATCGTTAGGAGTACCCCTATGAGGACCTTTCTAAGGAATACATCGAGAGTGATTGCACTCTCTCTTGCCACGCTGGCTCTCTCGGGAGCCGTCCTGGCGGCGCAGATGCCGCTCGGCATCCCTGCTGCCGGGACTGAGACCGGCGATCGGGTGACCGACAAGCGACCGGTCATCACCGAGACGTCCGTCGATTTCGGAGCCTATGATCCGCATGGCGATTTCGGCAGCGATGCCAGTGTGAAGATCGAGCATCTCTTCCTCCCCTGGGAAGACGTCGACCTGTCGACTTTGGCCATCGCCGATGAATATGCCCTGCAGCGGGGACGATCGCTCCTGATCACGATCGAACCCTGGTCGTGGTCCGTCGACTGGCGCGTGAGCTCGGGCGAGTTGCTTAGCGGCATCCTGAGCGGTCGTTACGATGCCAACATGGCCTCGGTATGCACGGCCGCCGCCAGCCTGAAGAGCCCCGTGATCGTTCGCTGGGCCCAGGAGATGGACGAGACCGACAACCAGTTCACCTGGGCGCACTGGAAGCCAGAGGGCTATGTCGCCGCCTATCAGCGCATGGTGACGGTGTGCCGCGAGCATCTGAAGAACGCCAGATACATGTGGTCGCCGAAGGGCAATCCGGAGCTGGTCAACTTCTATCCGGGTGACGGATATGTCGACATCGTCGGCCTCTCCGTCTTCGGCTACCAGCCATACGACCTCGCCCATTTCGGCAAGGACCGGACTTTCGTAGAGGCGCTCGAACCCGGTTACCAGCTGGCCGAGCGCTTCGGCAAACCCATCATGGTTGCCGAGCTGGGCTATGAGGGCGACGCGGCGTATGTGCGCAGTTGGGCTGCAACAGTCGCCGAGAAGCATCCTGAATTCCCGAGCCTCAGCGCTGTGATCTACTTCAACGACCGGGAAATCTATCCCTGGCCTGGCGGTTATGGCCGGCCCGATTGGCGGGTGGTCACCGGACAGGTCACGAATTAGGCGGCCAGCCGAACATATTCGTTATTCAGGAGAATACAAAATGCGGAAACTAAGGACATTGCTGGCGCTCGTTGCGATCGGCAGCTCGATGGGAATGGCGTCATATGCTGCCGCGGCCCCCCAGAGCAAAGAGACTATTGCCGCGCGATCGGCAACGCCGCTGACGACCGACGAGCTGTTTCAGCTCTACTCAAACCGATCCTGGCTTTGGAAGGACGGGGCGGGCTATTTTCTTTCGAAACAGCGCCGATTCATCGCAGCGACTGGGCGCGGCAGCGCGGGCTCCTACGGTGTGGGACGCTGGTTCCTGACCGACCCCGGCAAGCTCTGCTTCAAGGCCGACTGGCACGCCAAAAGTGGCTCGGCGCCCGCGCTGACCTGCTTCAGCCATCGCAAGAAGGGCGGCGTGGTGTTCCAGAAGCGCGAGCCGGATGGGGAATGGTACGCCTTCAAGAATGCACCGATCAAAGCCGGTGACGAGTATCGCAAGCTGCGGCCGGGCGACTATGTGAGCGCAAGCTTGAAGAAGATCCAATCGAGGCTGTCGGCCAGCAGGTAACCGGTTCTTGAAATCGGACCCTTTGGGCGTTGGGGCACCCAGCCGCCATGACCTTCGGACATGGCGGCTGGGGTTGCGATTGCAGACAGGCTGGAGCGGCGTGCGCTCAAATTGGATGGCCACGCCCCTCTATCTCATTGTTTAGGCATCGGATTCGTCCGAAAACCGCTTCGCACTTTTCGGTCCGATGCTTTAGAATGCAAGTTCGGACGCAGCTAAACGCCAATCCGGCGAGCCGTATCCGCCCGGCCAGTGATACGGTTCCTTGTCGTAGAAGTAGACGATGCCTGCGAGCAGCGGGAAAGGGTTGCGCCCTCTGGATAGAGCGGAAATCTCCGACATCCAGTTCTGACGATATCGCTTCCGCCCTGCCACCCCCAATTCCGCGATGATGACCGGCTTACCGAAATCCGCAACACGACGATATTTCTGGTCGAAGGTCTTGGCGAAGCCTCGCGGCTTTCCGTATTGCGCACGGTCCCACCTCTCCAGGCCCCAGACGGACACGCCGACCAGGTCGACATAGCGGTCACCCGGATAATAGGCGGCGAGCCCGTCTTCACCTTTCGGCGACCAGACGAAGCGAGCCCGCGGCGCGAGTTTTCGGCACGCATCCACGAAGTATCGATAGGCAGCGATGTAGTCGACCGTGAACTATTGCGATTTCACGTTGATACGAGGCGAAGCTGAGTGCTGAAGGCAGCCAGCATCAGGCACAGCAAAAGACTGAGCCAGCGGATGAGGCGGCGGAAGTTGTAGCCGGCGGC
>NZ_JAWRCU010000006.1:0-395781 GCF_033542235.1 Mesorhizobium sp. BAC0120 | reverse complement strand
TGTCAAGTTGCATTAGCGAACTCGATGCGCGCATCGCGTGCTTTTGCATTGAGGATGACGAGCAGCTTGCGGGCGAGCGCGATGCGGATGACCATCTTCTCTTTGCCTGCCGCCTGCAACCGCTGATAGAAGGCCGCCATGTGCGGATCGTAGCGGGCGACGGTCCGGGCGACCACGAACAGCACCGCGCGTGGTCCCGTGCGCCCGCCGCGCACCGGTCGGCGGCCGCTGCGCTTGCCGCTGTCGTTGGCGATCGGCGCCAGGCCTGCCAGCTTGGCGATGGCCTTGTTGGAGAGGATGCCGATCTCGGGCAGCTCCGCCATCAGCCGTGCCACGGTGCGGTCGGCAACGCCCTTGAGCGAGCGGAAGGCCTGGTCGAGGCGTGCCCACAGCGGATCGTCGTCGATCAGCGAGGCGATCTCGCCCTCGAGCCGACGCTGCTGGCGCTTCAAGAGCGCGATAACCTCGTCGAGGCTGGCCACGGTCTCGGCGTCGCCAGCCGCGCACCTGCGCTGCTTGTTGACGGTGAGATCGCCGCTCACCTGGGAAAGCCGGACGACCAGCGCCTTGAGCCGCATCTGCGCCGCGCTCGGCGGCGGGGTCGGCTTGACCTTCTTGGTCGCGCCGAAGCGGGCGATCATGGTGGCATCGATTCTGTCGGTCTTCTCCGGGAAGCCCATCGCCTCGGCGAAGTGGCGCACATTGCGTGCGTTGACGATGGCGCAGGGCTGGCCCGCTTCCCACAGCAGCAGAAACGGCAGTCGCTCATAGCTGCCCGACGCCTCCATGACGACGAGCTCGACGCCCGCGGCCCGACAGAAGCCGGCGAGATCGGCGATGCCTGCCGCGTCGTTGCGGAAGCGGCTCGCCGCCCCGCTCGGCTCGACATGCGCGTCGAGCCACTCTTTCGAAACATCCACTCCACAGATGCTGTTGTTCACGATAACCTGCCTTGTGCGTGCGATTGGAGCCAAGCGACTATTCGGTCGTACGTGACGAAGGCGAAGATCCCATGCTCATCGACGGTTGTAGCCGAAGGGGCGTCGGGCGACTTCGCCAAGCCTCGAACCGGATGGCCATCCGGTTCGAGGCTCAGTCGCTTCCATCGCACAGAAACCTTTCCGCGCAGATACAAGGGGCAGCGCCAACGGTCAAAATAGTTCATTGCAGGCGTCAACCTGAGAGCAGAAGGCTTTAGTTGCTGCAAGTCCCGCTTTCGCAACTGCAACCAGACTTCCGCTTGCCTGAAATCATTCAGTAACATCGCCGTTCGACGATCCTGCTCAGGCGCCTCGGAGCTCTTCCTCGCTGAGCGGATGCTTCACTTCATCGAGGGGCTCGAGCGTCGAAAGGATCTGTTCGCGCATCCAGCGATGCTCGGCTGAGGCGGTGTTGCGGCGGTGCCAGTAGAGGAACTGCCTCGCGAGCGGCAGGTCGTGCGGCAGCCGATAGCAGGCGATGCCAAGTCGGCTCGCAAGAGAGGTTGCAAACCGCGAGGGCAGGACCCCGATCAGTCCGCTCTGCGCGATGGCGCGGGCGACGCCGTAGAAGGTCGGCACGGTAAGCGCCACGTGCCGGCTGCGGCCGAGCTTGGCAAGGGCGGCATCTTCCATTCCCTGCAGGTTGCCTTGCGGCGAGAACAGCACATGCGGGACGTCGCAAAGCAGGTCGAGCGGGACGACGTCACCAGGCCGAAGTCCGGCCCGCTGGAACCGCGGGTGCTGGCGTGCTGCGACCGCCAGGAAGGAAGAGTGGATCGCCGCGGTCTGGATGACCCAATCGGGGCCGGAGAGGGTCGGATAAATCCCCATGTCGACGATGCCCTCTCCGATCTCCCGAAAGAGAATTTCTTGCGGGCCGTAGACGAGCTGAAACCGCATCAGAGGCGCGACATGGGCGATCGTGTCGATCAGCCTGGGGATGAGCAATTCCGAGTAGTAGTCGGTCGCGAATACTTTGAAGACGCGCCGCGACGTCTTGGGGTCGAAATCGTCCGGTCCCCTGAGCGATGCCTCGAGGTCGTCGAGCACGCGCCTGAGAGGTGCTGCGAGGCTTTCGGCGTATGCCGTAGGCACCATGGCGTTGCCCTGCCGCACGAACAGCGGGTCTCCGAGGGACCGGCGCAGCCGACTGAGCCCTGCGCTGACCGCCGGCTGGCTCAGCCGCAGGCGCTCGCTCACGCGCGTGGTGCTGCGCTCGCGCAGCATCGCGTCGAGAACCCTGAGCAGATTGAGATCGAGATTTTGGAAATTCATCCCCGTGATAGTAGCTATTCCACAAAGCAATTTCCGCCGAGCCCACGATAATGGCAATAGTCGCGGCACGCCACCGGCCGGCGGCCCATCGACAGCCGATCAGACGATCGGCTCAACAATGGGGATATCTGCGATGAACAAGCACGTGACCGTTTCTCCGGGTGAGACCGTGTCCTGGCAGGCCTCGACCTACAAGGTCCTTTTGACCGCCGACATGAGCGGCGGGCAGATGGGGGTCTTCGAGGCGGTTGCCGCGCCTGATTCCGGGCCGCCGCGCCACGTCCACCAGCGCGAGGACGAAACTTTCTACATCCTGTCGGGAGAGGCGATCTTCTGGCTGGATGGGGAGACCCGCACGGTCGGGCCTGGCGACGTCGTCTTCGCGCCGCGCGGAAAGCCGCACACCTTCCATGTGATCGGTCCCAATCCGGCCCGCTGGGTCACCATTCTCACGCCCGGCGGTAGCGAGGCCTTTTTCCTTGAGATGGCCGCGGGAAACTACCGAATACCTCAGGACATCTCCGAGGTTGCTCGCATTGCTGCGCGCTACGATCTCGAATTCGTCGGCCCGCCTCTTAAGCGTTGAGTTCGGCATGACGCTTGCTGCGCAACACCGCGGGCCTCACGCGACCACCGGCGCCACAACGGCATCAAGCAGGGCGACGACGTCCTGCGGCTTCAGCCGCACCTGCAGTCCGCGTTGGCCGCCATTGATGTAGACCTCGTCCTGCGCGAGCGCCTGGACCTCGATCGCCGTCGGAACCTTGCGCATCTGTCCGAACGGGCTGATGCCGCCGACCTTGTAGCCGGAAAGCCGCTCGGCATCGGCGGGCTTCATCATCTCGGCCGACTTTCCATCGAATGCGGCCGCGAGTTTCTTCATCGACACCTCGCGGTCGGAAGGCACGATCACGCAGACCGGCTTGCCGTCGACCCGCGCCATCAGCGTCTTGAGCAGGCGCTCCGGCGGCTCGCCCAGTGCTTCGGCAGCCTGGAGGCCGATGCTCTCGGCGTCGGGGTCATAGTCATAGGCGTGGACAGTGAAGGCAATGCCTGCCTGCTCCAGCATTTTCGTGGCGCGCGTCGCCTTGGACATCGATGCCCTCAGAAAATGTTGCGCTCGACAAACGCGTTGCGGAATTTGCCCTGCGGATCGTGCTTTTGGAGCAGCCTTCGAAAATCCGCCAGTCTCGGATAGTGAGCCCGTATTTTCTCCGGCGCCATCGTGAACATCTTTCCCCAGTGCGGGCGTGGTTGAAGTGGTGCAAGCGCCTCTTCAAGAGCCGGCAATAGCACCTTCAGCGCCGGCCAATCCTGCTTGAAGGAGAAATGGAATGCCACGCATGGCGCCTGATAGCAGGGGCTCATCCATAGATCGTCGGCCGCGATCGTCCGTATTTCACTCATGAGCAGCAGAGGCGCGAGCCAATCGCCATGCTTTTTCAGCGTCCGGATCGCTGCGACGGCATTTTCCCTCGGCACGAAATACTCGACCTGGAGCTCGTCGCCGCTTGCCGGAGTGAATCCCATCCGGAAATGCGGAAGCCGATCATAAGCCGGGCCGACAATCCCCATCTGCTCCGTACAATTGACCGCATCCAGTCCAGCGATTGGATGCAGCTTCACAGTCGCCGGCTGCGCGCCGAAAAGAGAATCCCTGGCCGCGAACGTCCCGTCCGGCGCCACGGCGCTCTTGGTCCAAACCTGCTCGACCGCGTCGGCCTGCCAAGCCGTGAACACGCTGACGCTGTAGCCGCTCGACATGATCTCGTCGAAACGGTTTTCCAGCGCCGCCCACGGCAACCCGCAAAAGACATCCTGGCGGATATGGAAGGTTGGCTGCAGGTCGAGCGTCAGCCTGGTCACGACGCCGAGCGCCCCGAGATTGACCACCGCGCCGGCGAAACTGTCGCCGTCCGGCTCACGTGACAGCCTGACGAGGTCGCCCTTGCCGTCGATGAACTCTATTGCCGCGACCGCGACGGCAAGGTTGCCCTGCGCTCCCGAACCATGCGTTGCGGTCGCGCAGGCGCCGGCGATCGAGATGTGCGGCAGGGAGGCGGTATTGTGAAGCGCATATCCATGTTCGTGCAGATTTGGCCCTATCTCGCCGTAGCGGATGCCGCCCTCGACGGTCACCTGGCGCCTCGTCCTGTCCAGGAAGAGCACGCGATTGAGTCGTTCCAGCGAAAGCTGGACACCCGTCGTGTCGGCGATGTCGTTGAAGCAATGGCGCGAGCCGACGACGCGCACCTTGTCCGCGGTCCTCACTGCCAGTTGCGCTTCCTCGACCGTGCTTGGCACCAGAAAGCGCTCGGCACCGTAGATGAGGTTTCCCGCCCAATTGGTGCGCGGGCTTGTCGCTTTTGCTGGGGAATATGTGCTCACGTCTGACATCTACGGTCTCTCAGCGGACGCAGCCGCGTTGGAAGACTTTGCAAGTCGAAGCGCTGGCAAAGTCGCCGTGCACTCCAGTCGTTGCACGCCCAGATAGTCAAGATCGCATCTGCATGGAATGTCGACTATATCGGCGTGAACCTTTCGCCATGGAGCAGCTGCTTTGAGCGATCTTTCCGCATTCAGCCTTGCGGGCAAGCGCATTCTGGTTACCGGCGCCAACACAGGCATCGGCCAGGGAATTGCAGTTGCCGCTGCGCGCGCCGGTGCTGCGATCGTCGCGGTAGGCCGCTCTTCTATGGACGAGACGGCGAATCAGGTCGAGGCCGCCGCTGGCGGCGCTGCGTTCAGTCCAGTGATGTGCGACCTCGCCGATCACAAGGCGGCGCAGGAGATGCTGGACGCGGCCTGGATATCCGGCGGGCCGATCGACGGCCTCGTCAACAATGCCGGCATCATCCGTCGCGCCGATGCCGTCGATTTCCCCGAGACCGACTGGGATGAGGTGGTGGACCTCAATCTCAAGACCACCTTCTTTCTCAGCCAGGCCTTCGCGCGGCACGTGGTCGCTGCCGGCCGGCCTTGCCGGATCGTCAACATCGCCTCGGTGCTGAGCTTCCAGGGTGGAATCCGGGTCGCCTCCTACACCGCCTCGAAGCACGGCGTGCTCGGCCTCACACGCCTGCTTGCCTGCGAGTGGGCGGCGAAGGGCATCAACGTCAACGCGATTGCGCCGGGCTACATCGTCACCAACAACACTACCGCGCTACGACAAGACGAGGAGCGCAGCGCCTCCATCCTCTCCCGCATCCCCGCCGGCCGCTGGGGTGAGCCGGGCGACATTGGCGATGCCGCCGTCTTCCTGCTCGCGCCTGCCTCCCGCTACATGCATGGCGCGACTATTCCCGTGGATGGCGGCTGGCTCGCAAGATGAGGAACCGAGATGACTGAAACGAAGCTTTTCGCACTTGCCGGTGAGGGCGAATGGACGACGACCCCTGACGGCAACCGTCGCCGCGTCGTGCTCCACACCGGCGAGCTGATGATGGTCGAATTCGCCTTCGAAAAAGGCGCAGTCGGTGCCCTGCATTCGCACCCGCATGTACAGGCGAGCTATGTGCTCGAGGGCCTGTTCGAGGTGACGATCGACGGCAGGGTTCAGACGATAGCTGCCGGCGGCGCCTTCATCGTGCCGTCCAACCTGGTCCACGGCGTGAAGGCGCTGGAGGCCGGCCGGCTGGTCGACACGTTCACGCCGAAGAGAGCGGATTTCCTGGCTTGAACCGATGATACGACGGTGCTCCTAGCACCAGTCCGCTATCGAGAGCCTCGACGAACTGATTGACTACCAGATCGTTCAATTCACGAGGAAAGGCGAAGCGCTGGAGCAGGACGAACGACTCCACTCCAACTCGTCCCGCCCTATCTAGATGGCGCAGCATGGAGATCCCTCATGCGCCGCCTCTTGCCTCTCATCGCAATCGCCGCCTGCCTTCTCGCTTTCGCGGCCGAAGCTGCGGAGCGCCAGGTCTACGACGTGCCGCGGGGCGCGCACCCCCATGACGTCGCGCCGGCACCTGACGGACATATCTGGTACACGGCCCAGGCGCAGGGGGCGCTGGGCATTCTCGACCCCGCGACGAGCAAGCTTCGCCAGGTGCCGCTCGGCGAGGGCTCCAGCCCGCACGGCGTCATTCAGGGTCCGGACGGTGCGGCCTGGATCACCGATGGCGGGCTCAACGCCATCGTGCGCTTCGATCCGAAGAGCGAGGCAATCAAGACCTGGCCGCTCCCTCAGGACGCCAGAGACGCCGATCTCAACACCGCGGCTTTCGACCGAGACGGCATTCTCTAGTTTACCGGGCAGGGCGGAATCTACGGAAGGCTCGACCCGGCGAAGGGCGAGGTGAAGACCTTCCAGGCCCCGAAGGGACCCGGACCTTACGGGATCACCGCAACTCCCGGTGGAGACATCTACTTCGTGTCGCTCGCCGGCAGCTATCTCGCCAAGATCGACCGCAAGAGCGGAGAGGCACGCGTGATCGAGCCTTCGACCCCCGACCAGGGAGCGCGCCGCGTGTGGTCGGACAGTCGGGGACGGCTCTGGATCTCCGAGTGGAACTCGGGACAGGTCTCAGTTTACGACCCCCATGACGGAAGCTGGAAGAGCTGGCGATTGCCCGGCGATGCTCCTCGTGCCTATGCGGTCTACGTCGACGAGCGCGACATTGTCTGGCTCTCAGATTTCGGCGCCGATGCCGTGTACGCCTTCGACCCGAAGACCGGAAAGTTCACCGCCTATCCCAACTCCACGGAAAACGCCGATGTCCGCCAGATCAACGGCCGCAAGGGAGAGGTCTGGCTGCCCGAATCCGGGGCAGACCGGCTACTCGTGATCCGCACCGGCTCGGCGGAGTGATGCGCGCCAAGAGGTTCTGCAAATCACCGCAGCGCCAACCAAAAACCAGAAGGCCCTGCGGGGCCCGGATGCTGGTCCGTGGCGGGTCATGAATCCGGATTTGCCTCGCATCGGAATACTGGCCGAAGAAGGCTGCGCCGTCTTTTCCTGGGCATCGACACGTTCGGCCATTGCTGCTTCCGGCGCTGAGATGCTCTTCCTCATCGAGCGCCCGACCAATCGCTACAGGCGCCGGTTGCGTGACCTGCCGGCGCGAGCGGCCTGGAGGCTGCTCCTGAATGCGGAGTGCCTGTTGGCCGGCCAGCGCCAGCCTCCGTTTGATCCCGGGCAGGTGATGCTGCTGGCATGCCGCTTCAAAGGGCACTTCAAGGATTTCTCCGACGAGGAGATCGCCAGGATCAAGGCGGCGGATATCGATCTGATCATCCGGCTCGGCGGCCGCGGCATCTATCGGGGTGCGATGCTGACGGCGGCGCGTCACGGGATTATCTCGATCCATCACGGCGACAATCGCGCCTTCCGCGGTGGGCCGCCGGGGTTTTGGGAGATCGTCGAGGGCGCACCTCGATCCGGCTACATCGTGCAGCGCCTGACCAGCACGCTCGACGGCGGAGAGGTTCTGGCGCGCGGCGACGTGGTTACGGCCGGCTATATCGGGTTGAACCGCAAGAACCTGTTTGCAGCCGCCGATGAAGCGCTGTGTGGGGTCGTCGAGCACTTCATCGCCCATCGTCGCCTGCCCGATCCGGAGCCGCCGCTGCACGAACTCGGGCCCATCTACAAGATGCCAAACCTGCGCGCGCTGGGGCGCTATTGCTGGAAAGTTTGGATGCGGGGCGAGCGTCGCAATGCCAGAGGAGACAATGTTTGATCGTTGGCGCCGCCCCTCATCGCCCTGCCGGGCACTTCTCCCCGTAAACGGGGAGAAGGACGCCGGCCGCGATGACGGCGCTTGTTCTGCAGCGTTGGCGATTGGCGAAACACAAGCGGCAGTCGTCCCTCTCCCCGTTCACGGGGAGAGGATGCCGGCAGGCAGGTGAGGGGCAGCGCCTACGATCAAACCTTGGCCGGTCACGAAAGGCGCGGCGACCTCCGCCACCCACTCCCCCAAACTCTGCGCAAAGCTGCGCGGCACCAGCAGATCACACGCATCCTCCGCCGTCCGCATCACCACCACCGGCACATGATGGAAGCTGGTCTGGACGGCGCGCCCGGGCTTCGCCTCCTCGGCCTGCCAGTCGATCGCCACGCATGCCCTCAGGATGTCGAAAGTGTGCGGACCGCTCAGCCTGAGCCGCAGCCGGCCCTCGCTGAGCCACAGCTGGCTCCCCAGCTCCGGCTCGATCGAACAGGACAGGCGGGCCTTTTCATTGGCCACTAGCCAGAACCGGCGCGGCGCAACGCGGATAATTGCCCAGCCGCCCAAGGACTCGGTTTCGCCGACAGCAGCCGGCAGCTTGGCGCCGAGTTGCCGGGACAGCTCCGCCTCGAATGCCGGCAGCGTTTTGTCCCATGCCTCGACCTGAAGGATGGTGCAGGGCTCGATCGGCAGGTAGCAATGCGTGTCAGCCAAGGAGCCGCTCTCCTTTCGGATCGAGAAACACCGGCGAGACGACGCGGGCGCGTACTGTTTCGGCCTTGATCGGATGCACGGCGATGATCTCGTTCCCTTCGCTCGCTGCACCGCCGGCGAGAAGAGCGAGGCCTACATAGCGGCCAAGCTCCGGACTGAACGTGATCGAAGTCACCCGGCCGCGACCGTGGCCCTCCATCTTTTCGTCCGGCTGGAAGAGGATCGCGCCGCCGCGCAGGCGCTTTCCTTCTTCGATGCATTCGAGCCCGACGAGACGTTGGCGGTCAGGAGCTTCAAAGGCGGGACGACGGCTCAGCACCTCGCCGACATACCCGGAGCGTTTCGCAACCATACGGCCGAGCCCGAGGTCGTTGAGCGTGGTGCGGCCGTCGATCTCGGGACCTGCAACGTGCCCCCTTTCGACGCGCAGCGCGCCGAGCGCCTCGACGCCGTAAGGCTTGAGGCCAAACGGCGCGCCGGCCTCGACGAGGCGGCGCCAGACGGCCTCGCCAGCGCTTGCGCCGACATAGACCTCGTAGGCGCGCTCGCCGGAGTAGCTGAGGCGAATGATGCGCAGCGCCCGGCCGTCGAACTCGCTCTCCGAGAGCCCCATGTGGGGCAGGGCGTCATTAGACACATCGAGATCCGGAAAAGCCGCAGCCAGGATTTCCCTGCTCCTCGGACCCGCGACCGACATCGCCGCCCATTCGTCGGTCACCGAGGTCACGGCGACGCGCAGGTCCGGCCAGACCGTGTCGAGCAGGAATTCAAGGCGCGACATCACGTCGGCGGCCTTGGCCGTCGAGGTGGTCATGAAGAAGCGGTGTTCCGCGAGCCGCGTCGTGGTTCCGTCGTCGAAGACGATGCCGTCGTCGCGCAGCATCACGCCGTAGCGGGCACGGCCGACAGGCTGCTTGGCGAAGCCATTTGCATAGACGCGGTCAAGGAAGATGGCCGCGTCGGGGCCCTGCACGTCGATCTTGCCGAGCGTGGAGATGTCCATCAATCCGGCTGTCGTGCGCACGGTCCGCATTTCTGCGACATAGGCCTCGCTCACGTCGCGGCCCGACGCGCGGTAGTAAAAGGGGCGCATCCATAGGCCGACTTCCAGCATCTCGGCGCCGTTCGCGACATGCCAATCATTGATCGGCGTGCGGCGAACCGGCTTGAAGTGATGGCCGACCGCGCGGCCGGCCAGCGCCCCGATCGCGACCGGCGTATAGGGCGGGCGGAAGGTCGTGGTGCCCGTGGCTGGAATTGTCGCGTTGCGGAGCGCACCCATCGCCGAAAGAGCGGCGAAGTTGCTGGTCTTGCCCTGGTCGCTTCCCATGCCCAGCGTGGTGTAGCGCTTCAGATGCTCGACGGATTCGTAGCCTTCGCGATGGGCGAGTGCGATGTCGGCCGTGGTGACATCCATCTGGAAGTCGACGAAGGCCTTTCCGCGGCCGAAGGAAGAGGGTTGCCTGAATGGCGCCGCAGCGGTCTCGCCGAGATCCAGCGGGGCAGGGGCGGGTACTGCCACCGACTTGCCACAGTATGATGCGGCCTCGATGCCGGCGCGGTGGCCTTGCTCGATAGCGTCTTTCGTTGCCGAGCCGCCCATCATCGAACCGGCACCGAACTGGCCCGCCGGAAGCTTGCCGGGAACGAATCCGTCGATGGCGTCGCGATAGACAGGCTTGACGCCGAGTTGCGAGGTAAGGTGGACCGTCGGCGACCAGCCGCCGGAAACGCAGACCAGATCGCAGGCAATCTCGGTTTCCTTTCCCGACCCGGTAAGCCTTGCTGCCTTGACCGCATGGCCGCCCTTCAGACCGGCGATCTGCGTGCCCGTGCGGCCCGCAATGCCGAGACGCGCAGCTTCCGCCTGCAGCCCCGGTGCCGGTTCTGCGCGCAGGTCCGCGACCTCGACCTCGGCTCCCGCGGCGGCAAGATCGAACGCCGTGCGCCAGCCGCCATCATTCGTCGTGGCGACGACGACCTTCCGTCCCGGCAGGACTGCGAAGCGGTTGAGATACGTCCGGGCCGCCGAGGCAAGCATCACGCCGGGCCGGTCGTTGTTCGGGAACACCAAGGGCCGCTCGATCGCCCCGGCCGCAAAGACGATGGCACGGCTGCGAAGAATGGTGAGGGCCTGCCGCGCGCCGCCATTGGCACCCTGGTCGGCGCACCGTTCGACCAGCCCCAGCACATTGCCGTCATAGACGCCGAACGCGGCCGTTCGTGTCATGGTCGTGACGTTCCCGAGCCCTTGCAACTCGGCCTCGATCTCTCTCAGCCACGCTGCTGCCGCACTCTCGGGCCGCTCCCCGAGAAGCTGCCCACCGAGCAGGAAATCCTGCTCGATCAGCGTCACGCGCGCGCCGGCTTTGGCCGCCGCGCAAGCTGCCGACAATCCGGCCGGCCCGGCGCCGACTACCGCCACATCGGCAAAGGCGTGGCGAACCTCGTAGTGATCCGGGTCCGGCTCGATACCCGCCTTTCCGAGGCCCGCCGCCTTGCGGATGAAATGCTCGTAGAACATCCAGGCGCGCCGGGTCGGGCCCATGAAGGTCTTGTAGTAGAAACCGGCAGTCAGAAATGGCGCGAACAGGCTGTTCACACCCTGCAGGTCGAATGCCAGCGACGGCCAGCGGTTCTGGCTTTCGGCCACCAGGCCGTCCGACAACTCCAGTGTCGTGGCCGCCAGGTTCGGCTCGCGACGACTACCCATGCCGGCCGTGACCAGCGCGTTCGGCTCCTCCGGGCCGGCTGAGAAGATGCCGCGCGGCCGATGATATTTGAAGCTGCGGCCGGTAAGCGTGACGCCGTTGGCGAGCAGCGCCGAGGCGAGCGTGTCGCCGCGATATCCAGCCAAGGAGCGGCCGTCGAACTTGAATTCGAATGGCTGCGAACGATCGATACGCCCGCCCGACGCCAGCCGTCTCACCTGAGAGCTCATGCCGATCTCCTGGCAAGGACGACGGATGAGATGGCGTGGTTGCGCGTATCGCGTTCGACGACCAGCCACTGCCGGCAACCCATCACATGCTGCCAGAATTCGCGGTGCGGGCCGGCAGGGTTCTTGCGGACGTAGACATAGCGATACCAGGCCTCCGGGTCGGGATCGTCATGTGCCGGCCGGACAACGGAGGCGTCGCCGCCATAGCGGAACTCGTCATGGTCGCGCGGGCCGCAGCATGGGCATTCGATACGCAGCATCGGTCGCGCTCCCTATTGCAGCCAGGCGAATGGGCCGGCGCCGGCCTCGTCGATCATGCTGCCGGCGCGGAAGCGGTCGAGGCCGTAGCGAGCGACCAGCGGATGCGGCTTCCCGGTCGCGATCGTGTGCGCAAAGCACCAGCCGGAGGCCGGTGTTGCCTTGAAGCCGCCGTAGCACCAGCCGCCGTTGAGATAGAGGCCCTCGATCGGGGTCGGGCAGATGATCGGGCTGGCATCAGGCGTCATGTCCATGACGCCGCCCCAGTGGCGCAGGATGCGCAGTCGCGACATGGAGGGCATCAGCGCGATGGCTGCTTCCGCTACCTCACGGACCACACCGAGGTTTCCCCGCTGGGCATAGGAATTGTAGCCGTCGAGATTGCCGCCGAAGACCAGCCCGCCCTTGTCGGACTGGCTGACGTAGAAATGGTCCGCCCCGTAGGCGACGACATGATCGACCAGCGGCTTCAGCGGCTCGGTGACGAAGGCCTGCAGCACATGGCTTTCGATCGGGAGTTCGAGACCTGCCTTGCTGCCGAGCACCGACGTGTGGCCGGCAACGGCCATGCCGGTCTTGCCGGCGCCGATCCGGCCCTTGGTCGTCTCCACGCCGACGATCCGCTCCCCGTCTCGAATGAAGCCGGTCACCTCGCAATTCTGGATGATGGCGACGCCATGGCCATCGGCCGCACGCGCATAGCCCCAGGCAACGGCATCGTGGCGGGCGGTGCCTGCGCGGCCTTGGAAGATGGCGCCGTGGATCGGGAATCGCGCGGTCTCAGAGAAGTCGAGATAGGGGGTGAGCCGGCGAACATCCTCACGATCGAGGATATCGGCATCGATGCCGTTCAGGCGCATGATGTTGGCGCGATGCGCAAAGACGTCGAGCTGGTCGGCGGAGTGGGCGGTCACGAGCTGGCCGCGCTGCGAGAACATCACGTTGAAGTTCAGCGCCTGCGTCATGCCCTCCCAGAGCTTCATCGAGAATTCGTAGAACTGGGTGTTGCCGTCGAGCAGGTAGTTCGAGCGGATGACGGTGGTGTTGCGGCCGACATTGCCGCCGCCGATATAGCCTTTCTCGATCACGGCGACGTTGCGGATGCCGTGGTTCTCGGCGAGGTAGAAGGCGGTCGCAAGGCCGTGCCCGCCGCCGCCGATGATGACCACATCGTAGGAGGGCTTGGGCTCCGCAGCGCGCCAGGCGCGCGGCCAGTTCTTGTGGCCGCTGAGCGCATTGCGGAAGAGCGTGAATGCGGAGTAGCGCGCCATGAGGGGTTAGCGAACGATCGGACCGGTCGGCGTGCGCGTCAGTACTTCAGCACCCGTCTCGGTGAGGAGCACGGTGTTCGAGATGAAGTCGTCGCCGCGGCCCGTGCCCATCAGCCATGACAGAATGTGGAAGCTCATCCCGGTCTCGATCGGGAGATCGGAATCGTGCCGCAACCCCGTTACGGAGTTGCCGCCGGTCCAGGACGGCGGCTGGCCGACCCCGACGCAATAGCCGCAATGGTGCCGGCGATAATGCGACAGGCCGGCCTCGTCGACGACGCCCTGCCAGGCAGCATAGACGTCGCGCGCTTTCGCACCTGGCCGAATTGCCCCAACGACGGCGTCGAAGGCTTTCGCCGTCACCTCGGCCATTCTCGCATCCTCTTGCCTGATGCTGCCGATGCGGACGAGCCGCCCGAGCGGCGCGTGGTAGCGCGAGATGCAGCCTGCGAGTTCCAGGAAGACAGGTTCGCCGTTGCGATAGACGCCGGAACCCCAGGTCGTGTGCTCTTCGCCGAGACGGGCGGACGGGCGGATGAACGGGCCGAAGCCCGGCACATGACCGCCGGCCCGAACCATCGCCGCCATGGCTTGTGCAACGACTTCCTGCTCGGATGCGCCATCTGAAATCGCCGCGATCGCGGCTTGGGCAGTGGCGTCCGTCACCTCAGCGGCCTGTCGCATGAGCGCCTGTTCCTCGGCGCTCTTCACCAGCCGCATCTTGTCCACCAGCCCGGAGACATCGCTCCATCTGGCGGCGACCTGAGCCTCGAGCTTCAAGGCGAGGCCATGGCTCAGCCCGGATGTCCAGTATTCGAGGCCGATCCGCTCCCCCGACAGGCCGAGCTCCACGATAACGCGTGCGGCGAGGTCGGCCGCGGTTTCGCTATCGGTATGGCCGCGGAACTCCGCCGCCTTAACCTGCTTCTCGATGGTCACCTTCTCCATCGCGCGCGTGACGAGGACGGGCTTTCTTTCGAGCGGAACGATCAAAAGGTGCGGCGCGAAATAGCCCCAGTGGTCGAGCCCCGTGAGATAGAAGATGTTCTCGGGCGAGGCGAATATCGCGGTGTCGAGCTCGCGCTCTGCCATCGACGCCCGGACCTTCGAAAGGCGTGCGGCGATCTCGGCTTCGGAAAACGGATTGCGCTCCATCAGGCGGCCTCGTTGTGTGGGTTCGTTCAGTCGATGACGATGAGCTTGCGCGCCACGTCGCACAGGCGCTCGCCGCCCCTATCGGTGATGACGAAGGATTCCGAAATGGCGACGCCATAGGCATCGAGCCAGACGCCGGCCATGAAGTGGAAGCACATGCCGGGCTCGAGCACGGTGGTGTCGCCCGGCCTGAGACTCGCTGTGCGTTCGCCCCAATCGGGCGGATAGGCGAGGCCGACGGGATAGCCGACGCGGCTTTCTTTCTTGAGGCCGTTCCCCCTGAGCACGGCCTGCCACGCGGCTTCGACCTGCTCGCAGGTGTTGCCGGGCTTCGCCATTTCGAGGCCGGCATCGACGGCTTCGACGATTGCCTTGGCCATATCGAGGATTGCGTCGGGCGGCTTGCCGAAATGGACGGTCCTGGTTAGCGCGGCGTGATAGCGCTTCCTGACGCCGGCAATCTCCAGGATAGCGAGGCCGCTGTCGGGCAAGGGCTCGTCGGACCAGGTGAGATGCGGCGTGCTGGTGCCTTCGCCGACCGGCATCAGGGGGCAGATCGCGGTGTAGTCGCCGCCGGTGCCGGGCAGGCCCATGATCTGCGCATGATAAATCTCGGCGATGACATGGTTCTGTGGGACGCCGGGCCGCATCTTTTCGATGGCGCGGTTCATGGCATGACTGCAGATCTCGCCGGCCTCGCGGATCAGCGCCAGCTCCGCATCGGACTTCACCAGGCGGGCCCAGTTCACCAGGTCATGGTTATTGGCGAAGCGCGCGTCCGGCAGGCCCGCGACGAGATGGGCGTGGCAGCGCGCAGCATAATAGTGCGCGTCCATCTCGACGCCGATCCGCGACTTTCCCCAGCCGCGCATGCGGATGAGTTCGGCTAGCTCATCATAGGGATGCTCGACCGGCTGCTGGACCAAGCGTTCGGAGAAAGGAACGATGTTGCGATCGGGCAGGCCGGTTGTCATCCCAGCGCTCTTCGCGTCCTGGGCCCTGCCGAACCAAATCGGCCGCTCCTCGTCGAGGTGAACAAGCACGCATTGCGGCACATAGAAGGACCAGCCGTCATAGCCGGTCAGCCAGCACATATTGGCCGGGTCCTGGCAGATGATGACGTCGAAACCGGCCTTCTGCATGCGCTGCTTCACGCCTGCGAGGCGGCTTGCATATTCGGCTTCCGTGAATGCCCTCGGACCGCTCACATCTCTCCCCGGGATGCCGTCATCTTCCCCAACGCGAGTGTTCCGCAACGTCATGCACTCGCTTACTAATTGTGCACAACTAACCTGCGATTGCGTCATCCAACGTCGCATATCGGTCGGATTTCTGGTGGTATTACATCCTGTCTTGCGAGATGTCCAGGGGAGTTGTATACGTCTTATCGAACCTGGTGAACACGTCTCACGAACGGTCGATCCGGGTAAGGCAAACGCAAGGCCAAAGGGGAACTCATGGACAAGTTAACGATATCTCGCCGTATGGTTGTGAAGGCTGGTGCCGCCCTGGTGCTTGCCGTGACTTCATTCGCATCGCTCCCGGCGCATGCTGAATCGACGCTCGAGCGCGCCAAGGCGCAGGGCTACATCCGCGTCGGTTTCGCCAACGAGGCGCCGTTCGGTTATGCCACTCCCGACGGGAAGCTGACCGGCGAGGCGCCGGAAGTCGCCAAGGCGGTGCTCGCCAAGATGGGCATCCAACAGGTCGACGGCGTGCTCACCGAGTTCGGTTCGCTCATTCCGGGCCTGAAGGCCGGCCGTTTCGACATCATCGCTGCCGGCATGTTCATCAATCCAAAGCGCTGCGCCGAGATCAACTTCTCGGAGCCTTCCTACGGCATCGGCCAGGCCATGCTGGTGACAAAGGGCAATCCGAAGGGCATCAAGGATTATTCGAGCATCAAGGACAATCCTGATCTCAAGCTCGCCGTGATGGCCGGCGCCGTCGAGGCTGGCTATGCGAAGGACGCCGGCATTGGCGAGGGCCAGCTCGTAATTCTGCCTGATCAGTCGAGCCTGGTCGCCGCAGTGCAGTCCGGCCGCGCCGATGCCGCCTCACTGACGGCGCTTTCGATCGCCGATATGGCCAAGAAGGCCGATGGCGTCGAATCGACCAAGCCGTTCGGCGAGGTCGCCGGGAAGTCGGTGAAGGGCCATGGCGGCTTCGGCTTCCGCAAGGAAGACACCGATCTTCAGGAAGCATTCAACGCCGAGCTCAAGAAATTCATCGGCTCGCCCGAGCACATCGCGTTGGTCGAGCAGTTCGGCTTCGGGAAGGACTACCTGCCGAACAAGACGACGGCCGACCTGTGCGCCGGTAAATAGGATCCCAGCTGATGGGCGGCGCGAAAGTGCCGCCCTCTTTTTCTGGAGAAGCAGATGGGGATCGGCACGCTCGTTGCCATGCTGATCGCTGCCGTCGCGGCTGTCGCGCTCTTGGCGACGCAGCAGGCGTACAGCATTTTCTTGCCAGGTTTGCTCCAGGGGGCGGTGCTCACGCTGGAAATCGCCGCCCTCGGCAGCATCCTTGCGGTGGTCATGGGCGTGCTCGCCGCGCTCGCCCGTCTCTACGGTGCGCTCCCGCTCAGATGGCTCGCCACGGCCTATGTAGAAATTTTCCGAGGCACCTCGGCGCTGGTGCAGCTCTTCTGGCTGTTTTTCGTGCTGCCGGAGTTCGGCATCCTGCTCGACGCCTTCACGGTCGCGGTCCTGGCTCTCGGATTGAACGTCGGCGCCTACGGGTCGGAATGCGTGCGCGGCGCGATCCAGTCCGTTCCGCGCGGGCAATGGGAGGCGTCGACGGCGCTGAATATGAGCCAGGCCCAGATGCTGCGCCGGATCATCCTGCCGCAGGCATTCGTGGCGATGATCCCGCCCTGGGGCAACCTCTTCATCGAATTGCTGAAATCGACCGCGCTGGTCTCGTTGATCACGCTTTCCGACCTCGCCTTCAAGGCGCAGCAGATGAACCAGAGCACGTTCAAGACGGTGCCCATCTTCACGATGGTGCTGCTGATCTACCTCGCCATGTCGCTCATGCTCACCATCGGCATGCGGTTGCTGGAAAAGCGGGCGTCGGTCGGTCTCGCTCGTGGGAGGGCGGTATGATCTGGGATTGGAGTTTTGTCCTGGAGATACTGCCTACCCTCGCGCGCGCCGCGATCGTCACCATCGAGGCGACGCTGCTGGGATTTGTCATCGCCGCTTCGCTCGGACTCGTGCTGGCGGTTATCCGCATCGCCGTGCCATGGACAAGCTGGCCGATCTCGGTGCTGGTTGAGCTGATCCGCTCGACGCCGCTTCTCATCCAGATATTCTTCCTCTATTTCGTCTTCCCGAAATTCGGTGTCGTGCTTGATGCTTTCACGGCCGGCGTGCTGGCGATCGGCCTCCACTATGCAGCCTATTGCTCGGAGGTTTATCGCGCCGGCTTCGACAATATTCCTCGCGGCCAGTGGGAGGCCTCGATCGCCCTCAACCTCTCACCATTGACCACGTTCCGCGACATCATCATCCCGCAGGCTATCCCGCCGGTCGTGCCTGCTCTCGGCAACTATCTCGTCGCGCTGTTCAAGGAGACGCCGCTGCTTTCCGCCATCGCTGTTCTGGAAATGATGCAGACGGCCAAGATCATCGGCTCGGAGACGTTCCGCTATACGGAGCCGATGACGCTCGTCGGGCTGTTCTTCCTGGCAATGAGCCTGGTCTCGGCCGCAATGATCCGGGCAGTCGAACGCCTGCTCAACCGGAGAACCATCCGATGAAGGTAGAACCCATGGTCCGTTTCGATAACGTATCGAAGCGCTACGGCGCGCTCACCGTTCTCGACGGGCTCAATCTCGACATCGCCCGCGGCGAAAAGGTCTCCATCATCGGCCCTTCGGGTTCCGGCAAGACCACTGTGCTGCGCATGCTCATGACGCTGGAGAAGATCAACGACGGCGTCATCTGGGTCGAAGGCGAGCCGCTCACGCACATGAAGAAGAACGGAACGCTCGTCCCGGCAGACCTCGGCCATATCCGCCGTGTGCGCGCCAAGATCGGCATGGTCTTCCAGTCGTTCAACCTGTTCCCGCACATGACGGCCCTGCAGAACTGCATCGAGGCGCCGATGACGGTGCTCGGCATGAAGCGCAAGGACGCGGAGGAGCGAGCGGCCCAACTGCTCGACATGGTCGGGCTTTCGGAGAAGAAGGGGCATTATCCCTCGCAGCTTTCCGGCGGCCAGCAGCAGCGTGTCGCCATCGCCCGCGCCTGTGCCATGCGCCCCAAGATCATGCTGTTCGACGAGGTGACCTCGGCGCTCGATCCCGAGCTTGTCGGTGAAGTGCTGCAGGTGATCAGGCAGCTCGGGCGCGAGCACGACCTGACGATGCTCATGGTCACGCACCAGATGGGCTTCGCCAAGGAGTTCTCGGATCGGGTTTGCTTCTTCTATGGCGGCAAGATCTGCGAGCAGGGACCTCCGAACGAGCTGTTCGGTTCCCCCAAGAACGACCGGACGCGTCAGTTCCTGCGCGCCGTCCTGGAGGCAGGATGAGCTTTGATGAGGACGCTGTGCCGGATGCGGCGCAGCCCCAGCCGCGCCCGCCGTCGGCCCGTGAACGCTTCGAGCGCATTTACCTCATACTGCGCGACCGGATCTGTCTGCTCGACTATCCGCCGGGAACCCATCTCTCCGAGGAGGAGCTGGCCAAGGAATTCGAGATCAGCCGCACGCCCGTCCGCCGTGTACTGGCGCGGCTCGAAGCCGAGGGTCTGGTCCAGTCCGTTCATGGCGTCGGCACCATAGTCACCGATGTCGACGTCGAGGAACTGCAGCAGGTCTATCACCTGCGGCTGGAATTGGCGGAACTGGTCGGCAAGCTTTCGCCGATCCCGCGCACGGTCGAGGATCTCGACCGCATCCGCGCTCTGATCAAGCGCTGCGACGCCGATATGCTCAATCCGGATCAGCGTGCGTTCCTGCGCCTCAACATGGACTTCTTCTACGAGCTCACCGCGATGACCGGAAACCAGCCGCTGCGCGAGATCACCGAGCGCCTCTACTTCCAAGTCGCGCGCGTCGTGCTGAAGATGATGCCGCAACTAGGCCTTGTGGAGGAATTCACCGCCTTCCGCCGCGAGATGATGGAGGTACTTGCTGCCGCCGAGATCGGTGATTGGGAATCGATCGGCCACATCAGGAGAGCTCATATCTCGATGAGCTTTCGGCGCATGATGCTGCATCGGAACTCAGGATTGAGCGGCTCTCCGTAGAGGGGACAGCGGAAAAATAGCGCCCTACGTTGCCCCCCTCCGTCCTGCCGGACATCTCCCCCACAAGGGGGAGATGGGACTGCCGATTGGATTTCGCCGATCGCCTGCGTTTGAGATTGGCGAAACCCTCGAAGACTGCCAATCTCCCCCCTTGTGCGGGAGATGTCCGGCAGGACAGAGGGGGGCGCTGTCCCGCCGACCTATCCTCAACTACCCCCACCGCCTCGCCGGCCGAAAGGTACCGGCGTGTCCATTCAGCAGTTTACGCACGCTATCCGCGACTTCCGCAGGCGAAAACGGTAGATTGCGGTCTATTCGTGGGGGAAATCAAGGCCATGTACAAGATCGAAACACCCGAAATTTCGGGCGAGTTTGCACGCTGTTGGCAGGCTGCCGGGCAGCACATTCAGGCGCAGGCGCAGGGACCGATAAGCTGGCTCAAGGCGACGCTCACGCCGCCCTATCTGGAGCACTTGTCCTTCCGCCTCGGCAATCAGCTTTTCTTCGTTCGGATCGAGGATGTGGATGACGAGCTTGATGTGCCCGGCAGCCGAAGGGGGCTCGCGCGCATCGCCGAAGGCTGCAACGGACACGCCTGCGTCATGCCGATGCGCAGTCACGCCGGCAAATGGACAACCGAAGCATCCGGCTGGGGACTGCTGAGCGCTCTCACCGAGTTGCCGGTCGATCCGGTCGCGCTCGTGAGCGATGAACGCATCGAGATGACGGATTGGGAGGTCCACGATGCCGCCGTCCAGGTCGTGCGGGAACATTTGACAGGGGCCGGAAAGGAACTGATGTCGTGGAGCGGCAACCCCGAAATCGAGCCCTCGGTCTGGTTCGTCGGCGACAGCGAGCCGGAATGGGTCGTTGTGCGGGCGGTGCGGTACCCGGCCCCGGCGGCGGGCCCGCCGGCAGATTGGGAGCGCATCGCCGAATCCTGTGCATCGCTTGGGAAGGTCGGGTACTTCGCGTCGGTGGCGTTCGCGAGCGCCGATGATGCCTTCGACCCCGACTACATCATTCCGCCCGAACCGCTTTGGCGAGGGCACGCCATGCGTGTACGATTCGATGGCCTTGTCCGCGGGCCGGTGCTAACCTGAGTTCGGACATTCCAGAATTGGGAAATCGCTCAGGCTGGAGATCGTGACGGGTCAATACAACCGTACCCACCTGTCAGCTGAGGGCAAGTCGTGTGCCTTAACCAAGCGCATCATTGTGCGCTATATGTGTTGTTACACAAATGCGGGGTAAGGGCCCATGCAAACCGTCAGCGCTACGGAGTTGGCACGGAACACGCGCGAGATTCTGGACATGGTCGCGGGCAGAGGCGAAGTTGTGATGGTTGAACGCAACCACACGGTAATCGCCCGGATTGCCCCGCCCGAGCGCGTCATGACTGCGACCCAGGCGCTCGCCGGGTTACAACCTGTCATGACGGCGGCACAGGCCGCCGCTTGGCGCAAGGAAAGTCGTGGAGCGTTCGACGAAGCGATACGCGATCCCTGGGAGTGATTTTCGATAGCTGTATCTGGCTTGGGCTCGCCGCTGGCCAAGTTGATCAGCAAGCGGTAATCGCGGCCTCTGGAGAGGCTTCTGTCTTTACGTCGGCGATCAGCTTGGGCGAATTGAGATTCGGGGTAGAGGCCTGCCGCGTTCCCGCCGAGCGTGCAGTGCGCGCTGCTTATTTGCGGCAGGTAGAGAGCAGGCCAGTACTGGGCGTCACGAAGCATACGGCCGCCGCCTTTGGCGTGCTCGCTGCAGCCGCCAAGCAGGCCGGACCTTCGCCCCGGCCACGCTATAACCATCTGTGGATCGCGGCCCAGGCGATCGAGCACGGCTACAAATTGCTGACAGTCAACGCCGATGACTTTTTGGTTTGCCGGGATTGCGGCTTTGACAGTCGCGCACACAGCTCGAAAGTGACGGACAACCCCGTCAGCCCCCTTCGGGCGAAATAGAGATCCCGCGGTTTGCCTGGATGGCTGACCACCACACAACTAACGGTTGACGGCCTGACAGCCGGAACGAATACGCCCGCGGGTCGTTCCCGTGCCTGACGATCCCGGAAGCAAATGCGCGGCAAAAAAATCTTCGCGGTTCTCATCGCCATCGTCGTCGTTGCGGCCGCGGCTTTTGGTGCGCTGGCCTGGCGCCGGGAGATCCCGGCCCAGCAGATCGCTACGAACTTCGATCCGACCTTGATCGCGCACGGCAGGGCACTCGCCGCATTGGGAAATTGTATCGCGTGCCACACCGTTCCCGGCGGCAAGGCCTTCGCCGGGGGGCTTGCGGTCCCGACGCCGTTCGGCACGATATACTCGACCAATATCACGCCAGACCCGGAAACGGGGATCGGCACCTGGACGGAGGCTGCATTCGGTCGCGCCATGCGCGAGGGTGTCGATCGGAAGGGGCGGCATCTTTATCCGGCGTTTCCCTACGATCACTTCACGCTGGTGACGGACGAGGACAATAGCGCCCTCTATGCCTTCCTCATGACCCGCGAGCCTGTGAAATCCGAGCCGCGAGCCAACGAGCTTGTCTTCCCGCTACAGTTCCGACCGTTCGTTGCAGCCTGGAAGCTGCTCTTCCTCAGTTCGGGCCCGTTCCAACCGGATCTCTCCAGGGACGAGACATGGAATCGCGGCGCCTACCTCGCCCGCGGGCTGGGCCATTGCGGCGCCTGCCACACGCCCCGCAATCGTCTCGGCGCCGAAGACAAAGCGAGGCGCTTTTCCGGCGGCGAGGCGGAAGGCTGGCAGGCCTACGCAATCGATCAGAGCTCGCACACACCTATCCCGTGGGACAGGGAGTCGATGGCCTTCTACCTGCGCCATGGCTGGCACGAGCTGCACGGTGTCTCGCGGGGGCCGATGGCGGAAGTGACCGGAAATTTGTCGGCCCTGCCCGACAGCGACATCGATGCGATCGCCGCATATGTGGTTGACGGGATGGGCGCCCCCGACGCGGAGCGCAAAGCGGCCGCGGACCGTCTGCGCCGGGAAATAGGTGCCGGCCGCGGCGCTTCTTCCACAGAGAACGGCACCCAGGTCTCGGCCGCGCCGCACGAGGACATGCCGGGCGCAGCCATCTATGCGGCTGCCTGCGCGACCTGTCACGAGAGCGGGCGCCCACCTCCTTATGGCGGACTGGACTTCCGCCTGAGCACGGCTGTCAATGCGCCCAACCCGCAGAACATCATCAACGTCACGCTTTTCGGCTTGCCGCCGGCCGACGGCGAAGCCAGCCCGGTTATGCCTTCCTTTGCCGGCGCACTCAGCGATCATCAAATTGCCGATCTCCTCGCCTATATGCGTGCGCGGTTTTCCGGTCGTGAGCCCTGGCAGGGCGTCGCCGAGATGGCAAGGAGAACCCGCAGCGGCGAATACAAGGTCCTCGTGCGGCCGGCCGAGGGCATCGAAAGGGCCCCGGTCAATGTAGGTGCGGAGGACTGATCATGAGCCTGACACTCGAGATCAATGGCGCAGCACATGAGGTCGATGCGGATCCGGCAACGCCGCTCCTCTACGTGCTGCGCGACGATCTCAAGCTGAATGCCGCCAAATATGGCTGCGGGCTTGGACAATGCGGCTCGTGCACGGTGATCGTGGACGGAGAGGCGGTGCTGTCCTGTGTGACGCCGATTCTGGCTCTCGCAGGCCGCAAGATCACGACGCTCGAAGGTCTGGGCACGCTCGACGCGCCGGCGCCGATCCAGACGGCATTCATGGAGATGCAGGCGGCGCAATGCGGCTATTGCATTCCCGGCATGATGATGCGCGCGCAGGCGCTGCTGCAGAAGAACACCAGCCCGACCGATGCCGATATCCGCGAAGCGCTGCGGACGAATTTGTGCCGATGCGGAACGCATATGCGCATCCTGGCCGCGATCCGCCGCGCCGGCGAGTTGATGAAGTCCGCCGCGGGTCAACTGAAGGACAGGGCAGGCTGATGAACGCCAATCCAAACCTCAGCCGCCGCAGCCTGCTCAAGGCCGGCGGCGCGCTCGTCGTCGCCTTCTCGATCGGCGGCGCCTATGGTCAGGAGTCTGCGCCTCCGGCATCGCCTCAGAAACTGCCCGGCAGTCTGGATGGCGATCGTTTCCTCGATTCCTGGATTCGCATCGACGCGGAAGGGAAGATCACCGTGTTCACCGGCAAGGCGGAACTTGGCCAGGGCATTTGCACGGCGCTGCTGCAATGCGCTGCCGAAGAACTGGATGTTGGACCCGCCGAGATCGAGCTGATTACCGCCGATACCGGCCGCACGCCCAACGAAGGCTTTACCGCCGGCAGCCAGTCCATGCAGAACAGCGGCACCGCCATCCGCAACGCGGCCGCGCAGGTCCGCGAATTGCTGGTTGCGGCGGCTGCGCCACGGCTCGGCGTTGCTGTGGCCGAGCTGAAGGCGCAAGAAAAAGCGATCAAGACCTCCGATGGCCGCTCCGTGAGCTACGGCGAGCTCGCCGCGGGTCTCAACCTGCATGTCGAGGCGAAGCCGAGCTCGGCGCTCAAGCAGCCGGATGCCTTGCGCGTGATCGGCAAGGAGCTTCGCAGGGTCGATATCCCCGGCAAGGTGACCGGCGCCGTCGCCTATGTACAGGACCTCAGGCTCGACGGCATGTTGCATGCGCGCGTCGTTCGGCCCCCGAGCTATGGCGCCAAGCTTGCCGAGCTCGATACCCACCCGATTCAGGCGATGCCGGGCGTTGTCTCGGTGATCCGCGACGGCAATTTCCTCGCCGTCGTGGCCAATAAGGAATATCAGGCGATCGTCGCCATGCGCGCGCTCGCCGCCGCGGCCAAATGGAACGAAACCCAAGCCCTGCCTGACGAGGCCGACCTGCCGAACGTCCTGCAAGGACTGGCGCGCGAGGTCGGAACGGTGGCCGAGGCCGGAAACCCGTCCTTCCGGGGCGAGAGTTTCGAGGCGACCTTCACGCGGCCCTATCAGATTCACGGATCGATCGGCCCTTCCTGTGCTGTTGCGCTGATGGACGAAGCCCGAGGCCTCACCGTCTGGTCCCATACGCAAGGTGTGTTTCCCGATCGCGGCGCGATTGCCGGAATGCTGTCGATGCCGCAGAGCGGGTGCGGGTCATCCATATGGAAGGCTCGGGCTGCTACGGCCACAACGGCGCCGATGATGCGGCTGGCGATGCTGCCCTGATCGCTTCGAAGCTGCCCGGCCGGCCGGTGCGTGTGCAGTGGATGCGCGAGCAGGAACATGCCTGGGAGCCGTTCGGCCCTGCGATGGTGGTGAAAGTGCGGGCCTCAGTCGACAGTGGCAAGATCGACAGCTGGGCGCTCGACGTCTGGAGCAACACGCACTCGACACGACCCGGCGGTGCGGGCGCCCTGATTGCGGCGCGCCACAAGGGGAACCCGGCGACGCCGCAGCCGGCGAAGATGGAGATCACGCCGTCCGGCAATGGCGACCGCAACGCCGATCCGCTCTATACGATCCCGAACAAAAGGGTGCTGTGGCACTTCCTGCCGGACATGCCCGTCCGCGTTTCAGCTCTTCGCTCTCTCGGCGCCTACGCCAACGTATTCGCGATCGAGAGCTCGATCGACGAGCTGGCGCTGAAGGCCAATCGCGACCCGGTAGAGTTCCGGCTGACTCACCTGGACGATCCGCGCGCGCAGGGCGTGGTGAAGCTTGCCGCAGAGAAGTTCGATTGGAGGAAAGGCGATCTGGGCGCCGATCGTGGCAAAGGCTTTGCGTTCGCCCGTTACAAGAACCATGCCGCCTATCTGGCGGTTGCCGTGGAGGTCGGGATCGAGCGGGAAACCGGACGCATCCGCGTTGTGCGCGCCGTCGCGGCGATCGACAGCGGCCAGGCCGTCAACTCGGACGGCATCCGCAACCAGACGCAAGGCGGCATTCTACAGTCGATCAGCTGGACGCTTTACGAGGCGGTGACCTTCGACAGGACACGGATCACGAGCATAGACTGGTCGAGCTATCCGATCCTGCGCTTTGCAAGTGTTCCGGACAGCGTCGACGTGCACGTCATCGACCAGCCTGGCCAGCCTTTCCTGGGAACCGGCGAGGCAGCACAAGGCCCGACTTCGGCGGCGGTAAGCAACGCCGTTCGCAACGCGATCGGCAAACGGCTCTTCGACCTGCCGCTTACACGTGAGCGCGTCAGCGCGGCGCTGAACGCAATATGATCATGTGTTCGCGCATCACAACCGCAGGCCAGGATAGGTGCGGAGATGGATCCTCGTCCATGAGGCCGAAATGGTTGCCGCAATCCGTCAATCTCGCGCGTTTCGCGTGAGGTCCTTTACCTTGGTTCGACCAACGGCTTTGCGTCCGGGCAGTTCAGATTTTTCGTCGACCTTCCGGACGCGCGTGTCAGTCCAGCGGAGCACGCGCCCATCCCTCGACCGAAGTTCCAGCCGAGCGACAGGCTCGCTCTTTGCGGTATCCACAAGCAGCGAGTGACGCTCGCCTTCCCGATATAAATGACCTTCCCCCCATTGGCGAAGCGCGACGAGAACAAGGAACAGGCTGCGGCCCCGCTCCGTCAGGACGTAATCCCGATAGGCGCTCCCGTCCGAGGCCGGCTCCGTCGTGAGCACGCCGCGCTCGACAAGATCGCGGAGTCGCGTTGACAACATTCCCTTGGCGATGCCCAGTCCCGACTGGAAGTCGCTAAAGCGCCGCACACCGTCGAAGGCGTCGCGGATGATCAGCAACGACCACCAGTCGCCGATGACATCCAAAGCGCGAGCGACTGGGCAATCCGCGTCTGCCAAACTGATCCGCTTCGCCACCGGGCGTCCTCCAACCTACCATCGCAAAACTGGTTCTAAAATAGAACTAGACTTGGTGAAACGCAAGTGGTCTCAATATAGGACTAATTTTTGGTATGAGGTCGCGTGAGCATGACGGAAGCAGCGGGCGGGGCAACCGGGACAATCGTCGCCGGATCACACCAGCACGGCTCGCCCTACGGAGTGACCCGAGGCCTGTTGCTTGTGTTTGCAGTCACATGCGGGATGAGTGTCGCCAATATCTACTACGCTCAACCCTTGCTCGATTCGATGGCTGCCGCCTTCGCGATCAGCCCTGCCTCGATCGGACTTGTCGTTATGCTGACGCAGGCGGGCTATGCGCTCGGTCTTGTTTTCATCGTGCCGCTCGGCGATCTCGTCGATCGCCGCAAGCTCGTCGTCGCTCAAACCTTCCTGTCGGCGGTGGCGCTCGTATTTGTTGGCACGGCGCACCATGTGGGCGTGCTGTTCGCTGGGATGATCGTGGTTGGACTGCTGGCCGTGGTGGTGCAGGTTCTCGTCGCCTTTACTGCAACGCTCTCCACGCCGTCCCAACGCGGGCGCGCCGTGGGTCTTGTCACCAGCGGTGTCGTGATCGGAATTCTCTCCGCCCGCTTCGTGTCAGGGGTTATCGCCGATCTCGGTGGCTGGAGGTCTGTTTATCTCACCTCCGCTCTGCTGACATTCGTCATGAGCGCGTTGCTCGCCTGTCTCCTGCCGCGCAATGCCACCAAGCCAACCTCCGAAAGCTACGGAGCTATATTGCGCTCAATACCGACGCTGTTCCTGCGTGATCGGCTCGTCAGGGGCCGTGCCGTCTTGGCGCTTCTGATCTTCGCGAGCTTCAGCACACTGTGGACCTCACTGGTCCTGCCGCTGAGCGCAACGCCCCTGTTCTTGTCGCATACAGAGATCGGTCTTTTCGGCCTGGCCGGACTGGCAGGCGCTCTCGCCGCCGGCGGTGCGGGCCGTCTTGCTGACCGTGGACTTGGACAATCGACGACCGGAATCGCGCTGGCTCTTTTGACCTGTTCCTGGCTGCCGATCGCGCTCCTGCATTCCTCGCTGATTGCTCTCGCGATCGGCGTCATCTTGCTCGATCTGTCCGTGCAAGCTGTCCACGTGACCAATCAGAGCCTCATCCTTGCTGCGCATCCCGAAGCCCAAAGCCGCCTCGTGGGTGGATATATGGTGTTTTATTCCATAGGCAGCGGCATCGGCGCGATCTCGGCAACGACGATCTATGCTTTTCTAGGTTGGCCCGGGGTCGCCATTCTCGGGGCCACCTTCAGCGCAGCCGGTCTCGTGTTCTGGTGCTTGACCCGCCGTGGCAGTCGCGGCGTTCGCGATCTGCCGCTGGTGTGAGCGATGCTGCTCGCAACGGCAGCCAATTCTCCAACCTGGGCTTATCCGTCTGCGCTTCAGCGTCGCGGCAATTGCAACTTGATGGCGCATGCTCGCCAACATGTGAGCATCCATCATTGTGGGCGGGCGAGGCTATCAGGTCTCTCGCGTGGGATCCGAACCTGAACCGACGGTCGGATCCGTATTTGCGGGCCCGTGCTCACTCTCCGAACTCGCCGCCTCATATTCATGGACGGCTTTGTCCCAGCATTCCTGCTCGGCCTCGGGTCGTTGGCCTTCGCGCTCCCAAAGCTCTCGCGCGCGCTGCTTGATCCACTCTTCCTTGCTAGGCATTGCGCTGCTCCATTGGTGTCGCCCGCTCTTGGGATGAACGCGACCCCAGCCGATCGGTTTCGGAGATCGGATCGTCACTCTTCTCTGAAGGGCACGTCTGAGGCATTGACAAAGCGGGGTACGCGAGCGGAGGTTGACTCATAGTATAACTACTATTTTGGCCAAAGCCCGAACCGGGATGGCTTCATGGCTTTCCCGTGTGCAAGGCTATCGCACTCGCTCCGAGTTTCTCGTGATCAAATTATCAACAGGTTGAGCCATGCGCCTGACGAAACGGGGCACATGACCGCGCTTCAGTGAAGGGTGTTGCGCATGTAGTATTTCTATATTATCCCCTCCGCCGGCAGTCGAGACTGGCGGCCGGCAAGGCTTAGAGGAGCATCGTCCCGTGTTGCAGGACCTCGTCGAACGGCTCTTTATCGACGGCTCGTGGCGCCGCGGCGAAGGCGCACATATTGCTGTCGAAAATCCGGCCACAAGGGAAGTGATCGGCCATGTCGCTGCGGCGACGCCCCGCGAGGTCGATCAAGCCGTCGCCGCGGCTCGCAAGGCGTTCAAGACCTGGTCGCGACGAGCGCCATTGGAGCGGTCCAGAGCATTGCACGCGCTCGGCGACAATATTGCGGCCGAGGCGGACGCGATGGCCCGCATCATGACGCTGGAGCAGGGCAAGCCGCTCAACGAGGCCAAGGGCGAGATCCTGAAGCTGGCCGAGGCGTGCCACTTCTACGCCGAAGAGGCGGTCCGCATCCATGGCGAGATTGTCCCCAATACCACGACCGATATCGATAGCCTGGTCGTGCGCGAGCCGATCGGAGTGGTAGGCGCCATCACGCCTTGGAACTATCCGGCCGAGCTGATCGGGTGGAAGCTTTGCGCCGCGCTGGCTGCAGGCTGCACCATCGTCATCAAGCCGGCTGAACTCACTCCCTTCACAGCACTTGCTATTGCCAAGATGACTGAAAAGGCGGGCATCCCCGCCGGTGTGGTCAACGTCCTCACCGGCTCCGGAGCCGAGGTGGGGCAGGCCTTGGTCGAGCATCCCGACGTGGACAAGATCGCCTTCACCGGGTCGAGCAGGGTTGGCCTGCAGATCCAGCGCTCCTGCACGACGATCAAGCGCCTGTCGCTCGAGCTCGGCGGCAATTGCCCGTTGATCGTTACGGCATCGGCGGATCTGGATGCTGCGGTCAAGGGAGCGGTGCGGCGTTCCTTCCGCAACATGGGGCAGATCTGTATTGCCATCAATCGCATCTATGTCGCGCGGCCGGTCGCCGAGACCTTCGTGTGCCGCCTCGGCGAGGCGGCCGACCGGCTGGTGGTCGGGAACGGCATCGACACGCCGGATGCCGATGTCGGCGCCATGGCGTCGGCCGAACCTTTGAACAAAACCATGGATCACCTGGCCGACGCCCTGGCCAGGGGTGGAAAGCTCATTGCCGGCGGGCGTGCCCCGGAGGGCGAGGCTTTTTCGCGCGGCCACTTCTTCCGTCCGACAGTCGTTTCCGACTGCACGCACGCGATGAAGGTGATGACGGAAGAGACTTTCGGGCCATTGGTCGGCGTCATGGCTTTCGACAATCTGGATGAAGCCGTCGAACTCGCCAACGACACGCCCTACGGCCTCGCTTCCTATGTCTATGCCAAGGACGCGGACGAGATCCGTTACCTGTCGAGCCGACTCGACTATGGCAACGTCGCCGTGAACAATGTCGACGCAGGCATCATGAACGCGCCCTATGGCGGCCGCAAGCAGAGTGGCGTGGGCTACGAGCACGGCCGTGAGGGCATGCTTGAATACCTGAATTTTAAGCACATCCGCATCCGTTACGACGAGCCCAAGGCGGGGTGAGCGCCATGACCCAGGCTCTCCTCGGTATCGATATCGGCACTTCCGGCTGCAAGGCGTTGCTTATCGACGTTGACGGTGCGCCGCTCGCCAGCTGCACGCAAACCTACGGATTGTCGCAGCCGCACCCCGGATGGACTGAGCAAGATCCTCAACTCTGGGTAAATGGGGCGCGAGCCGCGGTTGCCGGCGTGCTCGCGCGAAGCCCGGGCGTCGAGATCGCGGCCATCGGCCTTTCCGGCCAGATGCACGGGCTCACGCCGCTGGACGCGGCGCACCAGGTACTGCGCCCGGCGATCTTGTGGAACGATCAGAGGAATGGTCAGGAATGCATCGATATCACCGAGCGCGCGGGCGGCCTTGATGGCCTGCTCCGCCAGACGAACAATCGCATGCTGGTGGGCTACACCGGTGGCAAGATCGTCTGGATGCGAAACCACGAGCCGGAGCTGTTCGGCCGCCTCAGGCATGTGCTCAACCCGAAGGACTACCTCCGGCTGCTGTTGACGGGCGAGCTCGCGACCGAGGTGTCCGACGCGTCCGGCACCGGGCTTTTCGACACCCGCAATCGAAGCTGGGCGACCGGCCTTCTGGAGGTGATCGGCATCGATCCTGCGCTGATGCCCCCATGCCACGAATCCCACATCGTCAGCGGCCGCGTCAGCAGGTCCGGTGCGGAACTCTTCGGTCTGCCGGCCGGCACGCCCGTGGTCGGCGGCGGTGGCGACAGCGTCATTCAGACGATTGGTTCGGGCGTGATCGGGCCGGGCGAGCTTCAAACCACGATAGGGACCGCAGGCATCGTGGCGGCAGCCCTCGACGAGCCGGTAGCCAATCCTGACGGGCGGCTGCAGGTCTTCTGCAATGTAGCGCCGGAGAAATGGCACTGCATGGGAGTGTCCCTCAACGCCGGCGGCGCGATGGAATGGTTCCGCACGCTGCTTGCCGGCTTTTCCGAAGGCAACGCGCTCTCGGCGGAGCAGGTCTGTGAGATTGCCGCCGGTGCGCCGGCCGGGTCACGTGGGCTCTTTTTCTTGCCCTACCTCAACGGCGAGCGCTGTCCGCATCCCGACCCTGCCGCTCGCGGCGGGTTTGTGGGGCTGACGGCCCGCCACGGCGCTGCCGACATGGCGAGGAGCGTCATGGAAGGCGTGACCCATTCGCTGTTCGACATCTACGCCCTCATGGAAAAGGTCGATATCGGCCGCAAAGTCATCAAGGCTTCAGGCGGTGGCGCGCGTTCGGCACTGTGGCGTCAGATGCAGGCCGACCTGTTCGACTGCGATGTCGTGACAACCGAGGGGGCCGCCGAGGGCGGTGCGTTCGGCGCGGCGCTCGTGGCCGGTGTCGGGATCGATATGTGGCCGAATGCCGTCGAGGCGGCCAAGGTCTGCCGGCCCGTGACGCGTGAGACGCCCGACAGCGCCGGAGCCAAAGTTCTCCGCAAGGCCTTCGACGTCTATGCCGGCCTCTACCATGCGCTTGCCCCGAGCTTCGACGAGATCGACAGAGCCCGACTTGACCCCTGATAACAGAGAAAGAGGCGTCATGAGCCATCGTCATGCCAGCTACAAAGCGCTTGTCTTCGATCTCGACGGCACGTTGATCGACAGCGCACCGGACATAGCGGCTGCCATGAACAAGGTGCTGGATCGACGTGGCTGGCCGACGCAAACCGTTGACTTCGTCGAGAAGTTCATCGGCTTCGGGGCGCGTCGCCTGCTGCTGGACATGTTTGAGGCGCTAGGCCTGCCTGTCGACGACAAGACCGTTGATGAGGCGGTCGAGGAATATCTCGACAATTACAGCCGCGAACCGGCCGAGCGCACCTTGTTCTATCCCCATGTCCGCGAGGATCTCGAAGCGCTTCGCGGCGCCGGTGTGCGCCTCGGCATCTGCACCAACAAGCCGCAAGGACTGTCTCTCAGGGTCCTGGAAATCCTGGGTATCGCCTCGTTGTTCGAGACGGTGGTGGGCGCCGACGCCGCTCCGGCGTGCAAACCGCATCCAAGTCATCTGCTGGCTGTGGCCGAGCGCATGGACCTCAATGGAAACGCCTGGGCCTATGTCGGCGACACCAAGGTCGATCAGGCGACCGCCCGCGCGGCGGGGGTTCCCTTCTATGCGGTTTCCTGGGGATCGGGCAGTCAGGTTGTGGTCGAACCGGAGTGGCGCCTTGACCGCCTGATCGATCTCGCGGCCAATCCTGGACCTGTGCCAACAAGGTAGAGGGAACAGATGGCGACGAGCTTGTTGCAGCGTGTGTTGCAGGAAAGCGAGGAGATGGGCGCGGCGGAGCTTCGAGTGGCGCGCTTCGTAAGCGCCAATCCGGGCGAAGTGATCCACATGAGCATGGCCCGCCTGTCGGAGCAGTGCGACGTCAGCGACCCGACGATCATGCGCTTCTGCAGGCGTTTCGGCTTCCAGGGCTATCAGGATTTCAAGCTGAGCCTTGCCCAGAGCCTCGTGCCGTCCGCGCCGTTTGCCTATGAGCAGATCGTTCCGGGCGATTCGATTCAGAACGTCGTGCGCAAGACGGCGCGCAACTCGCTGAACGCCGTTCAACGCCTGTTGGAGGACCTCGATCCAGGTGAGGTCGATGCCGGGGCGAAATTGCTGCACGCAGCAGCGTGGATCGGCATTTATGCCAGCGGCATTTCCGAGATCACGGCGCTCGACGCCGAGCACAAGTTCCAGCGCCTGGGCATGCGATGCGCAGCCCTCATCGGGCGCAAGAAACAGTGGCTCCACGCCGAGACATCGCGGCCCAACGAGGTCGCGCTGATCTTCTCCCAGTCGGGCCACACCAAGCAGATGGTCGATGTCGCCATCGCCTCCCGCGCCAGGGGAGCGCGCATCTTGTCGATCACCGCAGCCGACAGTCCGCTCGCTCACGTGTCGGACGTGCTGATTGCCGTGCTGCCGTACGACCGGACCGAGATCATGACGCCGCTTGCGTCCCGCCTGAACCACCACCTCGTCGTCAACATGCTGGTGACGGCGATCGCGATGAGGAGCGGCAGCGAATTCCCGGACCAACTGCCGGCCCTCGACTCCTGGCAGACCGATAAAATCTGAACTTGCCCTTCGGGGCCTAAGGAAAAGGATATGAAATGAGCGGGCAGGACGAAGCGAAGAAAGCGGCCGGACGGCGGGTGATCGAGGAGTTCGTGAAGGATGGTATGAAGCTCGGTCTGGGATCGGGTACGACCTCCCACTTCTTCGTGCGTGAGCTCGGCAAGCATGTTGCCAACGGTCTGAAGGTCACCTGCACCACCACGTCGCGCTCGACTAACGACGTGGCCCGCGAGTCGGGCATCGCGCTTACCGACCCTAACGACATCGGTGAAATTGACCTGACCGTAGACGGGCCGGACGAGATCGATCGCGACTTCAACATGATCAAGGGCGGTGGCGCCTGCCTGTTGTGGGAAAAGATCATCGCCCATGCCTCGAAACGCATGATCACCATCTGCGACGAGAGCAAAATCGTTGAACGGCTCGGCGCTTTTCCGCTTCCGGTCGAGGTCGTCCAGTTCGCCTGGAAGCAGACCGAGCGCATGGTCGCGAACGTGCTCGCCGATCACCGCATAAAGGGGGCCGTTATCGAGCGCCGCATGCGCGGTGGCCAGCCCGTCGTGACCGACAGCGGCAATTTCATTCTGGACTGCCGCTGTGGCGTCATTCCTTCGCCCGCCAAACTCGAGATCGAACTTAATCGTATCCCCGGCGTGGTCGAGAACGGGCTCTTCACCCGCGAATCGCAGGGCATGGTGGTTGGCCGCTTCGACGGCACAAGCTACGTCTCGATGCGGTGATCTAGTGAATTGAACATTTTGCCGCTGAAAGAGCGGCGTCGGTGCCGGACTTTTCCCCGTTCCTGGCGCTGCGGCGTACTATCGAGCTAAACAGCAGAAAAAAATACGCTTTGTGGCCTGGTAGCGTTCACTGCTCTGGCCCCACAAACAGCGAAAAATTGGTTTCTCAGGTAAGCCGAGCCTTGCGCGTTATCGAGGTAACTAGTATTGCTAGATGGACACATTGGGAAGAGGCAGATGAATCGAACGAATGGACTGACGCGTCGCGGAGTGCTGAAGGCCGGTGGCGCACTGGGTATGGCCATGGGTGCGGGCGCGCTCCTTGGCAAATCCGCCTGGGCGCAGGATGCGGGCTTCATCCCGTTCAGCAACAAGAGCCTCGATTACTATTTCTTCGTTATCCAGGAGGAGGCGGTGAAGCGCGCCGTCGAGGCCAACAAGATGAAGTTTCAGGCGACCAATGCGAGCTTCGACAACACGCGTCAGCTCGAGCAATGGCAGAGCCTGATGCTGAGCCAGCCCTCCGCGATCGTTTCCGACCCGATCGACAGTCAGGCCATCGTCTCGGCCATCCGTCGCTATAATCAGAAGCAGATTCCCGTCGCGATCATCGACACCCCGTCGGACGGCGGTGACGTAGCCATCACGGTGAGCTTCGACAACAAGCAGGGCGGCGTCATGGCCGCGCAGGAGATCGTGAAGCAGCTGACCAAGAAGTACGGTAGCCCGAAGGGTACCGTGCTCAACTGCTTCGGCGCGCTGCAGAGCGTCGCCTGGCGGCTGCGCAAGGAAGGCATGGACGAGGAGTTCGCAAAATATCCGGACATCAAGTATCTGACGCGCCCGACCGAAGGGCAGCTCGATCAGATGCTGGCCGTTACCCTCTCGACGCTGTCGGAATTCCCGGATCTTGATGCGGTCCATGCGCCGTCCGATTCACCGTCGCGCGGTATCGTCACGGCGCTCCAGCAGAAGGGTCGGTGGAAGAAGGTCGGCGAAGACGGGCATGTGATCTTCGTCAACATCGATGGCGAGCCGGTTGCGCTGAAATGGATCCAGGACGGCTATATGGACGCTTGCGTCTCGCAAGATCCGATCGCCTATGGCGAGATCGCCGTCGAGATGCTCGTCAAGCATTCGATCAAGGGCGAGGCGGTGCCGACCGGCACCTACGAGAACAAGAAGTACTTCTGGGAGAAGGGCGAGATCGTCGCCGGCTCGACCGGCCCGACCCTCATCATCCCCCCATTCGTCATCGATGGCGCCAACTCGGGCGACAAGCGCCACTGGGGCGCGATCTCGGAGAAAGAATGGGGCATTCCATATACTTGATGCATAGCGACGCATCATCCTCCCGTGCCACGCCGGCTTCGCCGGCGTGGCATTGCCGCGTGGTCGAGAGCCGCGCAAGCATGCTTCATCTGAGTTGGAACCCGAATTGACAGCCGTTTCCGCCAGGCAATCAGGCGAGGATCCCTTCATCCTCAAGGTCGAGAATCTCGGCAAGCGTTATGGGCCCACCACCGCGCTGCGCAACGTGTCACTGGGCATCCGTCGAGGAACCATCCACGGCTTGCTGGGCGAAAACGGCGCGGGCAAATCGACACTGGTCGGCCTGATCTCCGGCCAGCGCGAACCATCGACCGGAACGATCTATCTGGACGGCCGACCAATCGAGAAGTTCGACGTCAAGGCAATGGAGAAGGCTGGCGTCTTCCTGGTCACCCAGGAGCCGATGATAGTCGACCACATCACGGCGGCTGAAAATCTGATGCTGGGCATCTGGCCGAGCAAGGGTGGTTTCGTGAGCTGGCGCAGGTTGAAGGCCGAGGCCGCCCGAATGCTGGATGGCTCCGGCATCGACCCGCAGGCGATGGCCGGCAAGCTCGACGCCGTCGCCCGCCGCAAGCTCAACATCCTGCGGGCCATGTTCAGCGGCGGCAAGGTGATCATCCTCGATGAGCCGACGGCGGCACTGACCGTCGAGGATCGCGTCCAGCTTTTCGCTTTCATGCGCGAACTGAAGGCGCAGGGCGTCACCTTCATCTTCATTTCCCATTACAATGACGAGATATTGCACATCTGCGACGCCTGCTCCGTTCTGCGCGACGGCGCTCTCGCCGGAGGCACAGAGGATGTCGCGAGCCTGACCTCCGAACAGCTCTCCGAACTGGTGCTGGGCCGCGGCTTGGTGCTGTTCCAGCACGCGCGTCGAACATTTGACGGTGAAGAACCGGCCGTTCGACTGCGGGACGTCGTCAGCGATCGGCTGAACGTCAGGGAACTCGATCTCCGGCCGGGGGAGATCGTCGGCTTCACCGGCTTGCCTGGAGCAGGGGCCAAGGAGCTGGCGCGGACCATCTTCGGGCTGGCTTCCGTCCGGTCCGGAACGATTGCCTTCGGCAAGGACAGTCCTCGCCCTTTGCCGGCGACACCGCGCGACGCTTTCGACCTGGGAGTGGCCTTCTTGTCGGATGATCGCAGGCGGGACGGCCTCGTGGCGCAGATGACCATCGGCGCCAACATATCGCTGTCATCCCTCTCCGCCGTCGCACGCGCCGGTTTTCTGCGGCCGGAAGCGGAACGGGTGCTCTCGGAGCGCTATTTCCGCGCGATGGGCATCAAGGCCGCTGGCCCGTCCACCGTCGTCGACACGCTGAGCGGGGGCAACCAGCAGAAGGTGTGCCTTGGCCGCGTGCTTGCGACGGAACCGCGGCTGCTCATCCTCGACGAGCCGACGCGCGGCATCGATATCGGCGTGAAGCAGGATGTATTGCGCATCATCGACGAGCTGAGCCGTTCCGGCGTCACCGTCATCATCGTGTCGACCGACATCGACGAGATCGTACGTGCCGTCGACCGGGTTTGCGTGTTCGAGAACGGCGAAATTCGAGAAGAGCTCGCAGGCGAGGCGATCTCCAGCGAGCGCCTCCGCCAGGAGAGCATTGAGAAGGCGGATGTATGATAGCCGGACAGGGAAGGACGCCATGAGCCAAGCCACAACAGCCGGTGTGAAGCCGGCCGCAGCACCTGTGCCAAAGCAAGGCGGGAAATCTGCGCTTGGCTGGATTCTGCACAATGTCGTCTGGATCTGGCTTATCGCATTGGTGGTGATCTTTGGCCTCTTCAACGAGTATTTCTTCACCACCTTCAACCTGCAGAACATCATGGTGCAGGCCACAGTGCTTGGCATGATAGGGCTGGCCGTCGCCTTGCCGCTTCTGGTGGCCGAGATCGATCTGTCGTTGCCCGCCAATCTCGGCTTTTCCTCGGCCATCGGCGCAATGGCTTACTCAGATCTGGGGCTGCCCTGGGTGCTGGCGATGATTGTCGGCATCGCAGTGGCGACCCTGATCGGCTTCTTCAACGGGCTTTGCATCACCAAGCTGAAGATGGTTTCCCTCATCCAGACCTTGTCGATGATGATCATCCTCCAGGGCGCCCTTCTGGCGCTGACGCAGGGCCGCACCATCACCAATCTTCCCGACGGCTATGTCTGGATCGGCCAGGCCGCATTTGGTGGTGGCTGGCCGGTGATGCCGGTGGTGTTTGTCGTGACGCTTGTCGCGATGGCGGTGCTGCTGCGCAACACCGTGCTGGGCCGCAGCATCTATGCGGTGGGCGGCAACGCGGTTGCATCCAATTCGGCCGGCATTCGTGTCGATCGCATCAAGATCATCGCCTTCACCATCGCCGGCTTCCTGTCGGGCGTGGCAGGCTACCTTCTGGCATCCTGGCAGATGGCGATCACTTCGAACCAGGGATCGAGCTATCTGCTCTATGCGATTGCCGCTCCCATCATCGGCGGCGTCAGCGTCTTTGGCGGCCGTGGCAACGTGGTCGGCGTGCTGGGCGGTGTGCTTCTGCTCACCATCATACAGGTCGGCCTGGCGATCATCGCCGTGCCTTCTTTCTATGTGGGCATGATCGGCGGCCTGATGATCTTCATCGCCGTGGCCATAGACGCGATCCGCGTCCGCTACTTCGGCTGATACGAGCCACGGAATTCAACGGCATGGCCACCGCTGACCTTCAGAGCTTTCGTGCGGTCCTCGACAGCGCGGGTGTAATCGAAGGCGAGGCGCCTGAAGCAGCACGCTACCTTCATGACTGGACGGGCGACTATCAGGGCTCCGCGCTGGCGATACTGCGTCCACACTCGGTCGAGCAGGTCCAGGCAATCGTGCGCATCTGCGCCGATCGGCGCATTCCAATCATCCCGCAAGGCGGCAACACAGGCCTGGTCTCGGGAAGCATTGCGGATGGATTAGCTCAAGCTGTTGTCGTTTCGCTGGAGCGACTCAATCGCATTCGCGGCCTCGATCCGACCAATTTTACGCTGCGCGCCGATGCCGGCGCCGTGCTTCAGACGCTGAAGGATGCGGCGGAAGCTGAAGATCTGCTGTTTCCCCTCGCGCTCGGCGCGCAGGGTTCCTGCCAGATCGGCGGCAATGTCGCCACGAATGCGGGCGGCATCAATGTGCTGCGCTACGGGATGGCCCGCGACCTGGTGCTCGGGCTGGAGGCAGTCCTGCCCGATGGCAGCCTTTGGCAGGGCATGACCGGACTGCGCAAGGACAATCGCGGTTACGACCTGAAGCAGCTTCTGATCGGCTCGGAGGGATCGCTCGGCATCGTCACGGGCGTGGAGGTGAAGCTCTTCCCGCGGCCGGCAAATGTCGAGACCGCCTATCTCGGGGTTCGCAGCTTCGAAGATGCCATGGCCCTGTTCGGCATGGCTCGCCGCGTTTGCTCGGATCTCCTGACCGCTTTCGAGGTCATTGGTTCGGAGTGCATCGCGCTTGCGCAGCTGGCAAATCCTGATACCCGCGTGCCGCTGGAGGGGGACTGGCAGGTCCATGTCATCATGGAGCTGGGCTGCAGTTCCGCGATCGATGGCCGAGCGCTGATCGAGAACCTGCTCGGGGAAGCCTTCGAGGCGGATTTGCTTGGTGACGGTGCGATCGCACAGACCAGGGCGCATGCGCGCGCCTTCTGGGCGATCCGCGAGGATCTTGTCGAAGGGCAGGCCAGACGCGGCAGGCACATCCGCACCGACCTTTCGGTCCGCCTGAGCGATGTGGCCCGGATGATCGAGGATTCGCGCCGCCATATTCTTTCGGCATGGCCATCATGGGAGCCGCTGGCCTATGGGCATGCCGGCGATGGCAACATCCATTTCAACGTCATGCCGCCGCCCGATCTCTCGAACGAGGCCATACACGATAGCGGGAAGGAAATTCTCGACGGACTTTATGCGGTCGTGCGCAAGCTCGGCGGCTCCTTCAGCGCCGAGCACGGCGTCGGCCGCAGTCGCCGGGATACTTACTGGGACTGGCTGCCGCCGGAGCAGCGCGCGGCCGTGAAAGCCATAAAGGCCGCCTTCGACCCGCTCGGCATCATGAATCCGGGCAGCCTGATCCCGCTTTAGCTCTTTGTTTCCAGATTTGTTCGAATAACGGTACGCACTATTTCGGTCCGATGCGTCAAATACTGATCCGGTTCCGGCGGAGAAGACTTTAGCGATATTAGCTCCGGGACGCAGCAGTATCAGCTGCGCCCCAGTTCGGAGCCTACCAGCAGGTGTAACCAGCGTCGGCCGAAACGATCGAGCCGGTTAGCAGGCTGCTGGCATCGGACGCCAGGAACAGCACCACCGAGGCAATCTCATCCGGCTTTCCGACCCGATGCATCGGCGTATCGTCCAGCCATTGCTGGAACATCGGCTTGTCCTCCTTGGCGAAGCTCAGCAGAGGCGTATCGATGTAGGTCGGGGCGACCGCGTTGACGCGAACGCCGCGCGTCGCCCACTCGGCGGCCATCGATTTCGTGAGGTGATGAACCCCGGCCTTGGCCGCGTTGTAGTGGCACTGTGTCTGCGGGCGGTTGACTATTATTCCGGACATCGAGCCGATGTTGACGATCGAGCCAGCGCCCTTCGCCAGCATATGTCGGCCGAATGAGCGGCAAGAGCGGAACACGCCGCTGAGATTGATGTCGATCATCCTGTTCCAGTCGGCGTCGTCCATCTCTTCCGAGGGAATTCCGGCCTGGGCGATGCCCGCGTTGCAGACGAGAATGTCGGCTGGACGGCCTTCGCGGGCCATCTCGTTGGCGACGCGGTCAATGGAGGCTTTGTCCGTCACGTCCAGCATCTCGGTTCTCACCTTGTAGCCGCTCGATGCGAGCGCTGCGCGACCACTTTCGCATCGCTCGGCGCTGACATCCGTCAGCACCACATCGGCGCCCGCCTCGCAGAGCGCCTCGGCGCAGGCCAGGCCGATACCTTGACCCGCGCCGGTGACTACGGCCACGCGGCCGGTCAGATCGAACTTCTGGAGATACATTATTCCTCACTCGTCGTTTCGTGCTCGCAGGCTCCCGCGCCGGCGAGCGATTCAACCGCTTTCGATATAGACGACCTGCGTTTCCATGTATTCATTGAATTGGTGGCTGCCGCAGGCTTCGATGCGCCGAGGCGCTCCAAGTTGACCTGCCTCGATAGCCGTCGGCGGTCAGAAGGTGGCCTGGGCAGAGGGGGGCATTATGGGCAAAGTGGACGATCTTAGTAGGCGGGCGCTCCAGCGGAAGAAGCGATAAGCGCGTCCACTTTGAAAGCAAGCCGATGACCGAGAAGAAGAGAATCTCCGTTTCCGATTTGCGCAGCCAGCGCTGGTTCGCGGCGCCTGGCCAGCCGGGCAATCACAAGTCCTACCGCACCAAGCAGATGGGCTATGCCGGCGAGGATTTCCGGGACAAGCCGGTCATCGGCATCATCAATACCTGGTCGGAGCTTGCCTCCTGTCACACCCATTTCCCGCAGCGCGTCGAAGATGTGAAGCGCGGCGTCTGGCAGGCAGGCGGCTTTCCGGTGGAACTGCCCGCGCTCAGCGTCAGCGAGTCCTATGTGCGGCCGAGCACGCTGATCTATCGCAACCTGCTTGCCATGGACACGGAGGAGATCCTGCGCTCGCATCCCGTCGATGGGGCGGTCCTGATGGGCGGTTGCGACAAGACCACGCCGGCGCTGCTGATGGGCACGGCGAGCATGAACATTCCTGCGATCTTCGTGCCGGCCGGCGCGATGCTGAGCGGCCATTTCCGCGGCCGGCGCAATCTCGGTACCGGCTCCAGCACCTGGGCAGCGCTTGCCGATTTCCGGGCCGGCAAAATCGACGAGAAGACCTGGCGCGCCTTCGGGGAAGGGACCGCGCGCTCGCCAGGCACCTGCAACACCATGGGCACGGCTTCGACCATGACCTCGCTCGTCGACGTGCTCGGCATGTCGCTGCCCGGCGCAAGCTCCATCCCGGCGGTCGATTCCACCCACTCGCAGATGGCGAGCCTCGCCGGGCGGCGCATCGTGGAAATGGTCTGGGAGGATTTGCGTCCGCGCGACATTGTGAGCCGCGCGTCCTTCCTCAATGCCGTTGTCGCCGACATGGCGCTCTCGGGCTCCACCAATTCGCTGATCCATCTCATCGCGATGGCGCGGCGGCTCGAGATCGCATTGTCTCTGGACGATTTCTCCACTGCCGCGGAAGCCGTCCCGGTGGTCTGCAATCTGCAGCCCTCCGGCAAATATCTGATGGAGGACTTCTATTACGCTGGCGGTCTCAGGGCGCTGCTCTCCGTGATCCGTGACCAACTAGACCTTTCCTGCCTGACGGTGACGGGACGCTCGCTCGGCGAGGAGATCGAGGGCGCGGCACCCTATGACAGCGATGTCATCCGGCCTCTCGACAACCCCGTCTATGCTGCCGGCGGACTGGTCGTGCTCAAGGGCAATCTCGCGCCGCGCGGCGCGGTGCTGAAGCGGGCCGCCGCCAGCCCGCAACTCCTCAAGCACACGGGCCCGGCGATCGTCTTTCCGAACTTCAAGGAGATGCTCGCCCATATCGACGATCCCGATCTCGACGTGACGCCGGACAGCGTGCTCGTCCTTCAGGATGCCGGCCCGATCGGCGCGCCGGGCATGCCCGAGTGGGGCATGCTGCCGATCCCCAAGAAGCTTCTTGCGCAAGGCGTGCGCGACATGGTGCGCATTTCGGACGCGCGCATGAGCGGCACCAGCTACGGAACCTGCATATTGCATGTCTGCCCGGAAAGCCGGGTCGGCGGGCCGCTGGCGCTGGTACGGACCGGTGATCTTATCCGGCTTGATACGGACGCGCGCAGCCTCGACCTTCTGATCACCGAGGAGGAGTTCGCGCAAAGACGGGCCGATTGGACACCGCCGCCGCCTCACTACCAGCGAGGATACGGCGCGCTCTTCTCCGAGCATGTGCTGCAGGCCGATGAGGGCTGTGACCTCGACTTCCTGGCGAAGCCCGGCATGACGCCGGATCCCGAAGCCGGCTTTTCCTGAAGCTCCGTCCTGCATATCTCGCCGGAATTCCGCCGCTGGCGGGCCGTCCGCGCTGGTCCGCAACGGTGAAATAATCCACCTGAGCGTGCGGGAGCGCCGGCTGGCGTTGCTGGTTCAACAGGACAGAGCGGGACGCGGGCTCACGTCAGTGCCGCCTGCCGAAAGGCGCGCCATGCAGGTCTACAACCAGCAGGTCAATGCGGTCCATATTTCGGCTCCTCCGGCAGGACGTCCAGATTGGACAGGAAGCTCGGCACGAATACGAGGTCGAGTGAGCCCTGACCCACCACCTGATGGGCTATCCTCACATCACATTGCCGCTTCTCGCAGATCGAATCTCGGCCGTGCGCATTGCCTTCATCCCGGATTGCCAGGATCCTGTCATACTATAAATAGTGGCCGATCCGCGCTGCGAACGCTCCTCAGCGTTCTGCCAAGCTCCTCCTACAGACTCCTTGTAATTGACGACCACGATATCCTGATGCTGCCCCGCTCCGTGCTCGATACCGCAGGCCTTTGCGCAAGGGAGGCGGCCGCCGTCTGGCAGGACAGGGTCGGCGTCATGTTCGACATCCGCCTGCACCAAGCGCCGGAGAACGGCTTCCGGGCCACCGTCGAAGGTTTCCAACTCGGTGAACTCGTGCTGGGAAGCTGCCGCACGGTCGCGCAGACCTTCGACCGTTCTGCGCGGCGCATCAGCCGCGACGGCCTCGACCACCTGCTGCTGCAATTCTACACTGAGGGAAGCTGCGGCCGGCGCGATGGCGGCGCGGGCGAGCGGACCCGGCCCGGCGACCTCTGGATATCGGACCTCGCCCAGCCGCAGGCCGCGGCCGCGACCGATTTTCGCAACCTCAACCTTGTGGTCCCGCGCCGGCTGCTGACGCCGCTGCTTGCCACAGCGGACAACCACAACATGCGCGTGGTATCGGGCAGCGACCCGCTGGTGCGGCTGCTGCACGGCCACCTCGAGGCGCTGTTTCAAAGCGCGCCGCAATTGCAGCCGCAGGATGCCGAGGCGCTGGTGGCGCCGACGCTGCAGCTTGCCGCCACCGCCATCAACGGCAGCGTGCGCGAGGAGGGCCGGCAGGGCGTCGTCTCTTCGCTGCTCGGCGCCATTTCGCGCCACATCGAACTCCACCTCGGCGACCCCGGCCTGTCGGCCGACAGCGTTGCGGCGGCGTTCGGCATCTCGCGGCGCAAGCTCTATTATCTGTTCGAACCGTTCGACGGCTTCGCCAGCTATGTTCTGCAGCAGCGGCTGCAAGCGTGCCGCAACGCGCTCGCTGACCCGGCGCAGCGCCACCGCAACGTCGCTCAGATCGCCGAGGCGTACGGCTTCACCAACTCCAAGAGCTTCAGCCGCGCCTTCCGGCGGCATATCGGCATGACCGCACGCGAGGTGCGCAGCCTGGCCGCCCACGGCGAAGGGCACCCTGCGCCCCACGCGCGGGCGGACGATTGGTGGTCCTGGATCCAGCGGCTGCGCTAGAGCATCGGACCGAAAAGTAAGAATTCCGATGCGAAACAAAGAGATAGAGCGGCGTGGCGGTTCAATTTGAACTCACGCCGCTCTAGCAACAGCCTCGCACGAAGGCGGCCCAACGAAGACCTTGTTTCCATCGGCCGTGGAACCGCGGCTGGGTCCTTGTTCTTGCATGGAACGTTACCGGTCTTGCACGGCAGGCAACATTTCAAGGTCGCCCGCCGAGACCGCGTGATCATTTGCGACCGCGTTGATATGGGGGCCGAAGTCGATCGACCCGGAGGCACCGCGGCCTTCGGCATCGCGACGGATCAATATTCAACGATGACAACGTCAGGTCCGCGGCCGCGACGGCGAAGCGGTGGCGGCTGCGGCGTGCGGGGGTGTGGTTTTGAGCAGCATGACATCGACGTCGGGCAAGACACCTCCGGCTTGCTGATGATGATTTGCAGTCTGCCATCCGGCGTAAGCAAAGGCCAACGCCATCGTTCGCTCAAATGGTGCCATGCCGGGCCTCTTCGCCCGACAACCGTTCTCGCCACAATCGCCCTGTCTGTTTGCACATTTTGCACGGTGCCGATGTCGACCGCGCTCGCCGATGGTGGTTCGGGGGGGCGTGGTGGAACCGGTGGCATTGACGACCCTGCCGGCGCGGGCGGTAGCGGCAGTAGTGGCGCTGGTACCGGTGGAGGTGGTGGCGCAGGACAAACCGGCGGACAGGGCGGATCAGGCTATTCCGGCGCGAAGGGAGGAGCAGGCGGCAACGCCACTGACCTGCGGGGCGCTGCCGGGGGGAACGGCACCGGCGCCGGCGGTGGTGGTGGCGCCCATGGTTTCATGGGCGATACGCTGCCGACATCCATGGTGACAGGCGGTTCTGGCGGCGCCGGCGGTTCTGGCAACACGGTGAGCCCATATGGCGGTGGGGGTGGCGCCGGGGGCTACGGGGCTGTCGTTACGGGCTCGGGCGATCTCGGTGCGCTCACCGACAATGTCCGCGGTGGCGCCGGCGGCGCCGGTGGCGAGGCGAGCGGCCAAGGCGGCAATGGTGGCAGCGGCGGTATCGGATTGTTGCTCACGGCGTCCGGCGCGGCGACGGTCACGATCGACGCTCGGGTCCAAGGCGGAGCTGGCGGCAGGGGAGGCGATGCGGTCACCTTTGCCGTCGACGGAGGCAAGGGCGGCAATGGTGGGGCCGCACTGGTTCTGACGACGTCCGGCGAGGCGATCGTCACCATCAACAGCCGGGTGCTGGCCGGTGCGGGAGGTAACGGCGGCTCCAATATGATGGCAGGCAGCGGAGGCGACGGCGGTATCGGGGTTCTGCTTGCAAACATCAGCGCGGCAACCATCACTGTCAACGGCATCGTCCAGGGCGGTGCCGGCGGGCACTTGGGCGTCGGCGCGCCCCGCGGCACTCGTGGCAGCGGCGGTGGCGGTCTGGTCGGTCAAAATCTGACCGTCACGATCGGTTCGAGCGGCAGCATCGTTGGAGGTCTTGGTGCCGACGGGGTGACGCGCGCGAATGCCATCACCTTTACGGGGGGCTTCAACACGTTGCACTTGACCGGTCCGGTGTCGGGATTGACCGGGGATGTCGGCGTGACCGGCTCGCTGACGTTCGATCAGTCCAACGATACGGTGGTCGCGAATGCCATCACAGGCACCGGCAGGCTCATCAAGAGCGGCAGCGGCGCCATGACGCTCTCGGCAGTCAATAGCTATTCCGGCGGTACGACGCTCACGGGGGGCTCGCTGTCGGTTGCGTCGGACAGCAATCTCGGCGCGGCCTCTAGTGCCCTGACGTTCGACGGCGGCACGTTGCAGGTCACCGGAACCTCTTTTTCCTCTACTGCGCGCACGGTCAATTGGGGCGCCCATGGCGGCGGCTTCGACATTGCCCATTCGTTGAACGCGTTCACGTTGAGCCAGGACCTCGGCGGAAGCGGTTCACTCACCAAGCTTGGCGAAGGTACGTTGATCCTCGCTGGGACCAATACGTATACGGGCGTGACCACGGTGGCCTCCGGAACCTTGCGCGCGGGCGCGACGGGGGCTTTCGGCCAGAACACCAAGGTGACAGTGGCCTCGAATGCGATACTTGACCTCAACGGCTTGAACCAAACCGTAGGCTCGCTCGCCGGTGCGGGCAATGTCACGCTCGGTTCCGCAATCCTGACGACCGGCGCCGACGGCACCTCGACGAGCTTTGCGGGCACGCTCTCCGGCCGCGGCGGCCTGACCAAGATCGGCAGCGGGACTCAGGCGCTGACCGGTACCAACGGCTATACCGGCGGTACCACACTCACGGCCGGCGCGCTTGCGGTTGGCGCGAGCGCTGCGCTCGGCAGTGGGACGCTCGCAATGGCCAACGGCACCGAGCTGATCTTCACAGGCAACGGTCTTACCTTGGCCAACGCCGTTACCGTTTCCGGCGATCCGACCTTCACCATCAATGGCGGCAATGTCAGCACGATCTCGGGGGTCATCGCCGATGGCGGCTCGCCCGGCGATGTGGTGAAGGCCGGAACCGGGACTTTGATCCTGATCGGGCAGAACAGCTATAGCGGTGCGACTACTGTTGCAGCGGGCACGCTCGAGGTGGACGGATCGATCGCAAGCTCGAACCTCACCACCGTCCAGAACGGCGCCACCCTGACGGGCGCCGGCAGGGTCGGCGCCACTCGGATCAATGCAGGCGGCGTTCTTGCCGGGACTCAGGGCCGCACGCTGACAGTCGACGGCGATCTGACGCTCGCGCCCGGCAGCACGGTCAATGTTGCGCTCGGGGGAGCGTCGGGCTGGGCGCTGTTCGACGTCGGCAGCAACCTGACGCTCAACGGTGCGCTCCACATCACCGATCAGGGCGGATTTGGGGTCGGCGTCTATCGCTTGTTCGACTATGGCGGCAGCCTGCTCGGCGGCGGATTGACGATCGGCTCGGCGCCCAACGGTGCGACGGCGGATAACCTCGAGATCCAGACTTCGGTCAGGGGACAGGTGAACCTTATTTCGAGCGTCGGCGCCACGCTCGGCTTTTGGGATGGCGGCAACACGGCGTTGTACGACAACGGCGTCATCAACGGGGGCTCCGGCGTCTGGCGCGCTGATGGTCGCAACTGGACGACCGCCGATGGTTCCGTGAACGGCCCGCTCCAGCCCAGTCCAACCTTTGCGGTCTTCCAAGGCGCGGCCGGCACGGTGGACGTGGATGATTCTGCCGGCGCGATCGGCGTCACGGGCTTGCAGTTCAGCACCGACGGCTACCGTATCACGGGCGATCCCATCACGCTTCAGGGAGCAGGCGGCGAGAGCATCGTTCGCGTCGGCGACGGCTCGGCGGCTGGATCGGGCATGACGGCAACAATCGCCTCCGAACTCACCGGCACCAGCAAGCTGGTCAAGACCGATCACGGCACGCTGATTCTGGACGGCGACAACAGCTACACGGGCGGCGCCGAGATCCGGACCGGCACGCTCCAGGTTGCACGCGACGCCAACCTGGGTGCAGCGACCGGTGGACTGACCTTCAAGGGCGGGATGCTCGCAAACACCGACTCGTTCGATACCAGCCGCGCGATCACATTGATGCAGGATGGACGCTTCGATGTCGCCGCGAACACCGAACTCGGCCTGGCGGGAACCGTCAGCGGCGGCGGCAATTTCGTGAAGAGCGGCTCTGGTACGCTGCGGCTCGATAATACGGCCAACGCCTATGGTGACACGATCGTCCGGAACGGCACGCTGATCGGCAGCGCCGGTTCGATCTCGGGCCATATTGGCAACGCGGGGACCGTCATTATCGATCAACAGAGCGACGCTCGCTTCGCCGGTGACATCACGGCGCTCAATGGTGGGCGCGGCCTGATGGTCAAACGCGGCGCGGGCAATCTGACCCTCGCCGGAACATCCTCACTGGACTGGACGATCGAAGCCGGCGGGGTGATGTCCTCGGCCGAGCGGTTCGGCGGCAATGCGGCGATCGGAGCTGGCGCGTCCCTGACCTTCGACCAGGCCACGGAGGCGGCCTATGGGGGTACCTTGTCGGGAAGTGGCAGCTTCCTCAAAACCGGCGCCGGCCTGCTCCGGCTGAGCGGGAATGCAGCTGCATTCACCGGTACGACCTCGATCGCCGCAGGCAGTCTTGCAGTCGATGGATTGCTTGGTGGAACGGTCGATCTGCTCCGGGGCGGTCGCCTGCAAGGGACCGGAACAGTCGGCAGCACCACTGTATTGGGTACGGTGGCGCCCGGCAACTCGATCGGCACGCTCAACGTCGCCGGCATCGCGTTCATTCCGGGTTCGATCTACGAGGTGGAGGTGAACGCGGCGGGGCAAGGCGACCGCATCAATGCGAGCGGGACGGCCAGAATTGACGGCGGCTCGGTCAAGGTGCTGGCCGGCATAGGCAACTACGCAGCCTCGACCCATTACACGATCCTGAGCGCCAATGGCGGGCTTAGCGGCACGTTTGACGGTGTGAGCTCGAACCTCGCCTTCCTCGATCCGACGCTGAACTATGACGCCAACAACGTCTATCTGACGTTGAGGCGCAACAACACCAGCTTTGTCGACGCAGGCATCACGCCGGACCAGGTCGCTACCGGCGGCGGGGTCGAGAGCCTTGGCTTCGGCAATCCGCTCTACAATGCAGTGGCAAACCTGTCAGCCAGCCAGGCCCGCTACGCCTTCGACCAGCTCTCGGGGGAGATCCACGCTTCGGCGCGCACGTTACTGATGGAGGACAGCCGCTTCATCCGCAACGCCGTCGACGACCGCATCCGTTCCGCTTTCGGCGAGGCGGGTTCCGCCGGCGGCACGGTCGTGACCTATGAGCGCGGTAAGCCGCGCCTGGCAGCGGCCAATACTGATGACTTCGCGGTTTGGGGTGAGGCGCTCGGCTCCTGGGGCCACACGGATGGCGATGGCAATGCCGCGCGTCTCAGCCGCTGGACCAGCGGCTTCTTCGTCGGCGCGGATGCGCCGGTCTTCGACACTTGGCGCTTCGGCGCGGTGGCGGGCTTTAGCCGCTCGAGCTTCGACGTGAAGGAGCGCCATTCTTCGGGCTCGAGCGACAATTACCATGTCGGCTTCTATGGCGGCACGCAGTTGGGCGATCTCGCCTTCCGCACCGGCGCGGCCTACACTTGGCATGACATTTCGACGAGCCGCAGCGTTGCGTTCCCGGGCTTCGGCGACAGCCTGAAGGGCGACCAGAGGGCTGGCACCGCACAAGCCTTCGGCGAGTTGGGATATGGCGTCAAGCTTGGCGCGGCCCGGTTCGAGCCCTTCGCCAATCTGGCCTATGTGAACCTGCATACGGACGGCTTCACGGAACAGGGCGGAGCCGCGGCGCTGAGCGGCGCTTCGGCGAACACCGACGCGACCTTCACCACGATCGGCCTGCGTGCTTCGAGCAGCTTCGACCTGAACGGGGCCGCGGTCACCGCCAGGGGCATGGTCGGCTGGCGCCATGCCTTTGGCGATCTCACCCCGCTCGCCACATTGTATTTTGCCGGCGGTGACGCTTTCACTGTCGGCGGCGTGCCTTTTACGCGGGACGTGGCCGTGGCCGAAGCCGGTCTGGATATTGCGCTGTCCCGGGCCGCAACCCTCGGCTTCTCTTATGGCGGCCAGTTCGGCCCCGGCCTTTCTGACCAGTCCGTCCGCTCCAATTTCAACGTGAAGTTTTGAACCGACGTCGTGGCGCGGCTATTTCCCGGCTCTTCATCTACGGCTCCCGCCATCTGGCGAGAGCCCGCCGACTTCAGCTTACGAAGAAGCTCTGCGTGCCATGCGCCTCGATTGCCTCGGCGAGGCGGCCCAGCGCATGGACATAGGCGGCCGTGCGCATCGTGACGTCCTTGACGCGCGAGATGTTCCAGATCGCGCGGCCCTCGCGCTCCATGATGGCGCGCAGCCGCTCGTGGATTTCCTCCAAGGGCCAGTAGTAGCCCTGCCGGTTCTGCACCCATTCGAAATAGGACACGGTCACACCGCCGGCATTGGCCAGAATGTCGGGGAGGACCACGACGCCGTTGCTCGCCAGGATGGCGTCCGCTTCCGGCGTAACCGGACCATTCGCCAGTTCCAGCACCAACTTGGCCTTGACCGAGGCGGCGTTCTTCTCGTCGATCATGTTTTCCAGTGCAGCCGGCACGAGCAGGTCGCAAGTGACGCCGACGAGTGCATCGGGAGACAGGGCTTCATGCCCATCCTGGCCGACGGTGGTCTCCACGGATCGGCCCTTGGACTTCGCATCGAGCAGCATCTCGATATTGAGGCCGGCATCCGACTTGACTGCGCCTGCCGAGTCCGAAACGGCGACGATCTTGTGACCGTCCGCCGCGAGCAAGCTCGCGATATGCTGTCCCGCATTGCCGAAACCTTGCACGGCTACCCGCAGCGTCCTGCTGAGGCCAAGCTCCTCAGCCAGATGGCGGACCAGATAATAGCCGCCGCGCGCGGTCGCGTCGCCACGCCCGAGCGAGCCGCCCAGCGCGATCGGCTTGCCGGTGATGACAGCAGGCTCGGCCTGGCCGACGATCTGGGCATATTCATCGGCCATCCAGCCCATGATCATCGAATTGGTGTAGACGTCAGGCGCGGGAATATCGCGATCCGGCCCGATGATCCGGGCAAACGCCTGGATGTAGGCCCGCGACAGCCGCTCCAGTTCGGCCTTGGAAAGCTTGCGCGGATCGACCTGCACGGCGCCCTTGCCGCCGCCATAGGGCAAGTTCATCACTGCGCATTTGAAGGTCATCCAGAAGGCCAGGGTCTCCACTTCGTCGATCGTGGAATCCGGATGGAAGCGGATACCGCCCTTGGTCGGGCCGCGCGTGTCGTCGTAGCGGCAGCGCCAGGCGAGGAAGGATTTTCGCGATCCATCATCCATGCGGATCATGAGACGCGCCTTGGTGGTTTCTCGCGCGTATTTCAGTTTCTCGATCACATCCGGGTCGATGCTGACATGGGCGGCTGCCTCGTCCAGGCGGACGAGCGCGTGATCAAGAAGACTGTCTTCGGGCATCATGGCTCCTGAGAGTTGGATTGTTATGAGGCATCTGCATATAGCGCAGGCAGGGTCATCGCAACCAAAGACAGTGTTGCTGACCTATCTTTAGGCGAGGTGCCTTTTCAGTCGGCACCTCGTTCGTCTCGACCTGCTGTCAACGTATGCGAGGCAGGGAATTGAATTGATGGAAGGGCGGGGGCGAGGGGAGCGTCCATTCGAGCGTCGTCGCTCCTTCGCCCCATGGATTGGCTCCGGCAACGCGCCTGCGCGCAAACGCCTCCGCCACCGCGAAAAAGAAAACGACGAGGCCGGCGGCCGAAATATAGGAGCCGATGGACGAGACGAAGTTCCAGCCGGCGAAGGCGTCGGGATAGTCGGCGACGCGGCGCGGCATGCCGGCGAGCCCAAGGAAGTGCTGCGGGAAGAAGACGAGGTTGACGCCGATGAAAGTCAGCCAGAAGTGGATCCGCCCGAGCGTCTCGCTCATCATGTAGCCGGTCATCTTCGGGAACCAGTAGTAGAAGCCCGCGAAGATCGCGAAGGCGGCCCCGAGCGACAACACGTAGTGAAAATGCGCCACGACGAAGTAGGTGTCTTGCATCATGCGGTCGACGCCTGGATTGGCAACGATGACACCGGTCATGCCACCGATGGTGAAGAGCAGCACGAAGCCGGTCGCCCAAAGCATTGGCGTCCTGAAGGTGATCGAGCCGCCCCACATCGTCGCCAGCCACGAGAAGACCTTTATTCCGGTCGGCACAGCGATGACCATGGAGGTGAACGCGAAAAAGCGCTGGGAATCGACCGACAGGCCCACCGTGTACATATGATGCGCCCACACTACGAAGCCGATCACGCCGATCGCCACCATGGCATAGGCCATGCCCAGATAGCCGAAGATCGGCTTCTTCGAGAAGGTCGAGATGACGTGGCTGATGATCCCGAAGCCCGGCAGGATCATGATGTAGACTTCCGGATGGCCAAAGAACCAGAACAGGTGCTGGAAGAGGAGCGGGTCCCCGCCGCCGGCGGGTGAAAAGAAGGTCGTGCCAAAGTTGCGGTCGGTCAAAAGCATCGTGATCCCGCCGGCGAGCACCGGCAGAGCCATCAGCAGTAAGAAAGCAGTCACCAGCATCGACCAGGCGAAGAGCGGCATCTTGTGCATCGTCATGCCCGGCGCGCGCATATTGAGGATCGTTGTGATGAAGTTGATGGCGCCGAGGATCGAGGATGCGCCCGCCAGATGTAGCGACAGAATGACGAGGTCGACCGCTGGACCCGGCTGGCCATCGGTCGAATAGGGCGGATAGAGCGTCCAGCCGCCGCTATGGCCGGTCGATCCGGAGGCGCCCGGAATGAACAGCGACAGGATGAACAGGCAGAGCGACGTGGCCAGAAGCCAGAACGAGATGTTGTTCATGCGCGGGAACGCCATGTCCGGGGCGCCGATCATGATCGGCACGAACCAGTTGCCGAAGCCGCCGATCAGCGCCGGCATGATGACGAAGAAGATCATCACCAGACCGTGCGCGCTGACCACGACATTGTAGAGGTTCGGATCGGTGAAGATCTGGAGCCCGGGCTCCTGCAGTTCCATGCGCAAGGCGACGGACAGGCCGGTGCCGAGAATGCCCGCCAGCATCGACAGGATGAGATAGAGCGTCCCGATGTCCTTGTGATTGGTTGAAAACAGCCAGCGCGTCACGAAGTCCGGCCTGGGACCTTCTGCGGCTGTTGCGTCCGACATCGCTTCCTGCCCTTCTTAGCCTGGCAGGCTCGGCGGTCTCGAAACAGGACGGCGTCCTCTGGCCCGTCGTCGTGGTGGGGAACCAGGCCTTGCCTGTGTCTTTGCGATCAGTCCGTGACGATCATGTCCATGGGGACATCGTGCGGCTGGGGATAAATCGTTGGTATCCTGCTCTCAGCGTAGCCGACGCCGATCTTTATAGGCGCTCTCGACATTGCGGCAAGCGTGCGATCGAAGAAGCCGCCGCCGTAACCCAGGCGATAATTCTCGTCATCGGCGCCGACGACCGGCGCAATCACGATGTCGGGCTGCACTGCGGGTCCGCAGGCGGGAACTAGAATATTCCAGACGCCTCGTTCGAGCGGATCGCCTGGCGCCCAGATCCTGTATTCGAGAGGCAACCCCTTCTGGATGACGACCGGCAGTGCGATGCGTCCGCCGCGCTCGATGACCTTGATGCCCCAGTTGCGCAGGTCAGGCTCGCCACGGAACGGCCAATATGTGCCGACGATGCGTCCGCTGACCTTGCCGACGGCCGTGTCGAGCTTGTCGGCGATGCGGCCGGACCGGAATTCCCGGTCCTCCGCAGGCAGCGCCAGGCGCTCATCGATCAGTCGCTTGCGCTCCGCCTTCCGCCATCTCGAGACGTCAGTCCACGCATCCGAGCGATAGCCCGGCTCCAGTTCGTGCATGAAGCAGGGTGGCGATGCGTATTCCGCGTTTTCGCTTGGCATTGTGGGAATCCGACTGATCACAAATGCAGCGTGCGCGTTGCGAAAGAAGAAGGCAAACGGAATTAGATGCTATATCGGTGCAAAAATATTGCACTGAAGAGTGACGCGCCATGGATATCGACCGGGCTCGAACCTTTCTCGAGATCGTCCATACCGGCAGTTTTCTGAAGGCGGCCGACCGCCTCCACGTGACACAGACGACCGTGAGCGCTCGCATCCGCACACTCGAGGAGGAGCTCGGCCGCCAGCTCTTCGTACGAAACCGCAACGGCGCGACGTTGACGGCGGCAGGACGCGAGTTCGAGCGCTTTGCCCAATCCTTCGTCCAGATCTGGGAGCGCGCTCGCCAGCAGCTGACGATCCCGCCGGGACGCTCCAGCGTCGTGGCGCTGGGCGGTGAGCTCAGCCTTTGGAACCCGCTGCTGCTCGACTGGCTCGTCTGGATGAAGAAAGAGCAGCCGAAGATCGCGATCCATGCGCATGTCGGCGTGCCCGACCAGCTGCTCGAGCAACTGAGGACCGGGGTGCTGGACGTCGCGGTCCTCTATGCACCCCAGCTCCTGCCTGGATTCAGGGTGGAACTGATCGAGGAAGAGCAGCTCGTCCTGGTCCGCAAAACCGCAAAGGACGGGGAGGCCGAGAATCCGGACTATGTCCACGTCGATTGGGGACCGCAGTTCGCGGCTCCCCGCGGCTTTGGACCGGCGGCATTCGGCGAGCCCGGGCTGTTTGTCGGTCTCGGCCCATTGGGCTTGAATTACATCCTGCGTGCGGGCGGCATGGGCTTCTTCCGCAGGGGCGCCGTGAAGCCGCATATCGAGGCTGGCGAGTTGGAACTGGTCGCCGGGGCCCCGGAGTTCACCTATCCGGCCTACGCCGTCTATCCGGAATCCGGGGCATCGAGGGCCGCCGTGCAGGATGCACTGCGCGGCCTCAAGGCGGTCGCTCATTAAAGCCTTTCACGAGGCATCCGAACCTGCATTTTTGCAGAATTTTGACGTCGCTACGGGAAAGTTCTCTCCAAAAAGGGTGATCCTCAACTTGTAGCTGCCTACTAGACTCGGTCTATGTCCCTGCGCAGCACAATCAGCGTGGTGAGATCCTGAACGGCCTCGCCGCTGGCGATATTGTCACGCAAATTGTTCAGTCGGTCGATTGACGGCACCTCGACTTCGACGACCAGATCGAGCTGGCCGCTGATCGACGACACGCGTCGCACCTCCGCGTAGCCGGCAAGCTTGTCTAGGATGCTCATCGAGGGTGTGCGTGCCAGCGTGACGAGCAGAAAGGCGCGAATGACGTCCCTGTCCAACTGGCCGATATCGGCCCGGTAGCCGCGGATCACGCCGGCGCGCTCCAACTGAGCCACCCGCTCGCTGGCAGCACTGCGCGAAAGGCCGACGCGGGCGGCCAACGCCTTCAGCGGTATGCGCGCCTCCTTCGACAGGATGGCGAGAATTTCCTGATCCTTCACATCCGGCTGCTTCACCCCTGGCTCCTTGCCGCGCCGGCAATACGCCGGTTGATCTCGTCAGACTGCCGGCCGGGCCGGCGCTTTGCCGGATGTCTGATTTGCATGGCCGTGCAAAACTATCCACCAATTTTCCCAACCCGCCAGCAGCCTCGGCAGACCCGATGACAGATATCCACCATCCCGCGCCCGCTTTCCCGCTCGACCAAGCCGCTCGGCTCGCCAGGGAACATTTCGGCCTGCAGGGCGAACTCAGCCCTCTTGACAGCGAACGCGACCAGAATTTCCGGCTGGTTTCCGGCACCGAAACCTGGACCTTCAAGATCATCAACGCCAGCGAGCCCGCCTTGGAAAGCGCTTTCCAGGCCGCGTTGCTCGACCATCTGGCGGCCGTCGCCCCGGATCTCGCGCTGCCACGCCTGCGCAAGGCGGCATCGGGAACCGCGCTGGCGACAGCCGTCGCGGAGTCCGGCGACCGTCATTCGCTGCGCATGGTGTCCTGGCTTCCGGGCCGCCCCCTGGCCGAGAGCGCACGCACGCCGGCCGTGCTCAATTCCCTTGGCCAGATGCTCGGCCGCATGGACAGCGCCCTGCAGGGCTTCATCCATCCGGGCGCACTGCGCCAGTTGGATTGGGACGCGCGGCGCGCCGGCGAAGCCCGCGCGCGGCTCGTTCACGTCGCCGATGCCGGCGACCGGGCATTGCTGGCCCGCTTCCTCGACCGCTTCGACGCCGAGGTGGAGCCCCGGCTGCCCGCCCTGCGGGCCCAGGTGATCCACAACGACGCCAACGACTGGAACGTGCTGGTCGATCCCGACGGCCCCGATCGCGTCGCCGGGATGATCGACTTCGGCGACGCGCTGCACACGGTGCTGGTCGCCGAACTGGCGGTGGCCTGCGCATATGCGATCCTCGATCATGAGGATCCCATCGGCGCCGCGGCCGATATCACGGCCGGTTTCCACGCCCAGTATCCCTTGCGCGAGGAAGAGCTGGACCTGCTGTTCGACCTTATCGTGGCGCGGCTGGTGATCAGCGTGACCCTTTCCGCGGCGCGCAGCAGCCGCGTCGGCGACAACCCCTATCTGGCCATCAGCGAGGCGCCGGCCTGGCGCATGCTGCGGCGCCTGGATGCGATGAACCCGCGCTTTGCCACGGCGATCCTGCGCCATGCTTGCGGCTTCGACGCGGTGGCCGGCGCGAGCGCCGTAGCGGAATGGATCGGCCGCAACGCCAGGAGCCTGGCGCCCATCGTGCATCCGCATCCGGCAACGCTGACCAAGGAGCTGGTGCCCTATGGCGACGCCGCCCATCCTATGACTGTGGCGTCGGCGGCTGCGGACCCTGAAAAAGCTTCCGCCTGGTGGGACGCGCATGCGGCTCGAACCGGCGTTGCGCTTGGCATCGGGCCATGGGGCGAGGCGCGCACCGTCTATTCTGGCGATATGTTCAGATCGCGTTTCCTCGAGGGCGGGCGGCGCGACCGCCACCTCGGCCTCGACCTTTTCATGCCGGCTGGCACGAAGGTCCACACGCCGCTCGCCGCCACGGTGAGGAGCGTCGAGATCGAGCACGAGACGCTCGGCTACGGCGGCCTGGTGGCGCTGCTGCACGAGCCCGAAGGCTGCCCGCCCTTCGTCACGCTCTGGGGGCATCTCGCCCATGAAGCGATCGCGCGGCTGGAGCCCGGCCAGAAGCTCGCCGCCGGCGCGCTTGTCGGCGAAATGGGGGGATACCTGGAAAACGGCGGCTGGGCACCGCATCTGCATCTGCAGATTTCAACGGATACTGGCCTGTCGGCGCGCGCGATACTGGGTGTCGGCGAGACGCGCTACCTGGACGTTTGGCGCGAGCTGTTCCCCGACGCGGCGGCACTGGCCTGCATCCCGCCCGAAACCTTCGTGCAGACCGGCCGCAGCCGGGCGGAGATCGTTGCGGCGCGCAAGGCGACATTGCTGCCCAACCTGTCGATCTCCTACTCCGAACCGATCAAATTCGTACGCGGCGACGGCGTCTGGCTCATCGACGACCGCGGCCGCGCCTATCTCGACTGCTTCAACAATGTCTGCCATCTCGGCCACGCGCATCCCCATGTCGTAGAGGCCATCGCCAGCCAGGCCTCCAGGCTCAACACCAATACGCGCTATCTGCACGACAACATCGTCGCCTATGCCGAGCGGCTAACGGCGACCTTGCCGCCTGAGCTGTGCGTCGCCTCTTTCGCCTGTTCGGGTAGCGAGGCCAACAGCCTGATGCTGCGCCTGGCGCGCACCCACACCGGCCGCGAGGACGCCTTAGTCCTCGACTGGGCCTATCATGGCACGACCCAGGAGTTGATCGACCTCAGTCCCTATAAATACAAGCGCACGGGCGGCAAGGGGCGCAAGCCGCACGTCTTCGAGGCGGTCATTCCCGATAGCTATCGCGCCCCAAAGGATTGGCCCGTCGAGGAACATGCCAAACGCTTCGCTGCAAGCGTCGCCGAACAGATCGACGCCATGCGCGCGCAGGGTCGCGCCCCGGCGCTGTTCATGGCCGAATCGATTCCCAGTGTCGCCGGACAAGTCTTCCTGCCGGAAGGCTACCTCAACGAGGTTTATGCCATGGTGCGCGGAGCCGGCGGCCTATGCGTGGCCGACGAGGTGCAAGTGGGCTTCGGCCGTGTCGGCAGCCATTGGTGGGCGTTCGAGACGCAGGACGTCGTGCCCGACATCGTCACCATGGGCAAGCCGATCGGCAATGGGCATCCTATGGCTGCGCTGGTGACGACGCGCGAGGTTGCCGCCTCGTTCGACAACGGCATGGAATATTTCAACACTTTTGGCGGCAATCCGGTGTCCTGCGCGGCGGGACTGGCGGTGCTGGATGTGATTGAACAGGGCGACCTGCGCCGCAACGCGCTCGACGTCGGCCACCATCTGATCCGGCGTTTCCGCGACATACAGGAGCGCTACGAGGCCATCGGCGACGTGCGCGGGATGGGGCTGTTCCTCGGCATCGAGCTGGTCGCTGATCGCCGCACGAAGGAACCGGCAACCGCATTGGCCAAGAAGATATGCGACGGCGCCCGGACGCGCGGTGTGCTGATGGGCACCGAAGGCCCTTATGACAATGTCCTCAAGATGCGTCCGCCGATGATCTTTACCCGAGCCAACGCCGACCACTTGCTGTCGGTCCTCGAAGACACTTTCGAAGCGGTGCTGGCCGGAAAGGAGTAGCGAGCCTACCCCAGACGAGCCAGCTGTCGGTTTGTCCAATAATAAAAACGTTTTTATTTCGGTTGAAATCGTTTTTATTGGCCGGTACATTCCACTCTAAGAGGAGAGGGAACGCGCGATGGCTGAGGGCAAAACCGCAGCGAGCCAGCTTTCGCCGACGATCAAGACGCTGGCGGCACATACCGGCTTTTCGATCGGCACGATTTCCAAGGCGCTGCGCGGCTCGCCGGTGGTGACCGAGCAGACTCGCGAGGCCATCCTCGCCGCGGCGAAAGACCTCGGTTACCAGGCGAATGCGCGCGGCATGGCGCTGCGCACCGGCAAGACCTATCAGGCAGCGGTGCTGATGCCACTTACCTCGGCGGCCGGCTACGAGTGGGACGGCGTCGAATACACGCAGATTCTGAGTGGCATAAGCCAGGCGCTCGACGGAAGCGACTACCAGCTCTCGGTTCATGGCTACCGCTCTTTCGACGACGCCTGCGCGATTGCCCGCCGCGTCGCCGACCAGAAGCTCTCCGACGGGCTGATCTTCTCCGGCGTCCTGGCCGACGACGCGCGCGTTGCCATGCTCACGGAATCGGGTTTCCCATTCGTCTCGCTCGGCCGTTGCAGAAAGCCGCTCGTCTATGCTCATGTCGACGTCGACAACGAATGGGCAGCCCATGCGGCTACCGCACGACTGATTGCCGGCGGCCACTGCCGTATCGCGCTGATCAACGCCGACCGGCGCTTCTCCTACGCGCTCGACAGGATCGATGGCTTTGTCCGGGCCTTCCGCGAGGCAGGGCTCGAACCACCGCTCGATCTGATCGCCGGCGGTGATCTTTCCACGCGCTTCGGCCGCGACAGCACGCTGGCGCTGCAAGGTCTGCCCCAGCCGCCCACGGCGTTGGTCTGCGTCAATGAATCCACCACCCTCGGCGTGCTGTCGGCGCTCGGCGCGCTTGGCCTGCGGGTCGGCGAGGACGTCGACGTGATTGCCTATGACGACATCAACGTCAGCGCCTATTTCAGCCCGCCCGTCACCACGCTCTATCAGCCGATCGAAGTGCTCGGCCGCCGACTGGGCGAATTCCTGCTGCGGCTGATGGCCGGCGACGATGCCGCGCAACTCACCGAGGTCTTCCGCCCGCAATTGATCGCGCGGCAAGCCGACAATCTCGGCGGCCGACTGGACCGCCCCGACCCTTGAAAAATGGAGGAAACAGCATGAAGAGAGTTCTGTTTGGCCTGTCGCTGGCTTTGCTGGCGTCCGGAACCGTGCATGCCGCGGATCTTGGCGGCAAGCTGCTGAAGGTCGGGTCCGACACCACCTCGCCACCCATGGAGAGCATCGACACCGCAACCGGGCAGATCGTCGGCTTCGACGTTGACGTGGTCAACGCGGTTTGCGCCAAGATCAACTGCAAGGCCGAGTTCGTCACCACCGGCTGGGACGGCATCTTCGCCGCGCTTGACCAGGGCAATTTCGACTTCGTCGCCTCCGGCGTCTCCATCACCGACGAGCGCAAGAAGGCAATGGATTTTTCCGAACCCTACATCGTCAACAGCCAGGCGATCCTGATGCGTGTCGAGGACGAAGGCTCGAGCGTCGACGACTTCAAATCTAAGGGCAAGAAGCTCTCGGCCCAGGCCAACACCACGGACGCGCAGGTCGCCGAAGACATCGTCGGAAAGGACAATGTCGCAGCCTATGACAGCTTCAGTGCGTCCGTCATCGCTCTCAAGAACAAGGATGTCGACGGTGTCGTCATCAACGGCGCCAACGCCGCAGCATACGAGAAGGAATTCGCGGGCGAACTGGTAGTGCCGATCCGCAATCTCCAGTCCGATCCGCTGGGCCTCGTCTTCCGCAAGGGCGACGAGAACGTCGCGGCCTTCAACGAAGGCATCGAGGCCATCAAGAAGGATGGCACGCTAGACGCGCTGATCAGCAAGTACTGGGGCGTGAAGTAATCGCAGTCCACGGTCCCGGTGCGCCGCCGCGCCGGGACCTGTTTTGTGGAGGGCGGTCATCGATGCAGCTCCTGATGCGCGTTCGGCCCAGCAATCTCATCATTGCCGCCGCCCTGCCGTTTATCGTCTATCTCTTTGCCTCGTCGGCCGATTACCGACGTTCGCTGCGCGCCATCCTCGGCGTCGAGCACGGCTCGTCCGCATTCGTGCCCGGCTTCGCCCTGCTGGCCATCGCCTTCGCCGCCGGCGTCGGCGTTGTCGTTTTCAGTCGCGCCAAGGCGCCGAAACCGCGCCTTGCGCTGTTGTGCGCCGCGCTCAACTTCGTCGCCGCCTTGGCCTCCGCGACCACATGCCTTGTCTATGCTTACGCGTCCTCGGTCGTTGCCAATGCCGTCGATCCCTTCACTTCCAAGCTGGTCGTGCAGGGCGTGACGCCTCGCCAGTTGACCGGCGAGGCCGAGGCGTTGGTGCACGGCCACGTCTCGACACTGTTGTGGATCTACCTCGCCGTGACGGTCGTCGCCCTCGCCCTGTTCCTCGTCGGCGGCCGGCAAGGCAATGGCGAGGCCACGCGGCGCGCCGGACGCACCACCCTCGGCCTGATCAACGGTGCCGGGTTGGTCTTCATCCTGTTCCTGGCGCCGATGACCTTCGCGGCCGGCGTGGCCACCACCATCCGCGCGGCGATCGCGGCCTATATGCTGGCAGCGCTGCTCGGTATTGTCTGGGTCGGCCTGCTCAAGCTCGAATACAGCAAGCGAGCCGACCTCTCCTTCATCGTCATCACCGTGTTGCTGGCCTGCGCGGCGGGATGGTTCCTGATGCAGCCGCGCCAGGCCTACACGCTAGCCGGCAGCCTGCAGGGCAAGGTCGCCGTGATCTCCGGCACGTCTTCCGGCCTGATCGGCGCCGTGCGCTTCGGCCAGTTTCCGTCCGGTCCGGAGGACGAGGTGCCGCTGCGCACCTTCAAGGGCGCGCCCGAAGCGCTCGCCGCACTGGCCAAGAATGATGTCAGCGCGGCGCTGCTTCCGTCCGCCTCCGCACCCGCCGACCTGCCGGTGCTCTGGCAAACGCAGACGCTCAGCGACCGCGACAAGGCATCCGGCATCACGTTCGCGGTGCTTGCCATCGCGCTTGGCCTGCTGACGTTCGGCGGGCACATCCATCGCCGGCATCCGCTCTCGATAGGCTCGGAGTTCATCGTCGACACCATTCGCGGCATCCCGATGCTGGTCATCGTGCTCTATGTCGGCCTGCCCTTGGCGGGCGCGCTCAAGGACGCCACGCAAGGCGTCTTCGACCCGCCAAACCTGGCGCGCGGCATCGCCGCCATGGCGCTGGCCTATTCCGCCTACCTTGCCGAGATCTTCCGCTCCGGCATCAACGCCATCCCGCGCGGCCAGCTCGAAGCGGCGCGCAGCCTAGGCCTCAATGGCTGGCAGACGGCGCGATTGGTTATCCTGCCGCAGGCCTTCCGCATCATCATCCCGCCGCTGGGGAACGAGCTGATCGCCATCCTGAAGGACACTTCGCTGTTGTCGATCCTCTCGATCCGCGACATCACCCAGCGCATGCGGGAATTCCAGTCGGCAAGCTTCCTGCCGTTCGCCCCATACAACTCCGCCGCCATCTTCTACATCCTGCTGACGCTTGCGGCGGCTAGCCTGGTTAGTACCGTCGAGAGAAAATATGACATCAAGCATAGATAAATCGCGCCGAGACCTCGAGGCGCGAGCCGCCTCCCTTGTCATGCCGGAAGGCTTCGTCTTCGGCGCGGCCACTGCGTCCTATCAGATCGAGGGCGCGCCGGCCGCCGACGGCAAGGGCGAGAGCATCTGGGACCGCTTCTGCAAGGTGCCGGGCGTGATCATCGACGGATCCAGCGGCGACGTTGCCTGTGACAGCTATCATCGCCTGGGCGACGACATCGCCTTGCTCAAGTCGCTGGGGCTAGGCGCTTATCGCTTTTCACTTGCCTGGACCCGCCTCCTCCCCGAGGGGCGCGGCGTGCCAAACGCCAAGGGTATCGCCTTCTATGACCGGCTGATCGACGGCCTGCTGGAAGCCGGCATCGAGCCTTATGTCACGCTCTACCATTGGGATCTGCCGCAGGCGCTGCAGGAGCACGGCGGTTGGTACAACCGCGACACCGCCGACGCGCTGGCGGAATACGCCGCGCTTGCCGCGCGCAGCTTCGGCGACCGGGTCAAGAAATGGACCACGCTCAACGAGCCCTGGACCTTCTGCTGGTCCGGCCATGCCTCGGGCGAGGACGCGCCGGGCTTGCGCGACGGGGCGAAGGGCGGCGTCGCCGCCAGCCACCACGCCTTGCTCGGCCACGGCAAGGCGGTGCCGGCCATCCGGGCCGAGGTACCTGACGCCTCCGTCGGCATCGTCTTCGACCTCAACGTCGCTGAACCGGCAAGCGACGACCCGCACGATATCGCCGCGGCAGGGCGCTTCGACGGAGCGCAGAACCGCTGGTTCCTGGACGCCGTCTTCAAGGGCGCCTACCCGCAGGACATGCTCGAGCTCTTCGGTGATCTGCTGCCGCCGATCCATGCCGACGACAACAGCCTGATCGCCGCGCCGGTAGACTATCTCGGGGTCAACATCTACCGCCGTTCGGTGATCGCGGCCGGCACGGAACTGGCCCCGATCAACTATCGGCGCGTGCAGCCGGAAGGACTCTATTCCGCGGTGGGCTATGAAATCTGGCCCCGCTCGATGTACGACATCTTGAGCTACGTCAATGATGGCTACGCGCCGAAGGCGATCTACATTTCCGAGAACGGCGTTGCTACGCGACCCGAACGGGTCGGCGCCGACGGGCGCGTCTGGGACGACTTGCGCGCCGCATATTATGTCGAGCATCTAGAACAGGTGGCAAAGGCCGTGGCCGAGGGCGTGCCAGTGAAAGGCTACTTCGCCTGGACGCTGATGGACAATTTCGAATGGGCGCATGGCTATACCTCGCCCTTCGGCATCACGCATGTCGACTACGCAACACAGGAACGGCGTATCAAATATTCCGGCGAAATCTATGCCAGGATCGCACGGCAGGAAAGGCTCGCGCCGGCGCGGAGAGCCGGACTTGGCCACTGAACGCGGGCAGGCAGGCGCGGTCCTGATCACCGGCGCGGGACGCGGCCTCGGCCATGAACTCGCCCGTCAATACGCGGAAGCCGGCTGGCAGGTCATTGCGTGCGGCCGCGCTTTCCCGGCCGGTGGCTTTGATCAGCGTATAGAGTTCCAGCCGCTCAACGTGACCGATCCTGCGTCGATCCTTGCCCTTGCCGCGCGGTTGGCCGGCCGCCCCCTCGACGTGCTGGTCAACAACGCCGCCGTCCGCAGCCAGGCGCCCGGATTGGAGGCGTTGGCGCCGGAATCGTTTCTCGACGTCCTCAGCGCCAACACGCTGGCCCCGCTCCTCATGGCAAAGGCCCTGCGCGCGAACCTTCGGCTGGCGGCCAGACCCGTCATTGCCAATATCAGCAGCCGCGCCGGCTCGATGGCGGAAGGCCTGCTCGACGACAATGACGATGACTATGCCTATCGCTGCTCCAAGTCGGCGCTCAACATGGCCACGGTGCAGCTTGCCCGCGACCTGAAGCCGGCGGGCATCACGGTACTGGCGCTGCACCCCGGCTGGGTCAAGACCGACATGGGCGGACCGGAGGCCGTGGTGCCGACCCGGCTGAGCGCCGAGGGAATTCGCTCGATCATCGCCACGACCGGCCTGGAAAGCAGCGGTGCGTTTGTCGCCTTTGACGGCCGGCCGATCGCCTGGTGAAAGACATGTGCGGGGGGTGAAGGTCGTCGCTGGGGTAGTAGCTTCCGCGCTGCTCCAGATACTTCTTTCACGAGGGATCCGATTTTTTCGCAGAATTTTGACGGGCCGCTGCCGGAAAGTTCTCCCAAAAAACCAGCCGGGACAAAACATGCAAGTCGCGTTTCGGCATAGGGCGAGAATGGCTGTTTCTTGCCTCGTTGAGTACAAATTTTTTGTTCTAACCTAGCAATATCATTCATTGGTCTGCATCGAACACAGCAGCCAAAAGTCGCCTCCGACCGCGGCCATGCCCGCTTCAAATACACCATCGACGACAAGGGCCTCGACTTCATCAAAGCCGAGATCGAGAGCCGCCTGGGTTTTGCGTTGGCGGCCGCCAGGCCGTATGACTTCACCTCCAATGGCGACGTCATCGGTTGGCAGCGGGGCGAGGACGGACGCGAGCACTTCACGCTGTTCGTCGAAAACGGCCGGGTCAGCAATTTTCTCGATCTCGCCATGCTCGATGGTCTGCGCGCCATAGCTCGCAACCACAAGGGCATGTTCCGTGTAACGCCCAACCAGAATCTCATAATTGCTGACATCGAGCCCGCTGACAGGCCGGAGACCGAAAGGCTCTTGAAGGAATACCGGCTCGACAGCCTGAACGAGGGCAGTGGGCTCAGGCTCAACTCCATGGCCTGTGTGGCTCTGCCGACTTGCGGCTTGGCCATGGCCGAAAGCGAGCGCTACCTGCCGGCTCTGGTCGGGAAAATAGAGACCATCCTTGCCGAGCACGGTCTCTCCGAGGAAGCGATCACCATCCGCATGACCGGCTGCCCGAACGGCTGCGCTCGGCCCTACATCGCCGAGATCGGGCTGACCGGCCGCGCACCCGGAAAATACAACCTCTATCTCGGCGGCGGCTTCCACGGCCAACGTCTGAACAAGATGGTTCTCGAGAATGTCGGCGAGAAGGCCATTCTCGAACTGATCGCCAAGGTGATCGGACAGTTCGCACGGGAACGGTCGCCCGGGGAACGGTTCGGTGACTTCGCCATCCGTGCCGGATATGCTGCCGAGGTCAGCGAAGGGCGGCATTTCAACGACTGAACCGACGGCAGGGCAAGTAGACAGCCGGGGTTACGCGAAAGCGGAAAAATTCGAGATGAGAAAGCGCGATCCCAAGACCGTTGCGGCAGCGAACGGCATCGCTTCGGACCCGGGCTACGGAGCGGTGACGCCGCCGCTCTACCTCACGAGCACCTTTGCCTTTGCCGGCTTCGAGAAGCATCGCGGCTACGAATATAGCCGCACCGCCAACCCCACCCGGGACGTTCTCGCCGACACGCTGGCGAAGCTCGAGGGCGGCGAGGGCGCGGTGATTACGTCTTCCGGCATGGCCGCCGTCGATCTTGTCCTCTCGCTTGCCGGCCGTGACGACCTGGTCGTCGCGCCGCATGATTGCTATGGCGGCACCTACCGGCTGCTTTCCGCGCGACGCGACAGGGGACATTTCGATCTGCTGCTCGTCGACCAATCCGATGCGGCCGCGCTGGCATCGGCTTTCGCGCACAAGCCGTCGCTTTTGCTGATCGAGACGCCGTCCAACCCGTTGATGCGCGTCGTCGACATCCGCGCCCTTGCGCAGCAGGCGAGGAAAGCCGGCGCCAAGATTGCCGTCGACAATACCTTTCTGTCGCCGGCGCTGCAGCGGCCGATCGAGCTCGGCGCGGATTTCGTGATTCACTCCACGACGAAATATCTGAACGGCCATTCCGACGTCGTGGGCGGCGCGGTCGTCTGCGCAGCCGCCGCCGACGCGGAACAACTTCGCGCATGGGCCAACATCACCGGCGTGACGGGCTCGCCCTTCGATGCCTATCTCACCCTGCGCGGTTTGCGCACGCTGTTCCCGCGCATCGAGCGGCAGCAGGCGAACGCTGCCGCGATCGCTTCCTTCCTGGAGAGGAGCTCGGCAGTGAGCGCGGTGCATTATCCCGGGCTCGTGACGCACCCCGGCCATGCGCTGGCTCGCACCCAGCAGGACGGTTTTGGCGCCATGCTGAGCTTCGAGCTCGCCGGCGGCTTGAAAGCTGTGCGCCGCTTTGTCGAGGCCGTGCAGGTATTCACTCTGGCCGAGTCGCTGGGCGGCGTCGAAAGCCTCGTCGCCCATCCGGCGACGATGACCCATGCCGGCATGGGAGCGGAAGCGCGCCGGGCGGCCGGCATCGCCGACGGCCTGCTGCGCCTCTCGGTCGGTCTCGAGGCCGAGGCCGATCTCCTCGTCGATCTGGAGCGTGGCCTTGCCGCTGCCGGACCAGACACGCGAGAAAAAAACGACGGCTAAGGCCTTGGAAATTCACGACGCCTGATGCGCCAGGGTCAAAATCCTGGTCTGATCCTGCTTGAGACTCACCAATTCGTTCGTTGCGTACTGCCGAATTGAGGCATTGCGAGAAGCGGCTGCTGCCTCGAAATGGGCTATGAAATAGCGGTAGTCGCCTATTTCGTGTCGGATGAAGCCTGCGTCGAAGTTTGCGCTCGGAATCGATGTAAAGCGCCTTTGGACCCTGAGATGCGTCGCCGACAGCGTGTTCGAAAGGGCAACCCCCAACCGGCCTGCAACCTGTCTCAGCCTGGACTCCGCCTCACTGTGCCGTTCGAGGAGATAGGTGCCTAGCTCTCGCACCCCCGGGATCTTCGCCCGCCTTTGTGCAATCCTCCCCATACCCTGCTGTTGAATTTCGATCTGAATTGCCCATTCCAGGAAGGCGCGATCAGAGCTGCTTTGGGAATAAGCGGGCGTGACCCCTGAAACTCCGGCAGCAACAAGCAGTCCAATGATTGCGCGCAGCGCCCCTTTGCCACGATGATGAGCAATCCGAGCGATCGAGTGCTTCACGTCGTTTATCCAGGTTCGCTGCGCAGGATCGCCTCGGCCGCATCGGCCAGCACCTGGCATCCAAGCACCAGGTCGGCGTCGTCCGTATTCTCGGTCCAGTGGTGACTGATGCCGCCAATGCTGGGGACGAAGAGCATGGCCGCCCTCAGCTTGCGCGCTACGACCTGGGCGTCGTGACTGGCGCCGCTCGGCATTCTGACGTGGGCGCCGGGTGCATGGCGCTCGGCGGCAGCTTCAATCGCTTCCTGGAATGCTGGGTCCATATGCCATGGCTTTCCGGTCGCTGTCCGCTCGATCTCGGCGCGGCAGCCGGTCTTTGCGGCGGTCTCTTCAACCAATTCCCTTAGGGCCGCATCGAGACGCTCGAGCACCGGTATCTCCGAATCCCGGAACTGGAACAACATCTCTGCTTTGCCAGGAATGATGCTGGGAGCCCCCGGTTCCAAAGTGATGCGGCCCGTCGTCCAGACCGAGCGCGAGCCCGCAATCCGAGGAAATCGCGCAGCTAGGGAGGTTGCCAGCAGCGCCGTAGCCAGGCCAGCGTCTTTCCGTATGATCATGCGGGTCGTACCCGCATGGTTTTGGATGCCATGGAAAACGATACGATACTGCCAGATAGCGACAATGCTCGTTACAATCCCGATCCGCTTTCCTGAAGCCTCGAGTGAATCTCCTTGCTCGATATGGGCCTCAAGGTAACCGACATAGCGATCAGGCTCGACCAATGTCCGTGGAACGCCTGAAAGCCCCGCTTCCCTAAGCGCGTCCCGGAGGGGCTGTCCGTGATAGGCATTCACGGCGCGGTCGAGATCGGCTTCTTCGATATCGCCGACGAAAGATCGACTTCCGAGCAGCGTGATGTAGTGGCTTTCCTCGTCCGCCCAAGCCACCGGCGCAATGGGAAGAGTCCCGCAATCCGGTGTTTCCGCGAACGTCCGGGCAATCTCGAGGCCATAGATGACGCCAAGCGCTCCATCGAGCCAACCGGCATAGTTTTGCGACTCGGCGTGGGAGCCGATCAGCAGCGATGGCCGCTGCGAGCGCGGCGTGCCGAACACATTGCCTACCCCATCGATATGCGCCTGAAGGCCTATGGCTTCGTATTGCTGTGCGAGCCAGCGGCGGCTGTCCATGTCATCCTTCGAAAAAGTCGGCCGATGTACCCCGGTCTTGTACGCGCCGAATTGAGCGAAGCGCCTGAGGTCCGACAGCAACCTTTCGGCATTTATTTCTGGCATCTGTTGTCCTGCCCTGATGATTGGAGATTGAAGCGGGTCGCGTTCGGGACGGGCGTCAGAGAAATGCCGTCACCATGATCTCCACGTTCAATGCGGGGTCGGCCAAGCGTGCTTCGACACAGGCCCTCACTGGCTTGCCGGCATCGGCTACCCAGTTGTCCCAGACCCCATTGAACTCGTCGAAAGTAGCGATGTCGGTCAACCACACCTGCGCGGAAACAAGGCCCGCCTTGCTTGTGCCCGCCTTGGCGAGGTGATGATCGATCCTGCGGAGGATTTCCCGCGCCTGTTCCGTGACCGAACCGCCGCGCGTCTCGACAGCTGTCAGGCCAGCAAGGAACACAAAACCGCCAGCCTCGACGGCGAGGCTCATCCGTTGATTTTGTTCGCGACGGACAATGTCACCGTTCACCGCGTCGCTCCTTCGTTCAGATAGGACAGGGTTTCCTCGATGCCGACGACATCGGCGTAGCGAAGGTCTATGTCGGTCAGGTTCACTTCATGGGCGAGCGGGGAGCGGTCGCCAACGGCTTCCCTGACGACGATCGTTCGCAGATTCAGATTGTGCGCACCTTCTGCGGTAGCTCGAACGCAGCCGCTCGTGCTGCAGCCAGTGATGATGAGTGTGTCGACGCCTCGTCCGACCAAGTAGCTGTCGAAGGGCGTACCCCAAAAGGCCGAGGCCCTCGGCTTCACCAGAAGCGGCTCGTCGGGCCGCCTGCCCAATCGCGGGTCCAATGCGACCATTTCCGATCCGGCATCCAGCGATCCACGTCTGCTGAGATGGATCATTTTCTGTCCGTAGGGGCCGGACACTTCCCCCGCCGCGAAGGCCATGGTTGTGAAGAACACAGGATGGCCGTTGGTCCTGGCAGCCTCGAGCAACTTGATCGTGTGGAAGAGCACCGGCTCCAGCCGTGACGAGCCCTGCGGGGAGCTGTCATCGAGCCACGACCGCGCAAGGTCTATGACCACGATGGCTGGTCGCTCCCCGAAACCGACACGCCCTCCAAAGCCGCTTCGCTCATAGAGCTCTCGGACTTGCTCGTACATCTACCCACTCCGTCCTGTATAAAGGATTGATTTCTTGATACAGGACAAACTAGGCTAGATTCGGATGCTGTCAAGCAGCGCGGCTGGCAGCCCATGGACAACCTCTGAAAGGAAGCGGCTCGTGCTGGATCTGGTTATCGAGAACGGTTTGTTGGTGACGGCGGCGAGTACATCGCGGGCCGATCTGGGAATAAAGGACGGGAAGATCGCTCAGATCGGCGGTCAATTGCAGGCCGCGAGCCGAATAGACGCGTCAGGCAAATACGTCCTGCCGGGCGGCATCGACGTCCACACGCATCTCGATGCGCCTGGCGCCGGCTTCAACACGGCCGACGATTTCCTTTCCGGGACGATCGCGGCGGCATGCGGGGGGACCACCACCATCGTCGACTTCTGCCAGCAGCAGCGCGGTCAGACACTGCATGACGCATTGGCGGGGTGGCACGCCAAGGCGGAAGGGAAGGCGGTGATCGACTACGGCTTCCACATCATAGTGGTGGATTTCAACTCGGGCGTGGAGGAGGAGCTACTGGCTCTGCCGCGGCAGGGCATTACAAGCTTCAAGCTGTTCATGGCCTATAAGGGCGCGCAGATGGTTGACGATCGGACGCTCGTGCGCACTCTGGCGCAAGCACGCAAATCTGGGGCGCTCGTCATGGTGCACGCCGAGAATGGCGACGCGGCCGACTTCCTCGTCGAGGAAAACCTGAAGGCGGGCAATACGGCACCCAAGTACCACGCGCTCAGTCGTCCGCCGCGAGTGGAAAGCGAAGCCACTGCCAGGGCGATTGCTCTGGCAGAAATCGCCGGGGCCCCGATCTATATCGTCCACCTGACTTGCGAGGATTCGCTTGAAGAAGTGCTGGCGGGGCGCCGGCGCGGGGTCGACGTGACGGCTGAGACCTGCACACATTATCTCTACACGACCAAGGAAGACCTGGCGCGAGAAGGTTTCGAAGGGGCAAAGTGGGTATTCACGCCGCCGGCACGCAGCAAGGAAGACCAGCAGGTACTTTGGCGTGCGCTTGGCAATGGGACGTTGCAGGCGGTCTCGTCAGACCATGCGAGCTGGTCCTATGCCGAGCACAAGCATCTCGGGCGGGATGACTTTTCGAAGATCCCCAACGGCGCGCCGGGAATCGAGGAACGTCTCACGATGGTCTATCAGGGGGTGAATTCGGGCCACTTCAGCATCAATCGCTTCGTGGAGATCGTCGCCACCAGCCCAGCCCGGCTGTTCGGGCTGTTCCCGCAAAAGGGCACGATAGCCGTCGGCAGCGACGCTGACCTCGTTCTCTGGGATCCTGACGTCTCGACCATGATTCGCCAGGCGGATCTGCACCACAAGGCGGACTATACCCTCCACGAAGGCAGGGAGGTGCGGGGGCTGCCGATCACGGTGCTTCGGCGGGGAGAGGTGATCGTCGAAAACCGGCAGTTCGTAGGTGTTGCCGGAGGCGGAAAATTCGTCAGGCGCCGGCCTTATGACCGCGGGGCGTTGTGACGCCTGGCTGTTTTGCCAAAGCGGGGCAGGCGCTTTACTGCCCCGCGTCAGCGCGCATTTACGAGGGAAAGTCCGGCGGAACCCGTGCCGCAATGGCTCGATGTATCTGTCCGGCTGTTCGCTGCATCTCTTGCGCGACTTGCTCTTCGCGCGGCAGCAGCGTGTTCACCAGCGACGAGACATTGAAGATATACGCCACCCGGCCAGACCGGTCGAAGATTGGAAGAGCGAGTGCCATCAGCCCCTCGGTGAACTCGCCGACCGAGCGGGCGTAGCCCCGCCGCCGCGTGGCGCCGATCTCGGCCCTCAGCGACATTGCGTCGAGAACTGTCGAGTCCGTATAGGCGACCGGGTTCCAGTCCTGCATCCAGCGGTCGATGCGCTCCGGGTTCTGCCAGGCGAGATAAGCGCGCATTTGGGCAGCTGCGTTTCGCGAGAAGCGATGACCCACCGGAAACGACACTTCCATGATGTGATGGGCATTGATCCTATCGATGACGACGAAGGTATCATCGGAAAGCGGCTCCGAAAGCACACACGGCAATTCAAGCCGCTCCACCAATGTAGTCAGGAACGGCCTTATCACATTGATGATCGGAGAGCTCAGCAGAGACGATGCATCGCTGAGGATGCCCGCTTGAAGATGATATGTCTTCGACTCCTCATCGAAACTCAGCCAGTCGAAATGCGTCAGCGTCTTCAGCAGCGAGTGACAATGACTTTTGGAAATCCCCAACGTGGACGAGATCTCGGCTAGCCCCGCCGCCCTTGGAGCCTTGCGATTGAGATAGGCCACGATGGCAATGCCGTTCTCGAGGGCCGGCACAATGCCGGGGGCGTGACGCTCGGAGACGAACTGGCCGCCGGCAGACAGCATCCAGTGGTCGCCTTGGTACTGAAGCTTCGCGTCTCCGGCGAGCTGCGGAGGCGACGCCTTCGGCTGATCTATCTCGGAACTGCGCTTCCTAGGCATTCTCATTCCTCTTCCGCGGTTCTGCAGCCAGGGCTTGTGAACTGTTGGCGAATTTCCGGCAACAGTGGCAGCCGCATCCGGCATTTCGCAATCCAGAGCACTTGCGCAGCGCAAGATCGCGCTTGACGGTAATCTTGGATCATGTAACGTCCTATATTGCGACCATCGTTCTATAAATAGAACGCAAGCCTGCGCGCGTCAAATTCTCGGCATTCGAGAGGGCGCGTCGGGAAACCTATTCTGAATGGGGAACAGACAATGTTTGACAAGTGGTTGGATCTCGAAAAGCAGTTCAATGAGGGGGCACTCACGCGGCGCCAGTTGATGGCAAACGCGATGAGGCTCGGCATGTCGTCCGCCGCCGCATATGCATTTCTGGGTGCGGTAGAGAACCCGACTTCGCTGAGCGAAGGCGGTATTGCGAGCGCGCGAGCGGCTGCCGATGGCGAGAAGCTGAATGCGGTCATGATCACGATCCAAAGGGCTGGCGATCTCGGCCCGGTGGATGCGATGATACGCGGCTTGAACCGCGGCGCCGAAGAGTTCAACTACAATGTCCGCGTGGTGGAAGCTCTCCAGGGCGAATATCAGGGGGCGATCGAGGCATCGGCGGCTGAAGAGCCGGACCTCATCATCGGACTGTTTCCGCCCATGGCCGATCCACTGGAGCGCGCCGCACGGCAGTTTCCAAAAACCTATTTCGCAAATCTCGTCGGCATCGTTCCGGAAGGCGTGCCCAACCTGAAATCCGTCTGGCATGCAAGCCAGGAGGGAACATTCCTCACCGGCGCGCTTGCCGGTCTGGTTTCGACACAAAAGCTGCTTGGCGTCGACAGCGATGTGCTGGGCGTCGTGCTGGCGGTCGAGAACAGCGAGCAGCATGGTTATCTTGCCGGCTACCAGCAGGGCTTCAAGATGACCAATGCCAAAGGCTCCGTGATCCACAATGTGATCGGAGGCAATTCACCGTTCGAGGATCCCGTCAAGGCCGCTCAGCTTGCTGGGGTGCTCAAGGAAAGAGGCGCTGGCATCATCGGCACCAGCGGCGGCAAGAGTCAGCATGGCGTGCTTGGCGCGGCTGCGAGGAGTGGCTATCTCGGCCTTGGACTGGATAACGATCAGTGCCAACAATATCCGGAAACCTGTATCGCCTCTGCACTGGTCTTTCTCGATCAGTGGGTCCTGGGCGTGATGAAGGAGGTACGAACCAACACCTTCAAGCCCGGTCATCACTATGTAGGGCTGGCGGATGGCGCTCTCGATATCTGCTCCTTCGGTGACGGCGACCACAAGCTCGGCGCGAGCTTGCCGAAGGTGATCGTGGACACCATCGCGAACCTGCGCTCGCAGGTCCTGAGTGGGGCCATCAAGGTGTCCGGCACGCCGGAACTATAGCCCTTGGGCAAGACCCGGCGTTAACTCGCCGGGCCTTCTCCTCGAATTCAGTTCGTTTGCAGGCTGACCCGTGCCCACACCGATCATCCAACTCATCGGCGTCACGAAGAAGTTCGGCAGTTTCATCGCCAACCAGGCGATCGATCTTGCCGTTCAGCCTAGCGAGATCCATGCGATCGTCGGCGAGAACGGGGCGGGCAAGTCGACCCTGATGAAGACCCTCGCCGGCCTGCATCTACCCGAGGAAGGACGGATCCTTTTACGAGGTGAGGAGGTCCTGCTGGGCAATCCCGAAATAGCCATGAGGCATGGTATCGGGATGGTGCACCAGCATTTTTCGCTGATCGAGTCGCTGACCGTGACCGAAAACGTCGTCCTCTCGAATCCGCCGCAGCGAGGCGGGGTTTTCCGCAAACGCCACGCGGAACAGTTGGTCAGGGAACTGGGCGATAGATACGGCCTCACTGTCGATCCCCGGCGACGCATTGCCGACTGCAGGGTCGGCGTCCAACAGCGCACGGAGATACTTAAGGCGCTCTACCGCAACCCCGATGTGCTGATCCTGGACGAGCCTACTGCGGTGCTTACGCCTCAAGAGGCGCGCTCGCTGATGGAAAACCTGCGCACGCTCCGCGACAATGGCAAAACCATCATCTTCATTACACACAAGCTGCAGGAGGTCATGGCGATCGCCGACCGCGTGACCGTAATGCGGGCCGGCCGGATCGTCCTGGAAACCGAGATATCGAAGACAAGTCCGAATGCGCTCGCTGTCGCGATGGTAGGGCACGAAATCCATGCCGAACGAAAAGAGCACCGCCCTGATCTTGGTAATAAGCTCCTGGAGCTGGATCATGTGACCTGCTCCGCCGATGGAGTTGGTGGCTCAAGCCTTCACGACGTCTCGATGACGTTGCGGGCGGGTGAGGTGCTCGGCGTTGCAGGCGTCGAGGGAAACGGCCAGTCCGAGCTCGTTGAGATCGTCACGGGGCTGCGCCTCCCGAATTCGGGGACTGTGCGGCTAAAGGGCGTCGACGTCACCAAGGCTTCGAGCCCTGCAGCGATGCGTTCACTTGGTGTCGCGCACATTCCAGAAAACCGAATCTCGACAGGGTTAGCGACGACAGCGCCGCTGATGGACAACCTCATCATGGGTGTTCACAGGTCGGCACCCGTGGCCCGCGGCATTTGGATCGATCAGGATGCCGCGCGTGATCATGCGAGGAAGCTCGTCCAGGAGTTCGACGTCAGACCTGGTGATATTCGCGCGGATGCTGGAAGCCTTTCCGGCGGCAACATGCAGAAGGCGATCGTTGCACGAGAATTGACCGGCGATCCCGAAATCATTGTGGCAGCGCATCCCACGCGCGGCGTCGACATAGGCGCTGCGGAATTCATCTACGAGCAGCTGTTGCGACGAAGGGATAAAGCTGCCGTCCTGCTCGTGTCGTCCGACCTGGACGAGGTTCTGCGCCTCTCCGACAGGATCGTGGTTATGTATCGTGGAAGCGTCATGGCTGAGGTTCTTCCCCAGGGCCTCACATCCGAGACACTTGGCCTGCTGATGGCCGGCATCAAGCCGGCTGGCGGCGTAGCGGCTCCTGGAGCGGGGGGTGTTGCGTGACGTTCCAGTCCGATGTGAAGGATAGGCTCCACGGTCGGAGCCGAGGGGGAAACCGCAGCCTCGCGCTTTTGTGGAATGCTTTGCAGATGCCGCTCATCGCCACCGTGGCGGGTCTTTTGATAACTTCGCTGTTGCTGCTCAGCATCGAGGTGAACCCGCTAAATGTCTATGCGGCGCTGCTGCGCGGGGCGCTCGGCAGCCTGTTCGGCGTATCCTCGACATTGCGCTGGGCGACCCCGTTGATCCTGGCGGGGCTGGCGGTCTCGATCGGCTTCAAGGCGGGTTTGTTCAACGCCGGACTCTCGGGCCAAATCTATGTCGGCGGTTTCGTGGGCAGCCTGATCGGCTTCAGCATAACGTTGCCGTGGGGCCTTCATCCCGTGGCTGCAATCTTGGGAGGCGGAGTGGCCGGGGCGCTGTGGGCGTTCATACCGGCAATCCTCAGACGTTATCTCGGGGCAAGCGAAATCGTGACCTCGCTGATGCTCTGGTACGTGGCCATCGGCGTCGCCGATTTTCTCGTACGGCAGTTCTTCCGCGATCCAACGTCAGCCGCTTTCCTGATGTCGGTGAAAGTGATGCCGAGCGCAGTGCTACCCTCGATCTTTCCGGTCGGGAATGTGTCCGTGATGCTCTTCGCCTCGATCGGGGCATCTCTCCTCTTGTCATACCTCAGCGCGCGCTCGCGCCTCGGATATGAGGTCCGAATGACGGGGGCGAATCCGCGCTTTGCCCACTACTCGGGCGTACCAACGGGGCAACGCCTTGTGCTTGCGTTTTGCATCAGCGGCTTCCTGGGAGGTCTGATCGGCGCGTCCGAGAGTATCGGCATCAACCAGCGCTTCGTTTCCCAGTTCGATCCTGGGTTCGGTTTTGACGGATTCCTTGTCGCCCTGCTGGCCAACGGAAGCCTGGCCGGCTGCATCCCGGCAGGGCTGTTCCTCGGCGTGCTCAAGGCCGGCGGGGCCGAGGTCGAGCGGGCACTCGGCCTCTCCAAAAGCATCATCTGGATACTTCAGGGCTCAATCATCCTTTTCGTATCGGCCCACCGGCTGCGTTTCTTGCTAAGCCGGCTGGCCTCGCAGCTGCGGAGAGCGCGATGGAAATCTTCACCCTCTCGTTGATCGCCTCGACCTTCGTCGCGGCCACGCCGCTGATTTGGGCAGCGATGGGCGGCTTGGTGAGTCACCAGGCCGGGGTGTTCAATTTCACCCTCGAAGGCCTGATGCTGTTTGGCGCCTTTTTCAGTGTCCTGTTCGGGACGCTTACCGGAAACGTCTGGATTGGCATTCTTCTGAGCGGGTGTATTTGCATCGCGCTCAGCTTTGTCTGGGGCTGGGTCGTAATTGATCTGGGAGCGGACCAGATCATCTCCGCGCTTGGGCTGATCCTGCTCGCCCAGGGAGGTACCGTCTTCATGCTCAACTCAATGCTTGGGCAGGGCGGCGGCATTTTTTCGACTGTACAACTCGACCCCATCCGGATCCCGCTCGTTCACGGCGTTCCAGTGCTGGGGCCTTTGTTCAGCAATCATACCGCGCTTACGTATCTTTCCTGGCTGCTGCTGCCGGTGTTCGTGTTCGTGCTGCATCTGACGCCCTTCGGGCTGTCGCTGCGCGCGGCCGGAGAGCGGCCGGAAGCGGCGGAGGCGGCGGGCATCAACGTGCGCCTCATGCGCTACATCGCGGTGGCAATCACCGGCTTCTGCTGTGCGATGGCTGGTTCGCAGCTTGCGCTCGGGTTGCTGGCAATGTTCACGGACAACATGACTGCAGGGCGCGGCATCATCGCCTTCGCGGCAGTCATCTTCGGGCGGCACCGGCCGCTGCCGGTGTTCCTTGTCGCCCTTTTCTTTGGATTTGCCGGGGCCCTCACGGACCGCCTGCAGGGCTTCGGGCTACCGAGCGAGCTGCTTCTGACGCTGCCGTATGTATTGACCGTCCTGGCTCTGGCCGCTGCTGGCGCGCGATCTGTCTTCAAAGGCTTGGTGAGCGTGCCGAGTTCTAACGCGTAGGCCCGAAGATTGGATCTTCAAGCAAGTCGGGCGAGGGCCGGGGCATGTGGCAACGCACGTGCGTCGAAGATGCCGGATTTTCGCCTCCAGCTTTTAGGTCGACACAGCCACACGGGTGACGTTAGATTTTGGCGTTCGCGCCGCCCCTGCACGCCACCGATCACGAAGTGTCAACGGCGTGATCGCTTTGTCCAAGGCGTTGAAGTATTATCCATGATCCAAAGGGTTCCGTCAGCTGACCAATCGACCGGAGGCCCACAATGCCTGAGCCGTCGCGTGACTCGCTGAGCAGGGTGTCGGATTCAACCGATGGGTCGTTACCGCCGGAGAGAGCTGTTCCGGTGGAACCTAGTGCGGATAGGGTCCAAACGGCCGGCGGCTTAGCCGAAGAACACGCGCCGGCGACGAGTACCGCCGCTCAACCGCCAGAACCCGCCGAAGTTTCCGCAATGAGATCGGCTCCAGAAAGTGGCCAGCTCGTTTCGGATTTCGGCTGCCGGCAGGCGGAAATTGGCGCCGAAGCACGGCTCGAAAATCTCCGACCGGAACTACCGCAGCCGGATCTTCGTGCGCCCGCTCCAGCTCAATTCGCCGTGCTCGAGCCGCCCAGGAAGCCTCGTCGCCCATCCGGCGACGATGGCCCATGCCGGCATGGGAGCGGAAGCGCGCCGGGCAGCCTGCTCCGGGAAGCACGGATATCCGCCTGAGCAAACGTGATCACCGCATGTTGGCGCGACATGCTATGGTTCCGTTCACCAGGCAGCCCTCGGCCTGGAGGAGCGCATGCCAAGTGTTCTTACACGCCGCGAAATGATAGCCGGGCCTGATAGCGCGGCTGTGCCCGATATTCCGCGTGCGCCGCACCGAACAAACCACATGATCGGGTCGCTCAATGGTGCATTCCTGCACCACTTGCAAAATCGATTGTAGGGGGCTTCGCGAAGGGCTGAGGACGAATGGAGGAACCTCATGAGTCAGCTCGAGCCTGCCACACAAGCCTTCATCGACAGCCTTGCCGACGCAACGCCCATCTACACGCTCTCGCCTGAGGCCGCTCGCAACGTGCTCGCCGGCGCGCAGAAGTCGGTATCGGTAAAGCTCGCACCTGCGCGCAGCGAGGACCGTGTTCTCGACGTCGGCCCCAAGGGTCGCACTGACATCCGGATCTATCGGCCGGAGAGCGCCAAAGGTCCGTTGCCCGCGGTAGTCTACACCCACGGCGGCGGCTGGGTGCTGGGCGACCGCGAGACGCATGACCGGCTGGTCCGCGAGTTGACCATTGGAGCAGACGCCGTCGTGGTGTTCGTCGACTATGATCGCTCGCCCGAGAGCCGATATCCCGTCGCGGTCGAGGAAAGCTATGCCGTGCTCAAGTATGTGGCCGAGCATCCCGACGAATTCGGCGCGGATGCCAGCCGCATCGCGATTGCGGGCGACAGTGTCGGCGGCAACATGACGGCCGTGGTCGCGCTCCTCGCCAAGGAGCGCAATGGGCCTGAGGTCAAGGCCCAGCTTCTCTTCTACCCCGTCACTGACGCGTCCATGTCGACAGGCTCCTACAAGGAGTTTGCCGAAGGCCCATGGCTGACCAAGCAGGGAATGGAATGGTTCTGGGACCAGTATCTGCCCGACGTTTCCAAGCGCACCGACATTCACGTCTCTCCGATCAACGCCAGTTCGGAGCAGCTCAAGGGCCTGCCCCAGACGCTGCTCTTGGTCGATGAGAACGACGTTCTGCGCGACGAGGGCGAGGCCTATGGCCGCAAGCTCGCAGCAGCCGGCGTTCCGGTCAGGTCGGTCCGCTACAATGGCACGATCCACGACTTCATGCTGCTCAACCCGATCGCGAGCACGCCCCCGGTGCGTGGCGCCGTCGGTCAGGCGTCAGAATATTTGCGTGAGGTCTTCGCGGACTGACCGCGAGGCCCACCAGAGCAACAACCAGCCGCCCGGAATCCGGAGCGGCATGTCCGCTGACGCCGGAAGCGCAGCAGCCGGCGAACCTACGACCATTGTCGAAGGGAGGATAAACAATGAAGATCGTCGTCATCGGCGGCACCGGCCTGATCGGCTCGAAGACCGTCGCCATTCTGCGCGAGGGCGGCCACGAGGTCGTCGCCGCCTCGCCTAATACCGGCGTCAACAGCATCACCGGCGAGGGACTCAATGAGGCCATGGCGGGCGCGCAGGTGGTGATCGACCTCGCCAATTCGCCGTCATTTGAAGACAAGGTGGTGCTGGAATTCTTCGAGACCTCGGGCCGCAACCTTCTCACGGCGGAGGCTGAAGCGGGCGTTCGACACCATGTCGCTCTATCCATCGTCGCAATCGACCGGACAGACAATGGCTATTTCCGTGCCAAAGTTGCCCAGGAGAAACTGATCGAGGCTTCCGGCATCCCCTACACCATCATCCGCTCGACCCAGTTCCTGGAATTCCTCAGCGGCATCGCCGCTTCAGCTGCGGATGGAAACATAGTCAGGATTTCGCCCGGCCTGTTCCAGCCCATTGCGGCGGACGACGTTGCTGCGATCGTTGCCGATGTGGCGCTCGCGGTGCCGCGAAACGGCATCCTAGAGATCGCCGGCCCGGAAAGAGCGCCATTCAGCGAAATCGTCGCCCGTTATCTGAAGGCGGTTGGCGACCCGCGCGAGGTCGTGAGCGATCCCGAGGCCCGATACTTCGGCGGCCGGATCGAGGAGTACTCGCTCGTACCGTTGGGCGAGGCGCGCCTCGGCCGCATCGGTTTCGACGAATGGCTCCGCCGCTCACGGGCGGCGGCCTGATCCCGCATCGGAGATACGCGCAGTCTGTCCGAGCTGGTCCCGGGCAACGAACGGAGGAGGCGACTAATGACGATCAAACTCGTTGCGTTGGTTCTGCTATGCCTCATGACCGGCACGGCAGTGGCTCAGGAGCCTAAAGTCACGTCACTCATGTCTAAGGATCTTCCGGAGAATCCCGGCAGGGAAGCTCTGATGATCACAGTCGAGCATGCGCCTGGCGGGTCGAGCGCTATCCACCGACACAATGCACATGCGTTTGTTTACGTGCTGGAGGGCTCCGTCGTGATGCAGCTGAAGGGTGGACAACAGGTGACACTGACACCAGGACAGACCTTCTATGAAGGCCCTGACGATGTTCACATCGTCGACCGGAACGCGAGCAGCACGCAGCCTGCGAAATTCCTGGTGTTCTTGATCAAGGACAAGGGCGCCCCCGCGCTCGTGCCCGCACAGTGATTGTTGCGCAACCCAAGTACAGAAAGGGATCGCTGCTTCGTACGACACCGCCCGTGTTTTCGCCGGCTAGGGTTCTGCTCCCCTACCGCGAGCTGGCCGATCATCTCTCGCCCGCGCCGAGGGGACGACGGTTTCGTCCTCCTTTCTTTGCTGCTTAGGCTCGGCAGTTCCGCGGCTTACTTGGCCCGGTGTGCCGAGAGCCACGATGCTCCTCGGGAGTGGCGATATCCGGACGCTCGATCGTGAACGACGGGAATATGATATGGAACGAGACGGTGAAGGCGAATTGGATGCGCGACAACAATAGAGTTGGCGGCCTCCCGCGCCTAGCGCCAAATATTCGTTCGGGCGAGATCGATCAGTTCGTCGCCGCGGCCATTCATGACCGCCTGCACCATGAAGAGCGTGAAGCCCTTCGCCATCTCGAACGTCACCGCTGGTGGCATGGCCAGCTCCTGGCGGTTCACCACCGCGTCGATCAGTACCGGTCCGTCATGCGCCAGCGCGTCGGCAATGCCGTCATCAACCTCGCCCGGGCGTTCGAGCCGGATGCCGCGGATGCCGACCGCCTCGGCCATCGCCGCAAAGTTCGGGTTCTTGAACGCTGTGCCGAAGTCCAGGAATCCGGTCGACTTCTGCTCGAGCTCGATAAAGCCGAGCGCGCTGTTGTTGAAAACGCAGACCTTCACCGGCAGGCCGAGCTGCGTCAGGCTCAGGAAATCGCCCATCAGCATAGTGAAGCCGCCATCTCCCGACAGCGAGATCACCTGTCGCCCGGGAAACGCCTTTTGTGCGCCTATCGCCTGCGCCATCGCGTTAGCCATCGAGCCGTGCCAGTAGGAGCCGACGAGGCGTCGCATGCCGTTCATCGCCAGATAGCGTGCTCCCCACACCGTCGGCAGCCCAACGTCGCAGGTGAAGATCGCATCCTCGGTCGCACGATCACTCAACGCCTTCGCTACCTGCTGCGGATGGATCAGGGTGCCAGAGGTCTCGGCTGCCAGTCCGTCGAGGTCTCGGCGAGCCTTGGCGTAATGCTGCTGCGCCTGAATCAGGTGTCTGTTGTCACGTCTTTGCGTCAACAGCGGTAGCAACGCATCGAGCGTCGCCTTGACGTCACCGACAATGCCTAGATCGACGGCAGCGCGTCGCCCGATATTCTCCGGCCGCAGATCGACCTGTGCGATCTTGACGCCGTTGCCCTTGGGATAGAACTGTCGATAGGGAAAATCCGTGCCAAGCATAAGTAGCGTGTCGCAATCGAGCATCGCGAAATAGCCGGATGAAAACCCGATCAGTCCAGTCATGCCGACATCGTAGGGATTGTCCCACTCGACATGCTCCTTGGCGCGCAGAGCATGCACCATCGGCGCCTGAAGGCGTTCGCCGAGCGCCAAGAGCTCAGCACGCGCGCTGGCACAGCCGGAACCGCATAGCAGTGTCACACGGCCTTCGGCGTTCAGCAATGCCGCGAGCTTCTCAAGGTCCGCTTTGTCGGGTGTCACGACCGGCCTCGGTGGTAGCAGACCACTGACCGTTGGGACTGAAACATCCGCTGCTTCGCGCAGTGCAACATCGCCCGGTACGACCACGACCGATACGCCACGCCGGCCGACCGCTTCGCGAATCGCGACTTCGAGCACGCGCGGCATCTGGTTCGCATCCGAGACCAGCTCGCAGTAATGACTGCACTCGCGGAAAAGGTCTTGTGGGTGCGTTTCCTGGAAATAGCCGGAACCGATCTCCGGCGATGGAATGTGGGCGGCGATCGCAAGAACCGGAACACGCGACCGGTGGCAGTCGAACAGCCCATTGATGAGATGGAGGTTGCCGGGACCGCAGCTCCCTGCACAGACTGCGAGCGACCCCGTTAGATGGGCTTCAGCACCAGCTGCGAAGGCCCCCGTCTCCTCGTGTCGAACGTGAACCCAATCGATTTCGTTTTGGCGCCGGAGTGCGTCCGTGATGCCGTTAAGGCTGTCGCCCACAACCCCGTAAATCCGTTTCACTCCAGCCACGGCCAGAGTTGCAACAAACTGATCAGCAACAGTTCTGGACATCTCTGATCTCCGATACTTGTTCAGCCTCTCGTTGACCGCTGCGATCGTTCCCAATGGGCGAGCTTGACGTACGCCCGATATTGAAACTGTTGCTCGGGTCCAGCGACCTGTAGTCGCCCACTAGCGACGGCTTCGCCCAGTAAAGATGGTCGACGTTTCCGTTGGGTCGAAGCCCTTCTTACCGGCCTGCGCGACCGCAGACCCGACCATGCCGAGCTAATCGATCCGATACAATCAAATGAAATCATATCATCACTGCTTTGTAGATTGAGCAATTGCACAATAGTATTGGATACTTACTATACCTACTATCAGTCGACCAGCAATAGCTCAGTGAATAATTACTGAATTTTAACCAGTTAATACACGATCGCTCAGTGATTAGATGTCGTTAAATAATGGTCGATACTTTCAGCGTCCCGCACATGCGGGGTTGCCGGATGCGCTTCGGCGGACGGCCAAGCGGTTCTTGAGTACCAAAGCCAGGATGCAGCCGTTCGAGGCGGAGCGCCGTGGGGCCTTGGAGTGGCATCCCAAGCGCCCAGGGCAGGAGCACAAGCGAAGGCCGCGCCCCCGACGATCATGCACGAAGTGTCAAACGCGTGATCGCTTTGTCCAAGGCATTGAAGTATTATCCATGATCCAAAGGGTTCCGTCAGCTGACCAATCGACCGGAGGCCCACAATGCCTGAGCCGTCGCGTGACTCGCTGAGCAGGGTGTCGGATTCAACCGATGGGTCGTTACCGCCGGAGAGAGCTGTTCCGGTGGAACCTAGTGCGGATAGGGTCCAAACGGCCGGCGGCTTAGCCGAAGAACACGCGCCAGCGACGAGGACCGCCGCTCAACCGACAGAACCCGCCGAAGTTTCCGCAATGAGATCGGCTCCGGAAAGTGGCCAGCTCGTTTCGGATTTCGCCGGCCGGCAGGCGGAAATTGGCGCAGAGGCACGGCTCGAAAGTTTCAGACCGGAACTGCCGCAGCCCGATCTTCGTGCACCCGCTCAAGCTCAGTTCGCCGCGGCCGAGCCGCCCAGGACCTCAAAAATGGCAGCGATCGTCGTTGCGCTCAGCGTACTGGCGATCGTCGGTTTGTCGCTGTGGTATCTCGTCCTGCCGCAACCTCTGCTGGTGCAAGGCGAGGCCGATGCGACCCGCGTGGATATTGCGGCGCGCATCGAGGGCAGGGTCGGGCAACGGCCGGTGGAGCGCAGCGACAATGTCACGGCCGGGCAACTGCTCGTGGCGATCGATAACCCCGAACTGCTGACGAAGCTTCGCGAGGCCGAGGCGGCGAGGGCTGTCGCGCAAGCCGATCTGGCGCGCATTGAAGTGGGCACGCGCGCGGAGGTGATCGAAGAGCGCAAGGCTGCGGTCGCAGCCGCCGATGCCAATGTCACGCTTGCGCAACAGACTTACGATCGGATCAAGCAGATCACCCAGGGTGGGTATGAATCGGTCGCAAAGCTCGATGAGGCGACGGCATCGCTGGACGTCGCGACGCGAACCCGGCAGCAAGCAAAGTCCGCCTATCAGGAAGCTGTCGCGGGCTACACCGTCGAGGAACGCGGCGTGGCGCAAGCCGCTGTTGCCAAGGCGGAAGCAGCCATCACGACCCTGCAGGCGCAAGTCAACGAGATGACCGTCAAGGCCCCGATCGCGGGGCAGGTCTATCAGGTCGGCGCAGAGCTTGGAGAATATGTGTCGCCCGGAGTGCCGTTGCTCTCGCTGGTGGACCTCGGCGACGTCTGGCTGCGCTTCGATCTCCGCGAGGATCTGGTCAAGGGTCTGAAGGTGGGGGATCGGTTCAGGGTCAGAATCCCTGCACTCGGCGACTTGCAGATACCTGTCGAGGTGCGGACCATCGCCACGCGCGGCGAGTATGCCGGTTGGCGCGCAACGCGCGCGACCGGCGACTTCGATCTCAGGACTTTCGAGGTGCGAGCCTATCCGGTCGACAAGATACCCAATCTCAGGCCGGGCATGAGCGCTTACGCGGACTGGAACGGGGCACGTTGATGCCCGGCCCGCGCCGTTTCGGCATTGTCGACGTAGCGGTCCGCGAGGTGATCTGGATCTGGCGCGACAAGGTTGCGCTGCTGCTGGTCCTCGGCATCCCGTTGATCGCGTTTGCGATCCTTGCCGCCACATTCAGCAATGCGGTCATCCGCGATCTCCGGGTCGATGTGGTCGATCAAGACCGCTCGAAGATGTCCGAGACATTCGTGCAGGCGATCAGCTCGGCGCCGGGCGTTACTGTGGCGAGACGTTCCTCCGACCTCAATGGCGCCATGCACGCTGTTCGCTCCGGCGAGGCGATCGCTGCGGTGTATATTCCAGAGAATCTCGAGCGCGACATCACCGCGGGGCGCCGGCCACAGCTCGTGATTTTCTTCAACAAGCAGTTCTTCACGCCCGGCAACGTCGCCTCCAGTTCCCTTCAGTCAGCCGTATCGGCGGCCGTCGCCGACATGCCGGCCGGGCCACACAGCGCCGCCTTCACGCCTGGTCCGCTTGTCGTCGAACAATATGTGCTTACTAATCCGGCGCTGAACTACGCCCAGTTTCTGTTGCGCGCGATCCTTCCCACGGTTCTCCATATCGTTATTGCTATTTCGGGCGGCTATGCGGTCGGCTCCGAGTTCGGGTCGCGCAACATGCGGGAATGGCTGGCGACAGCTGGAGAAAGACCGCTCATCGCGCTCGTCGGCAAGCTGGCGCCTTACTTCGGCATCTTTGCCGTGATGATGGCTGTCGGGCTCGGGATCATTCACGGCTTTTTCGAGATACCGTTCCGAGGCGCCCCTGTACTGGTCGGGGCGGCTGCTTGCCTGCTGATCATTGCCTATTTGGCGCTGGGCGCGCTCCTGCAGCTTCTCACAGGGAATCTGGCCTTCGGCCTCAGTCTGACCGGCATCATCTGTTCGCCGGCGTTCGGCTTTGCGGGCGTCGGATTTCCGGTTTTGGCGATGAACCTGTTCGCGCGCGCCTGGGGTGCGATCCTGCCGCTGCGCTGGTACGTCCAGATCCTGTTCGATCAGGCAGCCCGTGGCGTGCCGGCAGCAGATTCCGCAGAGCCTTTCATGATGCTCGGCGGATTGGCAGTCGCCTATTTCGGCTTGGCCTGGCTGAGGCTGCGCTCTGTTGCCCGTCATATACCGGCAAGGCCGGTCGACGTGCCCGAACAGGTGAGGCCGGGCAAGATCGGTATTGTGCAGGCATTCGCCGACGAATATGGCCGCGTTCTCCGCGACCGCAGTGCCTTCGGCCTCATGATTATGGCACCGATCATCTATGGAGTGTTCTATCCGCAGCCTTATCTCGGCCAGCTGATCAAGGACATTCCAATAGCGATCGTGGATGACGATTCCTCGGACGTCAGTCGCTCGATCATTCAGGCGGTCAACGCCGACGAGGCCGTCAAAGTGGCGCTTCGACCTACGACATTGGCCGAGGCTCAGGCGGCACTCGCACGACGTGAGGTGTTCGGCATCCTGAGCATTCCGGCAGGAACCGAGCGCGACATCCTGAAGGGTGACCAGGCCAGGCTGCCTGCCTATGTCGATTCGGCATATTTCCTGCTCTACAACCGGACCCTGCAGGGTATCCAGGAAGGTGTGGGCGCGGTGAATACCGATCTCGCGGCGCGCAGCGCGCGCCCGGACGGCAGCCTCTACCGGGCGGCTCTCGCGAACAGCTCGCCCGTGGAGATCCTGAACCAGCCATTGTTCAATCCAACGGGCGGCTATGGCAGCTATGTCGTTCCTGCCGCCTTTCTGCTGATCCTGCAGCAGACGCTGCTGATGGGCTCGGCAACGCTGGGTGGGGCGGCTTATGAGCAGGGCGGTCCGAGCTCTCGTTGGCGTCGTGGTGCGGTGTCGGCGGTGATCGGCCAGAGCCTCGCGCATCTGGTGCTGGCACTGCCGGGCTTTGCGCTTTTTCTCGTCGTCCTCCCAAGGGTCTACGGTTTCTCTGCAAACGATCATCTGCTCGACCTGATCGTCCTGACCATTCCCTTCATCCTCTCGGTCAGCTTGCTCGGCCAGTTCGTCGGCAGCTGGTTCAGGCGGCGCGAAACCGCGGTGCTGATCTTCATTGGCATCAGCCTTCCAATCTTCTTTCTCGTTGGCGTCGCATGGCCGCTGGAAGCGATCCCGCAGATCATGCGGACCGCCAGCATTGTCCTTCCGAGCACCTTCGCGATCGACGGGCTCGTGCGGATCAACCAGATGGGAGCGACCTTGGCGGATGTTTCGAAGGACTGGATCCGCTTGTGGATCCTGACAGGCGTCTACGCAGTCCTGACGATCGTTGCCGCCTGGATAGCTTCGGGCAGAAGGGTTTCCGATGCGCGCTAGACCGGGACCTGGCTTTGCAATCGTGGTAGTTGCCGCATGCCTAGCTGGCATAGTTTCCCAGGCATCGACACAAGAGCAAGGCAAGGTGCCGATTCCTGGCATGGTTCGACAGACCGAGATCCGCATTGCGCCCGACACGACTGGGCGACTTGCTACAATCGCGGTCACGCCGGGCCAGCATGTCCACAAGGGTGATCTCCTCGCCGTTCTCGACAACCCCGAACTGACAGCGGCCCTCGGCGAAGCGAAGGCCGCCGCGGCGAGCGCCAAGGCGGAGCGGGATAGGGTCTACTCCGGCGTCCGTGCGGAAGAGGTCGCAATCGCCGCGCGGGCGGTCCAGACGGCCAAAGCCAATCTTTTGCTCGCCCAGCAGCAGTATGACCGCGCAGCTGCCCTTGCCGGCAAGAGCTTCGCGAGCAAACAAACGCTCGACGAGAATACAGCCGCGCTTGCCAAGTCGAAGGCCGATCTCGATCTCAAGCAGGCGCAGGTCGCGGAGGCAAAGGCGGGTCCAACCTCCGAGGAGCGCGCTCTGGCCGACGCTCAGGTAACGCTCGCAGAAGCGACGGTCGCGGAACTCCAGGCCCAGTTGGACAAGACCAAGCTGGCGGCACCGACGGACGGTACAATCGGCATCCGCGTTGCGGAACCTGGTGAGATCATTGGGCCCGGAAAGCCGGTGATGACAATGGAGGCGGATGGCCAGGCCTGGTTCGCCTTCACGATACGCGAGGACGACCTGCACGACATTACGCTGGGTAGAACGGTAGCGGTGACGGTGCAGGACGGGCGCCAGATCGAGGCTCGCGTGACGGAACTGCGCCCGTTAGGCGAATTTGCCACCTGGCGTGCGGCCCGCGCCGTCGGCGACCACGATCTCAACTCTTTCCGGCTCCGCCTCGATCCAAACGGCGATGTGGACGGACTGGAGCCCGGGATGACTGTCTGGCTCGCCGCTCATCCTTAAGCCTCCCGAGTGCTTCGCGCGGGATCGCCGGTGGCGGCGTCAAGAGAGACCGCAAGCATGCAGTCAGCAAGATGTCGAACTACAGTGACATTCCAGGCGTCATAGCTGATCCGATCGTCCAGACCGGGTTGCTTGCGGCCGTCGGAGCCCTGGTGACGCGTGTTCTCCTGCGTGGTCACCCGACGCGTCGTCTGATCGGCCAGTTGGCGTTCTTTTTGGCGCTTACCATCCTGCTGCTCTATCACGGCATCATTCCCTACGAATCCGGCCCTGCGAACGCGTCAACGCTGCAGCGCGTATTCATCGGGATCGCCAAGATCATATGGTGGACCAACGCCGCGTGGTCGCTGATCAGCGTCGTCCGCGTCTTCCTGACCTTCGAACGGCAACCCCGCGAGACGCAGCTTCTTCAGGATCTCGTTGTTGGCGTGATCTATGTCGGGGCGATCCTCTCGGTCGTCGCCTATGTCTTCAATGCGCCGGTCGGGACCTTGATCGCTACGTCCGGCGCGGTTGCCATTGTCCTCGGCCTTGCGCTGCAGAGCACCTTGAGCGATGTCTTTTCGGGCGTCGCGCTGAACCTGGCCAGGCCTTACAGGATCGGCGACTGGCTTGTGCTGAGCAGCGGCATCGAAGGCAGGGTCGTCGAGACGAACTGGCGGGCGACACATCTTCTGACGGGTGCGAACGATCTGGTGATCGTCCCTAACAGCGATCTTGCGAAGGCGCGGCTGACCAATCTCAGCAGCCCCGAGCGAAGCCACGGCGTGACGCTCACGGTCCGGTTCCGGCCGACCACGGCGCCGTCTGCCATGGCCGAGGTGATGCGCTCCGTTCTCATGAGCAGCAACTCTATACTCACCAAACCCGACCCCGCCGTTGAAGTGCTCTCCCTCGACGGAAGCGCGGTCGAGCTGGAGCTGAGCTTCAGGGTTGCCGACCTTGCGATGGCTTCAAAGGCGAAAAGCGAGATCCTCGACCTGATCTATCGTCATGCCAAGGCAGCCGGATTGGTTCTTTCGTCTCCGGAGGGCGCCGCCATTGCAGACGCTGCACCGCAAACCGATGAGCCGATGTTTGGGCATCACAGCACGGCCTGGCGGCTCCTCGACGCCATCGCGCTGTTCGCCTCATTGACCGAGGACGAAAAGGAAGCGCTGGCATCGACAATGGTTCGTCGGACCTTCCGCAAGGGCGAGATCCTGGCCGAGCAGGGCGCGGTATTGAAGTCGCTCATGATTGTGCGCAGCGGGGTCGCGGCGATAATTCGGCGCGACGGAGTGCACGAAACGGAGTTGGGGCGCTTGGCTCCCGGGGACTTCTTCGGCGAAGGCGGTCTTCTGACAGGCGCTGGCGAGTCAGGGACGATCCGGGCTCTGACCTTCGTTGTCGTGTTTGAAATCACGCAGGAAGGGTTAGCTCCCTTGATGCGCGACCGTCCCGCGATTGCAGATGAGCTGGCGTCGCTTCTCGCCAAGCGGAACGCATCCGAGCTGCTTCGGCTTGGGCACAGCGACGGCGCTGCTGCCGCGACGATACTACCGCTCGGGGCGCGGATCCGGCATTTGTTCAACCTTTGACTTCCCGGATTGGTTCGCTCGCAAGGGCCACTGGGCGCGGCAAATTCACTCGCCCACGACTGAAGAAACGTTCCACGGAACAATGCGGTGGGCCAAACTAACGGCTTTCGAGCTTGTCATGTCCAGCAGAGTAATTCGCCTTATGGCCCCTTAAGAAAGGCTTCCTCCCTATGATCAAGGCCTGTTCTGAAGCCAGAATCCTTCTTTTGGAACTTGTCGAACAACTCAGTCGTTCACCGGCCAACTGTCCCTGCGGTGTCCTGGGTGATGCCACGCACAATGAGAATAGTCATGGCCGCGCCGATGCCTCGAGAAGGAATGCCAAGTCCCAGGCTTGACGAGACGGAATTCAAGTCTCGCTACCGCCAACAATTTTGCGACCCCGCTTTCGATAAGGTACGCGAAGATATCGAACGCATTGCTGCTGTGGCGTGGGATAGTTACCGGCATTCCAGAAAGAGCCCTTTGACAAAGAAGGCGGGTCCGGGTTTCGCCGATCCGAATTATGACCTTTCGATCGACTGGCTTGAGGCCCGCGCCGCAATCGCGGCCGCGCAGTCGAGGTACGAGGACCGATCGGGTCCGTTGCGCATCCTCATCATCAATGGATCATCTCGGAGTGAGCATACCTGTCCCGGCGAGATGTCGAAGAGTTACCGGCTCACCGAGATCGCTCGCAGCGCTGTGGCCGAGCAAACGCCTGTGAAGGCAACGATCCTCGACCTTTCGAGACTCGCCTCGGAATATGGACGGAACATACACCCCTGCAAGGCGTGCTTTTCGACGGCGGCTCCGCTCTGCCATTGGCCGTGCTCTTGTTATCCGAACCACTCACTCGGACAGGTTCAGGACTGGATGAATGACATCTATCCTCGATGGGTCGAAGCGCATGGCATTATGATCATCTCGCCGGTCAACTGGTATCAAGCGAGTTCGCCGGTCAAGCTGATGATGGATCGGCTGGTTTGCGCCGATGGGGGCAACCCTGATCCGACTCTGACGCAAGGCAAGGACGCCAGGAGGGCCAAGCAGATCGAAATGGACGGCTGGGACTATCCTCGCCATCTCGCCGGCCGGCTGTTCTCGGTCGTGGTGCACGGTGATGTCGAGGGCGCCGAGAACGTTCGTCGATCACTGGCCGACTGGCTGCGCTTTATGAAGCTGGTGCCTGCGGGACCGCACGCCGAACTCGATCGCTACATCGGTTACTGGAAGCCCTACGCCAGCAGCCACGATGAGCTCGATCGCGACAATGACGTTCAGCAAGAAGTGCGCAATGCCGCTTTGGCCCTGGCAGAAGGCGTGATGGAGCAAAGGGCAGGGCGGTTCAAAGTTATTGGCGCTTCGCGCGAAGACCCTCGGCAGAAATAGCTGATTTTTCTTTTTCCGCTGACGAAGTCGGCTGCCGCAATGCCCCGCTAGAGCAGGATGAATTGGAGCGGAGTCATTCATCCTGGTCTAGCTCTTTGTTTTTGCAGCATGATCTTACCCGAAAAATCTGCAACTTTTCGGGATCATGCTCTAGCGACGTGCGGCAAAAGCCTTCATACCCGCTTTGATCGAGTCGAGCGCTTCACGCGTGTCATGCCATCCTTTGAATTTTATGGTCTTTCCGGTTCCGACGACCGATGACAAGAAGAACTGCTCGATTTCCCTACGAAGCCGATCCGGTACGCCGGCGGCCGCAACCTGCTCGTCAGCTGCGTCCTCTTTGTGCGGAGAGAAGACATAGCGGTCGTTGCGGACGACTATGCCGTCCTGGTCTTTTTGCTTGACGCACAACGCACCCAGCAGATCGCACTTAATGACGATCCCCGGAGCGGTCGCCGCCTGATGAATAACAAGTCCGTCTAGAGGGTCGCCATCATCCCCAAGCGTTGAAGGGACGAAGCCCCAGTCATAGGGATAAATCATCCCCACGGGCAACGGCCGCTTATAGCCGAACGTCTGGGTCTCCGGTTCGTAAGCAAATTTGGCTGCTGCCCCGCGCGGGGTCTCGACCACGACCCTGATCAGCCCTTTCGTGGTGGTGGGGAGACTAAGATAGTTGGGCATCCGTCGGTTTCCTTGTCGACATCTGCGTGCGCCGCAGCCAGAGCGGAACGGCGTACCAGAGCGCAGCGAGGGCTATTCCAACCACCGCCGCACCTACGGCCGCAAGCATCCGATCGTGAAATATTGCCACGGTCGCGACATAGAAATCGGTCGCGATGCCGATGAGGATCGGGGCGAGCGCCGCCGTCACCAGCAGCGATCCAATCGTGTGAAAGCGGAGCGCGTCACGACCGGCAAAGGACAACCGATGTACGGTGGCTGGCGTCAGGAGTAGCATGATTGCCAGAGCAATAGCGCAGAGTGATACGAAGTGGACCGTACGGTCGATCTTGGAAAGCTCGGAAAAAGTGCTGGTCATCGTGACGGCGAACTGGAACCCGAGCAGCGCCTGTGCGCCTGGTAATACAACGCGCGCCTCTGTCAGCATCTGGTCTATGCGCTCGTGCAGATCGATCTGCATATTGTCTGGCAACGGCTTACCCTCTCGCTCCGAGACAGGAACAAATCTCCTCAGTCCGATCCCGACGCCATACCATAGAGACAGCGCCAGCACGGCCGCTGCAACAGACGCCGCCGCGGCCATTCCCGAGCCGCCATAGGGCTCGATCACCACGAAGAAATCGCAGGCGAGCGCGATCCCGAATGGCAGCAGGGCAAGGTTGGCGAACCAGCCTGCAGCCCGGAAGATCCGGTGGGTTGGGAGACCCCGTTCGACCAGGCGATGTTGGGAAGGCGCAGCAATCAGGAGGGCCAAGGTGGCCACGATGCAGCAAAGCCCCAAGCATGAAAGAAACCTCACCTCTTCTGATGCCGATGCGAACCGCTCCTGAAAGGCACCTTGCAACTGGAATCCGAAGAGGACCTGCGTCCCCAGCATCTGCATGCGCAGTTCGTCCAGCGCAACGTGCAGCGTCTTCTCGAATTTCATGACGATGACCGCTTCTGGGATTTGAATGCGAAATCGGGGCGCAGGTTCCTTAGCCGGCGCAGGGAGGGGCGGTCGTGCTGCTCCCTTGTCGGAACCCGTTGCAGGCGCAGACCGTTGACCACAATCATCCCAAGGAGAATTTGCGATGCCACAAGGCGACAAGGACAAATATACCGACAAGCAAAAGCGCAAGGCGGAGCACATCGAGGAAGGCTATGAGAAGCGCGGTGTCTCCGACAAAGAGGCTGAGCGGCGGGCTTGGGCGACGGTGAACAAAGAGTCCGGCGGAGGCAAGAAGTCGGGCTCCGGTCGCGGTCACAAGGAGTCGCATGCCTCCTCCCGCAAAGGTGGTCACGCCTCGCACACGCATCACTAGCAACCGAAAGGCGGCCGGATGCCCGGCCGCCATTCCCCAGAACGATCCGCTTGAGGCTGGCAGCCACAGGACCGAGCGCTCATCGTTCACCTTCTCGATGGCGCCGAGCTGCTGGGTTAGTCAGAGGCTCCTGGGGTTCAGTCTGCAGGATCGCCCGATGATCCGTTTAGCCGCCTTGTTCGGTCTTGCGTCATTGATCGCCGCCGTGAGCCTCAGTCCACGGATTGCGGCCGCCGAGGACGAGCCGGCTTATGGACCGGAATTGCAGGGGTTCGATTACGCTTACCCGGTAATGCGCTTCACGTTCTCTTCGCAGGGCCAGGAGTTCCAAATGGCCTATCTCGACGTGAAACCGCCGAACCCGAACGGCCGCACCGTCGTGCTGCTGCATGGCTAGAACTTCTGCGCCGCCACCTACTGACGAAATAGAAGCGGTCTCTTGGGGCGTAAAGTTCCTTCTGCGTCAGGCAGCGGTCGAAGCATGGGCCGTCGCCGAGACCTGCTGCGCGGCGAGAAACATCAGCACCGATGCAGCCGTTCGCCGATTCCAGCCTGCGGATTCAGCCATGTCGAGCAAGCCCGTCAGCAGCGGCCTCAGCGCGCTCCTGCATTCGGTTTCGTAAGCCAGAAAGTCTCTTGCCGGATGTGTCGGAGACGGAACAGCTCCGGCGGTCGTCATCATGTTCATGGCACGCTCCAAGTGGTCCAAACCGGCTGCCCGCTCCCGGCAAGGGGGAGCAGGCAGCCTTTATGATGCTTTAGAAGTCCATGCCGGCGCCGGCGGGCGGTAGAGGCGCGGCTTCCTTCTTGGGCTTCTCGGCCACCATGGCCTCGGTGGTCACCAGCAGGCCGGCAACGGATGCGGCGTCCTGAAGCGCGGTGCGCACGACCTTGGCCGGATCGATGACGCCCTGCCTGTAGAGGTCGCCGAATTCGTTGGTCTGGGCGTTCCAGCCATAGGCGAAATCGCTCTTCTCGCGCAGCTTGCCGACGATGATCGAGCCTTCCGCGCCGGCATTCTCGGCGATCTGCCGGGCGGGCGCCTCGATGGCCCGTCGTATGATGTCGACACCGTATTTCTGGTCGGCATTGGCGGTGATGACATTATCGAGGGCCTTTACCGCCCTCAGAAGCGCCACGCCTCCGCCGGGGAGGATACCTTCCTCCACCGCCGCCCGCGTGGCGTGCAGCGCATCGTCGACGCGGTCCTTCTTCTCCTTGACCTCGACCTCCGTCGAGCCGCCGACGCGGATCACCGCGACGCCGCCTGCGAGCTTCGCAAGACGCTCCTGCAGCTTCTCGCGGTCGTAGTCCGAGGTGGTCTCCTCGATCTGCTGCTTGATCTGGGCGACGCGGCCCTGGATCTCGGCCTTCTTGCCGGCGCCGTCGACGATCGTCGTGTTCTCCTTCTCGATCACCGCCTTCTTGGCCCGCCCGAGCATGTTGAGCGTCACGTTCTCAAGCTTGATGCCGAGATCCTCGCTGATGGCCGTGCCACCGGTGAGTATGGCGATATCCTCGAGCATCGCCTTGCGACGATCACCAAAGCCAGGAGCCTTGACGGCCGCAACCTTCAGGCCGCCGCGCAGCTTGTTGACGACAAGCGTGGCGAGCGCCTCGCCCTCGACGTCCTCGGCGATGATGAGCAGCGGCTTGCCGGATTGCACCACGGCTTCCAGAACCGGAAGCAGCGCCTGAAGATTGGCGAGCTTCTTCTCGTGGATGAGCACGTAGGGCTCGTCCAGCTCGACGCGCATCTTTTCCTGATTGGTGATGAAGTATGGGGAGAGATAGCCGCGGTCGAACTGCATGCCTTCGACCACCTCGAGCTCGGTCTCGGCGGTCTTGGCCTCCTCGACGGTGATCACGCCCTCATTGCCGACCTTCTGCATCGCCTCGGCAAGGAAGCGGCCGATCTCCGCATCGCCATTGGCCGAAATAGTGCCGACCTGCGCGATCTCGTCGTTTTTGGTGACCTTTCGCGCGTTGGCCTTGAGCTCTGCAACCACAGCCTCGACCGCCTTGTCGATGCCGCGCTTGATGTCCATCGGGTTCATGCCCGATGCAACGGCTTTGGCGCCCTCCCTGACGATTGCTTGGGCAAGAACCGTCGCGGTCGTGGTGCCGTCGCCGGCCAAGTCATTGGTTTTGGAGGCAACCTCGCGCACCATCTGTGCGCCCATGTTCTCGAACTTGTCTTCGAGCTCGATTTCCTTGGCGACGGTAACGCCGTCCTTGGTGATGCGCGGCGCGCCGAATGATTTGTCGATGACGACATTGCGGCCCTTGGGCCCGAGTGTGACCTTCACCGCATTGGCGAGGATATCGACCCCGCGCAGCATCCGCTCACGCGCGTCGGAATGGAATTTGACTTCCTTGGCAGCCATGGATCACTCCTTCAATAGGCAGCTTTCGTTGACTGTTTGAGCTTGGTTTGCGGGCCGATCAGGCCGCCTTCTTGAGCTTCGCTGTTTCTTCGATCACGCCCATCACGTCGCTTTCCTTCATGATCAGCAGGTCCTCGCCGTTGAGCTTGATCTCGGTGCCGGACCATTTGCCGAACAGAATGCGGTCGCCGACCTTCACGTCGAGCGCGACCAGCTTGCCGCTCTCGTCGCGGGCGCCAGGACCAGCGGCGATGACTTCGCCCTCCTGTGGCTTCTCCTTCGCAGTGTCAGGGATGATGATGCCGCCGGCCGTCTTTTCCTCCGCCTCGATACGGCGGACCAGGATACGGTCGTGCAATGGACGGAACGTCATATCGTTCTCCTCACGGACAAACAGATTGTGAGAGGTTCCTCCGCTCCGGAAGGGTCCCGGAACGTGGCACGCGAGCTTCTACAAACCTCGCGCGCATGGCGAGTTAAGTTTGAGCTTTTCGGCTTTCAAGAGGTCGCGCAAAATTTTTTGGCACTCGCTATCGGTGACTGCTAACGACGTGAAAACATAGGGTTAATTTGATCGAAGCCGAGTTTCCAGGCTTGAATTTCCCGCGGGGTCGAACAAGATCATCCTCGTGCCCGGCGACGCATCGGGCAGACGGAAAACCAGACCCCGAACAAAGGAGTTTTTTGGAAACGGAGGAATTCGATGGAGCGCCAGAACTTCTCGACGATCATCCCCTCGCTCGCATCCGAAACATCTGATTTCTCGCTCGACCGGCTGCTCTCGCCGGCGCAGCACTTCAAGCATCCCGATGACGTGCTGAACGACCTTACGCTCGATCTCCAGGAAAAGCGGGCGATCCTGTCGTCCTGGGCATCCGATGCCTGCGCGGTCGAATCGATGCCCGCCTTCCGTCATCCACCTGGTGTCGAGGAGCCAGTGTCCTTCGATCAGATCATGGATGCGCTGCGCCAGCTCGATGGAGCGGCCGCACCATCACTTCCGACCACCGATCACCAACACATGTTCGACCGCGTGGTCGCGTGAAACTGATGGGTACAACGGTCAGCAGGGGACTATCCGCGCCGCCCGGCGTCGGCTCAGCTCCAGGCCGCGCCGTCCAGGGCGTCGATGGGAAACTTCAGGTATCGCCGGCCATTGGCTTCCGGTTCCGGCAGGCGGCCGCCGTTGATGTTCACCTGCAGGGCATGCAGGATGAGCCGCGGCATCGGCAGGGTCTTGTCGCGCGCCTCGCGCATCGCCACGAAATCAGCCTCGCTGCGGCATCGCGAGATATGGATGTTGTTTGCGCGCTGCTCCGCGACCGTCGATTCCCAGAGCGGTTCGCGGCCTCCCGGCTGATAGTCGTGGCCGGTGAAGAGGCGCGTCTGATCAGGCAGCCTTAATATTTCCTGGATCGAACGCCAAAGGCGGCTGGCGCTGCCGCCGGGGAAATCCGCCCGCGCCGTGCCGCTGTCTGGCATGAAAAGCGTGTCATGGACGAAGGCGGCGTCACCGATCACATAGGTGATCGAGGCAAGCGTGTGTCCCGGCGAAAAGAGCACCCTGGCCGGGATCGAGCCGATGACGAAGCTGTCGCCTTCGGCGAAAAGCCGATCCCACTGCGAGCCGTCGCAACGGAAATCCGGCCAATTATAATAGCCCTTCCAGAGCTCCTGCACCTCGACGATCCTGGAGCCGATCGCGGTCGGTGCGCCCGTCTTCTGCTTCAGGTAGAAGGCAGCGGAAAAATGGTCGGCATGCGGGTGTGTGTCGAGGATCCACTCGACCTCGAGCCCCTCCTCGCGCAGGTAGTCGAGTATGGCGTCGGCACTGCTCGTAGCCGTCGCTCCCGATTTCTCGTCGAAATCCAAAACCGGATCGATGATGGCACATTTCCGCGTCGCCGGATCCGCAACGACATACTGGATCGAGGACGTACGGTGATCGAAGAAGGCCTTCACCAGTGGCCACTCTTCAGTCATTGTTGCTTCCTCGATGTTGGCCGCTCCGCGGACGGTGTTGCCGATGGGGCGAGCGCACCATGCTCAGCCCAATACATCGGGCCCCCGGTCCAGGCCGGCCAGCCATAGCCATGCACCCAGACAACGTCGACGTCGGAGCTTCGCAGCGCAATCCCTTCGGCGATGATCTTGCGACCTTCCTCGATCATAGGGGACAGGCAGCGATCGAGTATCTCGGCATCCGAAACCGGTCGTCGTTCCACGCCGGCGCGGACCGAGAGCCCGGCCAGCATTTCTTCGACGATCGGCGCAGGCTTTGGCTTGTGACTCGCGTCATAGTCGTAATAGCCGGCGCCACTCTTCTGGCCAAAGCGCCCAGCCTCGCAAAGCAGCTCGTCCATCGTCGAACCGGTCGAGCGTTCGGGCGTCCAGCCAAGGTCCAGTCCTGCGAGATCGGCCATGGCGAAGGGACCCATTGGCATGCCGAAATCGTACAGCACCCGGTCGACGTCCCAGGGCAGCGCGCCTTCGAGGATAAGCTGGTTGGCTGCCCGCTGGCGGCGGGCCAGCATTCTGTTGCCGACGAAGCCGTGGCAGACTCCGACCACGACGCCCGTCTTGCCGATGCGGCGCGCCAGCGCCATCGCAGTCGCCAGGACGTCGGCGCCGGTGCGCGCTCCACGCACGATCTCAAGCAGCCGCATCACATTTGCGGGGGAAAAGAAGTGCAGCCCGAGGACCTGCGCGGGCCGGGAGGTTACCGCTGCTATTTCGTCGACGTTCAGGAAGGAGGTATTGGTGGCAAGAATGGCATCCGCCCGCGCCACACCGTCAAGCCGGGAAAAAATCGCCTTCTTGACCTCCATATCCTCGAAAGCGGCCTCGATGATCAGGTCGCAATCTGACAGCGCCTCGATGTCGTCGACGCCGACGATCAGCTCCATCCTTGCTTCCAGCTCCGTCTCGCTCAGGCGGCCGCTCTTGAGGCTGCGTTCATAGTTGGTCCGGATCGTGGCGAGGCCTCGATGCAAGGCTTCCTGCCTTGCATCTGTGAGCAACACGGGAATGCCGGCATTTGCCATCGCCATGGCGATGCCGCCGCCCATGGTGCCGGCTCCAACCACGCCGACCCTGGAAATGTTGCGGGCTTCGAGGTCGGGCGGCAGGCCCGGAACCTTTCGGACCTCGCGTTCGGCAATGAACAGGTGGCGCATCGCGGCCGACTGAGGACCGTTTTCAAGCCGGTCGAAAGCCTCCGTGTCCGCTCTGACTGCGGCGTCGAAGGGGAGGGTAAGCCCGGCCTCGATCGACAGGATCGCCTGGTCGGGCGCGTCCTGGCGGCGCAAGCGCCGTGCATTGCCGGCGCGAAAGCGCTTGAAGAGGGCGGGATCGGCGCGCGCCTCTTTGATGCGGGCATCGAGGTCGCGTGTGCGGCGCGGCGGCTTGCCGGCAAGCGCCTCGGCATGCGCGACCGCAACCTCCCGCAGGACGCCAACCCCGCCGACACTGTCCACGATGCCCATCGAATGAGCCTCGCCAGCCGATATGGGATTGCCTGACGTGATCATCTCGAGCGCCGCCTTGGCGCCCGCAAGCCGCGTCAGCCGCTGGCAGCCGCCGCAGCCGGGGATCAAGCCGAGCTTCACCTCGGGCAGGCCCATCCGCGCCGAGGAGGTTGCGACACGCGCGTGGCACGCCATGGCGAGCTCGAACCCACCACCCAGTGCGGTGCCGTGGATTGCCGCGACGACAGGCTTTGCAAATCTTTCGATCGTGTCGGCGAGCGTCGGCAGGTCTGGCTCAGCCATGGGCTTTCCGAACTCGCTGATGTCTGCGCCGGCGAAGAAACCTTTCCCCGCGCAGATCAGCACGACCGCTGCGACCGCGGCATCGTCTGCGGCTATCGCAAGCCCTGCGGCGATGCCCTGGCGTACCGCAGCCGAGAGCGCATTGACCGGCGGCGCGTCAACGGCGATCACCGCGACCTTGCCGGAGTGTGCCAATGTGGTCACCGCGTTGATCCGCGTTTCCGAAGACATTATGTCGATCCCCCTCAGAAGATCTCGAAAAGCCCGGCTGCACCCATGCCGCCGCCGACGCACATGGTGACTACGCCGTAGCGGGCGCCGCGGCGTTTGCCCTCGACCAGCAGATGACCCGCCATGCGGGCGCCCGACATGCCGTATGGATGCCCCATGGCGATCGCCCCGCCGTTGACGTTCAGCCGCTCGTCCGGAATCCCCAGAAGGTCGCGGCAATAAACCGCCTGACTGGCGAACGCCTCGTTCAGTTCCCAGATGCCGATGTCATCGACGGACAGCCCGTTCCGAGCCAGCAGCCGGGGAACGGCAAAGACCGGACCGATGCCCATTTCGTCGGGGTCGCAACCGGCGACCGCCACGCCGCGGAACGCGCCGAGTGGTTGCAGTCCCCGTCGTTCCGCCGACCGGGCCTCCATCAGCACCAGCGCCGCCGCCCCATCCGAAAGCTGGCTCGCATTGCCGGCGGTTACGCAGCGCCCTTCGGCGATCTGCTGGCCGCCGCGGAAAACGGGCGCAAGCGCCTCCAGGTCCGACAAGGTCGTGCTTGGCCGGTTGCATTCGTCGCGCGTCAGGGTAACCGTCTCGGCATGGCTTTCGCCTGTCGCCTTGTCGGTGACGATCCTGACGGTGGTCATCGGCACGATCTCGGCGTCGAAATGGCCGGACTCCTGCGCTGCGGCCACCCGCTGCTGCGATTGGAATGCGAAGGCATCCTGGGCTTCTCGGCTTATACCATAGCGCGCCGCTACGATCTCGGCCGTTTCCAGCATCGACATGTAGAGTGCCGGGTGGCGCGCCACGAGGTCGGGATCCTGAGCGCGATATGCGTTCGCGTGGACAGTCTGCACCAGGGAAATGGATTCCACGCCCCCGCCTATTGCGACGTCCATGCCTTCCGAGGTGATGCTGTGGGCCGCGAGTGCCACGGCCATCAGTCCCGAAGCGCACTGCCGGTCGACGGTCATCCCCGCCACGGAAGTAGGAAATCCTGCCCGCAACGCCGCCTGCCGGGCGATGTTGAAGCCGCTCGAGCCCTGCTGCAATGCCGCCCCGAGCACGACGTCGCCAACTTCCTGTGGGGCTACGCCGGCGCGCGTCACGGCATTGGATACCGCATGAGCCGCCAGCGCCTGCGCTGTGGTGTCATTGAATGCGCCGCGATAGGCTTTGCCGATCGGTGTCCTTGCCAGGGCGACGATTACAGCTTCACGCACAGCTTCTACTCCTTCGGCCGACTCCGGCGAGATTGTCAGATGCGCTCGCCGCCGACCCTTCGGCCGGCGCCCTTGACCGCGCCCCGAGGCTATCTCGCATAACCCGATCGTGATGGCGTTTCAACAATTGACACGCTGTTGCAATATTCAAATCGCCGTGCCATCCTTGTCTGATCAAAAGCAACGTTTGGACACAGCCTGTGACGCTCGATCCTGCTCGCCTTCTCGGCCGCGAGTTTCCCGCGCGGCATCTGGACTATAGCGACCGCGACACGCTGCTCTACGCACTGTCGCTCGGCGCCGGCCTATCCGACGACCTCAGCCTTGTTCACGAAGACGGCCAGCGCGTCGTCCCGACTTTCGGGCAGATCCTCGCCTTTGACGATTCCTGGATGGCGGGCGCCGGCGTCGATCTCGCAAAGGTCGTCCATGGCGGACTGGATGTGCACTTCGACATACCCATGGCCGCCTCCGGTTCGGTCAAGGTGCAGGACAAGATAATCGGCCTGACCGACAAGGGCGAAGGGAAAGCGGGGATCATCCTGCAGGAAAGCGGTCTGTTCCAGGCGGGCCGCCGCGTGCTCACCTTCCGCTCGAGCCTGTTCGTGCGCGGCGGCGGCGGCTTCGGTGGCTCCGCCGGCGAACAGCTGGAATTTGAAAGCCTGCCTGAGCGCGAAGCGGACGAGATAGTCGAGGTATCCACGCGCCGGGACCAGGCGCTGTTGTTTCGGCTGCTCGGGGACCGCAACCCTTTGCACGCAATTCCCGACGTGGCCCGCGCTGCCGGCTTTGAGCGCCCCATCCTGCATGGGGCCGCGACATTCGGCATCGCCTGCCTGACCGTGCTGCAGCGCTTCTGCGCCGGCGATCCCGGACGCCTTTCAAGGATTGCGGCCCGCTTCAGCGGCCCGCTCTATCCCGGCGAAACCATCCTCTTCTCCTTCTGGAGAACCGACACGGGCGTCGCCTTCTCGGGCAGGACTCGGGAGCGCAGCTCCCCGCTGCTCGATGGCGGGCGCGCCGACATCCGCTCCTGAGGTTCGCTCATGGCCAATCGCGTCACGCTGACTCACTGGGGAGCCTACCGGCCTGAAGTGCGAGACGGCCGGCTGGTCGCGATGATGCCGCATCCAGAAGACCAGTCGCCTTCACCGATCGGGCGATCGATTCCGGGAACGTTGGACGATACGGTCCGGATTCCACAACCCATGGTGCGGGCCGGTTTCCTCGCTGAAGGCGCGGCATCGCGTGACCGCCGCGGCGCCGAACCGTTCGTGCCGGTCGATTGGGAGACCGCGACCGGACTGGCCGCGCGCGAGCTCGAACGCGTCAGGCGCGATCACGGCAACCGCGCGATCTTCGGCGGCTCCTACGGCTGGGCCAGCGCCGGCCGCTTTCACCATGCGCAAAGCCAGCTCCATCGCTTCCTCAACGTGGCCGGCGGCTACACCCGGTCGGTCAATACGCACAGCCACGCCGCCGCCGAAGTGCTGCTGCCGCATCTGATCGGCAGCCACCACGGCATGGGCGAACGCCATACGCCATGGGAGTTGATCCGCGATCATACCCGTCTCTTCGTTGCCTTCGGCGGTCTGCCGGTCAAGAACGCCCAGGTCAGCGCCGGCGGGGTGAGCAGGCACAGGGTGCCGGACTGGCTGCGCGAATGCCGCAGGTCGGGCACCGCATTCGTCAACGTCAGTCCGCTTTGCAGCGACATGGAGCCGGAGCTGGACGCGCAGTGGGTCGCGCTGCGCCCCAACACCGATACTGCGCTGATGCTGGGCCTTGCTCATACGCTTGAAACAGAGGGGCTGAGCGACCGCGCTTTCCTGCAACGCTACACGACAGGTTTCGACAGGTTCCTGCCCTATCTCCTGGGCGAGGCAGACGGCCAGCCGAAGGACGCCGACTGGGCGTCAGCGATCTGCGGCATCGAGGCCGGAGCAATCCGCTCGCTGGCGCGCCGCATGGCCGCCAATCGGACTATGATCTCCGTCGCCTGGTCGCTCCAGCGCGCCAGTCACGGCGAGCAGCCTCTCTGGATGGCCATCACGCTCGCCGCCATGCTTGGCCAGATCGGGCTGCCCGGCGGAGGCTTCGGTTTCGGCTATTCCGGCGCCAATCGCGTGGGCAACATCGAGCTTCCCTTCTCGTGGCCTGCCTTGCCGCAGTTCAGCAATCCCGTCCCCGACTTCATTCCCGTCGCGCGCCTCGCCGACATGCTGCTCAATCCGGGCGAACCCTTCGACTATGACGGAAAGCGCTACAGCTATCCCGACATCAAACTGGTCTGGTGGGCCGGCGGTAACCCGTTCCACCATCAGCAGGATCTGAACAAGCTGGTCCGCGCGTGGCGGAAGCCGGAAGTCGTGATCGTTCAGGAGCCGTGGTGGAATGCGACCGCCCGACACGCCGACATCGTGCTTCCCTGCACCACGACCGTGGAACGCAACGATCTCGGCATCGCAAAATCGGAGCCGCATCTTTTCGCAATGCGCAGGGTCGTCGAGCCGGCGGGCCAGGCCCGCAACGACTACGAAATACTGAGCGATATCGCGGGCCATCTCGGCCTGCGCGATGCCTTCACCGAGGGCCGCGACGAGATGGCGTGGGTGCGCCATCTCTATGATGCCTCGTGCCGAACGGCAGCCGATTACGGCCACAACCTGCCGGACTTCGAGACGTTCTGGGAAGCCGGCGAGTTTCGCTTCGAAAACGATGCGCCGCCGAAAAGCCTGCTGGAGGAATTCCGTGCCGATCCCGAGGGCGCTCCGCTGCGCACGCCTTCCGGCCTCATTGAGATATTCTCCGAAACCATAGCAGGCTTCGGCTACGATGACTGCCCCGGGCATCCCGTCTGGATGGAGCCCGATGAATGGCTAGGCGCCGCCGACGCGGCTCGCTATCCGCTGCACCTTGTCTCCAATCAGCCGAGGACCCGACTGCACAGTCAGCTGGACAACGGCGCGGTGAGCCGCGAAGCCAAGGTCGCAGGGCGCGAGCCCGCTGCATTTCATCCCGCGGACGCGGCAGCTCGCAGTATCCGGAGCGGGGATGTCGTGCGGCTCTTCAATGACCGCGGCGCCTGCCTGGCCGGAGCGGTCATCTCCCCGGACGTTTCGCGGGGCACCGTGCAGCTTGCGACGGGCGCCTGGTACGACCCGGCCGAGCCAGGCGAAGACGGAGCACTCGACCTGCACGGCAATCCCAACGTGCTGACGCTCGACCGCCCCACTTCCAAGCTGGCGCAGGCGCCGATCGCACACACCACTTTGATCGAGGCCGAGCGCTTCGCAGATCGGCCTGCGGACACCACCGCATTTCAGCCGCCGCGGATCCTGCCCGGCGGTCCGGCCAAGAACACCATTACGGAGTTGAAATGACAGATCCCGATTTCTGGAGCCGCCAGAAGGCCATCATCACCGCCGGCGCGAGCGGGATCGGCCTGAAGATCGCGTCGGCGATGCACGCCGCCGGGGCAAAAGTCTGGATATGCGATATCGCCGAGCGTCCGCTGGCGGAAGCGGCGGCTGCGCTGCCTGGCCTCGGCACCATGGTCTGCGATGTCGCCGACCCCGCCGCCTGCAACGACTTCGTGGCGCGGGCCACCGAAGCCATGGGCGGGCTCGACATACTGGTGAACAATGCCGGGATCGCCGGTCCCGCGGCGGCCGTGCAGGACATCAGCACCGCGGACTGGACGCGTTGCTTCGAGGTAAATGTCAACGGTCAGTTCTTCATGGCCCGGGCCGCCATCCCTCACCTGAAGGCAGCGAAGGGCGGGTCGATCGTCTGCATGGCCTCGGTCGCCGGCAAATATGCTTTTCCGCTGCGCTCTCCCTATGCGGCGTCCAAGGCGGCCGTGATCTCGCTCGCCCGCGCGCTGTCGGTCGAGCTCGGGCCCGACCAGATCCGCGTAAACGCTATCGCGCCAGGCGTCGTCGCCGGCGACCGCATCCGCCGCGTCTTCACCGATCGCGCCGCGACCCGCGGCATCTCCTACGAGGAGATGGAGGCGATCGCGCTGCGCGCCGTGTCGATGAAGACCATGGTCGAGCCGGAAGAGATCGCCGGCCTGGTGATGTTCCTCTGCGCCCCGAGCGGGCGGCCGATTTCCGGGCAGGTGATGAGCATCTGCGGCGGCCTCGAATACACGGAGTAAGTCATGGCCAAGCCGAACAAGGCGATCATCACCTGCGCAATCACGGGCGCGACGCACACGCCCACCATGTCGCCTTACCTGCCGGTCACGCCTGATGCGATCATCACCCAGGCAGTCGAGGCGGCGCAGGCCGGCGCCGCGATCCTGCATCTCCATGCGCGTGATCCCGAAACCCACCGCCCGACAGCCGATCTGGACATCTGGATGCACATCCTGCGCTCCATCCGCAGCCGTTGCGATGCCGTCCTGAACATGACCACCGGCGGCTCGACCTTCATGGCGATCGAAGACCGCCTAGCCGCGCCGCTGGCGGCCTCCCCGGAGCTGACCTCCTGCAATATGGGCTCGATGAACTTCGGTACCTACACGATGAAGGAGAAGTACAAGGGCCAGTGGAAGGAGGACTGGGAAGAGGACTATCTCGAGGCCAGTCGCGGCGCCATCTTCCGCAACACCTTCGCCGATATCGAGACCATCCTCACCCGGCTGGGCGAGAAGGGCACCCGGTTCGAGTTCGAGTGCTACGATGTCGGTCATCTCTACAACCTGGCGCATATGGTGGATCGCGGGCTGGTGAAGCTGCCGATGTTCGTGCAGCTGATCGTCGGCACGCTGGGGGGCATCGGCCCCGGCCCGGAAAACCTGATGTTCATGAAGCAAACGGCGGATCGCCTGTTCGGGGCGGAGAGCTACCAGTGGTCGGTGCTGGCCGGCGGTCGGCACCAGATGAACATGGCGACAATGGCCGCCACCATGGGCGGCAACGTGCGCGTGGGCCTGGAGGACAGCCTCTATGCCGGCCCCGGCAAGCTCGCCACCTCCAACGCCGATCAGGTGCGTATGATCCGCAACATCATCGAAGGCCTAAGCAGGGAAGTCGCCACCCCGGACGAAGCGCGCGCCGCGCTCGGCCTCAAGGGCGCCGCTCAGACCAACATCTGAGCCACGAAAGTTCGCCGTCGGATTCCGGCGGCGACCCACCCGGACATGAAAGGAACATCTTCCCGTCGAGAAGAAGGCGAGGTTCTGTTCCCGCAGCCATAGCGGGAGCAGTCGGGAATTGTCGCAGCGGGCTCAAATTTGGATCGTTTTTCCGCGATCCCGGCAAGACAAATCCCTAACTTCGCGCGGTGCGCAGACACCTGAACGGGCAGTCCGGTGGAAGACACGAACCCCAGAAGGAACAGGACCAACATGAACCGACGTGATTTTCTTGCCAGCATGGCCGCCCTGACGGCCTCCACCACGCTGCCCGCCAAATGGGCGATAGCGCAATCGCGCGCCGACAGCCTGCGCGTGCTGAGCGAAGGCGCCGCGAATTCTTTCGATACTATCTCCATAGGGGTCAACCGTAACTCGATCCAGGTGACCTGGAACGTCTATGACCGCCTGGTGACCTTCGCCTACAAGCCGCGCGAGGACGGTACGCCCTACTACGACTATTTCGATATCCAGGGCGAGTTGGCCGAAAGCTACGAGGTAGCGGAAAACAAGAAGTCCATTACGTTCCACCTGCGCAAGGACGCCGTCTTCCACGACGGCTCGCCGGTCACGGCCGAGGACGTGAAGTGGTCGCTTGACCGAGTGGTGGCGAGCCCTGTCGGCAAGGCGCAGTTCCAGACCGGTTCGATGACCGACCCGAACCAGTTCGTGGTGGTCGATGCGCACACGATACGCGTCGACCTTCCGCAGCCCGACCGCTTTGCGCTGCCCAACCTGGCCTTGACCTATCCGATCATCGTCAACTCCAAGCTGGCCAAGCAGCACGCGACCGAAAGCGATCCCTTCGCCATGGAGTGGCTGAAGAACAACGCAGCCGGCGGCGGCGCCTTCAAGATCGAGAAGGCGGCCATGGGCGAACGCATCATCTTCGCGCGCTTCGACGAGTGGAAGGGCGGTGCCCTTCCGAAGATCAAGCGCGTGCTCTGGCAGACCGTGCCGGCGGCGGAATCGCGCATCGCGTCACTGGTACGCAAGGACGCCGACATCGTGCAGGACATCCCACCGAAGGACGTCGTGGCGCTGCTGAAGAACCCCGACGTGAAGGTGATCGGCGTCCCGACATCGAGTTTCCAGTTCATCGGTATGAATGGCGACATCGCTCCGTTCAACGACGTGCGCGTGCGTCAGGCGATCGCTTATGCCCTGCCGTATGACAACATGTTCAAGGCGGCTCTTTTCGGTCGGGGCCAGCCGCTGTTCGGCGGCCAGCCCGGAGAGCCATCCACCACGAAATTCCCGCAGCCGCTGGGCTATTCGACCGATATCGAAAAGGCCAAGGCGCTGCTGACGGAGGCGGGCCTCGCCGACGGCTTCTCGACCACATTCTCCTACGAGCTGTCGGTTGCCACCATCGCCGAACCTATCGCCTTGCTCCTGCAGGAGTCGCTCGGCAAGATCGGCATCAAGATCGAGATCCAGAAGGTACCGGCAGGCCAGCTCGGCACGCTGCTGCAGGAAAAGAAGGTTCCCTTCTACTTCGAAGGGTCGACCTCCTATCTCGCCGACCCGGATTATTTCTTCCGTATCTTCTATTATGGCGATACCCGGTGGAATTTCGGCTCCTACAAGAACCCCGAATTCGCCAAGCTCGTCGAAAAGACCCGCTACGAAACAGACAGCGCAACCTACGACGCCGACATCAAGCGGATGATTACGCTGGTCAAGCAGGACATCCCGATCATCCTGCTCTGGCATCCGGCGCTCGACACCGGAATGCAGAAGGACGTGGAAGGGTACAGCTACGCATTCCACCGTCAGCTCGAATTGAAGACGCTTTCACGCGCCTGAGGCAGGCTGCCGGCCAATAATGGGCACGGCATTGCCGGTTGCCCGACAGAAGAAAACCCCGCCATGAAATCATGCCGGGGTTTTTTGTTTTTCGGCTGCGACCGGCAGCTCGGCGCACCGGCCAAAAAGGAGCAGTCTGCCGACAAATCCGATGCGTATACAGAGAGACAGAGCGGCGTGGCGGTCCAACTTGAACGCACGTCGCTCGAGCCGTTCAGCTCTCCGGGAAGTGGCAGCGTAGCTTGCGCCCATCGGCATCAGCGACCAGCGGCGGCGCCTCGTGGCGGCAGCGTTCTTGCTGCCTCGGGCACCGGCCGTAGAGGCGACACATTGTCGGCGACGGATTGATTGGGCTCTGGGGATCGCCGACGAGCTTGATCCGTTCGCGTTTCCTGTCCTGTCGCAGGGTCGGAATGGAGGACAGCAGCGCCCGCGTATAGGGATGACGCGGGTTATCGAAGAGCTGCTCGGTCGTCCCGCTCTCGACGATCTGCCCGAGATACATGACGATGATGCGCCGGCACAGCAGCCGCACGACGTTGAGGTCATGGCTGACGAACAGCAGGGCCACGTTCGATTCCCGCCGCAGGCGGTCAAGCAATTGCAGCACCGTCGCCTGCACCGACACGTCCAGCGCCGACGTGGGTTCGTCGAGCACCAGCAGCCTCGGCTCGACCACCATGGCACGGGCAATACCGACGCGCGCCTTCTGGCCACCCGAGAGTTGGTGGGGAAATCGCGTGAGCAGCGACCTCGGCAGGTTCACGTTGTCGGCAGCGGCCTCGACCTTGGTCTGCAGGGAGGCGCGGCTGGACGGCGGCATGAGCTGGCGCAGGGGATCGGCGATCAGGTCGAAGGCCGTGAAGCGCGGATTGAGGCTCTCGGTGGGATCCTGGAAAACCATCTGGATCTCACGCCGCAGCGGCGACCTGGTGAAGGCGGAAGTCTTGAGGTCGGTCACGTCGCGGCCGTTCATCCGGATCCGGCCGGCGGTCGGATCGACCAGGCGCGACAGGACACGCGAGAGCGTCGACTTCCCGCATCCCGATTCCCCGACCAGACCTACGGCCTCGCCCGGATAGATTTCGAAGCTCACATCGTCGACCGCGTGCAGCCTCTGCTCCTTGCGACGGCGTAGCAGCCCCTCCCGGGCGACGACGAAGTGCTTTTCGAGATTTTCAACCTCGATGATCGGGGTCTCGGTCATAGCGGATTGCGGCATGCTACGGTGTGGGAAGGCCCTGCAGCCTCGAGCATGAGGCCAGCCGCGTCGCAGGCCGGGATGCGTCGGTCGCAACGCTCAGCGAAGCGGCAGGGCGGCAGGTCGCTGCGTCTGAGATCCGGCAGCGAGCCGGAGATCGCCTGCAGCTGCGAAATATCGTCCGCAATCGATGGCACGCTTCGCAGCAGCCTCGTCGTATACGGGTGCCGTGGATGCGCGAAAAGCTCGGCGACCGGAGCTGCTTCGACGACATGGCCTGCATGCATCACTACTATCCGGTCGCAATATTCCGACGCCAGAGCGAGATCATGGGTGATGAGCACGGTACCCAGGTTCCGCTCATGCGCCAGATCACGGATCAGATCCATGATCACGGCCTGGGTGGTGACGTCCAGCCCGGTGGTCGGTTCATCTGCGATCAGAAGCTTTGGCGAGCAGGAGAGCGCCATCGCGATGCCGATACGCTGGCACAGGCCGCCCGACAGCTCGAAAGGATAGGACTTGGCGCGTTTCTCGGGGTCCGGGATGCGCACCTGCCTCAAAGCGTCAAGTACCTTGGCGCGAATGACAGTCGCGGTGTCGGGGACATGGCGGGCGAGCACATCGCCGATCTGCTCTCCGGCCGTGCGGATGGGGTTCAATGCGGTGCGCGGGTTCTGGAAGATGATGGAAGCTTCGCTGCCGCGCCAGGCGTCGCGCTCGCGCGCGCCCATGGCGAGGACGTTGCGGCCCTCGAACAGGATCTCGCCCGATGTGATCTGCGCGGCCGCGTCGAGAATGCCCATCACGGCGAAAGCGGTGACGGACTTGCCCGAACCGGATTCGCCTACGATGCCCACGATCTCGCCCGGCGCGACATCGAAGGTCACGCGGTCCAGCACCGCCACCGTCCCGCTGCGCGTGCGGAAATTGACGGAAAGGCTCCGCACAGACAGCAACGCTTCGGCGCTCATGTCCGCAGCCTCGGATCAAGAATGTCGCGCAGCGCATCTCCGAGCAGGTTGAAGGCGAACACCGCGACCATGAGAGCCAAGCCGGGGAAGAGCGCGATCCACCATTCGCCCGACGTGATGAAGCGCGCCCCCTCGGCTACCATGATGCCCCATTCCGGGGTCGGCGGACGCACGCCAAGCCCGAGGAAGGAAAGGCCCGCCGCGTTGAGCACCGCCCAGCCGAGATTGACCGATGCCTGGATCACCACCGGCGAAAGAATGTTCGGCAGCAGGAACACCATGAGGATCCGGGTATGGCCGGACCCGCCGACGCGAGCCGCTTCGACATAGCCGAGGTTGCGGCGCACGTTCACTTCAGCGCGCGCCAGCCGGATGTAGAAGGGCAGGTTTATGATCGCCGTGGCATAGATCACGTTCATCACCGTATTGCCGAGCGCAGCGACCAGCGCCATGGCGAGAACGAACAGGGGAAACGCCATCAGCACGTCGACCACCCGGCTGGCCGTTGCGTCGAGCATGCCGCCGAAATAGCCCAGGATCGCGCCAATCACTGAACCGACCACGCAGGAGATCAAGACGGCTCCCAGCGCGATCAGCAGATCTAGCCGCGTCGCCACCAGCACGCGTGAGAAAACGTCGCGGCCGAGCTGATCCGTGCCAAACCAGTACTGGGCGGAAGGCGCCTGAAGCGCGTCCTGGGCATTGGTGGCAAGCGGGTCGTGCGGCGCCAGCATCGGCCCGAACAGCGCGGCCAGAGCCAGCAGGCCGAACAACACGAAAGCCAGCATGTTCACCGGGTTCTCGGAGAGCGTGTAGCGCATCACACGCAGCCGCTCGCGAAACAGAAGCGAAAGGGTGCCGGACATCATTTCAGCCCCGCGCGAGGATCGATCGCGGCGATGGTGAGATCCGCGACGAGGTTGACCAGGATGAAAATGCCGGCCATCAGGAGCATGAAGCCCTGCAGCGGCGCATAGTCGAGCGAGATCAGGCTGTCGAGCGCGAAGGCGCCGACCCCAGGCCAGGCGAAGACGCGTTCGACCAGCACGTTGGCGCCGAGCATGTAGGAAAAGGTCATGGCAAGCGTCGTCACCAGCGGCAGCATCGCGTTCCGGAACGCGTAGGTGAAGACCACCTTGCTGCGCGACAGGCCGTTGGCGCGCGCCGTCCGCACGAACTCGCTCGACAGCGCTCCCAGCATGGAGGCGCGCGTCATGCGCGCCAGCGGCGCCAGCGCGAACAGCGCCATCGTCACGCCAGGCAGAATGATCTGCCGCAATGCCGCCCAGAAAGTCTCGAGATCGCCAGCGAGCAGTGCATCGACTGTGATCAGCCGGGTGACCTGCGGCGGATCGACAAGGAACGGATCCAGCCGGCCGATCGGCTCGGGGGCGACGCCCAGCAGATAGTAGAACAGGTAGATCAGCAGCAGGCCGGTCACGAAAGTCGGCATCGACACGCCGAGCGTCGCGATCAGCCGGCAGGCATGGTCGATAACGGAGCCCGGACGCAGGGCAGCCAGTACGCCGAGTGGAATAGCAACGGCAATCGCCAGCACGAACGCGAAGATGGTGAGCTCGCCCGAGGCGGGGAGGCGGTTCATCAGTTCGGTCGACACCGGCAGCCCCGTCGAGATCGACATGCCCAAATCGCCGTGCAGCAAGGCGTTGAGATAGATCAGGAACTGCTCGGGCAGCGACTTGTCCAATCCGAGCGACTGGCGGACCCGTTCGATGTCTTCGGCAGTCATGGAGGGATTGGAGGCGAAGAACACCGCCGGGTCACCTGGCAGCACTCTGGTGAGCAGGAAGGTCGCGACAACCACCCCGAAGAGCGTCGGAACCGAGCCGAGGAGCCGCCACAGGATCCTGCTCATCGACGCGACCGATCGCAAGACGGCCCGCGACTGCTCATGGCAGGCCCGTTGCCGAGCCCAACTCTTGGCCTGACGGCCGACAGAGCAGGAAGATCTTGTGATCGCCGCTGGTGACGTCGCTGCCATCCGACTTGACCAGCACGCCCCGCTCGGTCGCTATGCCGCGCCCCGGCTTGGACGTCATCCTGCGGTCGACGAGTTCAAGCCTCAGATGCACCTCGTCGCCAGGCTCAAGCGGCGCGTGGAAACGGATGTTGTCCCATCCCAGCGAGGCGGTGACGCTGCGTTCGAAGCAGCCGAGTTCCGCCTTCAGTCCCTCGATCAAGGCGAGCCCGAAGAGGCCATGGGCGATCCGGCCGCGGAAGCCGGCCGCCCTGGCGAATTCCTCGTCCATGTGGACCGGATGGCGCTCGCCCGTCAGTTCCGCATAGCGGTCGATATCCGCAAGCGTGATCGTCCGAGAAGGCGAAGTGAGCACGGTGCCGGGCGTGAAATCCTCGAACCAGATCTGCGCGGTCATTGAGGCTTGCTCCATTCCACTTCCTGCAACCGGCGCCAGTCGATCTTGTTGCTGGCCGAGCGAGGCAGGCTGTCGACGAATTCCACAATTCGCGGCACCTTGTACGCGGACATGACAGTACGGGCGAAGTCGGCGACGTCGCGATCCGACACTTTGCCGCGGTACTCCGGCTTCAGGGAAATGAGCGCCTTCACGGTTTCGCCGCGATACGGATCCGGCGCGGAGATTACGCAGCATTCATGCACGCCGGGGTGGCGATAGAGCAGCATCTCGCATTCCGCCGGCCAAACCTTATAGCCGGAGACATTGATCATGCGCTTCAAGCGGTCGACGATGAAGTAATAGCCCTCGTCGTCGACGTAACCGAGGTCACCGGTGCGCAGGAACGTCCTGCCGCCGAGATCGACCAGGGCCTCGGCGCTTGCCTCCGGACGTTGCCAGTAGCCCGCCATCACCTGCGGCCCTGCGACCAGAATTTCGCCGACCTCGCCAAGCGGTAGCTCCCTCATCGTTTCGGGGTCAACCACCAGGCTGGTCGTGTCGAAGATCGGCAGGCCCAGGCATTGCGGCTTCGGCGCGTCGACGGGGTTGATATGCGTCGCCGATATGGTTTCAGTGAGGCCGTAGCCCTCGCAGAAGCGCAGGCCGTAGCGGTCGAGCAACCGCTCCGCGACTGCTGCGGGCATCGAGGCGCCGCCGCCTGTGAGAACCTTCAGATGCGCGAAGGTCTCGTCGGAGAAGCGGTCGCTGGCCAGCACATCCACGATCATGGTCGGAGCGGCGCTCCACCAGGTGACGCGATGCCGGGTAAAGAGATCCGGGATGAGATCGCGATTCCAGCGGGTCATGATCACGAGGGCCGCGCCGGCGTAGAGCGCCGCGCTCATCGAGGCCTGCATGCCGGCGACATGGAACATCGGCATGAAGGAGGTCATGACGCTGGTTTCGTCGATGCCGTACCATTTCGCCTGGGCCGCTGCCGTGAACGTTACGGCCGAATGCAGGTGCATACATGCCTTCGGCCTGCCGGTTGTGCCTGAGCTGTAGGGCATGACGGCAATGTCGTCAGAGGCAGCCCTGACCGGACCCGGGTTGCAGCCCGCCGCAAGAGCCTGGCTGAAATTCACGAAGCGGTCCGGGAGCAGGGCAGCCCGCGGGCGGCGCATCACTTCGGGCAGCGGATCGACTGAGGGATCGGGCGCAGCATCTGCATAGCGGGCGACGATCACATGGTCGAACCTCGCCGGCACCAGCTCCCTGAACTGGTCGATCAGTTCGTCGCCGATCAGTGCGACCCTGGCGCCGCTGTCGGAGGCCAGATAATCGATCTCGGCTGCGAGATTCATCGGATTGGCCGGCACGACCACTGCGTCGGCCCGCATGATCGCATGGAAGGCGATAACGAATTGCGGTGAGTTCTGCATGTCGAGCAGGACCCGGTCGCCCCGCCTCACGCCGCACCGTTGCTGAAGATAGCCTGCAAGGGCTGTCACGCCGTCGAGCAGTTCTGCGTAGTCGTATGTCCGTCCATAATAATGCATCGATGGACGATCGGGGTGGCGTGTTGCCGAGCGGATGAGATTCTCCGCGGCATTGCCGGCGGGAAACGGCAGATGCGGAGCGAACCCTACTGGCCAGAACGGCGATTCGAGACCCGTATGGAAGGTGGCAGCTTCGTTCCGCGTCATTGCCTTGCCAAGTTGGTGATATCCGACGTCCGGGTTCTGGCGCCGGCAAAGCATGAAACAAAGTTTTCCAGTTTGAAACAAGATGAAACGAGCGCGTCGCCGTCCCTCAGTTTCTGGCTGCCCCCAGCAATCTGGAAACGCATGCGCGGCGGCTCCCTCAGGCGGCTCGAGAGGTGGCGGCCAGTCGGCGTACGGTCGCCTCCAGCACGTCTGTCGCTAGCGCGATCGGCTGCCAGTCCGTGTGCTCCTCTGGGCAATGGCTGCGCCCGTCGCGCGACGGTACGAACAGCATGGCGCTCGGCACGAAGCGGCCCATCACGCCCGCATCGTGATTGGCGCCCGACGGGAGCGCCATCGAAGCGGCACCCAGTTCTCTGGCCGACGCTTCGAGTGCGCCACGCAACCCAGTGTCCATCGGAACGGGAGCGTCCTTATGGATCGAGCGACATTTGAGCTCGCATCCGAACTGCTCGGCCACTTCGACGGCGAGCTTCTCCGTCGCCCGAGCAGTGCGTTCCACGGCCGCTTGGTCAATGTCCCGGATTTCCAGCCCCAGCCGCACTTCGCCAGGCACGACGTTACCCTGATTGGGCAGGAGATTGACGATCCCGACTGTGCCGCGCAGGGTCTTGCTTTCGTCCGCCAGCACGAGGTCGCGAAACCGGTCGGCAAATCGCGCGGTGGCGGCGAAGGCATCGCGGCGCAGGTTCATCGGTGCAGTTCCGGCGTGGTCGCTTCGGCCGACGAAGCGGACCGCAAGCCGTTCCTGCCCGGCGATCGCCGTGACAATCCCGAGCGGCAGTCCTTGCTCTTCGAGAACCGGTCCTTGTTCGATGTGGAGTTCGAGATAGGCGGAGATGCCGGCGGGATCCCGTGCCGCCTCTGCCGCGGCAGCCGGGTCGAAACCAGCCATCCGCATCGCCTCGACAAGACTGACTCCATCGGCGTCGCGGAGCTTGTCGATTGTGCCGAGTGGGAGCGTTCCGGTAAATGCACGGCTGCCGGTAAAGGGACCGAACCGTCCCTCCTCGTCGCGAAAGGCAACAACCTCCACCGGAGTATCCACATCGCCGGAGGCCACCAGACGTCGCGCCACGTCGAGGCCGGCGAGCACGCCGAGGGCACCATCGAAAGCGCCACCCCCGACGACCGTATCGAGATGGGAGCCAAGCACGATCGCCGGACGGTTGTCCGCCCCCAGGCGCGCGACGGCATTGCCGAATGCGTCGTAGCGGGCCGAAAGCCCTGCCAAGCGCGCGCGTTCGAGAAACCAGTCATGCGCCGCGCAGTCGGCCGGGCTGAAGGCCGGCCGTGCCCAGCCGCCTTCCGGCCGCCGGCCGATCTCGGCCAGCGCATCGAAATCAGCCCTGAGTGCGGCGGCCTCGTTCATGCGAGTGCCGGCCGCTCGGCGGCGCCGCGAGCAAGGAAACGCCCCTGTCCCTTCTCGCCAAGGAAGACGCCGTCCTTGACGGTGACTTTGCCGCGATAGACCGTGGTTTCGGCCCATCCGGTCAACTCAAGGCCTGAATAGACATTGTAGCCGATGTCGCCATAGTCGGATGCGGGGCTCATCGTGCGCCGCGTCTCCGGGTCGATAACGACAAGGTCCGCGTCATAGCCCTTCGCTATCCGCCCTTTTCGGTCGCCCAGCCCGAAGATCTGCGCCGGCCATGTCGAAAAGACTTCCGTGAAGCGCTCCAGACTGATCCGGCCTTCAGCCACGCCCAGCGTGTAGAGCACGGGCAGGCGCGCTTCGACCCCGGTGCAGCCATTGGCGACGGTGGCGAAAGAAGGCAGGCCGAGCGCCTTGGCCGCCGCGGAATATGACACCTCGTCGGATGTCACCGCCGACAGCACGCCTTCGCGCAGCCCCTGCCAAAGCTGGAACTGGTTCTCGGCATCGCGCAGCGGCGGGCTCATGATGTAGTTGTGGCCATCTTCGCGCTCCAGCGCCTCGTCGGTCAGCGCCAGAAAATGCGTGCAGGTCTCCGCTGTGACGGGCATTCCTCTCCGCCGGGCGGCCTCGATCAGTCCTATTGCTTTGCCGGCGACCAGATGCAGGACATGGACCCCGCAGCCGGTATCCTCCGAGAAGCAGATTGCGCGCGAGACCGCCTCGACCTCCGTCACCGGTGGGCGGGTGAGGGCGTGCCAGCGCGGATGGGTGTGGCCGGCCGCCACCGCCTCGGCGCGCAGCCGCTCGACGATGCCGGCATTCTCCGCATGCAGGACCAGCATCAGTCCGTCTTTCGCGGCTTGCTGCATGAGGGCATGGAGCGCGCCGTCCTCGAGCTTCAGTCCGTCCTCCTCGTAGACGGTGTAAACCTTGAGCGAGGCGACACCCTCAGCGCGCAGTTGGGCGAGTTCCTTCAGCGATTCACGGTTCACGTCCGTGGCGATCAAGTGCAGGCCGTAGTCCAGGGTAACCACAGGATCAGCCTGCTTGCGGCGATGCTTGAAGCCCGCAAGCATGGAGCCGCCGCGCCGTTGCAGCGCGAAATCGACAATGGTGGTGGTGCCGCCGCGCAGTGCCGCGATGCCTCCGGTTTCGAAGTCGTAGACGCTGCGCTGGCCCATGAACCCGACCATGAGGTGCACATGTGGATCGACGCCGCCGGGAAGCACGATCTTCCCCGTCGCGTCGACGACCTGATCGGCATGGCCCGTTCCTGGTTCGATGACGTCCACGATCGTTTCGCCCCTGACCAGAACGTCCGCTCGCTGCGGGCCCTCGGGGAGCACGATGGTGCCGTTGGCTATGACAAGGTCGTTCATCTGCAGCCCTCCAGCGCCTGGGCAAGGTCGGCGATCAGGTCTTCGATCGTCTCGATGCCCACCGAGACCCGCACCAGCCCGTCGGATATCCCCATCTCCCGACGGCGCTCTGCGGTGACGGAATGGTGCGAGGTGTTGCCCGGCTGGCTGATCAGGCTTTCGACCCCGCCGATCGACGGGCCGATGCCGAACAGGCGCGTGGCGTCGACGACGTGACGGGCATGAGCCGCGTCGGCGAGTTCGAAGGACAGCAGGCCGCCGAAGCCGCTCATCTGCTGCCTGGCCAACTCGTGATCGGGGTGCTCCGGCAGGCCTGGATAGTGCACCTTCGTGACCTTCGGATGCGCTGCCAGAAACCGCGCCACCTCGATCCCGCCGAGATTGTGCTGCGCCATCCGCAATGGATAGGTGGCCATCCCGCGCATCAGCAGCCACGCGGCATTCGGATCGATGACTGCGCCGCTTGCCTGTTGCAGCGTGCGGATCGAACGGGTGAGCTTTCGCGATCCGGCCACCGCGCCCGCGAGCACGTCCCCGTGGCCGTTCAGGTATTTCGTCGCGCTGTGGATGACCAGATCCGCGCCGAGCTCGAGTGGACGCTGGTTCATCGGTCCGCCCAGCGTTCCATCGACGACCAACAGCGCGCCCGCCTCGCGCGCGAGCGCTGACAGCGCGGCGAGGTCGACCACCCGCACCAGCGGGTTGGTCGGCGTCTCGGCGTAAACGACTTTGGTCTTTTCGGTAATGCAGGCAGCGACGTCTTGGGGCGCGGGCGAGGCGGCCCAGTGCACAGTGACACCTTGCCTGGGCAGCATCTCGTTGAAGTAGCGGATCGAGCCGCCATAGATGTCGGGAAGGGCGACCAGCTCGTCACCCGCCGACAGCAACGGAGCGAGCGCGCCCGCAACGGCTGCCATGCCGGAAGCGAAGAGCACCGCAGACTCCGCCTCCTCCAACGCCGCAAGGCGCTGCTCGGCGGCAAGGACCGTGGGATTGCGCACACGAGAATAGACGAAGCCGCGCTTCTTGCCTTCGTTGATCGCCTCGAGCTCGGCCGTATCGGCCGAGAGGAACGTCGCGCTCTGATAGATGGGCGGCGTGACGGCGCCGAGATTCTCGGCCGGCTCGAAGCCGGAGTGAACCGCGCGCGTCCCGATGCGATCCCCGGCGCCTGCGCTCATTTCGTCAGTTCCCGCGAGATGATGATGCGAAGAATCTCCGATGTGCCGCCACCGATCTCGGCGAGCTTGGAATCGCGGAAATGGCGCTGCATGTCATATTCCATCAGGTAGCCCCAGCCGCCCATCATCCGCATCCCGTTCAGCGCGGCGCGGACATAGGTTTCCGAGGAGAACAGGTTCGCCATCGCGCTTTCCTTGTTGTTCGGAATGCCGCGGTCGACCAGGTTGGCGCTTCGATAGAGCAGGAGGCGTGCTGCTTCGATCTCCATGTCCATGTCGGCGAGCTTGGCGCGCGTGAGCTGAAAGCTGTTGATCTTCTGGCCGAACTGCTCGCGCTCGCCGGTGTAGGCGAGGACCTTGTCGAGGCAGCTCTTGGCTGCTCCGACGTTCACGGCCGACAGGCAGCAGCGCTCGTAGTCGAGCGTCTTGAGCGCGTTGGTCCAGCCCGCGTTCGCCGTGCCGATGATGGCATCCTTGGGCAGGCGCACGTCGGTGAGGAAGATCTCGTTGAGGTCCATCGGCTTCAATCCGAGCTTCTTCAGCTTGCGGATCTCGACGCCGGGGGTCTTGGGATCGAGCAGGAACATCGTGATGCCCTTGTGCTTGGGGGCATCGGCGTCCGAGCGCGCCATCAACAGGATGTAATCGGCTTCCTGCGCGCAGGAGCAGAACATCTTCTGGCCATTGATCACCCACTGGTCCCCCTCGAGCACCGCGCGCGTGCGCAGCGAGGCGGCGTCGGAACCGGAATTGGGTTCCGACAGCGAGAAGGCGAAACGGATTTCTCCCTTGGCAAGACGCGGCAGGAGATCGCGCTTCTGCGCCTCCGTGCCGAAATGGGTGAGCGCGTCGGTGGCGATTACGATGGTGGTGTAGAAGATGTTCGCGCCAGCCTCGAAATGCATCGCGAACTCTTCCAGGAAGATGGCAAGGTCGGTGCAGCTGCCGCCCATCCCGCCATATTCCTCGGGGATGGGCAGGCCGAGCCAGCCGGCCGCCGCCAGCTTCTCGTAGAGTTCGAAGGGGAAGCGCTCTTCCTCGTCGCAGGCGCGTACATACTCGATGGGGCATTCCTTGGTCAGGAAGGCTCGCAAGCTGTCGCGCATGAGGCGCTGCTGGTCATTGAGTTCGAAATCCATAGCTACTTTCCTGTCCAGCGCGGGGGTCGCTTCTCGGCGAATGCCCGCGGCCCTTCGTGAAAATCGTCGGAAGCGCGCATCCGGTCACGCGCGGGCAGGCCGGAATAGAGCTTTTCAAAAGCCTGACGGTCGGAGAGCATCTCGACCTCGCGCGTCACTTCCAGCAGGGCCTGCACGGCGAGCGGCGCCGCGGAAACGATCTGGCTGGCCATCTCACGCGCCACCGGCATCAACTGGTCCGACTCTACGATGCGATTGACGAAGCCGTATTGCTTGCCTTCCTCGGCGGTGAGCCGTCGGCCGGTCAGCAGGAGCTCCGAGGCGACGTTGACCGGCAGACGGCGATGTGCGCGCCACAGGCCGCCTGCCTCAGGGATAAAGCCCCGCTGCAACTCGGGCAGGCCGAACTCCGCATGCGGCACGGCGAGCACGAGCGTCGCGTTCAGCGCGAACTCGAAACCCCCGCCCACTGCCAGACCGTTGACCGCCACGATAACCGGCTTGAGCAGGTCGTGCCGGTTGAGGCTCATGAAGCCGTGCGGGCCGAAATCCTCGCCGTTTTCTCCGGCGGCAACGGATTTGAGGTCCCAGCCGGCCGAGAAGATGCGCTCTCCGGTTGCCGTGACGATGGCGACGCGCAGTTCCGGGTCATCATTGAGCCGGGTCAGCGCGGCGTCGAGATCTCGGGAGGCCTGCTGATTGAAGGCGTGCGCCGGCGGATGATCGAAGGTGATCTCCAGGACCGGGCCCCTGACCTCAACTTTGATCCTCGACTGCCCGCTCATGCCGGGAACTCCCGGAGCACGTCCCGGGCGATGATATCGCGATGGATCTCGGAGGTACCCTCCCAGATGCGCTCGACGCGCACGTCGCGCCAGAACCGCTCCAGCGGCATTTCCTTCGTCACGCCCAGACCGCCGAGGATCTGCAGAGCATTGTCGGTGACGCGGCCGGCCATCTCGGAGCCATAAAGGTTGACCTGCGAAGCCTCGCGCTGGGTGATGACGCCGGCCTCCATCTTGGCGGCGGCGTCAAGCACCATCAGCCTGCTCGCATGGATCTCCATCGCCATGTCGGCGAGCTTGAAGGAAGTGCCCTGGAAATGCCCGATCTTGTGTCCGAAGGCGACGCGGGTATTGGCGTATCGCGCAGCGATGCCCATCGCCCGCTCGGCCACGCCGATGCAGTTCGCGGCAAGCATGACGCGGCCCGAAAAGATCCAGTTCTTCGCGATGGCAAAACCGCCGCCTTCCTCGCCCAGGATGTTGCGGGCAGGCACGCGCACATCCTGGAACGAAATCATACAGGACTTCATGCCGCGGTTGCCGACCACATCGATCGGCGAGACGGTGATGCCCGGCGTATCCTTGTCGACCAGAAATGCGGTGATCCGCTTCTGCGGCCCTTTCGGCGTCTCGTCGACACCGGTCACGGCGAAAAGGATGATGAAGTCGGCGCGCATCGCCATCGTGATGAACATCTTTTCGCCGTTGACGACATAGTCGTCGCCATTCTTGACGGCGCGGGTCGCGATCTGGCGCGCGTCCGATCCCGCTCCCGGCTCCGTCAGTGCAAAGCACTCCCACCGCTCGCCCGTGATGACCGGCTTGAGATAGGTCTCGATCTGGTCGCCGACGCAGGCCTTGAGGATCGGCGCCGGCCTGTTGCAGATCACGTGCAGCGCGCGGCTTGTGCGGCCGAACTCGATCTCGGCGACGCAGCGCAGCGATTGACCGAGACCGCCGCCGCCATGCTCCAGCGGCATGTTGATCGCATAATATCCGGCCGCGATCGCCTTCTTCTGGATCTCCCGGAAAAGCTCGTCGGGCACATTGTCGAGCTTCTCGACCAGCGCCTCATGGGGCTGGAGCTCGGCTTCGACGAAGGCGCGCACGCCTTCGGCAACCATGCGCTGCTCTTCGCTTAGGGAAAGTGACATTGGGCGCCCTCTGCTGCCGGTATGATCGAACCTGGTTGTGCCACCGGTGCGTTTTATTATATGAACTCATGTTTCATAAATTCGAGAAGCCTGTCAAGAAGACCGTTGACCAGCTGGCCTGGCGCGATACGGATCAACAAGGAGAACGGAATGCCGTCGAAGATCACCAAGGGCTACAGGGCGATGCTCGAGGAAGCCAATGCCGCGGTGCGCAAGGTGACGCCCGAGGAAGCCATCGCCCTCAAGGGCCGCGAGGACGTCGTGTTCGTGGATCTGCGCGACCCGCGCGAACTCGCTCGGGAAGGCAAGATTCCGGGTGCCTTTCATTGCACGCGCGGCATGCTCGAATTCTGGATCGATCCCGAGAGCCCTTATGCCAAGCCGATTTTTCAGGAAGACAAGACCTTCGTCTTCTATTGCGCATCCGGCTGGCGATCCGCCCTGGCGACACGCACCGCCCAGGAAATGGGCCTGGCTCCGGTCGCCCACATTTCCGGCGGGTTCACCGCATGGCGCAATGCCGGCGGCGAAGTCGAGAAGGTTGAATCGCGCGCCTGACCGAAGACGCAAGCAACCGTTCAGGTGCCGGTGTACCTGACTTGGAAGCATGGCCTTGAAACTGCGGCACGAACAAGTGAATTTGTCTGCGTCTCATGCCCTCGGCGCGACAAATTATTCTCAGGTCCGGGAGAAGGATAGCACCACGTGTCGGGAACGGTTGAAAAGGCGCTGAAAGTGCTGGAGCTCCTCTCCACCTATGATGCGCCGGTGCGGCTTGCGGATTTGTCCCGCGAGCTGCACATGAACAAAAGCACCACCTACCGGATGCTCGAGACCATGAGCCAGCACGGCTTCGTCCAGCAAGACGAGCCCAATGGCCGCTACATGATCACCACGAAGCTCTGGGAGATCGGCGTGCGCGCCTTTCAGCGGCTCGACATCCGCTCCTGGGCTCGCCCCTATCTTGAAGCGATCGGGAGGGAGACGCACGAAACCGCTGTTCTTTCGATTGTCGATGATCAGCAAGTGGTGATCATCGATAAATCGGACTCCTTCCAGCCGGTGCAGGCATTCTCGCCGCTCGGCAGCCGCTCGCCCATACATTGTTCTTCGTTCGGCAAGGCTTACCTCATGGTCGGCACCGACGAGAAGCTAAACAGGCTCAAGTTCCCGCTGGCGTCATTCACCAAAACGACCATTACGACGCGCGCCGCGCTGGACGCCGAGATCGCCAAGGCGGTCAAGGCGGGCGTGGCCGTAGCCTTTGACGAATTCGCCGAGGGTATCAGCGGCGCAGCCGCACCGGTCATCGGCGTCGACGGCTCGGTTCATGCCGTCATCGGCGTTACCGTCCCGACCATCCGGGCACACGGCCAGAAGTTCGAGCACGCCAAGGAGATTGTCCGCGCCGAGGCAGCGAATTTCTCGCGTGCCTTGGGGCATACCGCTTCTGACGCCAAGCGGCTCACCAAGCGCGGCCCATGAAGGGCGGCATCGACTTGGTCGTCACCGCCGAGCTTGCTTGCCGTCCTCCACGCTTCAAGCGACTTGCTGGATTGCAGAGAGCTTCCATTCCCCACGGTCCTGTCGCGTAAAGGTCCACATTTCGGTGGTTTCAGTGGGCCGATCGTCACCCGCGACAACTCTGCCGCTCGTCCGCTCGCGCGTCACGTCGCGTGACGAGTAGAGCATGGCCGCAGTGGCGTAGTCGCGATCGCCTTCGCGCCAGGCCTCCGCAATGTCCGCCTGCAGCAGTCTGATGTCCGAGACGTCGTTCTTGACGCCGTTCTTCGCGTTGTCGGCGAGTTCTTCCGACAGGTAGGACACCATTTCCGGTGTCGCCAGCCGGCGCAGCGCGGCATGATCTTCTTGCCCGAAGGCTTCCTGAACTTCGGCCAGCCTGCGCTCGAACGTATCGAGGTCGTCCTGCGTCAGCTGGATATCATCGGCATCGAGTGGTTCAGGCGCGCTCTGCGACGAAGGACCTTCCCGACGCAGTCCAAAATCCCTGGCGCCCTCTGCATAGCGAGGTGGTGCCCCTTGATTAGCGAAGCCATTGGCGGAACTTCTTGCCATCGCCGGAGCGGTCGTCTGCATCGATCGAAACGCCCGCAGCAGCAACATGACCACGCCGCCGATCAAGAGAACCTGCAGGATCAGCCCGAACATGCCGGCCAGGCCGCCAAATCCGTGGCCGAACAGAAGCCCGATCAGGCCGCCGAGCATCAGGCCGCCGAGCAGCGAGCGCCCGAATCCGTTCATGAAGCCCGGTCCCCTTTGCGCCGGCACCTGCGTCTGGCGGGCCGGGTTGTTTTGATATGTGTTCGGCGTCATCGAGCGCTCCACCGGCGCCGTGGGCTGCGGGGCGGTTCTGGTCGGCGGCGCCGACTGGAACGTGCGCATGCCGCGGCTCCCGAAGCTGCCGCCTCGGCGCGCGTCGGCATGATCCATGGCCACCACTGAGAATGCCAGGACCAGGCCTGCAAGGAGGGTGGCAATGCGGGTGCTGCGGGCCATCGGCGAATTCCTCGGATAGAACTGTGTCGGCGCTCATATAGGGATAAATTGCCAAGGTTTCAGGATTTCCGTGACTATGCCGGAACGCATGTCGACCTGATCACCTTCTCGCCGATACGATCACTCGACACGAGGCGCAGTGAGGGCCGGGGCCCGGCGAAGAACGGGTTGCCGCGGCCGAGCACAATGGTATGGAGGTACAATCGATACTCGTCGACGAGGCCCAGGTCGGTCAGACCTCCCGCCAACTCTGGTCCGGAAACCACGATCTCCACGTCGAGCTGAGCGTTCGGCCGGCGTATGGCTATCTCCAGATTGCCGTCGACAAGAGTGGCATTCGGGCCAACCGACTTCAACGAGCGCGACACGACCCACTTCGGTTGGCTCCGCCGCGCCGCCGCGTAGTCTCGTTGTGCCTCGTCCCACGCGGAACGGTCTTCGTCCCAGTACGGCATCACCTCGTACATACGGCGACCGTATACACTGCCGGCCAAGCCGCGCACCTCGTCGATGAAGTGACGAAAAAGCGCAGGGTCGGGCGCAAGAGGCTGTGTGGTCGACATAGCCGTCCAGCGACTGATTCAACAATAGGCGAGCTTCGCCAAACGGGATCTTCTCCTCGCCCCTTTTTGCCGCATCCGGGATGTTCGCAACAGTGGGCTTGAACGTCGGCCGGCGGGCGGGGGCCGCCGCTGTTCGCGGTTTACGGATTTGTAAATTGCCCTCTGCGGCTAAACCAAGATACCGCTGGCCGGCGGCTCGGTTTCGCGCTGCTCAATTGTGGGAGAACACCATGTTTCGCAAGGTTCTGGTTGCAGTTTCGGTTGTGACGTTTGTTAGCATGCCGGCATTTGCCGCCACCCAGTATTGGGTTGCGAAGGACGCCACAACGAAGAAATGCTCCGTGGTTTCCATGAAACCAGACGGCAAGAAAAAGATCGACGCCGGAACAAAAGCTTACGATTCCCAGGCCAATGCCGAGAAGGCGTTGAAGCTGCTGAAAGATTGCAAATAAGGGCAAGTTGCGCCGGTTTAAGCACCGCCCGCTCTGAAAGCCTGAGCGTGCTTTTGCGGCGCCTGGAACTGCGTCGAAGCCGCCCGGGGCCGAAGGCTCCCCTGGCTGATCCCTGGACCTTGGCTTTCAGTTGCCGTTCTACCCAACTGCGGCGCGTCTATCGCCGACTGTTTTCGCAAGGGGGGAATGTGATGTTCAGAACACTGCGCAGGCGCCGAGCCACCCTCACAAGCCGCACCGCCGGCTACTTTAACGATCGCCTCGATGGTGCGGGCGATCTGCTCCACAGGGCCAGAGGCGCCAGCATCCTCGATATCGGCTGCAATCGTGGAATGGTGGCCTTTCAGTTCGCCATGGCAGGCGCTTCGCTGGTGCATGGCTGCGATGTCTATGAGGAGGGATTGAAGACCGCCACAGAGGTTTTCGCGGAATGGCCGATAGACTCCCGGTTCGAATATGTGGATCTGATCGGTGGTCCGCGCGCCCTGTCGAAGGCATTCGGTTCGGAATATCGGCGGCACTACGACATAGTCTTGTATCTCGCCGTGCATCATAAGCTGAAGCGCGTAATGGAAGCCGCCCCGCTTGATGCCCTGGTTCGACATCTGGTCGAGCGTGCCGGGAAATGGTTTCTTTGGCGCGGGTTTCTGGAGCAGTTCGATGAGATCGCGGCGGCTGCAGATGCAAGCGGCCTCATGCTCGTCCAGACTTCGAACATATCCCAGGCGGTGCGAAACCATATCGCGATCTGGACGCGTCCCGGGTTCCTGGACCAGGCGGAGCCCAATTTGCTGCCGAGGGTCTGACTAGCGTCCATAGTGCCAGGGATCGCACGCCGGCGGATGCCCTTGGGAACCCCTTGGAAAATCAAGGGAGCAATTTGCAACATGGCGCGACACAAAATGCCGAGTTTAGGGCTAGCGCCGATCACCTGAACTGCTGATTTGCCTTTGGAAAATGGCTGGCTGGAGTTCCTGGGCGCTTTTCGAAATTTCTGTTTGGCACCTCCAGCCGAATTGCGCGCGCTTATAAAGGAGATTGGGGTAGCAAGGAATGCAGCGGAGTAGTCTAATTAGATTGGGATCCCGGACAGCTTGCTGAAACCGGTCGCCTCACTGGTCCCCTATAAATGGCGCCGCCGGTGTGCGGGTTCGAGTTGCCGGAGCGATACGAGCGTTCCGCACGATGAACGGTAGCGGGTGACCGTTTCAAATGTTCTCCACATTCGCAGCTGGTCCCGTTGGCTGCCGTGTTGCTTCGTAGCTCTCGTCGCCGTCCCAGAAGCGGCGGCTTCCTTTGTCCGCTGACCGAAAGAGGATGTGCAGGCCATCGTCTTCTAGGGATCGGAAGTGGGCAGACGTCAAATAATCGAACACAGCTTTGCTTGCGAGGCCGATCTGTGTAATGTTCAGCTGTAGGTTATTCTTGGTGGCCCGGGGCGATTTACGTGGAGAAACAAAATGGGAGACACAAATTGTCCGCCTCCGGAGAAACTGGTTCCGGATGAAAAGGAGCGTCAGCAGGTAGAAAAGGAAATAGAACAGTTTATTGAATCCCATTTTGAGGCAAGCCCCGCAGAACTCGGCGCAATAAGTGTTTTTAAAGATCCAGGAAACGACTCGAATGGTCGCAACCAAAGCCAGCAGGCGTTTAAGACATGGCTGCAAACTTTTTCTGGGGTGCCACTAAATCAAGATCGACTAAGCAAACCGTTTTCCGTTCCTGATATCGCCAGTCGACGCCCTGGTCTCCAGGTTAATGAATTCTATGAAATAAAGCCAGATACACATAATGGCCAAAGAGATTGCGGTCAAAAGGTAGTCGAAGTAGGTTCTTTCCTGCATGAAGTCGGCGCGGTATTTGTGCCGGGGTTAGACTATGAGATAGCCCCAAACAAAGAGTTTGTGTTTAACAGACAGGTAGGTGCAGTTGAGGTTGAGATCAGATTGACTTGGAGGGTAGCGGCTCCGGGAAATATTTGGTACAAAGTTTGTCTATTTGTGAAGAAAAAGCAAGAAGTCAGGGAGCCGAGCGCCGACAATAAAGCATTTTTGTTTGCTTTGATTTTGTTGGCTGTCGCAATCGCGTTGGCCGTGGGTTTGAAAGGCGGCCGTGGGATGAGGTTTCCAGGTCAGATACCTGCACCAAGCGCCGCGTAGCAGCTCTTCATTTTTGCGAGTTGTATAGGAGGGTTACAATGTCTTGCTTGCGGGGTTCAGTAGGTGAGGGCGGGCTCAATCACTCCAGAGATGTCAAATATGTCCAATTTTTGCTGTGTGATTGGCGATACTGTGCAGGCGGGGTTGGAATTGTCGTGGACGGAACCGCAGGGCCGAAAACCAAAGCTGCAATAAGAGAATTCCAGACGAGACACACAGGCATAGTGGACGGTCGTGTGGATCCGGCGGGTCGTTCGATTAAAGAATTGGAGAATATACATATTAATAGCTTTGTTTCACAGATTGGAATATCAGCTTCGAAATACAGTTATCTTCCTCCCAAACCCGCTGCGCCAGGGCCTCTTTCCTGGTCCGGGATTGTAGACCGCTATTTTAGCGCGCTCTATAGTAGCTTTAGCTGAGGCTGCGCCCTAGACAAGTGCTTGATGCGTGCAGCCAAGGACGTTTGGCTCTCAGTGATGGCACGTGCATTGGTCTCGTACTTGCGGGTCGAGCGGCCGAGACCGACCGCAACACACACGAGCACGTCGGCCCGGCCGCTCTCAGAGCGCAACAGCTGCCATACGTCCACGACTTCGCGTGCTTGACCAGGACGAAGTTAGGCCCGAGTTCAGACGTTGCTGGGATCCTCCTGAACGAAACGTAGTCCCGCCTCTGCCGGAAGGCGACGTCGGAAGCCTTTGGGCGAAGTTTAGTTGCACAGTTGCGCCTCACCCGCACGAATGGCAGGCATTACATCACGGCTCGGCAGGGGGGGCCGCCGAGTTCACGAGTGCATTGACAATACCGAAATCAGCGATTGCTGTTCGCATGGTCGGCAAGGCCAACTGCCACTGATGAAACGCCTATCCTACATTAGCCGGTTTGCCCGCCCCCTCACCAAGCGTGACATTGACGCCATTCATCTATCCGCAACCCGATACAATCGAGAACATGGAGTCACCGGCATTCTAGTTTGTCTGGGCGATATGTTTTTTCAAGAACTTGAAGGGAAGGGCGCCGTCATCGACAAGCTCTACAACGAGCGGATTCTGCAGGATAACAGGCATCAGAACGTGCTTTGCCTGAATTCAGTAAATGGCGTCGGCGCCCGCATGTTCCCAGATTGGCACATGCAGATTTTTAACCTGAACGAAGAAACGGAAGTTCTTCCTATGGCCTTCCGTCAAGCTTTAATTGCGCTTCTCGAATCCAATCACATGATCTCGCAGTATACGCAGCCGAGTATCCTTCGCTTCCTCGAGCGAGGAATAAATCCGACCCTCATTAAACCGCGGCGGCTTCGGGCCACCGTTCTCTTTAGCGATATTGTCGGTTTCTCGTACTTCGCGGAACGTTTGAAGCCGGTCGATCTTATTGATTTGGTGAACAGTCATATTGATGCCTGCACCCAGTCGGTCGATCGAAATGGTGGCCAGGTGAACAAACTGCTCGGGGATGGGGTTCTTGCCTATTTTCCCCAGCGAAGAGCGGATGCGGCAGTGGCAGCGGCCACTGATCTCATCGAAGAAATGAATCGTCGGCGAAGCCGCGCGTCCGGCACCAGTCCACATCATCTTCTTTATGGTGGCGTCGGGCTCGCCAACGGGATGGTCTACGAAGGCAATATCGGCTCTGCGTTGAAACGGGATTTCACGATTCTCGGAAATACCGTGAATTTAGCATCACGTCTTGAGTCATTGACTCGCGTACTAAAAGTGCCGGTGATTGCCACCGCATCTGTCACAGATCGAGCGCGTAGATCATGGGGGTTTCAGTCCCTCGGGGCACACACCCTCAAGGGGCAGTCGGAAGCCCTTGAAATATTCGGACTAAAGCTCGTGCAATCCCTCCACGTCGATAAACTCTACCAGCAGATCACAGGGCTTCGTCGCTCAAATGAACGGGATTAGCCATTCGACTTTGCCAAGGTCGATTTTCGGCGAGATTGAGGTGCGCGAGGTTTCTCCATCATATGTCGACGGTTGCTCGTATCGGTCGCCAGCGTGCCAGGGCCACACAGACGATCCGTCGCGCTCTCATCATGGATATGGTCAGCAGTCCCGACATGTGAGGTTCGCCGGTTCTGGCGTGGAGCACTGCATGCTGCGCAAACTCAGCACTGGCCGGAGGGACGCCGCTTCGGCATGGATGCCGTCGGGGTGCGGTTCTGCATTTGCGCTTTGAACACGACGCCAAGCTTTGCTTGGCCGAAAAAATTGCAGGGTTGAAGCACCTCTTGTCAAATCAAGCGGCTGTCATACGCCCAGTGGAGCAAGGCTTGGCGCTGGCGCGGGCGACACGATAGGTTGCCGGCCGCGCAGGCGCGGTGCAACTGGGCGACATGGCGGCGGACGGCCTTCCAGCGGCCAATCTGTCGATCGTCCTCCTCCGGTATTCTACGGCCCTGGTAGTACCGGCAGTACCACTGGAACCAGCCACGCGGATCGTCTGGATGTAACCAGCCCTTGGCCCGCCAGACACTGAGCGACTGGCTGGCGTCTACCCCGAAATAGTTGAGTGACGGATCTTTTCGCCGGGGCGACAGGCGAGCGTTGGCAAACCAACTTTTGGGGAATTCGTCGCGGCAATCGGTCATGTACTTACCGCCGAACACTCCGAGTGCGAGCATCTCTGCCGGCGTCAGATCGGGCCGGAAGTCCGCATGAAAGTTGCTCCCGGCCGGTACAACCAGGGCATAGCTGTACCCCTGTTGCATCCGGTCATTCACCTCGATCCAACGGGGCTTCACGGGGTGCCCCTGGCGGCCACCGACAGGCGGTTGCGCCACCAGATCGAGAAGTTGAGCGCTGACGCAAAGCTTACCCAGGCCAAGTAGGGGACCAGTAGCCAGGCCGCGGTCGCGCTCTGCGGATGAAAGAGGGCAATGGTCGCAAGGATCGACGCCCAAAGCAACACTATCTCAACCAGCGCCAACCCCGGCCGCTGAAGCCCGAAGAAGATCGGGGTCCAGGCGGCATTGAGCAGAAGCTGCAGCGCATAGATGCCGAGGGGCACCGCTGCGCCCGCGAGACCCGAGTCGCGCCATACGAGCCAGCCGGAAAGGGCGATCATCAGGTAGAGCGCCGTCCAGACGGGCGCGAACAGCCAGTCCGGCGGCTGCCATGGCGGCTTGTCGAGCCGCTTGTACCAGTCGCCAGGCCGAAAGATCACACCAGTTGCCGCTGCGCCAAAGCTCGCAGTTCCGAAAACCATCAGCGTCAGCAAGGAGGATTTGTCCATGTTTCGAAACGGAGGCGCCTGCGCGTGCAGCAGTTCCCTCGAACAGCTATCCGTTGCGGTCTGCCGCGAATTCGCTAGAGCCCAGCGAGGACAGTAGCGGGATGATCTGCCAGGCTGCCGAGAACCCCACCAGAATATAAACTAGTCTGGCTGGCGCCGAGCCAGCTCCAAAGATCGCGGCCACGAGATCGAAACTGAACAGGCCGACCAACCCCCAGTTCAGCCCGCCTACGATGACGAGAATAAGGGTCAGAGTGTTGATGGATTTCATTGTCTACTCCAGCGTTGGGGAATTTATCCATTATGCGGCTTCGCCGGTTCTTCCCCGTACCGACGGGCAACGTCACTCGTCCCAATGAAAGGGTTGCCGGGACACGGAATGTCATCTGGAGAGAAGTAGCTTTCTCTCCAGTCAAATTTTCGTGACACTTAAAGGAATTTTCTTCACACGAAAAATCCAGTAGAGCTTTCTCTTAGAATGAAAAGGAGTTCTCGACGTGCTGTCTGACGCGCTTAAGAACGAGCTTCAGCGTTATGCGATCGGCCCTCGCATCAAGGCGCTTCGCTTGAGGAAGAAATTGGGGCTCGTTCAGCTGGCAGGCCACACCGGCCTGTCCCCGGCCATGCTGTCGAAGTTCGAGCGCGGGCACATGTTTCCCACGCTCCCGACCCTGCTCAGGATCGCGATGGTCTTCGGCGTGGGGCTCGACCACTTCTTCACCGCCGACAGCGAACAGCCTGTGATTGCGGTGACGCGCAAGGAAGAGCGTGTCAGGCTTCCGACTCCACCTGGGCAGGACCCGCCCGCCTATCTGTTCGAAAGCCTGGACTACCCTGCCACAGATCGCCGAATGGAGGCGTTCTATGCCGAATTCCCGGCTGGCTCACGCCCTTCGGAGGAGCATCAGCACGGCTGCGCGGAGTTCATTTACATCCTGAGCGGCCGGCTAGCGGTCGATGTAAACGGCAAGGAAACCACGCTGAAGGTCGGGGACGCAATCTATTTCGACTCAAGCGTTCCGCACCGCTATCGCCGCGAGGGCAGGGGAGCCTGTACGGTCCTCGTTGTAACGACGTCATAGGGCCGGAGGCGAACGACAGCTAGCTTGAATCGTGGGCGTTGAGCTCGGTCCGATTATGCCGTTTCTCCAGTCGACGGAGTTGTGTGCGTCAAGTTCAGCAAAACGGACTGACGGTGACGTAGGCGCATCCGCCGCCCAGCCCCGTGTCGCGGCGCGACGGAAGCCGGGCCGCATCAGGCGGCCAATGCTCGAAGGAAGGCTCTCCTTCTTGTGCTCACCTTGTGCTCACGTAGAGAGTCCATGTTGAGGTAGCGGGTCGCCTCCAGCCAGGTCTCGTGGATCTCCACCGCCAGCGCCCGCACCAGCCGCAGGCAGCTCGCCGCGTTGGGGAAGATGCGAACCACCAGGGTGCGCCGCTCGATCTCCTGGTTCAGCCGCTCCAGCATGTTGGACGACGTCATGTGCTTGTGGTGGGGCAGCGGCAGCCGATAGAAGCTCAGCGTCTCCTCGATGTTGCCGTCCACCCAGTCCACCAGCTTGGGGTATTTGGCCTGCCACTTGCCGATCCATTGCGCCAGGTCGCGCTTGACCTCGGTAAGGTCACGGCGGTCGTAGAACCATCTGAGCTCCATCAGGCAGTCGTCGTCGACCTTGCGCGGCACATAGTCGAGGGCGTTTCTGAGGAAGTGCACGTAACAGCGCTGCCAGACCGCCTCGGGCAGCACTTCGCGGATGGCCGCTATCAGCCCCGGGTGATCGTCGGAGACAACGAACTCGACGCCGGCGAGCCCGCGGTCGCGCAAGCCGACGACGAACTCGCGCCAGCTCGAGCGGCTCTCGCGGTTGGCCAGCTCGACACCCAGCATCTGCCGCCGGCCCTCCCAATCGACCCCGATCGCCACCAGCACCGCCTGGCTGGCGATCACACCGTCGTCGCGCACCCGCTCATAGCGCGCATCCAGGATCAGGTATGGGTAGGGCTCCGCAAGCCGTCGCGTGAAGAAGGCCGCCAGCGCCCCGTCCAGCCGCGCCGTCGCCGCGCTCACCGTCGAGGCCGAGAACGAATGCCCGCACAGCTCCTCGGTGATCGCCTTCACCTTGCGGGTCGACACCCCTTGCACGTACATCTCCACCAGCGCCGACACCAACGCCTTCTCCGAGCGTTGATAGCGCTCGAACAGCTCCGTCGAGAACCGACCTGACCGATCCTGCGGCACCCGCAGCTCCAGCACGCCGACCCGCGTCACAAGCTTGCGCTCGTAGTAACCGGACCGGTAGCTCAGCCGCGTTGCCGTTCGCTCGCCCTTCTCGGCCCCGAGTGCCTCCGTCATCTCGGCTTCCAGAACTTCCTGCACCACCGTCTGCAGAACCTGCCGAAACCCATCCGTGGCCGACAGCAGCAGCGCTTTCAACTCCGAACCACCCAACCTATGCTCTTGCTTGGTCATGGCACCACCCCTTCCACGGGATCGGTGAATCGCAACTTCAGCACCGTGCCATGACCGCCCTGCCTTCAGAGCGGAGCCTGTTCTTTCTCCAGAGCTTTTTGCAGAACCTTCAGAACAATATCCGATGGCCGGCTACGTAGAACCGCGCAGACGAGGTTCGGGATTATGCCGCGGGCTAATGGTACTGGTTTGTCCCAACGCCGGCTCATCCGGGCGAGCTTCGCCGCCGCCGCGCTGGACGGCTCAACCTCGCCGCCTGTTCGTGCTCCTTCCCTTGCTCGCTTTTCTCCCGAGGCTTTCCGCTGCCGCTGATTAGGGTTGATGTCACCGAGACAGGATCGCTGGCCGGAAAAGTGTCCTCCAAACCTTCTTGCAGCTGCTCCTCAAGGACAGCAGGGTCCTCGGACCGCCCCGGGGTACGCCGTTTTTGGGGCATCTGTCCTCCTCGGTGGCTTGGTATCAACATGGCCTTCGAAGCCTCCCGATGGTAGTCTAAACTTTGCTGTCCGCAAGGTGTTCAACCCTCCCGGATCTCCGGTTCTTTGCCATGTCTCAGGCCGAAGTACTCGCGGACGAGCAAGCCGCGGAGGTTGACCTCCAGGAGGACAGGGGTCCTCGCCACGCCCTCTTCGGCAGGCTTCCTCACGCATCGCAGTGTTGTGCGTGTGTTGAACAGCGACCCGATCGCTGGCCCGTCTGTCACCCAGGCCTCAATAGGAGAATTCTCAAACAGCAGAGGGCATTGGCTCAGATCAATTTTGGAAGATCAACGACCTTGCGAGGGCGGCCTCACCAGCGTAGCTCATTTATTGTATTCTGATCCCCGTCATCGGCGCCCCACAGGCGGAGGGCACGTTGTATCAATAGACCTCAAGCGGGCGCATCGAGACACTTGGCCGGGTATTGAGCTAACAGGGAGAACTGTGGACCATCGCTGTCGCGAGCGAAGAGAAACATTGTAAGCTATGGACCAGTCCTTCGCGTAGCGATGATGGCGCTCAGTCGTGCAAAGAGCGCCAGAAGTTGATCAGTCGCAGGAACATAGACTTCAAGACCGTGGCGAACGTGACAGAGGAAGGTCGAGCAATCGTAAGCTGGTCGGTGGGCCGTGTCGGTTGAAAGGCCGGTTTATCGAACACGACGTCAGCGGTCCCTCTCTGGGCCAGAAGCGACCTTCGGGAATCCTGCACCTGCTCAGCTTGCAATTTCGTGTAGGGCCCCAGTGGGCGGGTAGTTTGACGTCCGCGCCGGACCCAGCAATACCATCTGCCGCCGTCCTCGAAGATTTCGACAGAAGTTGGGATTCTGTTCAACGGATCTTTGGCGATGTCACCGACAAATACGACACTTCTTGCGTGGCGTTCCGCGGATACAGGAGTTCTGTCGGTACCTTTGCCTTCGTCTGGTGACCAGTACATATATAGGACCCTTTCGATAAGCATGAGTTTCGGAAAAGGGGACGCGATACAAAGATCTCCTTGGCTACTTCGCGCTCTCGCGCTCCATTTGCAGTTCGGCCTCAAGGTTTTCGGTGTCTCGGAAGATAGAGGCGATCGCCAGCACGCGTCCTTTGCACTTAAAGCGCACCAGGCAATCTCTGGCGTTGATTTCGCCGTCGATCACGATCTCGTCCCATTGCCGAGCATGACCAACATAGTTGATGGGAACATCGTAGTGCTGAGTCCAGAAGAACGGGACAGTGACGAATTGCTCGCGACGGCCGAGCATATTGACCGCAGCGGCTGAACCCTGCATTTCGGCGCTGACCCAATGCTCGACACGGATGCTTTCATCGCTGCGAGGATCTGGCCAGCGTGCGATGTCGCCTGCCGCGAAGATTCCTGGCACGGTCGTTTCGAGAAAGGCATCCACGACCACGCCACGGTCTACGGCAAGTCCAGCGCGCTCGGCGAGCTCGGTCCGCGGACGCACGCCGATTCCTGCTACAACGAAATCGGCCGCCAATATGCCGCCGCTGGCAAGGACTACGCTGGTTTTGTCAATACCAGCAACGGTATCCTCGAGATGGAATGCGACACCATGTTCTTCATGGAGGGCACGGATAAAGTCGCCCATTTGCGCACCCAGGACACGCCCCAGGGGCCGCTTGTCGGGTGCTACCACATTTACCTCGACATTGCGTGCGCGCAGGGCCGCGGCAACTTCCAGGCCGAGGAAACTGGCGCCCAGCACGACGGCTCGGCGCGCGCTGCGGGCGCGTTCGATGATCGCCCGGCAATCCGCGAGTGAACGCAGGGTCAGAACATGTGGCTGGTTGGAACCGGGGATGGTTGGATGGACGGGTTCGGCGCCGGTCGCGAGCAATAGCCGATCGTAAGGAATTCGGTTTCCGTCCGCCAGTACGACCTGTCGAGCGGCGGCCTCGATGCCCAGGACGTCCGTGGCAAGACGCAGGTCGATACCGTTCCTTGAGTAGAAATCATGGCTTCGAAGGGGAATCCAGTCCTCGGGCGCTTTTCCAGCAAGGTAATCCTTGGAGAGGTTAGGCCGATCAATGGGAGGCGCTTCGTCGTTGCTAAGCAGGGTGAGGCTGCCTTGATATCCTTCGCGTCGCAACTTGTCGGCGGCAGCAAAGCCGGCCGCGCCTCCGCCGACAATGACAATTTTCTCGGAGTCCGCTCCGGAAGCCTTGCCGCCCGGTGCTGGTTCCATTCGTTTGCGCTTTCCGACGACAAAAACCCTGCCGTCTCGCTGCTCCACCCACCACCGTGCCAGTCCTCTGAATGCGGGTGCGCGCAAAGCTTCGCCGGTGCGCAGGTCGAAGCATGCATGATGCCATGGGCAGCGGACGGTGTTGTTGACCACCAGGCCATCTGCGAGTGGCCCGCCGTAGTGCGTGCAGTGCGCATCGACCGCAAAAATTTCGGTACCACGTCGCACGACCAATACCTGATCGCCGCCGCAGTGGCCGAGTAACTTGCCGCCGTCGGGAAGGTCGGCAAGCGCTATACCCTGGAGCAGATCGGGCAAGTCGTGTTTGGTGTCATCGGCAGCCATTGTCTTCATCCCTGGCGATCCAAAAATGACCATTTCAACGTCTGAACAGTAGGGCCCCTTCGCCTCTGCCACCACGGGGAAGGCGGTGGCGCTCATGACTGTCCGCGTCCGATTATCTACAGTGCGGCTCCTCGATACGTTATACAAACGAATTTAATCGGCGATTGAGCGCAAGTTTCTTGTTGGATGCAAGTTTAGGCATATATACCCAGCGATCTGTCTTTTTTCTCATCTATTTAAAAAATGAACTTGATTGACATTTAAGAACAAAACTTATGTCATAAGTCGATGGACATCGAACTGGCGCGTACCTTCATTGAGGTCGTTTCGACCGGAAGTTTTGTTCGAGCATCGGACCGGCTGAATGTCGCTCAGACGACCGTGAGCGCGCGAATTCGAACTCTCGAGCAACAACTGGGACGGCAGCTTTTCATTCGGCACAAAGGTGGAGCTTCGCTCACTCCAGCCGGCGAACAGTTCCTGCGTCATGCTCCGATGTTCGTCCAGCTGTGGCAGCGCACGCTTCATCAGGTTGCCATGCCTCCTGGTCGTCGCGCTGTTCTGAGCGTTGGCAGCGAAGTCAGTCTTTGGCAGCCACTTTTGCTGGATTGGGTCAAATGGATGCGTCGGTCGCTTCCGGACATCGCACTTCGCGTGCACGTCGACGTGCCGCAGGACTTGATCAGCCAAGTCGCATCGGGGATGGTTGATGTGGCGATCATGTACGCGCCCCAACATCGACCAGGGCTGAAAATCGATCTACTGCTCGAGGAAAAACTCGTCCTTGTTACGACCAATCCTGAGGCGCGGCTCCAAGATGGCGCCGAATATGTGTACATGGATTGGGGACCGGAGTTCACGCTGCATCATGGTATGAATCTGCCGGACCTTAGGCCGGACCTTTTCATGGATCTCGGTCCGCTCGCGCTCAGCTACGTCCTCTCAGCGGGCGGGGCCGGCTACTTCAGGATGAGTGCGGTGCAGCCTCATATCGTGGCCGGACGACTCCAACTCGTCCCCGAAATGCCGCAGTTCTCGTATCCGGTCTACGCGGTCCAGTCGGCGAATGCGGATGAAACAGTGACAGGTCCGGCCTTGGCCGGGCTCCACGCCATTTCAAACGGGGGGATCGAATAGGACGCAGCCGTCCGTTGCCTCGAGATCGGCTGGTATTGTTGGGCATCTCGACGAAGGCGGAATACAGGCGAGCGATGATCGCCGATAACCGCCTATGGTGAGATTCATAGATCGAGTTCGGCCGATGGAAGAAATAGATCGACGGTCGTTCCAATTCCTTGTTCGCTCGCGATCTGGACATAGCCGCAAAACATCTCAGCGAATGCATGCACCTGTGGCAATCCTATTCCGGTGCCTTTCTCCCCCTTCGTGGTGAAGAACGGGTCGAACACCCTTTCCAGCACGTCAGGTGCTATACCGCAGCCCCAGTCTTTTACCCGGATGCGGACATAAGTCCGCGATCCAGGGGGATCAGACGTCGTCGTTTGCTGTACAAACCGCTCCGTCGCGATTTCAATGACGCCGCCGGCTGGCATTGCGTCCCGGGCGTTAGCAACCAGGTTGAGGATCGCTGCATCGAATAGTGCCGGGTCGACGAGGCAGGTCGGAATATCGCTTGCCAATCGAAACCTGACGTTGATGTCTGGTCCCGCCCCATATCTGAGCAAAGGTTCAAATGTCTTGAGGAATTCGTTGACGTCGCCAAAATGCGCATCGAGCTTCCGATGCTTTGCAAAGGCCAGCAGCTGCGAGGTCAATTCGAATCCCCGGTGAATACCGTCACGCATGGCCGCGAAATAGGCTCGAACCTGCTCCGGCTCGTCGGCATTTCTTTCGGCCAGTCTCAAGCCGGATTCGATCGCCGCCAACAAGTTCCTGAAATCGTGCGCGATTCCGCCGGCCATTTCGCCTAGGGCCGCCAGTCTTCGTATGGTCCGCGCCTGCTGGCTTAATTGGAGAAGGTTTTCGGTGGCGCTATCGAAATCCGTCCAATCACGTCGTTCCTCGCTATCCGTGCAGCCGGAATTGTCCGCATTTGAGCAGGAGACCCACTCGTGGCCTGGCTGGCTATCTTGAGGACGATGATTGGAAAAATCCGGCCTGAAGGTCATGAGCAACACCCACGTCACGGACGGCCGGCATCTATCCAATAACCGACCATCAGCCCGACCATGATCCACGCATGACACGCTGCAAGATTGTTCGATGCAAAGCAATTGAATATAAATGAAGGTTCTGAGCAATATTTCTGCTGTCTTTGCCAATAAAGTGCAGCGAAGGAGAGCGGTGCAAGAAAATTGCGCTCAATGACCAGATAAATTCATTTGTCATGCCAATCGTCAGATCCAATACTTCTGCTATCGTCAGTCCTGTGGATCAAATCCGGAGCCAGGAGGCGATTCACGGTTGACGCAAGGCAGACAGTCATGTCCGCAATTTCCGAGCTGAACACGGTTCGCGGCTATTCGGCTTTCCTTGATCTCGACGCCCGATCAGTGAGACCCTCATGATGCTCCGTTTGAAGCGCGTCTATGAACCGTCAGCGGAGGACGACGGCCTGCGGGTCCTCGTCGACCGCCTCTGGCCTCGTGGCCTGAAGAAAGATGAAGCCCACGTCGATCTCTGGCTAAAGGAGATCGCGCCGAGCGCCGAGCTGCGCCGGTGGTTTGGGCACGATCCAAAGAAGTGGATCGGGTTTCGACACCGCTATCGCGCCGAGTTGGGGGCGAGAAATGATCAGATAGCGATCTTGCGTCAGAGTGGCGGCCGCGGCCGCGTCACGCTTCTCTACAGCGCCAAGGACGAGGCTCACAACCAGGCCATCGTGTTGAAGGAGTTCCTTGAAGAGGGCAGGTGACCTATTCCAGTTGCGATCCTTCATCAGTTGCGATGAGGACCCATCCGCCGCGTCCGGCCGACAGGGATCGCGAAAATGTCCAGAGGTCCGCGGTCGCCGTAACGGCAGTTGGGTCGCCGCTGATTACGTCGCCGGCGGCGGAGCGTTCTGCGCTGACGATCAGTGCTCGGAAGAGCACGGTAACCTCCATCGAGTCAGCGGACGTCGCGGCGTTCACAATCTTGGCGGAATCGATCCCAATGAAGGATAATTCCAGCGTTGCCTGCCTTTCTATCCGCTCGGAGCAGGCGACAGCGAAGGCCGCGAGCACCTCGGTCGAGAGGAGCGGTCGCAGCGTCTTGCTATCATCGATCGCGTAGGCATGAAGGACAACTTCGTACGCGCGCCGCGCACCCCTCAGGAAGGACTCCGCGCTAAACTTCGGATCGAGTTCGCAAAGCCGTGCGAGGCTCGATTCCTCTGCAACGGTCGGTGCTCTGCCTTTCGGAAACTTTGCTGCTGTGTGCTTGGACTTTCTCGCAGCGTCCGGCGTTGCCAGGATGTCTAGAGCCCAGAGAAACGCCCACCATAAACAAAACAGAATGATTGCGGGCGCGTTATTGGCGACGTCTGAGGCTTCGTTCACAACGACCCCCTTCAGCGTATGCGAGGCAGGGAATTGAATTGATGGAAGGGCGGGGGTGAGGACAGTGTCCATTCGAGCGTCGTCGCTCCTTCACCCCACGGATTGGCTCCCGCGACGCGCTTGCGTGCAAACGCCTCCGCCACCGCGAAAAAGAAGACGATCAGTCCCGCGCCCGAGACATAGGAGCCGGCCGACGCCATGAAGTTCCAGCCGGCGAAGGCGTCGGGATAGTCGGCGACGCGGCGCGGCATGCCGGCGAGCCCCAGGAAGTGCTGCGGGAAGAAGACGAGATTGACGCCGACGAAGGTCAGCCAGAAGTGGATGCGGCCGAGCGTCTCGCTCATCATGTAGCCGGTCATTTTCGGGAACCAGTAATAGAAGCCCGCGAAGATCGCGAAGGCGGCCCCGAGCGACAGCACGTAATGAAAATGCGCCACGACGAAGTAGGTATCGTGGAGCATGCGGTCGACGCCTGGATTGGCGATCATGACGCCGGTCACGCCACCGATGGTGAAGAGCAGCACGAAGCCGGTCGCCCAAAGCATTGGCGTCTTGAAGCTTATCGAGCCGCCCCACATCGTCGCCAGCCAGGAGAAGACCTTCACCCCGGTCGGTACCGCGATGACCATGGAGGCGAAGGCGAAATAGCGTTGGGTATCGACCGACAGGCCCACCGTGAACATATGATGCGCCCACACCACGAAACCGATCACGCTGATGGCCACCATGGCATAGGCCATACCCAGATAGCCGAAGATCGGCTTCTTCGAGAAGGTCGAAATGACGTGGCTGATGATCCCGAAGCCCGGCAGGATCATGATGTAGACTTCCGGGTGGCCAAAGAACCAGAACAGGTGCTGGTACAGGATCGGGTCTCCTCCGCCGGTGGGCGCGAAGAAGGTGGTGCTGAAATTGCGGTCCGTTAGCAGCATCGTGATCGCGCCCGCGAGCACAGGCAGAGACAGCAGAAGCATGAAGGCGGGTACCAGCATCGACCAGGCGAAGAGCGGCATCTTGTGCATCGTCATGCCCGGCGCGCGCATATTGAGGATCGTTGTGATGAAGTTGATGGCGCCGAGGATCGAGGATGCGCCCGACAGATGGATCGACAGGATAACGAGATCCATGGCCGGGCCTGGCTGGTCATCGGTCGAATAGGGCGGATAGAGGGTCCAGCCGCCGCTGTGGCCGGTCGATCCGGAGGCGCCCGGAACGAACATCGACAGAACGAACAGGCAAAGCGACGCGGCCAGAAGCCAGAACGAGATGTTGTTCATGAGGGAAAGGCCATATCCGGTGTGCCGATCATGATCGGCACGAACCAGTTGCCGAAGCCGCCGATCAGCGCCGGCATGATGACGAAGAAGATCATCACCAGACCGTGCGCGCTGACCACGACATTGTAGAGGTTCGGATCCGAGAAGATCTGGAGTCCGGGCTCCTGCAGTTCCATGCGCAAGGCGACGGACAGGCCGGTGCCGAGAATGCCCGCCAGCATCGACAGCATGAGATAGAGCGTCCCGATGTCCTTGTGATTGGTTGAAAACAGCCAGCGCGTCACAAAACGCGGTGTGTGATCCATCTCGGTGCTCGTGGTGTCCGACATGCATCCTGCCTTTCTGTTGCCACAGACCCGGTGTCGGAACGGGGACGGTGCTTCGAGGTGCCGCCGTCGTGATGGCGCCAGGCCTTGCCTGTGTGCCCAATCAGTCCGTAACGATCACATCCATGGGAACGTCGTGGTGCTGAGGGTAAACCGTCGGTATCCAGCTCTGGGCGTACCCCACACCGATGGACAGCGGCTTTCGCGTCATGGTTGCCAGCGTCCGGTCGAAAAATCCGCCGCCGTAACCTAGGCGGTAGTTTGCATCGTCGAAGCCGACCACGGGTGCGATCACGATATCCGGCTGTACGGCAGAACCACGTGCTGGGACGAGCATGTTCCAGAAGCCGCGTTCCAGTGGATCGCCGGGCGACCAGGTCCGGTACTCGAGAGGCCAGCCCTTCTGAACGACGACAGGCAACGCGATCCGCCCACCGCGCTCGATGATCATGATACCCCAGTTACGCAGATCCGGCTCGCCACGAAACGGCCAGTAAGAGCCGACGATGCGGCCGGCAAAATTGCCAATCGTGGAGTCGAGAAGGCTGGCGATGCGTCCTGAACGAATCTGGCGCTCCTCTGGCGTCAACGCCAGCCGCTCGTCGATCAGTCGCTTGCGCTCCGCCTTCCTCCACCTTGAGATATCGTTCCAGGCCTTCGAGCGGGCGGATTCGATGCGGTGTTCCTGCGGCAGTTCATGCGAGTAAGGATATTGGATGATTTCGACTTGCGCGTCATCTTGCATAGTCTAGGTCACGGCTCGTGACAATATCCAAGCTGCATGCCTTAAATGCAGAACGCAAACGGAATTAAATGCCGCATAAGTGCAAAAATATTGCACTTACGGCAGGACCAATGCATATCGATCGGGCGCGAGTATTTCTGGAATTTGTGCGTCCCGGCAGCTTCCTGAAAAGAGGTGGACACCCTACGTCACGAAAACGAATGTGAGCGCACATGCCGGGGATAGGCGCACAGGTGCACGCGTTCACCGAGTTTGGCGGCGAGGGAGCATATTGCCAATGAGCCGGAGCCTGAGCCAACCGTTCGTAAAGGATCGGGCGCGGCAGGCGCACGAAAGTCCGAACGAACCCGCGGGCCACAGTCGATGACTGAGGCGGATTGCTTTTCCGCATGGAAACCATAGCATACGGCGCTGCTGAACCTGTTAAGTCGATCGGTTGAACGACCTCGCAAGAAGGGAGACGCGCGCTTCCAAAGAGGCGGGACCGAGCTCCTAGGACCTCTGGCGGAGCCGCGTTCTTAACAAACGAAAGGGAGCCCGTCGTCTTCGATGTGCCATTCATGACTACATCGAACGCGCGAAATGGCCGTTCGTCCAGTTGGCTGCCAGGATGGCCTTGAGTGCCAAGGTCCGTCTGTCGTGATCGGCTTGATGTTGCGCTACCGCTTGACGACTTTTCCCCTACGGTCACAATTCTCGAATTGAGGGCCAGCACCGTCGGTCAGGGGCCCTTGCGGAAGGACTCGAACACCATCGCGCGAAGCCAGCGGTGGCCGGCGTCGCCATCCATCCGCGGATGCCAGATCTGCGACACGACGATCTCGGGCATTGCAATAGGCAGATCGAAGAGCGCTGTCTTGTAGCCAGGCAGTGCGAGGCAGGCAGAGCGCGGGACGAGACCAAGGAAGTCGGAGGCCGATACCACGGCGATCACCGCCGGAAAGCCCGGAACGATGACACTCACCCGGCGCGAGAGCCCGCGGGCAGCCAGCGCCTCGTCTGCCGGGCTCGAACGACCCCGCCGCCGAGCGAACACCACATGGCCCCAGGCGCATAGCCGTTCCGGCGTGACCGGCGCATCGAAGAGGGGATGGCCGGCCCGGGCGATACCGACATAGGTATCGCGATAGAGAGTCTGGGCGCGAAGTTCACCGCCATCGCCAGAGATCACCCCAATCTCAAGATCGACCGTACCGTCCCGCAGCGGCCCGATATCCTTATCGGGCTTCGGCAAGAAGCGCAGCCGAACGCCGGGTGCCACCGCCGACACTGCCGCGCTCAGCTTTGCGGCATAGAGTTGCGTAAAGGCCTCGTTGGCTCGCATGGTGAACTCGCGTTCCATGTTCCGGGGATCAATCGGCACCGGCGGCCGCAGCACAGCCTGCGCCCCTGCTGTAAGCGTGCGCACCTGATCCGCGATGGCCTCGGCGTGAGGCGTGAGCACCATCGCGCGGCCGGCCGGCACCAATACGGGATCGCCGAGCGCCTCCCTCAGCCGCGACAGGGTGCGGCTCATTGCAGAAATGCTGAGCCGCAACCTGTGCGCGGCCCGGGTCACGCTACGTTCCTGGAGCAGGACATCTAGGGCGGCGAGCAGGTTCAGGTCGATGTCACGCATGGCGTTCTACGCAAGGGTCTGTTGAGTTCGTTGCGTCTGGTGCAATTCTTAGCGGCGCCATATCAGGACTGCGTCACAGAGGAAAGCTCTTATGTCCCAGTCGATTCTCACGCTCCCTACCGACGGCCTGCCGACGCCACGCCGTCACGTCGCCATAGCCGTCCTCCTCCTGACGTTGGTGCTCGTGGTGCTCGACAGCGCCATAGCCAACATCGCGCTGCCCTCGATTGCCGCCTCGTTGAATGCCAGCCCGAGCGATACTGTCTGGGTCGTTTCGAGCTACCAACTCGCGGTCCTGGTGGCGCTGCTGCCCTGTGGCGTCATCGGCGAGATGGTCGGGCCCCGGCGGGTCTTTCTCGCGGGCGTAGCGCTCTTCACGCTGGCCTCGGCGGGCTGTGCCTTCTCCAGCACCCTGCCCATGCTGGTGGCCGCGCGGTTCGTGCAAGGCCTCGGTGGCGGCGCGATCATGGCGTTGGGCATCATGAACTTGCGGTTCTCGGTGCCGCAGCGTCTCCTCGGCACGATCATCGGTGTCAACGCCATGACAATCGCCATCGCCTCGGCCGCCGGACCGGGCATAGCCGGCGCGATCCTCGCAGTGACATCTTGGCCCTGGCTCTTCGCCGTCAACATCCCGCTCGGTATCGTCGTGCTGGCGTCCGGTGCCGTTCTGGCCCGGGCGGAGGGCGTGGCGCGCCGGCTTGATGGCAAGGCGCTGGTTGCCAATACCCTGATGTTCGTCCTGTTCTTCCTCGGCGCCGACCGCGTCGCGCAGACCCCGGTGTCGGGTGGCCTGCTGATCGCTGCGTCGGTCGTCTGCCTCTTGGCGTTGTTGCGGATCGAGCGCCGAAGCGCAGCGCCGCTGGTGCCGATCGATCTCTTGGTCACACCCGCGTTCCGAGCCTCTGTCATCGCCTCGGTCTGCTGCTTCACCGGCCAGATGCTGGGCCTGATCGCTTTGCCCTTCTACCTCCAGCACAGGCTCGGCATGACAGCGACGGAGGCGGGGCTCTACATGATGCCCTGGCCAGCGGCGGTGGCGGTGATCGCGCCGATCTCCGGGCGGTTGGCCAATCGGGTGAAGACGGCCTCGCTCTGCGCCGCGGGTGGCGCCCTGCTGGCCATTGGCCTCGCCAGCGTCGGCCTACTGCCGGCCGATCCGCGCGGAGCGACTTTCATTATCGGCACCGCGATTGCCGGCCTCGGCTTCGGCCTGTTCCAGACCCCGAACAACCGCATCCTGCTGCTGTCGGCGCCCAAGGCGCGCAGCGGCGCTGCCGGCGCCATGCAAGGCACTGCGCGGCTGACCGGCCAGACACTCGGCGCCATCGTAATAGCGGTCATCTTCGCGGTCGTCCCGCTCGCCTCGGCTCCGGAGATGGCGCTGGTGCTGGCCGGGGCCTTCGCCGGCGTCGCCGCCGTCGTCAGCCTCGGCCGAGCGCAGCACGAGGCATTGGTCTAAGCTGGAAGCGGGCGATGGGAAGTGCATCTTAGACTTGCTACCGAGGATCAAGCGCAAAGCTGCTCCGCAGACGAAACGGACGTCCCAGCGACAAGCGAGCGCAAGGAAGTCGCCGGGCAGCTTGCAGGAAATCCAACTCCTTCTTCCGGCGGCAAAAAAGCGGCGCAGAGCGGCTATGCGCAACTTAGCTTCCGGCTGTACGTTTAGAGCGGGATGAGATTTGTAGGAGTCGTGGGATTCCCAAATCAGCAACGATCTGATTCAACCTCGATGCTGAGCAGGAGGCCAGCATCGATGGCTCGATATTCGATGGATTTGCGCGAGCGGGTTTTTGCGGCGGTCCAGATTGAAGGGCTTTCGCGGCGTGCCACCGCAGCCCGATTTGGCGTCAGCTACAGCGCAGCGATTGAATGGTTGAAGCGGGTGGAAGAGACCGGCAGCGCGGCCCCCGTCAGGTCGGCGGTTACAAGCCGAAGAAGATATCGGGGGCTTGGCGCGACTGGCTGTTTGAGCGCTGCCGAACGAAGGATGTCACCTTGCGTGGCCTTGTGGCCGAGCTTGGCGAGCGCGGCCTGAAGGTCGACTACCGCTCGGTAAGGGAGTTCGTGCACGCCGAGAAGCTCAGTCACAAAAAAAGACGCTGATTGCAGCTGAGCACGATCGTCCAGATATAGCGCGCCGGCGTGCGCGGTGGGTTCAGTATCAGGATCCCGCCCGCCTGGTGTTCATCGACGAGACTTGGATCAAGACCAACATGGCCTCGCTACCGGGCTGGGCGCCGGTCGGACAGCGGATCAAGGCCAAGGTACCAAATGGTCACTGGAAAACCATGACCTTTGTGGCTGCGCTGCGCCATGACCGCGTCGACGCGCCCTGGCTCATCGACGGGCCGATTGCACGAAGCCGTCGACACGCTCCGCGCCCTTGGCGCGCCGACCACCAAAATCTGGATCAGCGACATCATCGGGCGAGCGCCGCCACGCGGTCGAGAGCTGTGCCAAAGCCCTGGAGCGAAATGGAGAACGGCGCGGATGCACCCCCATCGGCCGTGGCCTTGACCTTGAGCGCCGCGCCGGCCCGCAACGCCACAAGCGTCGGCGCGTCGAAGCTGATGTTGACGAGGCATCCACCGGGAACGCAGGTGCGGAAGCGGATTGGCTGCATCGCCGGGTTGTCGTCGATCTGGAAAGCAACCCCGGAATCGAGCGCCAGGCCGAAGGGCATGACGAGCGTGCCGGAGATGGTGTTGCCGCTCGGCGGGCTCAGCTCAACGGCGAGGACGCGCTGGCCGTTTTGCTGCGTCTGCACCTGCGACATGGCGCATCGTTTCGCTGTTCCCTGCTGGACGCACGCGACACGCCAATCCTTGTAGGTCTCGGTGAGCGAAGACGCGCCGCCCGGCAGCGTCGAGCCGCCGCCTGTGGTCGGTACCGGCGCGAGTTGGAGACGCTGCGGAGCCGGGTCCTCGTGGTTTTCGTTGACCGAAGCGGCTTGGCTCGGCGTTGCGACGCCTCCCTCCGAAACCAGCCATGTTGTCACGCCGCCGGCGATGGCGATGGCTGCGAGGCACGAATAGCCAATGAAACGGATCTTGCTGCGCATCACGCGAGCGCCTTTCGTTCGTTTGCCCGCTGCGCGTTGAGCTCGAGCAGAGCCTGAAAGCTCTGCATGGAAGCGAGATGAAGGGCCACGAGGGTTAGCCAGCCCCTTGTGTGCCATTCGGTGACGGTGTCGGCCGGAAGCGCCCGGAATGCCGTCTCGTTGACGGCGAGGAAGCCATCGAGTTGACGCCGCGAGCCGTCGGGCAGACGGAAATCGGCGTGGTAGGGCTCGAGCACCTTGGCGGCGACCAGGGCCCGGCCGAAGGCGACCGTGTTGCTGTAGTCCTGATGGTAGGCATGGCAGAATGCCATCGCGTTTTGCGCGGTGGGTGTGGGCTTGCCCTCGGCGTCGAACAGACGCTGCGCGTCATCCCTGGTGGCAGAAACCTTTGCGACGAAGCGATCAGATCCACGATCGACGGAAAGCAGTTGCTGCCCCTGGCCAGGGATTTCCGTCACGATGAATGGATAGCGGCGGACATAGGCGGGCACGTAGCTGCCCGGCCGCCAGGTGCCGTCGCGCTCAATAAAGAGATTGCGCTTCTCTTCGATGGCGACCAACGCGATCGGCGCGGCCTGCTCGCCCATGGCAAACACGATCGGATAATGGCGCATGGCCACGGTGAACTCGCCGGCGCAAAGTGGAATGGCCACAGCTTCAGCGGCAAAGCTGAAATCCGCGGCCGAAATCAGCCCGACGTCGCCGTGTTCTTCAAAGCGAAGAAGCACCGGGTCCTTGTAAAAGAGGGGGAGCGGCGCGGCCGCCGTTTCGTTTTGTATTCTCTTTGTCATGGTCGCCTTGGGTCCTGTCATGGCGCTGTGCGCCAACGGCTTCAGTTGCTGTTCACCGCGCGCACGCGATGGATCTGTATCGTGGGTCTTCCGTCTTCCTCGGAAACAGCATCCGGGCGCGGCGTCAATGGCGGGCCGGCGGCGACGGGCGCGTGAAGCGCTTGATGCCAGGCCCGTTCAACCTCGGTCGTGAAGCGAAAGCCGAGGCTTCGCCGCAGCGTCCAGATCAGCACCTCGGCAAGCTCGTGGTAATAAACCTCGATCAGCCGAAAGACCTTGTGTGATCCGGCGAGCGCCCGCACCGTCGGCAGGATCGCGCCGAAGCGGTTGATGTGCCCGAATATGAGCCTGAGCGTCCCAACGAGCGTCCTGTCCTTCGGATCGACGTCCGCGGCAAACAGCCGATAGACATCCGGACAGGTGTCGAGCAGGCGGGCGTTGAACAAAACGTCCGCCTGTTCGGCCATCGGGATCAATTCCCTGAAGCTCCCCAGAATGAGGGAAATCGCCCGGTCGTCCATTTCCACTCTCAGAACTTCACATTGAGGTTCGCCTTGACGGATTGGTCCGACATGCCCGAGCCGAACTGTCCGCCGTAGGTGACGCCGAGGGTGGCGGACTGCGACAGGTTGAAGTCAAGACCGGCTTCGAGCACGGCCGCATCGCGGGCGATCGGCACCCCGCCGATGGAGAAGGCATCGCCACCGGCCGCGAAGCGCATGGTCGACAGCGGCGTCACGTCCCCGAAGGCATGGCGCCAGCCGAGGGTGCCTTTGGCGGTGACGGCCGCACCGTTCAGATCGAACGTGGTCGAGGCGCGCAGGCCGAGCGCCGTGAACGTCGCATCGGAGGTCTCGCCCTGGCTGGTCAGCGCCGCCGCTCCGCCCTTTTCGGTGAAGCTGTCGATGTGGACGCTGACATAGGCAAGGTTGGCGAAGGGCTCGAACCGGGCCGGACCCATGTTCATGCCGTAGCCAAGCTCACCGAAGACCTGCGCTGTGCCGGCGTTGTAGTCGGCCTTCAGGCTATCCCCGAAGCCGGGGAACGACACGCCGCGGCTGGTGGTCACATCACTCCAGGTGTAGGCGGCGCCCGACCGGAAGGCGAGCTCGCCCCAGGTCGTGCCGCCATAGAGACCGACGTGATAATTGTCGCTCGAGCCGGAGGAACGACGATCCTTGACGTCGAAATCGGTACGGCTGAAGCCGGCGACCGCGCCGAAGCGCCAGGTGTCGAACGCCGGCGCGTGGGCGCCGATGAAGAAGCCGCCGGTCGAGCGGTTGAGGCGGGCGGCATTGTTGTCGCCGTCGGTATGACCCCAGGAGCCGAAGCCCTGACCCCAGAGCGCCAGCCCATCGGCATTCGGCGCGACCGCGACCGGCTTGCCGTCGATATAGGTCACGACGCCGGTCTTCGAAGCCCCCACGCTGTCGAAGGCCGCACGGATGCGGTCGTTGACGGCGTTGCGCACGAAACGGCTGTCCTCGAGCATCGCCGTCTTCGCCGAGGCTTGGATCTCGCCGGAGAGCTGGTCGAAGGCATACTGCGCCTGCGGCGCCGACAGGTTCAGCACTGCATCATAGACCGCATTGCCGAGGCCAAGGCTTTCGACACCGCCGCCGGTGGCGATCTGGTTCGGGGTGATGCCGACATTCTGGAAGCTGATGTCGTTCCGCGTCATTGTCAGATAGATGTTGTTGGCGTCATAGCTGAGCGAAGGCTCGAGGAAGGCCAAGTTCGAGGTGACGCCGCCGGTGAAGGTGCCAGTACGCCCGCCGGTGGCCGTCAGGATGGTGTATTGGGTGGCAGGCGCGTAGTTGCCCGATCCGGCCAGCACCTGCACCGTCCCGCCGTTGATCGTGGCCGTGCCGCTTGCCTTGATGAGATCAGTCTGGCCTGCCGCGTTGACTTCCACCTCGTAAATCGAGCCGGCGTTGAAGGCGATGTTGCCGACATTGAGCGTGCCGATCGAATTGCCGGGTGCGATCACACCTGAGACCACCGTGTTGCCGACCGTGCCGGTGCCTTGCAGGCGGCCGCCCGTCCAGACGTCGAGCGTGCCGCCGAGCTTGCCGTTGACGGCCAGCGTGCCGCTCTCGATCGACGTAGCGCCGGTGAATAGAGAGTTGTCGCCGGTCAGTTCGGTCTTGCCCGAACCGATCTGTCGCAGCGCGCCTGTGCCGACCAGCCTGCTGCCGACGGTTAAATCGTTCGACCGGTTGAAGATGAGGGAGCCGCCGACGAACACATCACCGCTGCCGATCGAGCCCACTGTGCCGCCGTTACCGACGCTCAGCGATGCTCCATTCGAGATGCTCGTGCCGCCAGCATAGGTGTCGTCGGCGGTGAGCGTCACGGCCCCGGTCAAGACCTGTACGATCCCCGCTCCGGAAATCGCGCCCGCGAAAGTCGTGGCGTCGCTGCGAGCGAACCGCAGCAGAGCGTCATTGACGACGGTGCCCAAGATGGAGCCGGTCGTTCCGCCGTTGCCATCGCCGATCTGGAGCGTGCCGTGCTTGATCGTCGTCCCGCCGGAATAGGTATTGTCCGCCGTCAGGATCAGCGTGCCGAGATCGTCCTTCACCAGAGTGCTGTTGCCCGTCAGGACCGCTCCGATCGTGACGGTATCGGAGGCGCTCGCCGCCGTGCCGTCGCCGACGCGGATCGCGGTTGATCCGCCAGCGCCCTTCAGCGCGATCGCATCGCCCGTAACCGTCCAGCTCTGACCGATGAACTGCATTCCGGTCGTGGAGACGCCGCCAGCCGAGCCATCGACCGTCACCGCGCCGGTATTGCCTTGGAAGACTGCGAAGTTGCCGCCCCAGGCCGCAGCGGCAGAGCCGGCCGCGTTGGTCCAATTGGTCGCAGGACCGGCGCTCCAGACGCCGTTGCCGCCATGGATCGTGCCGTCCGCGGTTGTCGTCGTTCCATTCCAGAACTGCATCGTCGGGATCGGGCCGCTGCCGTTGTCGACCACGAGATTGACCTGATGAGACACGGACGTCTGGACCGTGGTGGTCGTGCCCGCCGGCAGGGTCGGGGTGACGCCGACGTTCATGCCATTATCCGTGAGTGCCCCCGTGTAGTCGAAAATGCGATAGACGCCCATGCCGAAGCCACCGGCATCGGTGACGTTCAGCGTGCCGTCGAGCACAAGGTTGCCATTGACTTTGAAGAGACCAGCGCTGCTGCCGGGCGTGCCGAGCGCGACATTCACGTTGGAGCCGGCATTGAGCGTGAGCGCGCCGGTGGTCAGAGTCTGTCCTTGAGCACCCAGCAGCGTGCCGCCCATGATCGTGGTCGGTCCAGTCAGGGTGCCGGTGCCGCCGAGCGTGCCGTTAGCGAATACCTGAGTCGCGCCGCCGAGCGTCCCGTTCACCTGAAGCGTGCCGAATCCGACCGTCGTGGTGCCCGAGAATGCGCCGCTGTTACCGGTGAGCGTCACCGATCCAAGGATCTGGTTATCACCATTGCCGGAGATCGCGCCCCCGAAAGTCACGGCGTCGCTGCGCTTGAACGTGAGATAGCCGTTGTTGACAACGTTGCCGGTGATGGAGCCGCTCGTGCCGCCGTTGCCGAGATCGAGTTCAGCAGACTGCGCGATGGTCGTGCCGCCCGTATATGTATTGTCGGCGGTCAGCAACAATGTACCGGTGCTCACGTCGAGCGAGCCGCTGCCGGTGATCTTTCCGGTCATGGTCAGCGTTTGGCTGAGCGGCACGCGATCGATGACGAGGCGACCATCGTTCTGCACGTCTCCCGAAATCGAGCCATTCACGGCGCCATTGCCGAGCTGGAGCGTACCGTTCCTGATCCACGTTCCGCCGGAATAAGTATTGTCGGCGGTCAGGGTTAGGGTGCCGAGATCGTCCTTCACAAGGCGGCTGTTGCCGGTCAGGACTGCATTGATCGTGGCATGATCGGACGCGCTGGTGGCCGAGCCGTCGCCGACACGGATCGACGTGTCTCCGTTCTGTCCGGCGAGCGTGATCGGGTCGCCTTCGACCGACCAGCCCTGACCGATGAACTGCATCCCCGTCGTGGAGATCGCGCCGGCCGAGCCGTCAACGGTGACCTTGTCCGGATTGTTCTGGAACACGGCGAACTGACCGCCCCAGGACGTCGAGAGGGTGCCGTACAGATTGGTCCAGTTGGTCGAACCGGCGACCCAGGTGCCGCTGCCCCCATGGATCGTGCCGTCGGGGACGGTCGTCGTTCCGTTCCAGAACCGCGTGTTCGCCGCATCCACCAGCAGGTTGACCTGATTGGCGACGGTCGTCTGCACGGCCACATTCGTGCCGTTCGGCAAGGTTCCGATGTTGAGGCCGTTGTCGGTGAGCGTGCCGCCATAGTCGAACACGCGATAGACACCGCCACCAAAGCCACCCGCGTCGGTGACATTGAGCGTGCCGTCGAGCACAAGGTTGCCACTGACTTTGAAGAGACCGGCGCCGCCGGGGGCGCCGAGCGCGACGTTGATTTTGGAGCCGACATCCAGCGCAAGCGAGTTCATCGTCAGCGTATGTCCCTGAACGCCGAGCAGCGTGCCGCTGATGTTGACATCGCCCACGGTGCCGATGCCGCCGAGCGAACCACCGGAAGTAACGCTCAGGGAACCGCCGAGTTTTCCGTCGACCCGCAGTCCTCCCGCCTGGACAAAAGTCGAACCGGAGAAAGCGCCGCTGTCGCCGGCCAAGGTCGTCGTGCCGGCGGCAACTTGGAAAATGCTGCCGTTTCCGGAGATCGCGCCGGCGAGAAGGAGAGCGTTCGAGCGGTTGAAGAACAAGGTGCCGTCGTTGACGACATTGCCAGTGATCGAGCCACTGCTGCCGTTATTGCCGAGGCTGAGCGCGCCACCGTTCGCGATTGTCGTGCCACCGGCATAAGTGTTATCGGACGTCAGCAGCACCGTTCCTGAAGCGACGCCGACCGAGCCGCTGCCGCTGATGTTGCCGGCGAATGTTAAAATGTCCGATCTGGCAAAGACCAGGCGGGCGTCGTTCTGCACGTCCCCCATGATCGAGCCGACTGTGCCGTTATTGCCGATCTGGAGCGTGCCGTTCTTGATCCATGTGCCACCGGTATAGGTGTTGTTGTAGCCGAGGATCAGCGTACCGAGATCATCCTTCACCAGTCGGCTGTTGCCGGCCAGCACCATATCGATGATAGCGTAATCGGACGCGCTCGCCGCCGAGCCGTCGCCAACGCGGATCGTCGTGCTGCCGCCTGAGCCGTTCAGCGTGAGCGGGTTGCCATCGACCACCCAGCCTTGACCTATGAACTGCATTCCTGCTGTCGAGATCGCGCCGGCCGAATTGTCGACCGTCACGGAGCCCGGATTGTTCTGGAATATTGCAAGCTGCCCATTCCAGGGCGAGGCGAATGAGCCGTTGGCGTCCGTCCAGTTCGTATTGCCGGCGATCCATGTGCCGCTGCCGCCGTGAACCGTCCCGTCGGCCGTCGTCGTCATGCCATTCCAGAACTGAGCGGTGCTGGCGCCGACGACGAAATTGACCTGATTGGCGACGGACGTCTGAACGCTTCCGGCCATGCCGTTCGGCATTGTTCCGACAGCGAGCCCGTTGTTCATCAGGGTGCCGCCATAGTCGAAGACGCGATAGACGCCGGCGCCGAAGCCCCCGGCATCGCTGACGTTGAGTGTGCCGTCGAGCACAAGGTTACCATTCACTTTGAAGAGACCGGCGCTGTTGCCGGGCGAACCGAGAGCGACGTTGATGCTTGAACCGGCGTCCAGCGCTAGCGAACCCATCGTCAACGTGTGGCCCTGAGTGCCCAGGAGCTTGCCGCCCGACAAGACGGATACCGCGCCCGTCAAGGAGCCCTTTCCGCCGAGCGCTGCGCCCGTATCGACATCCACCGTGCCGCCCAGCATACCGTCGATGATCAGCGTACCGCCATTGACGATGGCGCCTCCGGTGAAGGCGCTTGAGTCCGCTGTGAGGATGGTCGTGCCATTGACCTGGCCAATCGTGCCAACCCCGGAAAACTTGGGAGAGAACGTGTAGCTTGAACTCGTATGGCTGAAGATAACTTCACTGTTTTGACCAATGAAGACTTCGGCGGCATTGAGCGTGCCGGGTGCTGCCGCGCTCGAACCCGGAATCGGCGTTCCTGCGTCGCCGATGAAGAGTACGGAGTTCGAATTGCCCCCCATGCCGATATTCACGATGCCCGCGCCATTGCCGACTGTGACGGTCGCACCATCTGAAATGACCAAGCCGCCTGGGCCCGCCGAAGCACTCGCGCCCCCGACAAATAAGGATTGCCCAACCGACAGGTTGGATCCCGGCCCGCTGACGATAACGGCGCCAAAAGCTGAGGGACGATTACCAAGGACAAGGTTGTCGCTGACCGTTACCGATCCGCCATTCGTGATGTTCAGTTCGCCGCTGGCGTAATTGCCCACGTACAATGAACCGAAGGTCGTCCAACTCGAATTAGCGCCGGTGACTGTCGCCGAGCTGAACGCTGAGGTCGACGTTGAGGACGCCCCCTTCCCGATATAGGCATCAGCATGGGCTGCCGACGTTCCAGTCACGAGCACGCCGCCATGGAAGACCGTCAGGTCTCCAACCCCAAGTCCGCCGACAATAAAATCGCTTGAGACATCCCAGCGCGAACCGGTGCCATCGATAGTTACGCGGCCTTGGGAACCCAGGTTCTGGCCGATGATGCCGGTATCGCTGACAACGACGCCGGGAGTTACTCCGTCCCCGATCGCAAACGTTCCGGCGCCCGTATCGCCAATGACGAGTGTGCCGGTAACGTTCCAAGGGGACCCATGATCGCCCGGCACCGTGACCGTGGCGTTGTCGATAACAGTCTGGGCATGAGCCAGCTGTTCCGAACCCAGCAGAACCAGCAATGCGGCCCCGCCAAGGAGCGCGGTGCGAAACCTCTCCAGCCTAGGTTGATAGACGGCGCTCGAAATAGCTGAACGAGCGAGCGAACGCTCCAACATCAAGCAATTACGAGCAAACGAGCGCTTCGCCGAAGCGCTTTCTTCTTTATTATATTTCAGCATTATCACCCCAATCCGCCAGAGTCCGGTCTAGGACTCAGCATAGGGACGCAGGCATTTCAGGGCTTGGGCTCGACGGCGGCTTGTTTTGGGCCGTCCGGTACAATTGGCGAAAGGTGACAGATGTTGCGAGCATGCAACATGCCCTCACACCTTCAACCGCTGCATTTTTGCGCTGGTCGAAAGCCGAGTCGGTCAGGCGACGAATCGCGGAACTGCGATTCAATTATGAAAGTTCGATAGATTGGTTTGCGGGATTGCGGATCGCGCGCTCGCGAGCGTCCGAAGGTGTTTCGCCGAACCTTCGGCGGAACGAATGGTTGAAATGCGAGATGTCACCGAACCCGCACGTCAGCGCGATCTCCCCGATTGAGCGGCGGCGCTCCATCGGATCGCACAGCAGGCGATAAACTTTGCGCAATCGCTGCTCGCGAACGAAATCGCCAAATGTGGTCCCATCGGCGTTGAACAGGTCGCGAACATAGCGCGGCGACACTCGGTGCCGGGCGGCAACGTGCTCGATGTTCAGATCGGCTTGGGTCAGATTGGCGAGAATGTCGCTTTTCACCGCTTGCAGTCGCGCCGCGCGCAGGCCGCCGTTTCGCGCGACTTCCTCCTCGCCCCGCGTCGCCCCGATCGCCAGGACCGCCAGGTCGCCCATATGGGCGGCGCTCAGCGCCAGCAGTTCGGGCGATGTCGGCGCGCTCGCGCCCAGCAGAACATCGATATAGGTGCGGAGCAGCCGCAACGCTTCCGTCGAAGCAGGAATGGGGCGCATGAAGACATTATCGACGTTCCTCACCACTCCTTCCAGCAAACGGCGGGACAGCGCGACGGAAACGAAATCGCTCGTCTCCAACTGCCGCAAGGTTCCTTTCTCTGCATTCGACCAGAGAAAGGCCGCCCCCTCGTCCGGAATGACCTCGCGGTCTCTCTGTGTCACCGACAGGCGGCCCCGCCGGATAATGTTCAAAACGAAGTTGTCGTCGCCATCGGCCAGATGGCTCGATGTCCTTTTGGCCGTAACCGCTCCGGATATCAGCGACGACCAGATCGTCACATCGGGAAGCGCGCGAATGCTGGACTCGCAAAGGAGCGGGTCGTTGCTGACAAGTTCGAGGTCGAGCTTTGAGATCGAGCGGCCGAAAACCTCCCGCCAGACGGGCACTCGGTCCCGCTCGGGAAGCTCGTTAGTCGAAAACGTCAAAATGCCGGCCCGCTCGGGCATAGCTTCCATACGCATCCCTTCTTTGAGAGGCACGAGGATACAGCGTCGCCCGATAACCGTCTTGGGCTACGGGGCGGCCCGGCTTGGGCTGTGCGGCAACGCGGCCATCAGTAGCGGTTCATTCCCTACTTGGCGACACCCGCCCGTACACCGCCGGGGGTCACGCCGAAGCGGCGGCGGAAGCCGTGGTTGAAGTGAGACAGATCGCCAAACCCGCACTCAGCGGCAATTTCTCCGATGGTTCGATTGAGTGTCACCGTACTGCTGAGAAGGTGATAAGCGCGCCGAAGACGATGCTCGCGAACGAAATCCCCGAATGTCGTTTCTTCGCCGCTGAAAAGCTCGCGGACGTAGCGGGGCGATATGCCGTGTCGCGCCGCGACGGCTTCAGCGCTCAATTCCGGCCGGCGGAGATGCGCGAGGACATCCGCCTTGACGGCGAGCAATCGCGCCGCGCGCAAGCCTCCTTTGCCCGCCGCCTCCGATGCGTCGCGCGTCGCGCCCAGGGCAAGAGCCGCGAGATCGTGGATATGCGTCGAGCTTGACGCGAGCAGCGCGGCGGGCATTCGGCCAGGTTGGCTCTGGAGAATCCCCACATACGAGATCAGCAGCCTCAGCGGTTCCGACAGCGCGGGGATCGGCCGCATGAGGCTCCGGTGGATATCGGCAACGGTTGCTTCCAGACTGCGGCGCGTGATGGCGATGGTCAGCAAATCCATGGAGGAATTTCGTGAGTAGCCGGTCGAGGCGTTCGACCAAAGATAGGCGCCACCATCCGCGATGTTGACCTCCCGGTCACGCTGCTGCGCGGTCATACGTCCCTTCTTCATGATGGTGAGTACGAGGTTGTCGTCACCGTCGGCGACGAGCCCTCTCGTTCGGCGAACGGTTGCTGCGGACGCCGAAGATGATCGGATCGTGAGGTCCGGCAAGACATGAACAACGGACTCGCTGCGAAATGGTTCGTCATCGGATGGCTCCAGATCGACCTTGACGATGGAGCGCGCGAAGAGATCCCGCCACATCGGAATCCTGTCACGTTCGCCGATGTCGTTGGTCGAAAATTTCAGTATTCGAGCGTCGTTTTCTTCAGCCACCGTCCTGCACCCGCCCTTCCGACGCGAAATATATGTGGATGGGCACAGGCGGTCTTGGGCTATCCGGAACTACGTTTTGGGGTGTCGGGCAAAATGCTCAATCGAGTTTGACGTCGCACCCTTGGCATGTTCATTGAGATGAAGCCGAAACTCTAAAATCGTATTTCTTCGAAACGGCCCGAGAGGTGCCGAGACCTGTATTGGTCATTTCGCTTCTCGGAGGAGATGCTTTGAATAGTCCGATTACCACAACCAGCCTGGCAAGCTCGTCGGCCTCCGGTGTGACTTCCGTCGACGCCTTTCGGGAGCTCTACGGCCGCGCCGTGATGCGCCTGGAGATTGACCCCGTACCGGGGCATCCTTTCGAGCTCGACTTCGCGATACGGGCCGTCCCCGAGTTCTCGATCGCGTCCGGACGGCTATCGCCGACGGTAAACCGCCACCCTGTCTCGCTGATCGACAACGAGGACATTGTTCTCGTGTGGGTGGAACAGGGAAGCGGCTCCATCCGACAATTCGGTCGCGAGGCATCTATCAGCGATGGCGGAGCCGCCTTTGCGTCCAATGCGGAAGTCGGGGAGTTTCGCGGACATTCCGCGTCGCAGCTCCACAATTTCCGCTTCAGCCGAAAAATGCTCTGCGACATGTCGGTCGATATCGAGTCGGCGATGGCTCGCGCGATCCCGCATGATAATGCGGCACTCGGGCTGCTGACGCGCTACGCGAGCGTCATGGATGATTTCGAGGCGATGGCGTCGCCCCAATTGCGTTGGGCCGTCGTCACCCACATGCACGATCTGGCCAGCGTCCTGCTCGCAGGCATTCAGGACATCAAACAACTGGACGGCCGCCCCGGCGTGCGCGCCGCGCAGTTGCGCGCCATCCTCGACGACATCAAGCAAAACCTCACCGCCCGCGATTTGTCTCCCGCGACAGTCGCCCAGCGTCACCGCCTGTCGACGCGGACGCTTCGCGATCTGTTCAAAGGGCAGTCGACGACCTTTACCGATTACGTTCTCGAACAAAGGCTCGAACTCGCTCATCGCCGGCTGACCGATCATCGACACGCCGGCCAGACCGTCAGTGCGATCGCGTTTGAGTCCGGCTTCGGCGACATCTCGTATTTTAATCATGCCTTCCGCCGGCGCTACGGGCTGACCCCGTCCGATGCGCGCGTGAAAGCAACCTCGGACAATTAACGCTCAATGAGGCGACAGGTTAAACTCGAGCGTGCGTATGCGCCTTCCTTCCCTCCCTATCGGGCGCGGACTTTAGCGAGACAGCGCAACGTCTTCGACGAACGCGCAGATCACGAGACGAATGACACGGCGGATGCGCCGTGAAGTGGGCTTCAAAGGGGAAAGCACGGAATGAAGAAGCACGTCTTTAGAATAGGACTCCTCACAGCGCTCGTCGCAGTGGCCTCAATCCAGCCGACGCTTTCTGCGGCCAAGAAAAAGCCAATCCACAAGCATCAAAAGCCCCCGGCGGAAAAGTTGGTGGAGACGCCAAAAGACCCACCCCGCCAGATCACGCCATGGGGCGGCTCTCCGCTGTCGGCCGAGGTGGAGGCGACGCTGAAGCCGAAAGACAGCTTCAAGGAATGCGCCGACTGCCCGGAAATGGTCGTCGTGCCGGCCGGCACGTTCATGATGGGCACGCCCGCCAATGAAATCGACCGCTATGAGGGCGAGGACCCGCTGCATCGCGTGACCATCGCCAAGCCTTTCGCCGTCGGCCGCTTCTCCATTTCCTTCGACGAATGGGATGCCTGTCTTGCCAATGGTGGATGCAATGGCAAGCGAGGCGACGATCATGGCTTCGGTCGCGGCCGCCTGCCGGCCCAGGGCATCAGCTTCGAAAACGCGCAAGCCTACCTGGCCTGGCTCTCGAAGAAGGTCGGGCGGACGTATCGCCTGCCGAGCGAATCCGAACGTGAATATTTCACGCGGGCTGGCACCACGACGCCGTTCTGGTTCGGCAAGACCGTCAGCGAGCATGACGCCAACTACGACGCATCCATACCCTATGGCGACGGCCCGCGCGGCAAGCGCAGCGAAGGTCCGAAGCCGATCGACTTCTACAAGCCGAATCCATTCGGGCTCTACCAAGTTCATGGGAACGTCCGCGAGCTGACCATGGACTGCTATAACAAGCGCTATACCGAAGATACGCCGACCGACGGTGCCCCCTGGCTGGACGGTGACTGTTCCAAGCGTGTCGTGCGCGGCGGACAATGGGACCTGTCGGCAAACCAGATACGCTCGGGTGCCCGCGACGAGGCCCGTGTCGATAGCGAAGGTGGAATAAAAGGCTTTCGCGTCGTGCGTGATCTCAATGCACTTCGGTAGAAGGCGCGAACGGAAATGCTCATAGCGGTGACGCAATGAAGCACCTCCGCCTCGTCTTGGCGCTCGCCGGATTCTCCATCCTCCAGCCGGAGCCGGCCGCGGCGGCGGGCTGCGCCTATCACGACGCGGAGCGGCTCGGCCGGGATGTCGCTCGCCACTTCGAGGCGAAAACCTTGAATCAGCTCGGCCGGCGCTTGCCCGCACACGCCGTCCGGCTGCACATCGGGCATTCCATCGACGACGGGCTCGAGCTGACGGATCAGGTAGCGGTGACTGACCTAGAAGCCCGTCTGTCGGCGGCCGAGACCGCCGATCCACGCCAAGCCGCGCCCCAGCGGCAGATTCTCGGAAAAATGCAATGCCGCGGACTGTCCTGCGAGTTCGGACCGTTCGGGATCCTGCACAACAATCTCTATCTGCAACACGTCAGGTTCGCGAGAAGCGGGGGTTGCCTGACGCTGGCGGAGATCGAGCTCCTTGACGGCGACTGATCGCCCGTTGCCGCCAATCCTTGCCTCAAATTGCTAACCCTCGCTGCCGGCCCAATCGCCACGAGACCGATCCGCCCTGGACGTCGCTCATGACCTCGCGACCGAGCTGGCGGTCAACAACCGGCCGCCATGGGACAAGAGTGAATTCATGGCTCTGCTCGACCCACGGCGACCTTGCCAGTAGAGTGGGTTTTATCAGCTCGTGGAGATCGGGTTCCCCGGACAGGATTGTCCCACTAACTGCATCGCGCAGCCGGACGACGGACGCGAAATGCTTGCCCGGAGGCGTGACCGGCTGTTCGATCGTTACGCTGATCAGTGCATATCTGGGAAACCATTGATGGCTGCGCAGCATCGAGCGTGTGCCCCGGATGACGCAGGGCAGCACTGCGAGATCGGCTTCAGCGGCTATTTTGAAGCCGCCGAGATAGAATGCCGAGAGACCGGATCTGCGGGTAAACGATCCTTCCGGAAAGAAGACCAGCATGCGGCCCTGTCGCGCAAGAGCAACCAGCTCCTCGGCACGGGCAGTCTGCCCGAGACGTCATAGCGCTCGACGAAGGGGATGCCGACGCGTCTGAGCAGCGTGCTCGCAAGACGTTGTCTGGCCAATTCGCGCTTGGCAACAATCGCCGGTTCGCCGGGAAGGACCGCCGACAGGACGAGAACATCGGCATACCTGGAGTGGTTGAACACAAGCATCGAGCCGCGAGCTCGGATGCGGTCAATGCCGCGTAACGAGAGCGGAACACCCCAAGCTGCCAGAGTGACCCGGGCCATCGCTCGGATCGCCGACCAGCGCCAGTCAAGGCGCGGGAGGACAGCCACGGCCAGGCAATCGGCCAGGAATGCCCAGCCGAGCACAGCCCACCGCTAGGCGGCATATCTTAGTCGATCCGAAGATGCTGCAGCACAAGCTCGGCTAACTATTTGCTCTCGCCGCTTTCGCGCAGCGGGTCATGACTTGGTCCTCGATCGGTTGCAAAGTCCGCATCAGTCGAGCGATACGGCCTTTGCACTCGCGTCCGCGTAGGGCTGGAAATGGCGCAACCGAGTGCTTGCCGGAGGCGCACGGCGGCTATCTTGAACCCTTGCCGGAACGCGGCGTTCGATCCAAACGCAACCCTTCTTTTGAGCATACTGAATGGCCGCTTTTGCGCCGACTCCGGACCTCGGCTTGGACGCAGCGAACGTCGCACTGCGGCCCCAAACCGGTCGAGCTCTCTCTCAGTGTTCCCGGCGCGCGGCCGTGGCTTGCAGAAAAGGCCGTCCCGCCGGGGCGGCGGGACGCATTTTCGAGCAGCCTAGGGTAGCTGCTTAGCGAAGTTGTGCTCTATTCCCACTGAAAAGGAAGTGAGAGCGGCCAGTGCGTCAGGAAGCCATTTGAAGGGCTTCGATGCCATGGCGCCGCATGGCCGCGCCGACGCGGGCGAAATCCGGCGTAGCCTGGGGCTCGGCCGTTCCGATCTCCCGAAAGAAGGCGGTCATCGACGGCTCGATAAGCACCAGCATGCGCGCAGGCTTGCCGCTCTCGTTTGAGTAGTTGTGCGGCGCGTGGCCGTCGATGCGCACTGAAGTTCCCGCTCCAGCCGAGACTGCCGTCGGCGGCTTGCCGGCAGCGAAGTGCCGGATCATGACCTCGCCGTCGATCACATAGAAGAGTTCCGGCGAGGCGTGGCTGTGCGGCGGTGTGCCGGAACCCGGTGGTATCTCCACCTCGATAACTTCGAGGTTCGATCCCGCAAGACCGCCCAGAAAGCGTATGCGGTCGCCGACGACCCAGCGCGTCTCGCCTTGTTGCATGGTGGTAACGTGTATGCTCACGGCCATTCTCCTTGTCTTGATATTATGTCCGCGGCAATGAACCCGGAGCGACCGCGGACAGAATCGTATTGAGCGCCCAAGAGGCGGCCTCTCCGGCTTGGGCTCCGGTGAGACCGCCATAATCCTTCAGAACCTCCCAGGCGGAGGCCGAGTAGAGCAGGTGCGCCAGCGCCTCGACCCTCCGGACCTCAGCTGGCGATAGGTCGGAAAGGACGGGGGCGAGCGCCCCAGCAAAGCGCAGGCGCCGGCTGGCGACCATGCCGGTGCGCATGTCGCGCCCGGTGCGCGAGTGCAGTGAAGCGCGGATGGCCGCCTCATGCGCATCGAAACGCGGAAAGGCTTGCTGCGGCCCGTTGACGATGTCTCCGACATCTTCCGGTGCGATGGACGCGCCCATCAATTCGTCCATATGCAAACGCCTGATTTGCGATAATTCCTCCCGCACGGTGCCGAAAGTGGCCGCTGCCATCCATCCGTTTTCACGCGGGCACAAACCGCATCGTCACCGGCATGCGTTCAGCGATGAACTCGACCACCGCCCGAACGGACGGCAGTTGTCCGCGACGATGCGGCACCAGGATTGTTGTCATCGACCCGCCGGCACTCCAATCCGGCAGGAGACGAACAAGCTGACCCGTCTGGATGTGGGGCCAACCAAGTCCATCTGGAAGATTGGCAATAGCTACACCGGCAAGGGATGCCTTCAGTGTCGTATGTGGATCATCCGAGAACAGTTTTGGAAAGGGTAGGACGTCGACTGACACGCCGTTTGCATTTCTAAGTTGCCATCGAAGATTGTTGCGTATGCTCTCGACAAAGATTCCGAAATGGCCCTTGAGGTGTCCCGGTTCTGTTGGCGCACCATGCTTTGCGAGATAGTCAGGCGAGGCGACAAGATAGTTAGGCGAAAAGCCGAGGCGGCGCTGCACATATTCGGAGTCGGGCAGCGTCTCGCGATGCGCGCGGATCGCGATATCAATGTTCTCATGCACCAAATCCACATAGCGATTGGTTGTGACAAGACCGATCTGGATTTTTGGATGAACTCTGGACAACTCTGTCACCAGATCGGCTAGAGCCATCTGCACCGTCGCCGCCGAAGCGGTGACCCGCACAAGACCACGAGGTTCGCCCAATCGGCGTTTGACCGCTTCCTCGGCAGCATCCGCTTCTATCAGCGCCGCCTTGGCGTGCTGATAGAAATCCTCTCCCGTATCCGTAATCACGAACTGGCGGGTCGTGCGGTGAATAAGCCGGACGCCGAGGTCTTCTTCAAGCGCCGCAACCCGCTTGCTGATGCTCGATTTTGGGATGCCGAGCTTGCGTGACGCAGACGCGAAACCTCCGTGATCCACCACTTGGACGAAGAAATGGAGGTCATTGAGCTTCATTACCGTTGTCCACAGATTGAGACAGTCAGTCCACGTTTTGCCGCCTACAGGGTCATTGTTTCCCATCTTACACAAATATCCATGAATGACCATTCGCATGTTGGACAGGGTCACGTGGCGTCAGAAGACTTTCCTGCTGATAGAAGCGGCAAGCCAACATCAACTCCACAAGGCACGGGAACCCTCGTAGCCCTGCTGGGCGCAAGCTGCCTCACAGCCATGGCAGCGACCGCCATTACTCCATCCCTTCCAGGCATGGCCGAGACGTTCGCGGATACGCCCAATGCCCAGTTCTTAGCCCAGATAGGATTGACGTTGCCGGCCTTGGTGATTGCTGTCGCCGCCGCTCCGGTCGGTGCGATTGTCGACCGGATCGGCGCGCGGACTGTCCTTGTGTTTTGCGCCGCGCTTTTCGCACTTGCCGGTTCGGCCGGTTTATACGCTTTGAATCTTCCGGTTCTTCTCGCCAGCCGTGCCGTGCTCGGATTGGCGATTGCAGGCATCAGCACGGGCGCGCTGGCGCTGGTGGGTGGCCTCTATCAAGACGATAAACGTCATCATGTCGTCGGATTGCAGGGAGCTGCTTCTTCGTTCGGCGGGATGATGTTCCTGATGCTCGGAGGATTGGTTGCGGCAACGAGCTGGCGACTGCCATTCGCCACTTATCTCCTTTCTTTGCCGCTATTGCCTCTCTTTCTGCTGTTCTTGCCGCGTGCAGTCCACAAGCAACCTGTGGCTGACAAACCGGCGGGAGCGGAGGGTGTCGAGTGGGCGCAGGTGACGATGGCATATACTAGCGCGTTCGTGGGAATGATCCTGTTCTACGTCATTCCGGTGCAACTGCCTTTTCATCTGGCGCACCACGGTTTCATCGATCCGGCACTGACTGGCTACGCGCTATCGCTCTGCACGCTTTGCGGCGGTATTTCCGCAACCCTCTACAGCCGGATTCACCGGCGTATGACGCCGCTGTCGATCATCACCGTCGCGTTTATCCTGATTGGGATAGGTCAGCTCCTTGCCGTGGGCGGCAACTACGGGGCCATTCTAGCTGGGATGGCGGTTGCCGGTGCGTCCACGGGTTTGTTGTTGCCGACCGTGAACGGGCTGGTCCTCGCAAGCACCCCTGTCAGCAAGCACGGACGGTTCTCCGGTGGCGTGGCGAGCGCCCTGTTCATCGGGCAGTTTGTGGCTCCAGTCAGCGCGAGCGTCGCCGCCAGCGTTGCCGGCACCGTTTTCTTGGGCACGTCCATCGCAGCGGTTGCTGTCGCGCTTGTCCTGCTGCTTGGCCAATTTCGAGCCAAGCGTGGCCAAAACTCTGCCTAAAAGAAGGAACCTTTCATGTCGCAAATTCGCATCGGCATCGTGATTAGCACTACCCGCGAAAATCGCTTTGCCGACAAGCCCACCCAATGGCTGCTGAAACAGATCGAAAACCACCCCGAGCTAAGCGCGGAACTGCTCGACCTGCGCGCGTTCCCGATGCCATTCTTCGACGAGCAAACTGCGCCTGCATATGCACCGCCACGATGCGAGGCGGCACGGCGCTGGGCCGCGCGCATTGCGAAGATGGACGGGTTCATCTTCGTCACCGCCGAATACAACCGCAGTATTCCGGCCGTGCTGAAAAACGCTCTGGATTATGCCTATCAGGAATTTAATCGGAAGCCCGCCGCGTTCCTTGGTTATGGGGGCGTGGGTGCCGCCCGTGCAATCGAGCAACTTCGCCTTATTTGCATCGAACTCCAGCTCGCCCCGCTGCGCAACGCGGTTCACATCGCGATGGAACAATATCTCGCGGTCTTGAACGCCGAGCGGCAGATCGAGGACTTCCATTTCCTGAATACCAGCGCCTTGTCCATGCTTCGAGATTTGAGCTGGTGGGCACGCGCTTTGCACGTTGCGCGCAATGACGGCGCAACGTCCGTTCCAGACGCCGGATAGCAAAATGCGGCGGCGGCGATCAGCACCAATGAATGATCGCCCATGGGGAGTGCCGACTGCGCTCGGATCGCGCATCCCCTCGCATCGCTGATCCAGACGCTCGCCGTCGCCGAATATCTCAACTTCCGTCACGCCGCCAGTGCGCTCGGCGCGGCGCAATCCAGCGTCAGCGCCCGCGTGAAGGCGCTGGAAGAAGACGTTGGCATCCTCCTGTTCGAGCGCCATGCGCGTGGCGTCCGCTTGACCGAGGCCGGACGCCATTTCGTCGAGCGGATCGCCTCCGGCGTCGTTCAACTCGACCATGCGGTGAAGACCGCAGGCATGGCAGCGATGGGCAAATGGGGCCGGTTGCGCATCGCCCGCGGCACGCACGGTCAAGGTCGAGAAGACTGCTACCGACATGGCTCATGCAGAAGCCGGTCTGGCCGAAGATGATCGGCGTGCCTGTTCATCCACATTGACGACTTCGCTCGCACGCCGTGTGCAGATTGACGCCGAAGCGGGTTGCGAGGTCCGAGCTCGCGGGCAGGCGTTCGCCGGGCGCCAGCGCGCCAGCATCACGGTGAAAGGCCTGGTCAACAACCGGTTATCGAAAGAGGCGCTGTCGGCAATGTCCAACGGCGATGGAGAAACCTTCGCGACCCCATGGTTCGCGCTCCGCACCGGCTGACGCGGTCGATGCCGGGCGGGCACTTTTTCTTGGTCGGCTCTAGGGGAGCACAGACCAGCGTCAGACATCTCCTCGATCTCCTCGGCGAAGTCCAACGCCTGCAGCAAGTCCTCGATATGGCGATGCCGGCACGTCAGGTACCTGCGATGCACACAGATCATGGATCAGCTCGATCCGCGGAAGTTCAAGCCTACTTCCCCCTTGGTTTCGTTAACCTACGACGCGGATGCGGCAGTATGCCCACTTTGGCATATTGGGGGACGAGCGCATAAGCGAGACAGGTGTGCAGCCAGCTTTCATTGTCAAAGGGTGGCGCTCCAAGCCACGAAGCAGATGAGAGCGGTGCGAGGGCGGCGGGAGGTAGGGCAGATATTGATGATCGGAGCTGCGGAAGCGATCGACTTCGCAAATCGGTTGTTCACAACAGTTCGCCTTGAGGAATATCCAGGTAAGCTGATTCAAGCGCTTCAGGAACTAGCACCCTTTGAGATTTACACGGTCACCATATTCATACCGAACAGGGCTCCTCTTTTGCTCTACGGCAACCTTGATGAATTCGTGCCGCCTCGCGTCATCGAGAATTTCCTAACCGGAACCTACCTGCTCGATGCGGTGTATTCAGCCTGCTGCGCAGGCGTGAAGCCGGGACTCTTTCGTCTTTCCGAACTCGCGCCAGACGATTATTTTTCGAGCGACTTCTACAATTCTGCCGACTTCCATCCCTGTGTCTCCGACGAAAAGGGATCTCTGGCGGAAGAGATCGTCTACATGGCCAGGCCGGCCGAAGACCTCTACCTAGTCCTTTCGCTGATGAGAACGAAGAGAGTTTCCCCATTTGACGACGCAGAATTCGGGAACCTCAAGGTCGTGGCGCCTGTAGTGCTGGAGACGATGAGTTCTCATTGGCAGTCACACGTGTCGCAGGCACGCCAGTCGGATGTCGAGCCGCCTGCCTCGACGCTGGACAAAGCATTCGCAACTTTTGCAAAGGACAAGCTCTCGCCACGCGAGCAAACCATCGTCAGCCTGCTTTTGCGGGGACATTCGACACTTTCGGTTGCGCATAACCTCGACATTGCCGAGGGAACGGCGAAGGTCCATCGCAGGAACATCTATGAAAAGCTGGGCATCAGCAGCCAGGCACAGATGTTCCTGATGTTCTGCTCGCATATAATCGACAGCCAGGAACCGCTTTCCGCGAGAAATATTCATTCAGATCAACGCATGTCTCCCGACAGAGGCACCGGTTCGGGACAAAGACATGCGTAAAAGAATGGCCTGAAACGCGACAAGCGAATCTGGAGATGGCGACGTGCGTTGGAGCGGTTCAGCTTTTGATAGAACCGCCGACCCGCTCCAACCATTTCTCATGCAATTCCGGACGGAAAATCGCTACGCGCTGTCCTGGATTGCTCTAGCTCGCGAGCATGCGTAGTTCCGCCAGCCGCTCTGCCGCGATCGGAATACCGTTCTTTTCTGCTCCGGCACGCCTTGCGTAACGGTGATCCGAAGGTAGACGCACATCGCCGGAAGCCCGGATCTTCTCAGTCAAGCTCAAGACCCGCGCCGCAAATGAATTGCCGCCGCGCTCGGGGTCTATCACCAGAAGCATCTGGCCTGTATTCGGCGTTTCCGCTCCCGGATGCTTGGAGAAGTCCACTTCGTGCGAGAACAGCCCGCATGTCAGAGCGGAAGCAAGTATTTCCACCATGAGAGATAACGCAGTGCTCTTGTGGCCGCCGAATGGAAGCAATGCCCCACCTTTCAAGATATCGGCCGGCTCGTCGGTATAATTGCCATGGCTGTCGATTCCGGTTCCATTCGGAACCTTGTGACCGGCCCTGGCTGCAAGCCTCAAATCGCCATTCGACATCGCGCTAGTCGCAAAATCGAAGATCAAGGGCGGCTTGCCGGCGACTGGAGTGGCGAATGCGATTGGATTGGTGCCGAGGACAGGCCTCCTGCCGCCGGGAGCGGCGACGCATAGGAACCCCGTCACCATCGTTATGGCGACCAGCCCTTTCTCGGCAAAGGGCTCCAGATCCGGCCAAAGCGCACTGAAGTGGTGAGAGCGCCGCATGGCCGCGGCCACCACCCCACTTTTCGCTACGGTCTCATGGATGAACGGCGTCGCCGCGGTGAGAGCGAGCTGCGCAAAACCGTTCATCGCATCCACTCTGAGAAATGATGAACCATCCTCTTCAATACGAGGAACAGCCTTGCCGTCGACCCAGCCGCTTTTAAGCGACGCGATGTAGCCTGGAATTCGAAATATGCCGTGGCTCAGCGAGCCGTCCCGCTCGCAAGAAGCGCAATTTGTCGCCAATATTCTGGCGTTGTGCCCGCTGACGCCGTGCTTTTGAAAAATGCACGCGAGCAGTTCGACAAGATCGTCAAAGGCGATCAGCCTGATCTCTCCTGCAACCCGGGCCATCATGCTCCTCATGGCGAGAAAGGATGCCAGCGACATGTTGATTTCCAGCGTCGCTTGATTTCGAAATTCGCTCCGGCGCGACATCAAAATCAAGCGAACGTCGAAATCATGATACCTGGCTATTCCTTGAGTGGGCCGGGAGCGAAGGGTTTTCCGGCCACAGCCCAATCGGAGGGCGCGACTTCTATGAACATCACCGTCGTGTCTTGCGGCGGTACGCCTGCGACGGTCTGCAGCACCTGCGTGATCTCTTTGGCAATGGCCGCCTTGATGTCCGGTGCACGACCTGGAAAGAGTTCCACTCTGACAATTGGCACGATACCGCCTCCGACGCGCCAGGAATGTTTCGGCCAGTGCCCGGCCTTATGCCAGTTTTACATAGACCGCCTTGGTTTCCATGAATTCGAGAAGGCCTTCGGAGCCGTTCTCGCGACCGATGCCACTTTCCTTCATGCCCCCGAAAGGCAGCTGAGGCAGCGTCTCGAGATAGGCGTTGACGTATACCGTCCCGCTTTTCACTTTGCGCGCAAAGGAAAGGCCGCGCGTGAGGTTGCTTGTCCATACGCCATTGGCGAGACCATACGCGGTATCGTTGACGAGTTCGATCGCCTTGTCGTCGGTTTCGAACGGCATAACGCAGACGACGGGACCAAAAATCTCTTCCCGGAAAACGGTCATCTCGGGCGTGACGCCGGTCAGGATGGTCGGTTCAACGAAGTAGCCTTTCGCGAGCGCTTCGTCCTTCGGCCTGTTTCCGCCTGAAACGATGCGCGCCCCTTCGGCTTCGGCACCTGCGATATATCCGAGCACCTTGTCGAAGTGCTGCTTGTGAATGAGCGCGCCGACGGACGCATCGGGGTCGTCCGGCGTGCCCAAGCGCATGCGACGGGCCTTCTCGGTCAGTTTTCGAACGAACTCTTCGAAGACGGGGGCCTCTACGAACAGTCGTCCGGCTGCACAGCACTCTTCACCTTGATTGATCGTGAAGCCGGCCAGAGCGCCATTGAGCGCCGCTTCCAGGTCGGCGTCGGCGAAAACGACGTTGGCGCCCTTGCCGCCAAGTTCGAGTGCGACCTTCTTCAGTTTGGACATCGCACGCGAGGCGATCAATCGGCCCACGCGCGTCGAGCCGGTAAAGGAAATCATGTCGATGAAGGGGCTGTCGCAGATCGCAGGTCCCGCTGTCTCGCCCACCGCCGGCACTACATTGATGACCCCGTCTGGAATGCCGGCCTGCTTAGCCAGAACGGCGCATTCAAGCGTCGTTCCTGCCGTCAGCTCGGAGGGCTTGATGACGACGGAACATCCGGCGGCCAACGCGTATGGCAGTTTTTGGAAAAGGGTGACCATGGGATAATTCCAGGGCAGGATAAGGGCGACGACCGCATAAGGCTCGTAGCTCACAAGCCCCATCCTGCCTGTGCCCTCGCTGTCGACGAGGCGTCCCGGAAGGTTCCACGCGAGCGATGCCGCGTAGCGGATCAGTTCGACCGACCATTCGATCTCGCTGGTTGCGGAAGAGATGACTTTCCCAGCTTCGTCGGCCTCGATGCGGGCAAGCCTCGGCAAATCCGCCGCGATCAGATCGGCCCAACGGTTGAGGATCTTGGCCCGCGCGCTGCCTGGCAATTCGCTCCACGCGCCCTTGAGGAACGCCGAATGTGCGGCGGCGGCGGCATCATCGATGTCAGTGGGGCCGGCGAGCGAGAAGCTTGCGACGGGTAGGGATGTCGACGGCGAGCAACGCTCGAGAACTTCACTCTTGATGGGCTGTACCCAACGCCCGCCAATCCACAAGCCGTATTTCCTTGCGCTGGTCATAGTGGGGTCCTGTCTATCCTGTCCTGCCCTGTCGGAGCCGGCGACGGAAAAATCGCCCCGGCAAATCGGTCCCGAGCCGGCGCGGTAGGCCGGTCTCCGTTTGCCGTTGCTTCTAGGGCCGTCGAAGCGCGGAGAGACATACCCCCTTTGGCATATGGAAACCTGATCCTTGGGGTCCTCTTCTTCAGTCGTCGCATACGCTGCGCACGGCAAAGCACAGCAACGAAACGGCTGCACGCTGCAGGCTGATTTCGGCAACGCCGGGACGGTTCTGGGAGGACCGGGCGACCGTCCTAGAGGCTCAATATGCCGGAAGGGGTATGGCGGGAGCTGCTGGAGGCGCATATTGCCTATTGGATATAATATGCGACAGGGGCTCACATATGGGAGATATGAAGATGCGTAAACTCAGAATGCCGACGATGGCCGCAACGATCATCGCCGGCATCATCCCTGCGGCCGCGCAGGACAAGACGATAGGGCTGGTGGTCGCGCGAACCGGAGATCCGGTTTTCGCGATGATGGAGTGCGGGGCAAGAAAGGCTGCGAAGGAAGAAGGCTTCGAGATCACGGTAAGCGGACCGGCGGAATGGAATGCCCAGCAGCAAATCCCTGTTCTTCGCGCCATGATCGCCAAGAAGCCTAATGCGATCGTCATTGATCCGACGGATTCAGTGGCGCTTCAGGAGCCGCTGCGCGAGGCCCTCGACGCCGGTATCAAAGTCGTGACCCTGGATTCCGAGCTTGGCGGAAATGTCGGTATTCCTCATATCGGCACCGACGGGGTTGAAGGCGGCCGCGAAGCCGCGCGCCAGCTGGCAAAGCTGATCGGCGAAGAAGGTACTGTCCTGGTGGTCGGAGTGGCGCCGGGTATCGCGATCACAGACCAGCGTCACCAAGGCTTCATGGAGGTCATGAAGACCTATCCCAACATCACCGTTCTGGACAAGCAATTCGCCGGAGACAGCCCCGACAAGGTGGCGGCGGCCATCAAAGGCGCGCTGGCTGCCCACCCCGACCTGGCAGGCATCCATGCCGACGCCACACTCATCGGCGAATTCACCGGCGCTACTTTGCGCAATCTTGGGCGCGCCGATATTCCCGCGGTGACGTTTGACGCCAGCCCGACCGAGGTCGATTGGCTGAAGCAGGGTTATCTCGACGTCCTCCTTCCGTTCAATCCGAGCGAACTCGGGTACCTCGGCGTGAAGAACGCAGGCCAACAGCTCGAAGGCCGATCGGTAGAGCCGCTGGTTCTCAAGGGTTATACCCCGGTCACCCGCGACAACCTCGACACCCCGGCGGCGCAGTCGACGATCTACACGTTCGACTGCAAGTAAGCCGTTCAAGAACCCTAATCAGGTGTGGGCAAGTCCCACACCAATCCTACGGAATGATAGAAGATGACGCGGCCCCTCCAAGGCTATCTGGATGAATTCAGCTACCGTGCGGGACAGAAGGTCGTGGCCCGGTTAAGCGGCGCGGGCGAAGCCAAAGCTCGTCTCGTCGCGTTGAAAAAGAGTGGGCCCGACACCTGTGCGAGCGTCCCTATGGCCGACGCCAAGGAAGCCACTGCCCATCTCAAGCATCAGAACCTGCCTTCAGGTAGCGGTTTTACTTTCAGGCTTCCCGGCGAGCTGATGGGCGCCGATGACTGGTGCCTTTCGTTCTGGATAAAGCCAACCCTGGTGCGCGAACAGGGTCACGTCATCTTCGCGTTGAGATGCGGCGACATTCAAAGATCCCTGCTCCTGTTGCCCGACAAACTTCAGTGGCTCGGCACATCCCTCCAGCAAAGCTCCAGTTTGAAGCGCGCGTCCGGTCAATGGGCCGAACTCAGGGTCTGCGTCTCCCGGTCGCGCGGCGAGATCACCGCGGACTTCGAAGATGCACGGGTTGCCGTTGCGATCGATCGCTTTGCGGGCGGCGACGTCGACGTGATGCTTGGTCGCGGTTTCAGCACCGTGGACCTACTCGGAGCAAACGCTCGCCTGGAGGGCCCGACGGTAACGCGCGGCGGAAGCCAGGGTCCGATCATCTGCGTTTTTGACTTCTCGGATAATTTCAACGCTCCGACCTTGCTTGCTCGGTCCGGGGCTCCGATCTTCGGGCACTTCATCAATCATCCCACACGACGCCTGCTGGGGCATTCACGAACGGACATCTTGCATGCGGCAGGACGCGACGACGCATGGCAAACCGCCATCCATGTCCACGAGTTCGATCTGACCGATGCGCTGTGGGAGGAGACCGTGGCGCTGCAGGTACCAACGGACGTGCCGAGCGGCATATATGCGGTGGAGGTGGTAGCCGAGGATCGCCTGCTTCGTTTGCCGTTCGTCGTGCGGGCCAATCCGGGCCAGGAAAAGCGCGCGTTGCTTTTGCTTCCCACCAATACCTACCTGGCCTATGCCAATGAGCGCCTGGCATTCTCCGACAGAGGTGCCGCGCTCACCAGCGAAACCGAGCCGCCGCTGCTGTCCGACCTCGATAGGCAGCTTGAGTCTGAACCAAGGCTTTCAGCGTCCCTCTACGACCGCCATGCGGACGGTTCCGGTGTCCATTATTCGTCCCGGCGACGACCCATTCTCAACCTGTCGCCCGACTACAAATGGTGGTGGTGCACAAGGGCGCCCCGGCATTTCCTGGCCGATCTTAACATCACCCAATGGCTCGATCATTTCGCGATCCCCTATGATGTCGCGACGGATCAGGATTTGCATCGCGAGGGCGAAAGCCTGCTCTCGCGATACAATGTCCTGATCACGGGATCGCATCCGGAATACACGTCGGCGCGCATGCTGGCGGCCCTTCACACCTTCGGGAAGACCGGCAATATCCTGTATATGGGGGCGAACGGCTTTTATTGGGTGACGGGCTTCGATCCTTACGACCATGCCGTGGTGGAATCCCGCCGCGGATTTGCGGGTACCCGCAACTGGAACTCGGATCCCCTTGAAACGACGCTCTCGACCACAGGGGAGGAGGGTGGGCTTTGGCGGCATCGCGGCTTGGCGCCCAATGCCCTGGTCGGGATAGGATTTTCGGCGGTCGGCTTCACCAGAGGCTCCGGCTACGTTCGCCTGGAGGCCTCTTACGATCCGGATCTGGCTTGGCTCTTCGACGGGATCGAAGACAAGGTGATTGGCGATTTCGGAGACATCCTCGGCGGTGCCGCGGGTGACGAACTCGACAACGCGGACATCTCTCTGGGCACACCCGAATATGCGCGCGTGCTGGCACGTTCCGCGCATGACCGCACATTCCTGCCGTCAATCGAACAGGAAATCGAGTTTCAGCACGAGCGTGGTGGCGATCGCAATGATCGGGTGAACGCAGAAATAGTCTATTTCCAGCGGCCGGAAGGCGGACAGGTATTCGGAGTGGGGTCGATCAACTGGTCCGGCAGCCTGGCGCATAACCACTTCCAAAATGCCGTGTCCCGACTGTCGCTGAATGCGCTCAAGGCGTTTCTCGGAGAGAGACTCCCATGACTGTCGCATTGCGAGCCAGAGGGATTGTCAAACGGTTCGGCGCCATCGAGGCGCTTCGCAACGTGGACTTCGAGGTCAGTCTCGGCGAGGTGGTTGCGCTGGTTGGAGACAACGGGGCAGGCAAGAGCACGCTGACCAAGATTTTGGTCGGAGCCAACAAGCCGGATGCAGGAACCATCGAGTTCGGCGGCAGGGAGGTCACATTTCACAATCCGTCCGAGGCGCGCGATGCAGGATTGGAAATCGTCTATCAGGATTTGGCCCTGGCGCCTCACCTCGAGCCTGCGGAGAACTTCTTCCTCGGCCGTGAACTCTATCGAGGCGGCAGATGGGGAAAAGCCATCGGCCTTCTTGACCGTGCGACCATGCGCAAGATTGCAATGGAGGCCTTTCAGGCCCTCAACGTGAATCTCAAGGCCCAGACCTGTCGAGTGTCGGACCTTTCCGGCGGCCAACAGCAGGGCGTGGCTGTCGCACGGGCAGCGCACTGGGCGTCGCAAGTGCTCTTTCTGGATGAGCCAACCGCCGCTTTGGGCGTAAGACAAAAAGCAGGTGTCGTTGACCTGATAAGGCGGGTCCGGGATCGCGGGCTTGGTATCGTTTTGATCAGCCACGATCTGCCGGAAGTCATCGAAATTGCCGACCGAATCCATGTGTTGCGCCACGGAGAAACGGCGCGGGTATTCAATCGTGGCGACACCGACACCATGGGCCTCGTAGCCGCTATCACAGGAGCTTCATGATGGCCCCGCTCGTATCTGCGATTGATCGTTCCCAGAAGATTGCGAGCAGCCGCAGTTTCCGTGGCTGGTGGCTGATTGCATGCCTGGTTCTGCTGTTTGCCACGTTTGCGGTGTGGAACCCGACGGCCGTTTTATCTTCCTATAACATCCAGAACATCATCGGCGACGCATCGACGTTGCTGATCGTGGCCGTCGGGATGACGTTCGTCGTCGCAACCGCCGGCATCGACCTGTCGGTCGGGTCCGTCCTGATTTTCTCGCAGATTACTGCTGCCCAGGCGATGATTCTGGCCGGCGGCGACGGCTGGACTTCTACTGCCATTGGCGTGATCGTCAGCGTCCTTTGCGGCGCTTTCTGGGGCTTGATCAACGGCATAATGATTGCACGTCTCCGCATTCCTGCCCTGATCGCAACCCTCGGAACGCTGGGAATGGCTGGAGGCATCGCTCTCCTCATGACCAATGGCATCAATATCCGCAGCGGCATCCCCGATCAGCTTACGCTGACGATCGGAGCCGGGCGCCTATTCGGCGTTTTGCCGATCGTTTCGCTGATATCGCTGGCCGTGGTTGTTGTAGCGGCGTTCTCGTTGAGCAAGACACGGTTCGGCCTCCACGTCATGGGAGTGGGATCCAACGCAACAGCGTTGGCTCGCACCGGCATTGATGTTCCGGCAGTTCAGATAAGGGTCTATGTGATCTCAGGCGCCTGTGCCGGACTAGGAGCGGTTATCGATCTGGCGCGATTCTCGACCACGACGATCGGCGCCTATTCGACGCTCAGTCTGGAAGCGATCGCGGCCGTAGTCATAGGCGGCACTAGCCTTTTTGGCGGTATTGCCTCGATCGTGGGTGCGGTCATAGGTGTCTTCATTCCGGCCGTGCTGCGCAACGGCTTCGTGATCGCTGGCGTCCCCTCGTTTTGGCAGCAGATCGCGGTCGGAGCTATTCTGGTCTTGGCGGTCTATCTCGATCAGCGACGTCGCTGAGGGTAGCTGCCGACCGTGCGCGGCTTACGATCCGTCGCAAGAACCGTAACTGCCCTCCATACAGCGCCTAAATGCGAGCCTGCGGTCCACGTAAACGGCTGGCGTACCTCGACGACCAGACGCCACTCCTCAACGACCGGATGCCACTCCTCATCGGCAAGCCGGAATCCGATGCGATCAGCGCCATGGGCGCGGGCAGGCACTCCAATATCGGCGCAGTTCTCTGCATTGACAGCGTTGCTTTGTATCCAATATTCATTAGGCAGAAAGAAGGGTTTGGCATGATAATGGATCGGTCCATCACCGTTGTCGGCGCGCATGCGGAGGGCGAGGTCGGCCGCGTGATAACCGGCGGCGTGTTGCCGCCGAAGGGCGCAACGATGTTTGAGCGCATGCAGAACCTGGAGAAGTACTCCTCCTGGTTGCGCAACATGCTGCTCTTCGATCCCAGGGGAAGCGTTAACGCCGCGGTCAACCTGATAACGCCGCCAATCAGGGCCGACGCCGATCTCGGCATGATCGTGATGGAATCGGACTACTTCGTGCCCATGTCCGGCTCGAACCTGATCTGCACGGTGACGGTAGCGCTCGAGACCGGCATCATCCCGAAGCACGGCGCCGAGACGATCGTCCGCGTCGACACCCCGGCGGGCCTGGTTGAGGTCGTTGCCGATTGCTCCGGCGGCAAATGCCGGCGCGTCACCTTCCGCAACGTGCCGTCCTTTGTGATGCACCAAGACAAGCGCATCGAGGTGCCGGGCCTAGGCACGCTGCGTGTCGATGTTGCCTATGGCGGCATGATCTATTGCATTGTCAACTCGGCCGATGTCGGCATCAGTCTGCGCCGCGACGAGGCGCGGGATCTGGTTGCACTGGGTGAACTGATCAAGAGCGCCGCGGCGGAGCAGTTGCCCTCCGTCCACCCGGAAAACCCGGAAATACATACGATCAACCAGACCGAGTTCGCAGGCCCGCTGGAGATCGTCGACGGGGTGAAGACGTCGAAGAATGCGGTTGTGGTGTCGCCGGGCCGTCTGGACCGCTGTCCGTGCGGCACAGGGACCTCGGCGCGCATGGCGCTGCTTCATGCGCGCGGCGAACTCGCCGTCGGCGAAAAGTTCGTGCACAAATCGATCCTGGACACCGAGTTCGAGTGCCGCATCGTTGGCACGGCCAGCGCCGGCAATGTGCCGGCTGTCATCCCGCAAATCTCCGGACGGGCATGGCTCACCGGCGTGAGCTACTATGGAGTCGATCCGGAAGATCCATTCCCGGAGGGCTACCGCCTTTCCGACAGCTGGTTCCGGTAAGGCGCAAAGCTGCAACCAGACCACGGCCCCATCCACAGGATCACTTCACCTCAACGATACTCGGCAGGCGAGACAATGCTCTTCAAAGACTACACATGGTTCAACCCGCCTCTCAGGCACAGGTTCGAGGGCGATGCGGTCCACGTTGAAACCGGCAGGGAGACCGACTTCTGGCGGGAAACCTTCTACGACTTCTGGCGCGACAGCGGCCATTTCCTCTTCACCCAGGTGACTGGAGACTTCACAACCGAAGTGACCGTCGAAGGCCACTACGAAGTGCTCTACGATCAGGCGGGTCTGATGATCCGGCTGAGCGAGTCCAGCTGGATCAAGGCCGGCATCGAATACACGGATGGGGAGATGTATTTCTCGACCGTCGTTACGAACGACACTTCGGACTGGTCCCTGATCAAGATCCCCGTCGATCCAAAGGGGGTGAGGATTCGCGTCACGAAGCACCATGAGGCGATCCGGGTGCAATATCTGGATGTGAGCGACAACCGCTGGAAGCCAGCGCGCCTGGCCTATTTCCCGCCGACGACGTCCGTCGCCGTCGGCATCATGTGCTGCTCTCCGCAGCGAGAGGGGTTCAAGGTGACGTTCCGCGACTTCTTCATCGGCCCGCCTATCTCGCGCGAGTTGCACGATTAGTCGAGCCGATCTCGGAAAGAGCCTTTTGTCGGCCAGGGTGCGACCTGGTTCGCACTGGACGCGATGCGGCCCATATTGTAAGATTGGATACATTAGACAGTGAATGGTGCTTTAGGAGAGGCAGACACTATGTCCCCATGGAAGGGCGTTTTCCCGGCGGTGACGACCAAACTCAATCAGGACGGCTCGATCAACATCGAAAAGACACAGCAGAGCATTGATCGCCTCATCAGCAATGGCGTGTCGGGAATAATCGTGCTCCCCATGCTCGGCGAGAACTCGTCGCTTCAGCCCGAGGAGCGCGAGGCGGTGGTGCGTGCAGCAAAGGAAGCCGTGCAGGGCCGTGTGCCGCTTCTTTCGGGGCTTGCGGAGATTTCTACGGCGAACGCCGTCGCCGCGGCCAAGCGCTATGAGGGCTTCGGCGCGGAAGGGCTGATGGTTTTTCCGAGTCTTGGCTACAAGGCCGACCCGCGGGAGATCGCGGCCTGGTACAAAGCCATCGCGGGCGCCAGCGACCTGCCGATCATGATCTACAACAATCCGATCGCCTACGGCGTCGACGTCACGCCCGACATCCTGGCCGAACTCGCCGAATGTCGGACGATCGTCGCGGTGAAGGAAGAAACGGGCGACGTCCGCCGGGTGACGGATATGTATATCCATCTTGGCGACCGCTTCGCGATTTTCTGCGGCGTGGATGACCAGATCGTGGAGAGCATGTCGCTTGGTGCGGTCGGCTGGGTTTCCGGAATGACGAATGCGTGGCCGGCCGAATGCGTGCGCATCTTCAACCTCTGCGCCGCTGGCGACTATGAGGCAGCGCGCAAGCTCTACCGGATCATGACCCCATCGTTTCATCTCGATACCCACGTCAAGCTCGTGCAGTACATCAAGATGGCGGAGCACATCGTCTATGGTGCACCGGAATGGACGCGGGCGCCCCGCCTGCCGTTGATCGGCGAGGAGCGCACCCGCGTCATCGCGACTATCGAGGGGACGGTCAAGCAGCTGGCAAGCGGAAAGGTGCTCTCAGCCGCCTGACAGCCCTCAGATATCGGCCGGCCGTTGGAGATGAGCCTCCGCGGCCGGCTTCCTCCCAATCAGGTGGTGTCATGCAGCACCTGTACCCGATCGGTCGCCTCCAAGGTCGATACTGCCCGTTCCGGTGGCTAACGAAACACGAGATCAACGCATAGGACCACAAGCTTCATGGCGACAAACACGTACGACTATATCGTTGTCGGCTCGGGGGCGGCGGGCTCGGTCGTCGCCGCAAGGCTCGGCGAAGACAAAGGCGTCAGAGTTCTGGTGCTGGAGGCAGGTCCGAGCGACAATTCGATCTATGTGCGCATGCCGGCGGCGTTGTCCTATCCGCTGACCGACAGCCGCCGTACTTGGACATTCGAAACCGGGCCTGAAGCGGCCCTCGACGGACGCATGATCACCCACGTCCGCGGCAAGATGCTTGGAGGGTCGGGCTCGCTCAACGGCATGGTCTATGTTCGCGGCAATCCCAGGGATTTCGACGGCTGGGCCGAGGACGGCCTTCCCGACTGGTCGTACGCGCACTGCCTGCCCTACTTCAAGAAACTCGAAAGCTACGACAAGGGCGCGAACGCCTACCGTGGCGGCAGCGGACCCATCGCGATCACCAGCCTGAAGGCCGATCTTCCCGTCTTCCAGGCCTATCTGGAGGCAGGCCAGCAATTCGGACTGCCCCTGACTGAGGATTACAACGCTTTCCGACAGGAGGGTGTGCACATCTACCAGGCCAACATCGACCGAGGCGTGCGGGCGAGCGGCGGGCGCGCTTATCTGCGACCGGCCCTGCGCAAAGGCAATGTCCGGCTGCAGCTCGACGCGCTGGTTCGTCGCGTGGATTTCAGCGGCAAGCGTGCCGTTGGCGTGACCTACGAGGTCGGCGGCGAGATCAGGAAGGCCGAAGCGTCGCGCGAGGTCATCCTGTGCGGCGGTGCCTTCAACTCGCCGCAGCTGCTGCTCCTGTCCGGCGTTGGCCCGGCCGAAGAGCTGGAGCCGCTGGGTATCAAGCCGGTCGTGGAAGTACGGGGCGTCGGCAAAGGACTCGTCGATCACGTCGCGGTATCGGTGCGCTATCGCGCGTCTCGCCCTGGCGTCTCGCCTGCCGTCGATCTCAATTTCTTCAAGATGGGCCTCATCGGCGCGCAATGGCTGTTTCTGCGGAGCGGACTCGGCGCGACCAATCTCTGGGAGGTCGGGACCTTCTTCAGGAGCAGCGAGAAGGCCGACTACGCCAACATCCAGCATGAGTTCCTGCCGATGCTGGGTGAGCTGATGCATGGCAAGGTCAACATCGAGGAGGGTTTCCAATACCAGACCTGCCTTATGCGGCCGCGCAGCCGCGGCTCGGTGACGCTGGAGTCGGCGGACCCCACCAGACACCCGCGCATTATATCCAACTATCTCGCCCACCCGGAGGACCAGCGCGATCTGATGGACGGCGTCAGGCGCACCGACGAGATCATCCAGCAAAGGGCATGGGACGGCATGCGCGGCGAAGCGCTGATGCCCGGGCTGCGCAAGAAGCCGGATTCGGAGGTGCTGCCCTGGCTGAAAGAGAACATGGGCACGCAGTACCACCCATGCTCCTCATGCCGAATGGGCGTGGACGATATGTCGGTTGTCGATACCGATGGCAAAGTGCATGAGACTGAAGGCCTGCGTGTGATCGACGCCTCTGTCATGCCGCGCATAACGAGCGGCAATCTGCATTGCCCGACGATCATGCTGGCTGAGAAGCTGGTCGACAGGGTGCGCGGCCGCGCTCCGCTCCCGCCTGAGCCGATGGACTATGCAGATCGTGTGTAAACTCGGCTGCAGTCAGTTGGATGCAATATATTGTTTGTGTAAGATCAGGCATTTAATCCAACCGATTGGAAGCCTCGATAATGTCGTCCCAGCCCAAGCCACTACTGCAACGGCAGACCGTCACAGCGATGGTGGCTGACTACATCGCCTCCAAGATCATCGCTGGCGAATATCCCGGCGGGCATCAGATACGCCAGGAGGCGATTGCGGTCGAGCTCGGCGTCAGCCGCATACCGGTCCGCGAGGCCCTCCTGCAGCTCGAGGCTGATGGGCTGGTCGTGATCCGCACGCATCGCGGCGCGGTGGTGTCGGATCTGTCCGCCGAGGACGCCATCGACCTGTTCGACGCCCGCCTGCTGCTGGAGCCATTCCTCGTCCGCAAGGCGATGGCGCGCATGTCGGATGAGGACATCGTGAATGCTGGGCGGGCCTTACAGCAATATGAGGATGCCGTTCCGAGGGGCGATCCAAAGGAACTCAGCCGCCTCAACTGGGCTTTTCATACAGCGCTCCTGTCGCCGTCGATGCGTCCGCGATCGCTGGCGGTGGTGCAGACGCTCTATAACTCCGCAGACCGCTATCTGCGCCTGCAGATAGAACCGCTCAAGGCTCAGACCAAGGCACTGCACGAGCATCGCGAGATATTCGAAGCCTATCGTTCCCGCGACATCGTGAAAACGTCGAAGCTGCTCAAGAAGCACGTCGCCGACGCCGCCGATGAAATCGTCAGCCAGCTGAAGGCCAGCGGAAGCCTGGCGTAGGCAGCCTGTCCGGCCGCAGTCCATAAAACGCAAGCGATAATCGAGACGCTCTTTGCGGCGACGCGCCCTTGACTCTCCGTCAAAACTGTATCCAATATCCCATAGTCAATCTGACGATAAAAGAGGGAACCATCATGTTTGACGGAATCGGCAGGAAGGGTTTGGCGACCCCCATAAGCCGTCGTGCGGCACTGGCTGGCCTGGCCGGCATGACGGCCGGCGCGACTTTGGTGAGGATGTCCTCATGGGCACAGGCGGCGCCGACCGGTGAGCTTCAGGTGATGGCGTGGGAGGGCTACGACCTTAACGCCCAGCTCACCGACTGGAAGGCCGCCAACGGCATCAGCATAGAGGCTACGTCGATTGCCAACCAGGATGACGTTCAGGCGAAGTTCGTGGCCGGCAACCCGCCTCCAATCGATCTCGCCGAGTACAACCAGGCCTATGCGGATCTCTATATCCGCGAGATGAAGATCGTAACGCCGATCGATGTGGCCCAGGTTCCCAACTACAATGCGGACAATCTGTTTGCGCAGTTCTACGACCAGCCGACTTGGTTCGCAGACGGCAAGCTGTGGGGCTCGCCCTATGTCTGGGGCTTCAACACGCTCCTCTACAACAAGGACAAGCTGGCGACACCGAAGTCCTATAAGGACCTGCTCGATCCGGCGCTGAAGGGCAAAATCGCGATCATGGATGATACGGTCAGCTCCTGGCCGGTGGCCGCTCGTGTCGCCGGTCTCGGCGCCAAATATCCTCTGCTCACCAAGGAAGAGCTGACCCAAGCATTCACCGAATTCGCCAAATACCGCGATCAGGCGCGCGTGATCGCGCTGAACCAGGGCGAGTTGTTGAACCTCATGGTGTCGGGCGAGGTCGTCGCGGCGCTTTGCGCCGATCCTTCTATCCTGATCCAGGCCGAGCAGCAGAATGTGAAGATTGAGATGGCGCTGCCCGAAGAAGGTCCGGTGTTGTGGGTTGATGCCTGGTTCATTCCGATCTCAGCGGACAATATCGAAGCCGCCAATGCCTTCATCAACCAGTCGCTGGACCCGAAGGTCCAGGCCGAAGTGGCGATGGCCGTGGTGCAGGCGCCTGTTTCCAAAAAGGCGGTCGAACTGCTCGACGAGAAGTCGCGCGCACGCATCGACTATTCTGCGATCGACAAGATCTTTGCCTCGGGTCTACCAGGTATCCCGCCGCGTGCGTCGGACACTCATGCGACCTATGACGATTGGGTCGCTGCATGGCAGGAATTCAAGGCCGGGATGTAAAAAAGGCATGATGCGCCGGCCGGCGCATATGGGAGCATGTCGTGAGACTTTCCAACGAGATGACCGGAAGGCTGCTGGCGGCGCCGGCAGCCCTCTACATGCTGGCATTCTTCGTGGTGCCGACCGCGATTCTGTTCGTCTACAGCTTCTGGACGGCGGCGTCCTATAGGATCGTTCCGGACTTCGTCGTCTCCAATTTTCTGAATTCCTTAACGTCACCGCTGTTCTGGCGTGTTACGGTCAATGCTATCGTCATCGGTCTGGTGACGGCCGCCGCGACCCTCATGCTGGCGATACCGGTCGCCTATTACCTGACTTACGTCAGCCGTTCGCAGGCTATTCTCTACCTCATCCTGATAACCTGGTTTTCGAGCTATCTGGTGCGCATCTATGCCTGGCGGACGCTGCTCGGCACTAGCGGAGTCCTCAACACAATCCTGTTGCAGCTCGGCCTGATCGACGCGCCAATCGAGGCTTTCCTGTTCAACAGGTTCGCCGTCGCGATCACGTTGATCCACGTTTACCTGCCGCTTTGCATCCTGATGGTCGTTTCCTCCCTGCGCGATATCAAGCCCGAGCTCGTCGAGGCCTCTCGCGACCTCGGCACCTCGCCGCTCGGCGCCTTCTTCAAGGTCATTGCTCCCAATGCAGTCAACGGGCTGGTGAGTGCATTCATCCTCACATTCATTCTCGTCGCCGGCGACTATGTCACACCGCAGATGCTCGGCGGTTCCTCGGGCCAGACGACCGGCCTCCTGATCGCGGACCAGTTCCGCAAGACTGGCAACTGGCCGCTCGGCGCCGCACAGGCCTTTATCATGTTCGTCATCTCAGGCGTCCTCTACGCCGTAATCATCGTTGCAGGCCGGGCAACCGGCTTGCTGCCTGCCCGCAAACGACAAAACCGCAGGGTCTCCGCAGCATGATTCTCAGGCTAGCTGTTTGGCTGATTCTCTGCTTCCTGATCGCGCCGATCGCGATCATCATTCTGTTCTCATTCCACGCCTCGCCGGCTCTCTCGTTCCCCTACCAGGGGTTCAGCCTGCGTTGGTATGCCGAACTGCTCGGCAACGCCCAGCTTGGCAATGCCCTTCTGAAAAGCCTAATCATCGCCTTTGCAACGGCTGTCATCTGCCTCGTGCTTGGCGCCGCCGCGGCGCTCGCCTGGCTGCGGGTTGACCGGCGCACCCGGGCCGTGCTGGAAATCCTCTGGCTGACTCCGATCGCGCTGCCCGGGCTGTTCGTCGGTGTATCGCTGCTCGTGCTTTTCGCGCAAACCGGCATCCAACTGTCCACGATGACCATCATCGTCGGCCATGTGGTGATAGCCCTGCCTGTGCTCATTCTGACCATGCGGGCGCGGCTGACGCTGTTCGATCCTTCGCTGGAGGAGGCAGCGCGCGACCTCGGCGCCAATCAGTTCCAGGTTTTCCGCAAGGTGACCCTGCCGCTGATCATGCCGACGCTTCTTGCCTCCGCCATCCTGGCGTTCGCCGTTTCCTTCGACGAGTTCATCGTCACCGTCTTCGTCGCCGGAACCGAGACCACATTGCCCATGTATATCTGGTCGATGATGCGGCGGACGGTGACCCCGTTGATCAACGCCATCTCCACTTTGGCGCTCGTCTTCTCCGTCATCGTTCTGTGCCTCGCCTGGGCGATCGGACATCTGAAGCGCAAAACGGCACTCGCTGCCCGGACACCCACATGAAATTCGAGATGCCTGCCTTGCCCGTCATTGAAGCCGTCGGCGTCGGGAAATCCTTCGGGGCCTTCCAGGCACTGTCGGATATTAACCTGTCGGTTGGCGTCGGCGAAATCGTCACGCTGCTCGGTCCGAGCGGTTGCGGCAAGACGACGCTCATGCGCCTGATCGCCGGCTTCGATACACCGAGCGTCGGAACCATCAGCATCGACGGCAAGGACTGTGCCGGACAGCCGCCGGAGAAGCGGCCCGTCAACATGGTGTTCCAGCGCTATGCGCTGTTTCCCCATCTCGACGTCTTCGACAATGTCGCTTTCGGCCTGCGCGTGCGCGGCGTGCCCGCGGCGGAGGTCAGGAAGCGCGTCGAGCGCATGCTGGCCATCGTCCAGCTCGAGGCACTCGCCGGTCGCAGCATCACGGAACTGAGCGGCGGGCAGAGCCAGCGTGTCGCGCTCGCCCGGGCGCTGGTCAACGAGCCGAAGGTGCTTCTGCTCGACGAGCCGCTCGCGGCGCTCGACCTTAAGATCAGGCAGCATATGCTGGTCGAGATGAAGCGCATCCACGCCGCGACGGGCTCGACCTTCATCTATGTAACGCATGATCAGGATGAGGCCATGATCCTGTCGGACCGGATCGTCCTGATGGAGAAGGGACGGATCGCGCAGATCGCGCCCCCGAAAGAGATGTATTCGCGGCCGGCGTCGCTGTTTGCCGCGAAATTCCTCGGCGAGACCAACCTGTTCGACGCCGAGGTCGAGAGCGTTTCGCCGGGATTGACGACGGCAAAAGCGAGCTTCGCAAGCTTTGCCACCAGCGTCGCTGGCGGCAGCCGTCTCGGCGGTTTTGGAAAGAGCGACCGTCTCGTCGTGTCGATCCGGCCGGAGGCTTTCGCATTCTCGCCAGGGCCCGGGCTGGCACAATCTGCAGCCGTGACAATAGAGGATTGGGTCTTCATGGGAAGTCGAAGCTTCTACACGGTGCGGACCGAGAGCGGCGAACGGGTAAGGGTTCAGATCCAGAACAGCCAAGTCAGGAAACTGCCCGACGTCGGCGACGCAGCGACGCTTTACTGGTCGGCCGACGACGTGATCTTCCTCAAGCCGTCTTGAGCGCGGCTAAGTAATTCCAGGAAAATGCCTAGCGGTTTTCCGTCTGGAATTGCGTAAAAACAAATAGCTGAAGCGGGTCGTAGTCGGAACAGTCGCGTTTCTATCAAAGCTGAACCGCTCTAAGCGAAGGCACGAAACGATAGCCGGCTCTTCGGCTACCGTGCCCAAGACTTAGCCGCGCCTGGTCGTCGTCAGGGCTTCTCCACTGCGACCCTGGAATGGGTCGCCGCCGATTTGCGGATCGCATCGAGGACGCGCATTCCAGCTACGGCGTTGTCGATCGGCCATGGCTGCGGAATGAGGCCGCGCACCGAACGGGCGAACTCCCGCACCTCATGCTCGTATTGATTGGCCGGAGCAAAGGTCAACACCTCGACATCGGTGTCGTCGAGATCGACACGGCGCCTTAGACGGATCACGGACTCGCGCTCGGCCGACGGCCATACGGCGACGGGTATCTCCATCCAGCCGTCGGTGCCGATCACCATGACCCAATGCGCCCAAGCCTGCAGCAGGGCGCCGCTGAAAAGAAGCGAGCGGTCGTTCGGAAATTCGAGCATGCCCGAAACCGCCACGTCGACGCCTGCAGGATCGAGCTTCTGGAATGTCGCGGTGGCTGCGAAAGGCTCGTCCTCGAACAGGAATCGCGCCGCCGTGATCGGATAGACACCGACGTCCCCGAGTGCGCCGCCGCCGAGTTCGGGATTGAAGCGGATGTCGTGGGGATTGTCGTTGAGCACGCTGTAGGTTGCGTGGATCTGCGTGACCCGGCCGAGCCTGCCGCTGCGGACGATCTCACGCGCGGCCAGCCAGCGCGGATGATAGCGCACCATGAAGGCTTCCGACATCTGAACGCCGGTCTCGCGCTGCACCTCGACCAGCTTCTGTGCTTCAGCGGCGGTCAGCGCGATCGGCTTCTCGCACAGGACGTGCCGCCCGGCGCGCGCGGCAGCGATGGCTTCGGCCACATGGCTGCTGTTCGGCGTCGGAATGTAAACGGCCTCGACCTCGGTATCTTCGAGCATCTGCTCGAGCGATCCATAGTGCTTGGAGATGCCGAACTCGGCCGCCACGCTCGCCGCCCTGGCCTCGTCGCGCGACGTGATCGCGACGACCTCGCATTCCGGCACGGCCTGCATTGCGGGAATGACCCAGTCCCGCGCGATCTTGGCGGTCGAGACGATGCCGAAACGTACTGGTATCATTTGTCGTGCCATTCTCCAATGTCAAACTTGTATCCAATATTCAATCGCCAGCTGTCAAGGATTTTGCAACCGATGGCAAAGCAGTCGCCCGCCTTGGCGGATTCGGCGAGCGCTGGTTCAAAGGAAGCGCAGATGGCGGATAATGCCGTCAAGGAACGCACCAAGGGAGGTGCGCAAAGGATCTCGTCGCGTCTGCGACGGTGTCAATGACGTGACGCCAAGAAGAGAACATCTCGCTTGGTACTTAATAGTAAGCGCTTGTCCTCTCACCACACATAGTGGTCGCACTGGCGGGCGTAGCATTGTATTTTCCGGCTCTGCCGTGGCAGTCACCCCATAACGGCCGGCCGACGACCGGGGGGTAGTCTTTCTCTATGGCGACGCTTTGAAACCCTCGCCGCGAGCCCTTCGCAGGGTCTTGCCGAAGGCCTGAGCGGCTCGCAGAGCTATCGCCGCCGCAGGTTATCGCGGCAAAGGTCATACAGCCGAAGCCGGTGCATCGGAAAGTCCTGAGGGACCCTGAAGTCGTCGAGCGGCTAAAAGAGTTGCAGGGAAGGCGGCCACCGGAGCAGAAGGCTTACTTCTGGCGCGATGCGGCGGCCGCGCTCGGGGGCTCGATATCGGCGATTACTAGGTAGGCGTGACATGCTGAAGGCCGGCATCGAATGGAACTTCGAGAATTTCATCGATTTCCAGTGACGTAGTGAGCTGCCGGTCGACGAGGACGGCGAGCCCCTACGTGCCCGAGGAGCTACAAGACTGGAGTAAAGGCAGACCTTGAGCCAAGGTCGGGCGGACCCTGATCAGGACAAAACTACCCCTTCAACCCAAGGCGGCGACTCTACATTGGGTCAAAGGAGGCTCTGATGGCGGCTGGCGCTGCACGGGCCAGCCGCTGTGTTCGGGAGCCAGGCTGCGCGTGACCTCGGCTGCCTTCGCGATTTAAGCCCCGACGTCGCCGAATGTTCCAGTCTTCCGATCGCCATGCGCTGAGCGCTGGACAGCCACGTTCCGGATTTTCTGGTTGACGCGGGTCAGTGGTCCCTCCTTTTGGATGCCATCACTGGGTTATGCGCTGAACAGCAGGCCTGGATCGCGGATGCGGCCGACAAGCTTGGCTTCGGATACAGGGTCCGCACTGTCGCCGAGATCCGGGCAGGGCACCGCCTACCCAACGCCAAGGACCTGCTGCGCTACGCCCGCTGGCAATGCCCGATGGGGGACGGTGTTCGCCTGCTCGCCGCGTTGGATGAGCAGGGCTAGCTCGCCGTTGCCGAATGCCTGACGGTCTTCGGGGAAACCGTTTCGATAGGCCTGACGAATTCCTTGACCGCATTGCGGTCGCTGTGGCCGGCCCACCCGCCGAGGAAGTCGTACTGGGTCATCTGAAAGTGCGAGTCGACTTATGGGTCAAAACCGCAACTTATGGATCGCGGGACACCATGCGGTCGATGTTCACGCTTCGTGACTTGAAAGTTGCATAAGAGCCAGTCCGGAATTGCAGTTTCCGGCGAGCGCGACTTCTGGGATAGGCACTGGCCCAGAACGCTTGATAACACAACCTTCAGAGAGACTGTTGAGGGATCACATAAGGCAGAGCTGCCCGGTGATCGTGCTCGATGCGGAGTTTCGTCTTGAGGGGCGGCACGGCCCGCTGAGAACAGTCGCCTCGCTCGCAGATCCGACATGAAATACCGATAGGGTTGAAGCCGGCACGATCGGCGAGGTCGAGCCCGTCGGCATAGACGAAATCCCGAGCGAAGGAGATCTCGCAGCCAAGGGCGATGGCGTATTGTCGTTGCGGTGCACGATATCCTCCGCTTCGCTTGGTGATCTCCGTTGCGATGGAAAGATAGCGGACGCCGTCCGGCGTCTCGGCAAGCTGCCTGATAATCCTGCCTGGTGAATCGAAGGCCTGGTGCACGTTCCAGAGCGGACAGGCCGCGCCGAACCTCGCGAATTGCAGCTTCGCAGCGCTATGACGCTTGGTGATGTTCCCGGCTCGATCGATCGTGGCGAAGAAAACCGGGACACCTTTCAGGCCAGGGCGCTGCAAGGTGGAGAGTCGATGGGCCACCTGCTCCAGGCTTGCCCCGAATCGCGCTGCCAGAAGCTCAAGGTCATGGCGAAGGGCTTTCGCCTGCGACGCGAAGGCAAGATAGGGCAGCACCAAGGCACCCGCAAAGTAGTTCAGCAGGCCGATCTTGCAGATCTCGGCGGCCTCGTCCGTCCGGAATTCAGCGCGCCGGACAATGTCTGCTATCTCGGCATTCTGCTCTAGCGCGCCGACTTGAAACGCCATCTGGAATGTCTTGGTCGCAGCCGGTGAATATCGGTTCAGCGACAATACCCTGGACGCTGCATCATAGTGTCTGAGAACATCCTTATCCTGTCCCGCGGCCAGGACGCGAACCCCGTGCCGTGTCTCCAGATACTCCGAAAGGGCCGCGGCAGCACTCCGGTCGGCCATCTTCAGGCTCGTCGCCAGCTCTTCGGCCGCAACATCGAGGCTGTGGATATAATTGTCGACGAAATGGAAGAAGTCGCGGACCTCCTCATAGGCGGTGGGTTCTGAAAACGTGTTTGCGCGTCCCAATCGATCGTCGAAGCTGGCCAGCTGCTCGCTGTTTCTCCGATAGGCCTGATGGCAGACAATGAGTGAATGCGCGAAGCCGGGGGCGTTCTGAATGACGAGCTTCAGTTCCTGCAAGCTTGGCGAATAGCCGCCGAAGAGCGGATCGGCCAGCGCTTCGACCAGCGTCGACAACAATCGGTCATTGTCTCCGGCGGATATTGATCCAATGTCGATCTGGAACTTTTCCGCCAGCGAAAGCAGCACCGCGGCCGATACCGGCCGCTGATTGTTCTCGATATGATTGAGATAGCTCGTCGAGATGCCGAGCCGTTCGGCAAAGACGGCTTGGGTCGCCTTGTTGGCCTCCCTGATTTCACGCACCTTGCGGCCGATATAGAGCTTCCCGCCTGCCATTTCACATTTTCACAATTCACTAAATGCCACATGGTACATTAGCCATTTGTGCCCTTTCAATGCTTGCTTCGTCTGTCCCCGTATTTAGACGACTTCGCCGAGGCAGTGCCGGCAGCACTGCTTTTCCCATGCATTCTGGCATGCATTCGAAACCGAGGTCGGGCACTGATGAGAGCCGTAATCGAGCAGCTTGAGGGCCGTCGTGAGCAGGCCCGCCTGGGCGGGGGCCAGAAGCGCATCGATGCCCAGCATGCCAAGGGCAAGCTGACAGCGCGCGAGCGGCTCGATGTGCTCCTGGACGAGGGCTCGTTCGAGGAATTCGACATGTATGTCACGCATCGCGCCACCGAGTTCGGCATGGCCGGCCAGAAGGTTGCGGGCGACGGCGTGGTGACCGGCTGGGGCACGATCAACGGCCGGCTGGTCTATGTCTTTTCCCAGGATTTCACGGTGCTCGGCGGCTCACTTTCGGAGACGCACGCACAGAAGATCTGCAAGATCATGGACATGGCGGTGAGGAACGGCGCCCCCGTGATCGGCCTGAACGATTCCGGCGGCGCCCGTATCCAGGAGGGCGTGGCCTCGCTCGCGGGCTATGCCGACGTGTTCAAGCGCAATGTCGATGCTTCCGGCGTCGTCCCGCAGATATCCGTGATCATGGGCCCCTGCGCGGGCGGCGCCGTCTATTCGCCGGCCATGACCGACTTCATCTTCATGGTGCGCGATACTTCCTACATGTTCGTGACCGGTCCGGACGTGGTGAAGACCGTCACCAACGAGATCGTGACGGCTGAGGACCTGGGTGGTTCCCGCACGCACACGCAGCGTTCGTCCGTGGGCGACGGGGCATTCGAGAACGATGTCGAGGCGCTGGAGCAGGTGCGCCGGCTGTTCGATTTCCTGCCGCTGAACAACCGCGAGAAGCCGCCGACAAGGCCGTTCTACGATGACCCTCAGCGCCTGGAGATGCGGCTCGACACGCTGGTGCCCGACAGCGCCAACAAGCCCTACGACATGAAGGAACTGATCCTTGCCATCGCCGACGAGGCCGATTTCTTCGAGATCCAGGAGGCTTTCGCACGGAATATCGTCACGGGCTTCCTGCGCATCGAGGGACAGACGGTAGGTGTCGTTGCCAACCAGCCGATGGTGCTGGCCGGTTGTCTCGACATCGACTCCTCGCGCAAGGCCGCGCGCTTCGTGCGCTTCTGCGACGCCTTCAACATACCGCTGCTTACGCTGGTCGACGTGCCCGGTTTCCTGCCCGGTACCGCTCAGGAATATGGCGGTGTCATCAAGCACGGCGCTAAGCTGCTCTTCGCCTATTCCCAGGCTACCGTGCCGATGGTGACGCTGATCACGCGCAAGGCCTATGGAGGCGCCTATGACGTCATGGCCTCCAAGCATATCGGAGCGGACGTCAATTACGCCTTGCCGACCGCCGAGATCGCCGTGATGGGTGCCAAGGGCGCAACCGAGATTCTTTATCGCTCGGAACTCGGCGATCCGGAAAAGATCGCGGCGCGAACCAAGGAATACGAGACCCGCTTCGCCACCCCCTTCGTGGCGGCGGAACGAGGCTTCATCGACGAGGTGATCATGCCCCATTCATCGCGCAAGCGCATCGCACGTGCGTTTGCCGCACTGCGAGGCAAGAGCACCGAAACGCGGTGGAAGAAGCACGACACGATGCCCCTGTGAGCCGGTGATGTTCAAAAAGATACTTATCGCCAATCGCGGCGAGATTGCTTGCCGGGTCATCAAGACCGCAAAGAAGCTCGGTATCGCCACGGTCGCGGTCCATTCAGAAGCCGATCGCGACGCCCTGCATGTGAGGATGGCCGATGAAGCCGTGCATATCGGGCCTGCGCCGTCCGCCCAGTCCTATCTGGCCATCGACAAGATCCTCGATGCAGTCAAGGCGACCGGCGCGGACGCTGTCCATCCCGGCTATGGCTTCCTGTCGGAAAACGCCAATTTACCCGAGGCGCTGAAGGCCGAAGGTGTCGCCTTCATCGGCCCGCCGCCGGTCGCCATCGAAGCGATGGGCGACAAGATCACGTCGAAGAAGATCGCGGCGTCCGCCGGCGTCAACACCGTGCCCGGCCATATGGGCCTGATCGAAGATGCCGACGAGGCCGTCACCATCGCGCGCGATATCGGCTATCCGGTCATGATCAAGGCGTCGGCCGGCGGTGGCGGCAAAGGCATGCGGATCGCCTGGAACGATGCCGAAGCGCGCGAAGGCTTCCAGTCATCTCGCAACGAGGCGAGGAATTCCTTCGGCGACGACCGCATCTTCATCGAGAAATTCGTCACCCAACCACGCCACATCGAGATCCAGCTGCTGGGCGACCAACACGGCAATTTGGTCTATCTCGGCGAGCGGGAATGCTCGATCCAGCGCCGCAACCAGAAGGTGATCGAGGAGGCGCCGTCGCCGTTCCTGGACACCGCCACGCGCAAGGCGATGGGGGAGCAGGCGGTCGCGCTGGCGAAGGCTGTCGGGTATTTCTCCGCGGGCACGGTCGAGTTCATCGTCGATGCCGACAGAAACTTCTACTTCCTCGAGATGAACACCCGGCTCCAGGTCGAGCACCCGGTGACGGAACTGGTCACCGGCATCGATCTCGTGGAGGAGATGATCCGCATTGCCGACGGGCAGAGGCTGCGCTTCGCTCAAGGCGACGTGAAGCTCGACGGCTGGGCGATAGAGAGCCGGCTCTATGCCGAAGACCCTTATCGCAACTTTCTGCCGTCGATCGGACGGCTGACGCGATACCGGCCTCCCTCGGAGGGCAAGAGACCGGACGGAACGGTGATCCGAAACGACACAGGCGTGCTCGAGGGCGGCGAGATCTCCATGCACTACGATCCGATGATAGCAAAGCTGTGCGCCTGGGCGCCGGATCGGCCGGCTGCCGTCGAGGCGATGACGCAGGCTCTCGACGAATTCGAGGTCGAGGGTATCGGCCACAACCTGCCGTTCCTGTCGGCCGTCATGGCGCAGGAGCGCTTTCGCGAGGGACGGCTGACGACTGCCTATATCGCGGAGGAGTTTCCCGAGGGCTTTTCCGCCGCTGAGCCTTCGCCCGATGAAGCACGGATGCTTGCGGCGGTGGCTGCCTGCGTCAACGCAAGGCTGCAGCTGCGCAATGCGGGGATTTCGGGCGCAATGGCGAACCATCCTCGCGCAATCGGCTCCGACTGGGTCGTGACCTTGTCCGGATCTGAACTGTCGGTTGCCGTCCCGCTATCAGGAGAGACCCCCGTCACCACTGTGGCTTTTGAGGATGGAAAGACCTTCGCCGTCGGCAGCCACTGGACGCCGGGGGATACCCGTGCCGCCTTTGAACTGAACGGTTGCCGGATCGTCGTGAAGACCAACCTCTGCGGCTCCGGCATCAGGCTTCGGTGGCGCGGCATCGATACGGTCGCCTTCGTGCGCTCGCCGCGGGTGGCGGAGCTTGCCAGGCTCATGCCGCGCAAACTGCCGCCGGACACGTCCAGGATGCTGATTTGTCCGATGCCCGGCGTGCTGACCGCTATAGCGGTGCGCGTGGGAGATACCGTCGAAGCAGGCCAGATGCTGGCAACGGTCGAGGCAATGAAGATGGAAAATGTGCTGCGGGCCGAGCGGAAAGCGACCGTGAAGGCGATCGCTGCCGCAGCCGGAGCAAGCCTCGCCGTCGATCAACTGATCATGGAGTTCGAGTAGGTATGGCCGATGGTTCCGACCTCGAACCCTGGCGCAAGCTTGCCGAGCGCGAACTCAAGGCAGCGCCGGAGACATTGACCTGGCACACGCCGGAAGGCATCGACCTGAAGCCGCTCTACACCGGGGCCGATCTCGATGCCCTCGATCACCTCGGCACGCTCCCTGGGATAAAGCCGTTCCTTCGCGGCCCGCGCGCCACCATGTACGCTGGCCGGCCGTGGACGATCCGTCAATATGCCGGCTTCTCCACGGCGGAGGAGTCGAACGCCTTCTATCGCAAGGCGCTCGCCGCCGGTCAGCAGGGCATTTCCGTCGCCTTCGATCTCGCCACGCATCGCGGCTATGACAGCGACCACCCGCGGGTGGTGAGCGATGTCGGCAAGGCCGGCGTGGCGATCGACAGCATCGAGGACATGAAGATCCTGTTCGACGACATTCCGCTCGACAGGGTCTCGGTGTCCATGACCATGAACGGCGCAGTGATTCCGATCCTTGCCAGCTTCATCGTTGCCGGCGAAGAGCAGGGCGTGCCACGCGAGAAGCTATCGGGGACGATCCAGAACGACATTCTGAAGGAGTTCATGGTCCGCAACACCTACATCTACCCGCCCGAGCCTTCAATGCGGATCGTCGCTGACATCATCGAGTACACCTCGCGTGAGATGCCGAAGTTCAACTCCATTTCGATCTCCGGCTACCACATGCAGGAGGCCGGCGCGACGCTGGTGCAGGAACTCGCCTTCACGCTCGCCGACGGACGCGAATATGTGCGCGCGGCCTTGAAGAAGGGTCTCGATGTCGATGCCTTTGCAGGCCGGCTGTCCTTCTTTTTCGCGATTGGCATGAATTTCTTCATGGAGGCGGCAAAGCTGCGCGCGGCACGCCTGCTGTGGTCGCGCATCATGGAGGAGTTCCGACCGAAGAAGGCGGAGTCCTTCATGCTGCGCACGCATTGCCAGACATCCGGCGTGTCGCTGCAGGAGCAGGACCCCTACAACAATATCGTGCGCACGGCCTATGAGGCGCTGGCGGCGGTGCTCGGGGGCACTCAGTCGCTGCACACCAATTCCTTCGACGAGGCAATTGCGCTACCGACCGAGTTTTCGGCCCGCATCGCGCGCAACACGCAGCTCATCCTGCAAAACGAGACCGGCGTGACGAAGGTCGTCGACCCGCTCGCCGGCTCCTATTATGTCGAGAGCCTGACTGCCGAGCTCGCCGAGAAGGCATGGGCGCTGATCGAGGAGGTCGAGGCGCTGGGCGGCATGACCAAGGCGGTCATCGACGGCCTGCCCAAGCGGCTGATCGAGGAAGCCGCGACGGGTCGGCAAGCGGCAATCGACCGGGGAGATGAGGTCATTGTCGGGGTGAACAAGTACCGGCTCGAACAGGAAGACCAGATCGAGATACTCGAGATCGACAACAAGGCGGTCCGCGATGCGCAAATCGCCCGCATCGGGCGAACCAAGCGGCAACGTGAGCCCGAGCGTGTGGCCGAGACGCTGGCGACGCTGCGCGAGCTTGCGCGTTCGGGCCAAGGCAATCTCCTGGCCGCCGCCGTGGACGCGGCGCGGGCCCGGGCCACCTTGGGCGAGATTTCGAACGCGATGCGCGACGCTTTCGGCGACCATTCGGCCGTGCCGAAAGTAGTGCGCAAGGTCTACGGACCGGCCTATGAGGGCGAGCCCGAATATCAGAACCTCGTCAGCCGGCTGGAGGAATTTTCCAGCGAGCTTGGCCAGACCCCGCGCATCATGATCGCCAAGCTCGGCCAGGACGGACACGACCGCGGCGCCAATGTGATCGCATCGGCGTTCGGCGATCTGGGCTTCGACGTGATCGCAGGTCCCCTGTTCCAGACACCACAGGAAGCTGCCGACGTGGCGATCGCCGCCAAGGTGCATGTCGTTGGCATGTCCTCGCTTGCGGCGGGCCACAAGACGCTCGCGCCGCAGCTCGTCGATGCGATCAAGGCGAAGGGCGGCGAGAACATTATCGTCGTGGTCGGCGGCGTCGTGCCCCGTCAGGACTACCAATTCCTGCTCGATCACGGCGTCGCGGCGGTTTTCGGCCCCGGCACCAACGTGCTCGAGGCCGCGCGTGCCGTGCTCGACCTCATGGAAGGGAACCGGCGCAACCAATGAATTCGACCGGAGCAGCATTCCGGTTGGCAACCCGACATCTAAAGGAGTTCGACATCTCCAATCAGGTAGCGATGTTTCCACAACGAGTACTGCGATCGGCTCCTTCGGCCGTTCGCTGAAAAGTGTACCGGCGACAAGCTGGCGTCGACCGTGCTGCGCTCGGCAGTAACGAAAAGCGGCGTCGATCCGTCGCGGATAGGGCACGTGGTGTTTGGCAACGTCATCCACGGCGAACCGCGAGATGCCTATCTCTACAGGGTCGCCGCAATCGAGGGCGGCCTGTACGCTTCGGTCCCGTGCCTGACTTTGAATCGCCTCTGCGGTTCGGGGTTGCAAGCCGTCATCTCGGCCGCGCAGCCTGCTGGAAGAAATCTTGCCTGACACTGTTGGAGTGTTCTACGCTCATCCCTCGCCAGACAAGCGTGCTGACTACAACCGCCGGGATTCTAATTTGTCCGGTGAACCTCGGTGGGCAGCCAGTGTTGACCATGTTGCAATCAGTGTCTTCTAGCCCGCTCAGATTTGGATTGTCTGACTCTGCCTCGAAAGCGTTCAACATCTCATTATACATCGTGAAAAGTGAGAAGATTTCTCTGACGGCTTCGCCATTTCTCTCGAATAAGCGGCAATTGAAGACGGCAGGATCCGACGTTGCGTCCTTGAATGCGGAAGGCCGTTATAGACGACCTGAATCGGACCCTGCTCCCTGTTAACGCTGCTGACGGGGAGACCCGGGGAGCGTGTGGTGGTGGAATAAAAGTCAACGGGGCGGACATGCCTCGATGGTGCATTCACACCGACAGGATTCTTCTGGTCTCCCGCGAGGCGTCCGCTGCTGCTCCGTCAACGCCCCGGAGGAAAATGCCGCCTACCGGACGATCCTGCAAAGTCAGACAAGTGGCGAGACGCTTGGCCTCCCATAGAGTCTGACTGCGAAACTTCTTCTGCAAGAGCCCAAAAGGTGTTGGAGCGGGAAAGGCACCGCTTGATGCGAGCTGGGTAATTGGCTAGGAACGCGTGTCGGTTTCCGCTGCTTTCATCACTCCTTCTGTGAAATAACCCTGGCAAATGATCGCATGATGTCTAGCCACAGCAGGCACGCAAGTGGCGAAGTCATCGAGGCACTTCAGCGCCAGCCCGACGCGGGATTGCCCGTCTTCCACTGGTTCTCTGGTCCCCTCGCTCATGCCCAGAAAGCTGCGGACATGGGCGCATGGTTTTGCGTGCGTCTTCCTATGGCGAGAAGCCGCCGCGCGTTGGCAATGATTGGAATATTGCCACGCAATCGTGTCCTGAATGAAACCGACGCTCCGTTCGCTTCAACTTCGGGAGAGAGCTATCCGACCAAAGCGTCGTCCTCGCCGGTGGCTGCACTGGCACGGCTGTGGGGCCTGGGTGAACAAGCCACGCAAAAACAGCTAAACGAGAACCTGCGCGGGATAGTGGCCGAAGCAGATCGGTTTCGGGTCGCGGCCAGTGCGTGATCCTCATCAGTCGGTCGGCCGCCAGCAGACCACTAGCCGCGCTGTCGGGTGTCGGCAGTGTCACGCCCTAGAGGATTGTCAGTAACGTCTACTTTTCAGACGAACCGGAAGCTGCCGCAATGACCGAGTTGACGGCGCAAAGCGGTCATTCCCAGCTCAAACCCATCTCTTCCTTCGGTTGCGGCACTCAACCGGGCGAAGACGCGAAACCAGAAGCGATAATCGGCTTCGCGTCCGTCGCAGCGCGCCGTCACCGCACACCAGGCGGCCGCGGTCGCGGCTGAAGGTCCGTAGACGGCAAGCGCCGCCTCGGCCACCCATTCAGGATCGACCCCATCCCACACCGCGACATCGCCGCCGTAGCGCGTAGCTGAATCTCGTAGCAAAGTGGTCCTTTGCCGCTCTCCAGGTATCCTGCGGCGTCAGCGGCCTCGGCTTGGCCAACGGCTCGAACCTTAACCCGACGTCTTGCCCGGTCTTGAAGCGCCGATAGTCAAGCTAGCCTTAGATTTCGTATCGGTTTCCCCGGGATGAGCGCTTCTGTGGCGACAATGATGGCCGACGCGTCGATGCCATGGTGGCGGTAGAGTTCGGAGATCGAGCCAGCTTGACCGAAATGCTCCACTCCCAGCGAGCGGGTGCGGTGACCGTGAACCGAACCGAGCCAACCGAGTGTTGCGGGATGTCCATCGATGACGGTGACGATGCCACAATGCGACGGGATCCCGGCGAGCAGGCGCTCGATATGGCTTGAAGCATGACTCAGTCCGGCCTCGCGGGCGCGCTGTGCTGCGGCCCAGCCGGCATTCAGCCGATCTGCCGAGGTAATTGCCAACAGCCCGACATCGCGGCGATCCTCGCCCATCATGCCAATTGCGTCGATGGCTTCCGGTGCAACCGCGCCTGTGTAAGCCACGATCACCTGCGCGTTCGGGCCGGGCCGACGCATCCAGTATCCGCCATTGATGATATCCTGCTCAAGCTGGGGCATGATTTCCCGCTTCGGCTGTTCGACCGAGCGCGTCGACAGGCGCAGGTAGACCGAGCCGCCGGTGGCATCGCGCAGCCACGTCATTTTGTCGGGCTCAGCTTCACCGGAACGCTGCATATATGCGAACGCCCATCGCATCATGACAGCCAGTTCGTCGACAAATGCCGGCTCGAAGCTGGCGAGCCCGTCTTGGGCCATGCCGATCAGCGGTGTTGCGATTGACTGGTGCGCTCCGCCCTCAGGCGCCAGGGTTATGCCCGACGGCGTGGCGACGATCATGAAGCGTGCATCCTGGTAGCAGGCATAATTCAGCGCATCGAGGCCGCGCTCGATAAACGGATCATAGAGCGTGCCTACCGGCAGCAGGCGCTCACCGAATATCGAATGTGACAGGCCCAGCGCCGACAGCATGATGAAAAGGTTCATCTCTGCAATGCCCAGTTCCATGTGCTGGCCCTTCGGCGAGAAGGCCCAGTTATAGGTCGATGGTATCCGCTCTGCCTTGAAGAGGTCGGCCATGGTTTCCTTTGAAAACAGGCCGCGTCGGTTGACCCATGCGCCGAGATTGGTCGAGACGGTGACATCCGGCGAAGTTGTGACGATGCGGTCGGCCAATTGCGTGTCAGACTTTGCGATCTCATGCATGACGAGGCCGAAGCCCTGCTGCGTGGACATCGAAAGCTGCGCGCCGAACTCAAGCCGTTCGGGCACTGCGATTTCCGTGGCGGTGAAGCGGCGGCGACCGCGCTGCACAAACGGGACCTTCTTCAGGAACGTCTTTGCCGCGCTCTCGCCAGCGCTCATCCCTTCGAACTTCTCCCATTCATAACCGGGACGCACATTCATTGCCTGACGCAGCGATTCAAGCTGCGTCGGCGTCATGAGGCCTGCATGGTTGTCCTTGTGCCCGGCGAGCGGCAGGCCGAAACCCTTGATTGTGTAGGCGATGAAGCAGACCGGGCGGTCATGCTGCCGCGCCTTCTCGAACGCCTCGATCAGCGACGGCAGGTCGTGGCCGCCGAGATTGCCCATCAATGATGCCAGTTCCTCGTCGCTGCGCTTTTCTATCAGCTGCGAGACAATTCCCTGATCACCGATCTCGTCCATCAAACGCGTGCGCCATGCGGCACCACCCTGAAACGTCAATGCCGAATAGAGCTGGTTCGGGCAGGCATCGATCCATTCGCGCAGCTTTTCGCCGCCAGGTTCGCTGAACGCCGCCTGCTGCAGCTTGCCATGCTTGATGACAACGACATCCCAGCCAAAATTGCGGAAGATCGCCTCGAAACGCGCCCAGAGGCCCTCGCGCGCCACTGCGTCGAGGCTCTGGCGGTTATAGTCGACAACCCACCATGTGTTGCGAAGGCCGTGCTTCCACCCTTCCAGAAGCGCCTCGAAGATGTTGCCCTCGTCCATCTCGGCATCGCCGACCAGTGCAACCATCCTGCCTTCGGGCGAATCCGGCCTCCAGCCCTTCGCCCGCACATAGTCCTGCACCAGAGAGGAAAACAGCGTCTGCGCGACCCCCAGTCCGACCGATCCGGTGGAGAAGTCAACGTCATCGACATCCTTGGTCCGAGACGGATAGGACTGCACGCCCTTGTAGCCGCGGAAATTTTCCATCTTCTCACGCGTTTGATTGCCAAGAAGATACTGGATCGCATGGAAGATCGGGCTAGCATGCGGCTTGACCGCGACACGATCCTCCGGACGCAATACATGGAAGTAAAGCGCAGTCATGATCGTCGCCAGCGAAGCGGAGGACGCCTGATGTCCGCCGACCTTGAGGCCATCGTCATTGTCCCGCAGATGGTTGGCATTATGGATCATCCAGGTGGCAAGCCACAGGACCTTGCGCTCCAGTTCGCCCAGTATCTTCAGGTCGGCCATTGTGCAGTCCCAACTTTTCTCGTTGCGAGCAGGATAAGGCACAGGGCGGAGCGAGAGCGGCCAAACTTGCTTTCCAAAAACCGCGATGTTAGCTGGAATTGCCATGTACTAGCTCAATGATGGTGATTTATGCCAATTTTTGCACTGGACGCGATTGACCGAAAAATCCTTCGCATCCTTCAGGCAGATGGCAAGATTTCAATCGGCGAACTTGCGGAAAAGGTGGGACTGTCGCCCTCGCCTTGCGCGCGCCGGATACGATTGCTGGAGAAGGCCGCCATCATCAAAGGCTACACTGCCGTTGTCGATCAGAAGCGAGTGGGACTGCCTATCAGCGCCTTCGCCTCGATCAAGTTGGAGCGCCAGCGCGAAGAGGACCTCGACAAATTCGAGGAAACTGTTTCCCGCTGGCCTGAAGTGCTGGACTGTTATCTGATGACCGGCCAGCGGGATTATCTGATGCGCGTTGTGGCCGCCGATCTCGAAGCCTATGAGCGCTTCATCAAGGACAAGCTGACCCGGCTGGACAACATCGCCTCCATCGAAACCAGTTTCGCGCTTGGTCAGGTAAAACGCTCGGAAGTATTGCCCCTTGATGGGATATAGGGTCAGGACGCGACTTTCTGGGCCGGAGCCATAGCGTCGTCTTTCGGTCCGCACCTCATTCATTCAAATTGGCAGATCGCGACCTCAAGGACTCGACAGGAGTTCAATGCGCTTTGCCCCGACGTTCGTGACTCTATCTGACCATTAAAGCCCCTTGACAATTCTGGCTTCCGCTTCGTACGGTCTATTTGTAATTACAAATCAAACGGGGAACAGATCAATGAGATCGCTTCTAACGCGGGTTCTCGCGACAACATTGCTGCTCGCGTCTCTGACCGGGGTACAAGCCCAGGAACGAGAGATCACGATTGCTAACGAAGGTGGCTTCCCTCCGTTCAATATGACTGCGGCGGACGGTACGCTCCAAGGCTTTGACATCGATCTTGGCAATGCCATGTGCGAAATCATCAAGGCGAAGTGCAACTACGTCACCAATGAGTGGAGCGGCATCATTCCGGCGCTGCTGGCCAAGAAATTCGACGTCATCATTGGCGGAATGGGCATTACTGACGAGCGCAGGAAACGCGTCATCTTCAGCGAACCCTATGCGCGCACCTACTCCTATTTCGGGGTGGTCGAAGGCAAGGAATTCGACATCTCGCCCGAAACGATGAAGAACAAGGTCATTGGCATTCAGCAGGGAACGACCAACGCCGCCTATGTCGAGAAGACCTATCCGGGCGTGGAAATTCGGCGTTATCCCTCTATGGACGCGCTGATTTCAGACCTCAAGGCTGGGCGTGTCGATGTCGTTCTGGGCGACATCGAGCCATTCCTCGGGAAAGGGGACGAAAAGCCCAAGATGGTCAATATCGGCGATCCGGTTCAGGTATCCGAAGGCATCGGCATGGCGTTCCGTCCCGAAGACACTGCACTGCGCGATGAGTTCAATGCTGCCCTGCAGACACTACGCGACAATGGCAAGTGGGAAGAACTTGCCAAGAAATGGGGGCCTCCGATCAAGTAGGTCCCTCCACCTCTCTGACGGCCGTCCGCTTCGCGCAGGCGGTCGTCAATCGATCTTCTGAAGAACTGGCCGAGCCCCGCGCTCCGCCTGTACTGCCGCAACAATTCCCGGCCTATGCTCTAAGGTAATTCTGAATGCTCGAGTATTTAGAGGCAGGTTGGGGCTGGCAATTCATGAGAGCCTTTGGCGTCAGCCTCACAGTCGCGGTTTTCAGCTTCGCGTTCTGCATCTTCATCGGGATCGTGCTGACGATCACCGCCAGATCGCGACTGTGGGGCGCGGCAGCGGTCATCAAGCTCTATACCTATGTTTTCAGAAGCCTCCCCGACATCCTGCTTCTGATCCTGATCTTCTACACCGCGGACGGCATCATCAACAGCGCGCTGTCGATGATCCCCGGCATGGCGCACCTTACCGTGAGCCCGCTGGTCCCGGGCATAATGTCCACCTCGATCGTTCTCGGCGCCTATTCGACCGAACTCTTCAAGGCTGGATGGGCGGACATTCCTCCCGGTCAGAACGAAGCCGGACGATCGCTTGGCTTCTCGGCATTTCAGTCACTCGCCCTGATAATCCTGCCTCAGGTCTACCAGAAGATGATTCCATATCTGAGTTCGCTGTGGCTGATCAGTATGAAGGAGACCGCTCTTCTGAGCATTATAGGTATATCCGACATCGTTCGCATCGCCTCGATCGGCGCCCGGTCCACCGAAGCACCGTTCACCTTTTATGGCATCGCGATAATCATCTTTATCGTCTTCGCATTCGTATCGGCCAAGCTGTTCCACAGGCTGGAAAAGCGGTCGCGCCGGTCCATAGGAGAAATCTGATGGACCTCATCATCGCTTACGGCCAGGAAATCCTTGGCGGGCTTTCCACGACACTCACCCTGTTCATCGTTTCGCTCTGCACCGGCTTCGTGTTGGCGGCAACCTCTGCCTTCATCCAGATTTATTTCGGCGGGCTTCTGTCGCAGGTCGTTTGGAACCTCATGTTCTGCATTCGCGGCGTGCCGATGCTGCTGGTGCTCTACGTGATCTACTACGGGTTCCCTGTGCTCGCGATCATCAGGGAGACATTCCTCTGGCACATATTCTCCAGCCCGTTCTGGTGCGCTGTTCTGTGCCTTTCCATAGTTGAGATGGCGTACACTTCCGAAATCATGCGGGGGTCGTATTTCCAGACCCCAAAGGAACAGATCGAAGCTGCCAAATCGCTTGGCTTGAGCGGATTCCAGACATTCCGCGTCGCGATCCTCCCAGCCATGCTACGCAATGGCTTCGCCGCCTATACCACCGAAGTCATCATGCTTTGCAAGACCACTGCGCTCGCCTTCACGGTCACGGTGATGGACGTAATGGGCTACGCCAACGAAATCCGCTCCCGCACGCTCGACGTCTATGAGCCGCTGCTGGTCGCGGGCGCAATCTATATCTGCATCACCATCATAACCCGCATTGTTCTTTCGACGATCTTTTCACTGGTCGCCGTTTCCGGTCGCGACCGGGCCGAGGCGCTGTGATGAAGCGCGTGAACGATGCTCCCTCCGAAAGGAATCCGGCAATGCCCGAAAACGGTCCTGGAACGTCTGTCGAAATCGAGGGCATGAGCAAGTGGTTCGGCGATTTCCAGGTTCTGACCGACATCAACCTTACCGTTCAGGAAGGCGAGAAGATCGTTGTCTGCGGGCCTTCAGGCTCAGGGAAGTCAACGATGATCCGCTGCATCAATGGCCTGGAACCATTCCAGGGCGGAACGATCAGGGTCCAGGGCATAGCGCTTTCACAGAAATCGAAGGTGCTCGACGCCGTCCGCAGGAACGTTGGAATGGTCTTTCAGCAGTTCAACCTGTTCCCGCATCTAACGGTGCTGGATAACTGCACATTGGCGCTCCGATGGGTTCACAAAATACCTCGAAAGGAAGCCGACGAGCTGGCAATGCACTATCTGGCGCGAGTTCGCATCCCTGAACAGGCGGGCAAATATCCACGTCAGCTATCCGGGGGCCAGCAGCAGCGTGTGGCGATCGCACGGTCGCTCTGCGTGAAACCGACAATCCTGCTCTGCGATGAGCCAACATCCTCTCTCGATCCGGAAATGGTGAAGGAGGTGCTGGAGACGCTGGCCGATCTCGCAAACGACGGGATCACCATCATCTGCGTCACGCATGAGATGGGCTTTGCCCGGCGTATCGCCGATCGCGTCATCTTCATGGATCGAGGAAAGATCGTCGAGGAAGCACCTCCTTTGGTGTTCTTTGGCGGTCCGAGGGAGGCGCGCACCAGGCATTTTCTGGAGCAGATCCTCCACTGACTTCAGCCTGGCAGCCGTCAGGCACGACATTCGACCGCAAATCCAAGAAATGCCTAGGCAAGAAGAATGAATATGATGTCCAACACACGCTCGCTGGCAACGGGGCAACGCTCGCTCGGACCAGCGAACCCTGTGTATCCCCTTTTGCCGGCTTTGCTTTCCGGCTGCCCCGGCACCTCGGACGAGGCCATGCAATATCCCCTCGAAGTTGCCTACGACTACGCATCGGCATCCCACGTATCCTTCAAAAAGGGATCGGGCTGGAAAAACTGGCAGGAGATCTTGCCCCCACTTCATCCCAAGATGACCATGCCGGTTGGATCGACACCAATGGTGGATGTTTCTGCCGTCGCGCCTCAGCGGTTCCGTGAACGTGGCGTGTATGTAAAGGACGAAAGCCGGAATCCGACCTGGAGCCACAAGGATCGGTTGAACACCTTCACAGTCTCGGCCGCTCTTTACGAGGGAGCAAAGACCATCATCGTTGCATCGTCGGGAAATCATGGCGTGTCCGCGGCGGCGATGGCGAGCCGCTCGGGCCTCAACTGCATCGTCTTGACTATGCCTGAAGTGAGTCCCGCATTTCGCGACATGATACTGGGTTATGGCGCATTTCCGGTATTCCTGCCCGCGGAAGACAGGTGGCCAGCAATGCGACTTCTTCAGGGCATTGCCGGCACCTATCCCGTCAGCAATCTCACGACGGTTCACACCGGACACCCTTGGGGACCGGAAGGCTACAAAACCATAGCTTACGAAATTCTCGCCGATCTGGATGGGCTGGTGCCGGCGGCTGTTGTCGTGCCCACAGGGTATGGCGAAATGTTGTACGGCATTTACAAGGGCTTCAACGAAGCCCGGCTGCTCGGACATATCGACCGAATACCGCAGCTTGTATCGGTTGAGCCGGCGGCGCGCGGCCCCCTTTATCACGCCATCAGGAACGGTTTACCGGCCACGACTGTCGATGCGGGTCCCACAATACAGTCCGGAACGGCGACTACGGTAAACGGCTATCGATCCGTCGTCGCAATCCGTGAAAGCAAGGGCATCCCGTTGCTGGTCGACGATGAGGCTGCCCGGGCAGCTCATAGGACCATGGCGCGTCAGGGCCTCTGGCATGAATTCTCCTCGAGCGCCGCGTTTGCGGCTCTGGAAGATATCCCGGCTTTTGAAAACGATGGCGCGGTCGTTGTTATGGGCTGTTCGACCGGATTGAAGGAGCCACCGGGCTCTATGCAGGTTTCGGTGGCCAAGGCAGACCTGCCGTCGCTGCGAGCTTACCTGAAATACGAATACGGCTTCGATCTTTAGCCGGCAGGCTGTGCACAGAAACCGAAAGCCGCCCCCAGAACAGCACGGAGGGTAAGAAAATGTCCAATATCAAGAAGGCGCTTTTAGAAGTGGATGGCAATCTGGAAGCTGCAACCGCCAAGCTGTTCGAACTGATCTCGATCCCATCCGTTTCCAGCGACCCGGAAGGAAAGCCGGGCATCGAGAAGGCCGCTCGCTGGTTGTGCGACAAGCTTTCCAGCCTGGGCTTTGACGCGCGGGTTGTCGAGACCGCAGGGCATCCGCTCGTGCTTGCCCACTCAACAGACCACACTCAAGCCGATCGCCCGAAGTTGCTTTTTTACGGCCACTACGACGTTCAGCCGGTCGGCGTAGTCGAAGATTGGCGGCACCCGCCATTCGAGCCAAATGTCATCAACGAGGACGGGATTCGCCGCTTTTACGGTCGAGGCGCGTCGGACAGCAAGAGCCAGTTGTGGACATTCATTGAAGGGCTTCGCGCGTGGAAAACCGTCTACGGAAGCTTTCCGGGTAAGGTGACGATCCTGCTCGAAGGCGAAGAAGAATCCGGCTCTCACAGCCTGCCTGCCTTCCTCAAAGCACACGAGGATGAACTGTCGTGCGATATCGCGTTCATCTGCGACGGTGACATGTGGTCGCCGACACAACCGGCGCTGAACCTGCGGCTGAAAGGTCTTCTCCATGAGAAGGTGACGATCTTCGCGCCGAATCGGGACCTGCATTCCGGCTATTTCGGTGCGGTCGCGGTAAACCCGATCCGTATTCTCAGTTCGATTCTTGCAAGCATCCACGACGAGGCCGGACGCGTAACCATCGAAGGATTCTACGATGGCCTGAAAGAGATTTCACAGGCGCTCCGCAGGCAATGGAGCGCACTTTCAGAGGAAACCGACCTTTTCGGCAAGGTGGATTTAACCGGTGGGATGGTCGAGCAAGGTTACTCGCCGCTTGAAGCCATCTGGAGCCGGCCCACGGTGGACTTTAACGGTATCACCAGCGGAAATCAGGGTCCGGGCGAACGGTCCGTAATCCCCGGTTCTGCCACAGTGCGGCTGTCTTTCCGTCTCGTGGAAGGTCAGGACCCGGAGAACATCCGACAGCTATTCCAGCGCCACGTTCGCTCGCGCCTGCCTGAGGGGTGTACGGTCGAGTTCGAGGGATTCCCTGGCAGCAGTGCCGTCACCTTGCCGGAGGACAATCCATTCGTGAAGGCCACGGCCCGCGGGCTGGAGAAGGAATGGGGGAAACCGACGGTGCTCAAGGGGTCGGGTGGATCGATTCCAGTCGCTCAGCAATTCAAGGACATGCTTGGCATCGATTGCATTGTGATAGGCTTCATCCTGCCCGATGACGCGATCCACGCGCCTGACGAACGCTACGACATTAAGCGATTGCACAAGGGTGTGCGCAGCTGGATCCGGATTCTGGATGAGTTCCAGCAAGCCTAGCGGCAGCCGGCACGTTTCAGCCTTCGATTCCCCCTGAAAGGTCCGTGCAATCCGGTGTCCAGCGTCCGCTCCATACAATTCGTCCGGCTCTGGTCTGGAAATACCGCATCGGGCATCGCCACCTGGGCGTTGCCTTTTGTGCTTGGCTTCGCTGTTTCACGGGGCGTCCTTTCTGCTGTCGATCTGGGAATTTTCCTCGCGCTCCGCTCGGTCGGATTTCTTGTTGCGGTGCCGATCGGTGGTGTCATGGCCGACAGGATCGGAAGCCGCAGGATCATCCTCGCCTCGAGCCTCATCGCTGCCGGTGGGACGCTGCTTGTCTGTCTCGATCTTGCCTTGAGTGCGCAGGCGACACCTCTGCTGACAGGAGCAGGCGTGTTCTTTTCGGGCATCGGTCAGGGTGCTTCGAGACCCGTCTATCAGGCGATCGTGCCCGGCATTGTGTCTGTCACTTATCTTCAGACCGCCAATGCGGCGCTCAGCCTGTCCATCCGTGCGACAATTCTGGTCGGGCCTGCCGCTGCAACGCTTATCGCCACGATGTTCGGGGTTGCCGCCGCGTTCCTCGCAATCGCCATTCTATGGGCACTAAGCGCATTCCTTCCGCCGTGGCCCGTCGAGCCGCCAAGACAAACCAGCTCGGCCGCTCAGCATTCCAGCTACATACGATTGTTCGCGGAAGACTTTACCGAGGGCTATCACGAGGCACGGCGTCATCCCTGGTTCTTTGCGGCTCTGGCAGCGCTCTGCGCCGTCGTGGCAACAGGCTATTCTGTCACCAACGTTCTTTTGCCGGTCATAAGTGTCGATGTTTTCGACAGCGCAACTTTGCTGGTAGGCAGCGTCACCGCCTATATGTTGGGCGCGCTGGCCGGCGCGGTTGTGGTTTCGCACTGGAACCCGATCAAGAGAGGCTGGTGGGGGCTCGTAGGACTGGGCAGCTACGCGCTGGTACCGCTAAGCCTGCTCGCTGCCGAGACTTTCTGGATGCCGATGGTCGCATATGCGCTCGCCGGTTTCGGCATGGAGCTGTTCAACGTCATCTGGTTCACCGCTATTCAGGACGGAATTGTTCGCGAAAAGCTTGCGCGCGTCTCCTCACTGGATTTCATCATATCTTACGGCCTTGCTCCGCTCGGACTGTCGGTGATTGCACCCTTGTCCACGAGCGTGGGTATCGCGCCAATCCTGATCGGCACGGCGATCATATGTATGCTGGCCGCCATCCTTGCCAGTATGACGCCGACGGCAGCCGAGTTCCGTCTGAAATGAACACGCGCAAGCAACAGTTATGATCCCCGCGCTTTCGCCGGGCAAACGACAGCAAGGCTTCTATGGTTAGTCAGGTTTGGTCCACTATTGATTTTGAACGGCATGGCGTTCAGCTAGACTATGCCCGCGTTCCATACTCATCCGACACATCGGCCTATGGCTGGATACCGGTGCCGATGATCTGCATCAACGGCGGCGAGGGGCGCACCGTCCTGCTGACCGCCGGTACGCATGGCGACGAGTATGAAGGCCAGATCGCCTTGCGCAGGATCGCTCATGCCCTGACGCAGACGAAGGTCAAAGGCAGGGTCATCATTCTGCCGGAACTGAACCGCCCAGCAGTTGTCGCCGGACGCCGTAATTCTCCGCTGGATGGAGGAAATCTCAACCGACTGTTTCCCGGGGACGCCAATAGTGGTCCGACCAGCATGATCGCGAACTACGTTACCGAGGTTCTTTTCCCTTTAGCTGATTATGTGCTTGACCTTCATTCGGGGGGAAGCTCTCTCGACTACATGCCCGTGGCCTTGGCGCATCGTGGCCGCACACCGCAACAGGCGCATCAAATCGCAGAACTGCTGGACTGCTTCCGCGCGCCGAACAGTATTCTCACTGACGGGAAAGGCGGAGGCGGCGCTACAACGCTTTACGCTTCGGCGGTCGCACACGGGCTGGCGGCGCTGACGACCGAACTCGGCGGCGGACCCGGTGTTTCGGCTGCCGGTACCGATCTGGCCGAGGCCGGCATCCGCCGTGTTTTGCGCCAGCTGGGAATCGCGCCCGAGATCTCCGCGCCCGAGGCCAAGCCGAGCCGCAGGCTCCGAATGCTACCGCCCGCTACCACTATCTACTCGTCTTCGCATGGTATTTTCGAACCGCTCGTGAAGGTTGGAGACCGGGTCAGGAGCGGAGAGCCGGCAGGTTATTTGCATCCGCTTGGCCGCCCGCTGGACGAGCGTACGGAATTGCGTTTCAATGCCGACGGCTTCGTCATCTTCCGAAGGTTCCCAGCCCTTGCCGCAACAGGCGACGCACTTTGCGGCCTGTGCGCCGAGATTGAAGAATGAACGTCAGCGAAGGGTGGCTAAGGGTTCGAGCGGACTGAACTCGCCGACGAACTCGTTGCGGTGCGCAGGAAACGACAGCTTTGCCCACGTCAACGCGTCTGCGTTGACCCATGTCCGTCGCTCCGAGACGAGTAGCGGTTCATGCGGAGCGAGACACAACGCCTTTGCAATGCGACGGTCCGCATTTGTCGCCCTGATCGTATTGATCAGCCGGGTGCATGGCAGCCTTGCCAGCAGCCACTCGTTCGGCAGAACCTTATCGAATGTTTCGAATTCCACTTCCGGAATAACCGATATGCGGATGAAGCGTTCCTCGAACACTTCGCTCGCTCCGTTGGCTCTGTGAACGAGGTCCAACTTCAGCAGCCGTTCGTTGGCGACCGCTTCCTTCCATCCATAGGCCTCTGCGCCGTCAACGATTTCACGCTTAAGCAGTTCGAAGCTGTAAGTCTTGTTGGTGCTCTCGATCTTTTCGCGAATATCGAGAATGCCGATAACGGTGTGATTGTCTGTGCGCTCGCTGACGAAAGTCCCCAAGCGCCGACGCCGGACTATGATCTTGGTGTTCGCCAGATGGTTCAGCACTTTGTTAAGCGGAGCGCGGGAGACGCCCAGCATGAGCGCAAGTTCTTCTTCCGGCGGAATGCGATAGCCGGGCGGCCAGGCGCCGGTCTGGATCTTGTCGCGGATGGCACGTTCGATCTGCTGATGTCGTGCGCCCACGCCATCCAGAATCAATTCAGATGAGATGTCAGATTTTCGAGTGTTCGCCATCGGGCTAACATAGCCGATCGCTTTTAGGCCCGGAAGAAATAACGCCTGACCATCAATAAATTTATCCGGTCACCTGCCATTCGCCAACCAGAATACGGGATGATCTGTCAACATGCCGACTGACTACAAGTCGAAGTTGAACTCCAATTTCAGGTATGCGCGCAAGGACGCAAGATCCGGCTTGGCTTTCCGGACCGCCATCGTTTTTGGCGGCTCCTTGAGACCGGTCGAACAGTTCATGACGACCACCGGTCCCTCATGCGAAAGCGACTCGATATCGCTTAGCGCAGCAAAAGCTGCACTCGACGAATATTCCTGCCAGATGCCCTGCCGAGCCAGCTTCGCATGGGCCGCCAACGCCGCATCGTCGTTTACCACCAGCGGAATGCCCCTGCTTTCGCGAACGGCGACGGCCGCCCTGTAACCACTTACTGTGCTGGCGGTGCCACCCTGTATCGTTGGCAAGCCCTGCACGGTTGCGGTCTCATTACCGGACTTGAAGGCATGATAGAGGGGTCCGCGCGCGGCCGGCTCCACGGAAACGATCTGTGGCACGCGGTCCGTCAAGCCGAAATCGCGAGCCTCGCGGAAGCCCTTGAATACGCCATAGAGCATCTCGCCATATCCTGTCGGTACAATGACAGCTGCAGGTGGCTTTCCGCCGAATGCCTCGAGTATCTCATAGGCAATCGTCTTGTAGCCTTCCGCCCCCCAGGGGTGACCGGTATGCACCGAAGTAAGGTTGCTCACCGGATACGTTCCCGGCACCTCGCGTAAGGCTCTCATGGCTGGCCAGCGGGCATCAACCGGTAAGAAGACAGGAAAGGCCCCATAGCCGACAATCATGTCGCGGAAGGCCGGGCTCACATCTGGCATCGTGATCACGATGCAATTCAGACCGGCCCGGCTCGCCATGGCAGCGGCCGAGACGCCATGGTTTCCCGATGAAGCGACTATGATGGTGGAAGCCTCTTCCAGGAGAGCTGCGCTGATCGTGTACTTGTTAAGCCGATCCTTGTGACTCCAGGTCGGGTTGCGGCTTTCATCCTTGATGTAGACGCCACGATCGCGCATCTGCGGAGGCGCGACTGCGGAGATGTCGACAAGCGGCGTGAAGCCTACCGGCATGGATGACGCCGGATGCAGGGGTGGCAACAACTGCTGCCAGCTGGACCTTGCGCCCTCGGTGAACCTAACATCCTTGGCTTTTTCGTAGTCAAAGGCCAGTTCGAGCGGGTATTGCATCTTAGCTGTCGAGGTGACCGGGCAACCGGCAAGATGCGAGGGGAATAGCGGGAATTTTGGATTGCCCGGTCCGAACGATATTTGTCCGGTCGCCAGCGAATCCATGCGGTTGATAGAGAGCATTCGTGTCTCCTGTCGCCGAGGCGTCACCCCGGACAAGTCAAAGCGTGTCGAAACGTGATTGCTCAGGGGATGACGAATAATTCCCGGGAGATCGTCGTGAGCGGTTCATAACCGTCGGACGTAACCTGGATTGTATCTTCCACCATCATCCCGTCCAGGTTCAACTCATAGTAAGGTGTTTCTAGGCAGAGACACATGCCAGCCAGCAATGTTGTCCTGTCGGTCGAATTGACCACTGGTGAGTCATAAGCCCTTAAGCCTATACCATGGCCGCAATGCTGTCTCTTGTAGTGGGGAATACCGTTTGCTTTCACCGAACTCACAGCGATTTCAAACAGTTTGTTCGCCGCGACACCGGCCTTGACCGCCGCAAGCTCGTCCTCGATTCCGGCCAGGATAGCCTGGTAGGTTTTGCTCTGCCGCGTGTCAGGCTCTCCGAAGACGAATGTGCGCCCGAGATCCGACCAATATCCATCAACCGTGCAACCTGCATCGATACGGATGAGCTCGCCCTCGGCGATTTTCCTTGGTGTGGCATAGGCGTCGGCCAAAGCCGACCTTGGTCCGGACGTGACCGAGACAAAGCGCGGCACGCCGCCGCCGGCCACCATCCGCTCAGACACCATTGCTGCGAGATCGAGCTCTGTCATCCCGGCATGGCCGGCATCGATGATCTTCTGAAATCCTTCTTCAACCAGAACTGTCGCCCTGCGCAGACGCTTCACCTCCGCGGTCGTCTTGGTCGCGCGCGAAGCCCGCATTTCGCTAGTAACGTCGACGACCTTGTCCTCACCCAAGAAATCGCGCCCAAGATTCCACAGCAGATCACCATCCGCACGATCGATGCCCACGCGGCCGCTTGAAGGCTTCACGGACCGAAGAGCATCTGCCGCTGCGTCTTCGAAAGCAGCCTTGGGCTTGACGTTGTACCCTTTGGGCTCACCGCCCCCGGCTGTTTCAAAGTAGAACTCGCCATATCGGTAGATCAGACCCGGATCGCGCAGCAGGTCGAAGGCAGGCCCCGCATCCGCAGCACTTACAACAAGCGACGCGCAGTCCCTCGTCGCGAGCACGGCCGAGCGGTAGCTCGGCGCGAGGTCATGCGCCATGCTGACATAGCCGGACAGATATGCCTTGTTCGCACTTTCTGACGACACGATGAGATCTATGTCGTCAGGCATCTCACCGAAAGCCTTGCTCCGAAGCTCGCTCGCAAGCTCGGTCATGGTGAGGGTATCATTCATATCAGTCACTTCCGGATCTGTTATTAATGGGCCGCCTGGCCAGCCGGCAGGCCGCCAAGATAGGCAATACGGATTCTGTCATCGGCCAGTATTTCATCCGCCGGTCCTTCAAAGGCGATCTCCCCATGGACCAGTACGGCGGCCCTATCGCTGACCGCCAGCGCGACGCGCACATTCTGCTCCACGGTGACGACGGTCATGCCTGCATCGCGGAGTTCGGCCAGCTTCTCAAAGACCGATGCCTGCATCCCGGGAGAGAGGCCCAGCGACGGCTCGTCCACCAGAAGGCATTTCGGGTGCGTCTGCAGAACCATTGCCATCTCCAGCAGTTGCTGCTCGCCGCCGCTGAGATTTCCCGCCATGGATTGCATCAGCGGTTTCAGGGTTGGGAACAACCCCAGCACATAGTCGAGAGCGGCGGCCCGCTTCCCAACCGCCACGGAATGCGCGGCAACCGCTAGATTTTCGGCGACACTCATCCTGTCAAAGTTGCACCGCCCCTGCGGAACAAAAGCGATGCCCGAAGCATAGCGCTGCAGCGGCGATGCCTTCTCGATTGCCTGGCCTTCGAACAGGATATGGCCGGCATAGGTCCTGGTCAGACCATAGAAGGCACGCAGCAATGTGGACTTGCCTGCACCATTGGGCCCGACCAGCGTCATCATCTGCTTTCCGGGTATATTGAGATCGACGTTACGGACGATAGGCGGTCCTCCGTAACCGGCGACCAGCTCCTCACATTTCAGCACCGGATCACGAGTCGACATTGGCGGTGCCTCCCAGATAGGCTTCGAGGACAGCTGGATCGTTGCGGATGCTGTCCGGTGTTCCCTGCACGAGGCGCTTGCCGCGATCCATCACCACGACGCTGTCGCAAAGACGCATAACAAACGGGATATTGTGTTCGATGATCAGGAATGTGGTGCCACGCGCCTGGACAGACCTGATGATCCCGGCGATTTCCATGGCACGTGTTGGGTTCACACCGGCGACCGGCTCGTCCAGGATAACGAGGCGCGGCTTGGACATCAGTATTCCGGCAAGAGACAGCAACTTCTTCTGCCCGTAGGAGAGCTCCCCTGCCGGATCGTTCGCCTTCGCCTTCAACCCCACGAGTTCCAGAAGTTCCCTGGCCATCGCCTCGGTTCCTTCCTCGATGCGGCGGAATGCAGGAGTGCGCGCAAGCATCTGAACAACCGTCGCTTGGTCAAAGCTCTGCATCGCCAGCTTAACGTTCTCAAGAACGGTGAAACTGTCGAACACCCGGATTGCCTGGAATGTTCGCATCAGGCCGCCCCGCGCGATCACATCTGGTGCAGATCCAGCCAGCGGTACGCCCGCCATATCGACCTGCCCGGTAAAGGCGCGATCAAACCCGGAAATACAGTTGACCGAGGTTGTCTTGCCGCACCCGTTCGGTCCGATCAGGCCGGTAATCGAACCTTGGGCGACATCGAGATCAAGCCCGTCGACGGCATGGACACCGGCAAAGCTCCGCCTGAGGTTGCGCACCTCAAGCAGGTTGCCGGCTACCGTGGAGTTCGACAAACCGATCATGTCGAACTCTCCGCCGCATTGGCATTAGACATGGGCCGCCGCATGCGCACCTTGTTGACGAGCCCGGCAATGCCTGTCGGCATCAGAAGCACGGCAAGCACGAGAATCACGCCGTAGCTGATCATGCGCAGCTCATTCGGCGTGCGCAGGATTTCCGGCAGAACGGTGATAAGAAGTCCGCTGACCACCACAGGCCAGAAGCTGCCGAGCCCTCCGATAATCACGATCACGAGGATGACCTGAGTGTAATAGACGTCGAAAATGAGAGGGTCGACGATGGTCACATAGAACACGTACAGCGCCCCTGAGAGAGCTGCGAAGACCGAGGCGAGCGCGATGGCAAAGAGTTTCCACACCGTCACCCTTACCCCCAGCGAACAGGACAATGTCTCATCGTGCTTGATCATGCGGAAGGTGCGCCCGATCCGCGAGGTGACGATAAGCCAGATGACGCCCAGTGAAATCGTTGCGAAGGCGAGCGTCAGATAGAAAAAGTGAGTCGGCGTGGCGAAAACGAAGGATGTCTCGCCAAAACCGATACCGGGTGCGGGCAGTCCCGGAATTCCCATAGGACCATTCGTCAGGTCGATCCATTCCTGAGCCAGCATCTGCATCAGAAGCGTGAAGCAGAGCGAGACGATGACAAAGGCATGGTTGGACAACCGCAACGCCACGGCGCCTATGAGTATGCCACCCGCCGCGCTCACGGCGGCCGCCGCAAGCATCCCTTCCCAGATAGACCCATCGAGGCGCGTTACGACAAGCGCGGCGACATAGCTGCCAACGCCCCAGAAGCCGACTTGGGCAAGGGACAACAGACCGGCATAGCCGTAGACGATATTGAGGCTCATCGCGAAGACCGTGAATATCATCGCGCTGATGCCGATGGTGAGAAAATAGGGCGACTGCGTCAGGAATGGGACTGCAATAAAGATGGCCAGCAGCAACGCCGCCATGAGAATATTTCCGGGGGCGGAGGGTGCGCTTATCACGTCTCAGCCCTTTCTCATGGCAAGAGCGAACAGACCCTGCGGCCGGATCAGGAGCACCGCGATCATCCCGATGAACGCAATCGCATTCTGCCAAACGATATTGGCGAAGCCCCCCACCATGCTTTCGATTATGCCAAGCGCAAGCGCCACCAACGCGGCCCCGAGTACATTGCCCATGCCGCCAATGATCACGATGGCAAAAGCCTTGAGAAGAAGTGCCTGACCGACAATCGGCTGGAAGACGTAGAGCGGAACAAGGACCATGCCGCCCACTGCACAAAGTACAATGCTGAGCGTGATCGCCCGGCGCGCGACGCGCTCGGGGTCAAGCCCGATCATCAATGCCGCCTCGCGGTTCTGAGCAACCGCACGCAACGCACGACCACTGTTCGTGCGCGTCAGAAATACGTAGAGCGCGACGAAGACGACAACGGCAATCGCCCCTGCAATTGCATGAGCGTAACTCAGCCTGACCGGGCCGAGCAGAAAAGCGCCGACCGGGATGTCAGTCGTCACCATCATTGGCGTTGCGGTGAAAATATACTGGACGCCGTTCAGGAGGATTATTGAAAGGCCCAGCGTCAGCAGCAGGCTCTTTTCAAAGGCCGCCATATCACCGCGCCTGGCAGACAAGGCGGCAAGCAGGGCGCCCGAGACCAGCCATCCGATCATCGTCGCGGCCGCAACTATCAACGCGAAACTCGCAATATAGCTTCCGCCGAGAAAAGGCACCGCGACTGCCAGCGTATACATCGCCAGCATGACGATTTCGCCATGCGCGAAGTTTACAATGTGAAGAATACCGAACAGCAATGCCAGTCCGGTCGCGATCAGCCCGTAAATCAAGCCAATCACGATACCGTTCACGACAAGCTGCATGAGGAACTCGTAGCTCATCATTCTATTACTTCGTCGGAAACACGTCTTTGACGCAAAGGACATGGTCCTTGATCGTGATGATAACAGCGTTGTTGTGGGCCTGGTTATGATCGTCGAAATTGACAGTCACGCCAATCATCGACTTGTAACTCGTTTTCTCCAGGGCATCCCGGATAGATTTCGGGTCGGCACTTCCCGCACGCTCTATCGCCTGCGCGACAACGTAGAGAGACTCGTATCCGGCGAAGGCCTCATAACTTGCAGTCTCATGGAACTTCGCCTGTATGCGCTCGACGAAATCCTTGTTCTCAGGCGTATTCACCGCAGGCGAATACGGGAATACCGTCACGGCGTTATCGTAGGCGCCCTGCTTGATCAACGCTTCGAACGTATCGCCATCGAGGCTGAGCTTTCCGGTCATGATGGCCTTGAGGCCCATTGAATGCGCCTGCTTTGCAAAGTTCGCATTGTCGGCATGCGCCTGGTAGAAAGCGACAGCCTGCGCACCGTTGTTCTGTAGCCGGGCAATGATGGTGGTAAAATCCGGTGCGCCAAGAGGATGAAAGTCGGTTGAAACGATTTGTAGCCCCTTTTCCTTCGCCGCTGCTGCGAAAGCGTCTGCACCGCCGCGACCGTAATCTGTGCTCTCGGCCACGATAGCGATTTTCTCGATGCCCCCCATGCTGACGAGATAGTTGACGTTTGCAATTGCAAGCTCACGATCCGAAGGGTTCAGCCGGAACACCCATGGATTGCCACCGGCACCCGACAGTTCGGAGATTTTGGGGTTGGTCGCGATGGCAGATACCAGCGGCACTTCTGCACGCTGGAAAAGTGACATGGTGGCAAGGACCGCTGAACTACACTGCTGGCCCAGTACCACCGGAACACCCGCCTCGAGCAGCTTGTTGGTCACCGTAACGGCCACGGAGGGATTGCACTGGTTATCCTCGTAAAGGATTTCAAGCGGCTTACCCAGCACGCCACCTGCTGCATTGATTTCCTCCAAAGCCAGTTCAAGTCCGCGCTTCTCCTGAAGTGCGCCATTCGCGACCGGGCCTGTGATCGGCATTGACGCGCCGATCTGGATCGTCTCCTGCGAGTATGCCCCCGACGAAAGCAGGGATATCGCGAGGCTTGCGAGTGCGACTGTGCGTAACATGTTGGTTCCCATTCTTGTTTGTAATTGAGATGCCCGCCTTCACTGTGTCGAGGCCGGTCAGGTTTGCAGGTCAGATTTCCGGCTTGTTTCTCCAGCGGTCGAGAAGCGCCACAGGGCAGCCGAGGCCAAGCGAGACCTCGTGCGCCGCCGCAACCGCAAGTTCGATCACGCGCTCATGCGAGCAGCTTATGGTGCCGGCGGCATAAGCCAGGCTGATTCCGGCTACGATCGCGCCGGTTTCATTGGCGATCGGGGCCGCAACGGAGATCACGCCCGGGAGATTCTCCTCTCGCACTTGGGCGTAACCGGCGGCTCGGATTTGATCGAGTTGCGCGAGCACGATCTGCGCGTCGTCAATCGTGTGCTCGGTCTTTTTCGGAAGAGGACCGGAGCCAAGCAACTGCAGCGCCCGCGAAGTCGGGACCGAGGCCAGGAGAATCTTCCCCAGCGCGGTGCAATGCATGGCAAGGGGCTCTCCGGCATCGACCCTGAGGATGATGCGTCGACTGGGAACAGAAAGAAGATAGATGCCCCGGTCACCGGACACCGCGCCCAAATAGCCGTTGAGGCCCTCATCCTCAGCCCGCGCACGCAGAACGTCGTGAGCGCTGCGTATCAGCCCGTCTGCATTTCGGTTCGACGCCCCAAGCACCATCGACTGGTGGCCGATCCTGTATCGGCGAGTAGACGGCTCCTGCTCCACAAAACCATAGGACAGAAGGGTGTTCAGCAGCCGCTGCACAATCGCAGAACTGAGATTCAGATGACGAGCTATCTCCCGCACCCCCATCGGCACCGGAGAGGTATCGATCAGCATAAGAATGTCCAGACCTCTCCCAAGAGATTGGCTTTCGGTTTTCATTTGTTCCTATTATCGGAGCAGTGTTCCTATTAGCTCATGGATATTCTGCGCCCGAAATTTTGTCAACTGCTCATCCTCTTCCTCGACAGGCTAGACCGGTAGCGCAGGCCATCGATCATTCATGTCCAAGACTGGAAAATGCGTACCACTGCGGCTGAAACCCGGTTCTGGGCAGGTTCATGCCGCCAAGATCTAGATGCAACTCGCTTGTGCCAGTGGCCCGTGCCACACATGACCCGCTTGGTTCCGCATAACGCGGATTGGACTAACCCGCTCCGCGTCGCGGAGCGGCAAGGAAGCGATGTGCCGACGGGCGCGGTCTTGCGTCGTCCGCAGCGTCGGTCATGCATGCAAAAGGAGCTCCAACTGCGCGAGCATGGGGTGGCTGCCTGAAGCCTATTCCATCGGACAAAGGAGCTCGTCATGACCCAACTTCGCCAGCGCATGAGCGAGGACATGCAGGTGCGCAACCTCGCGCTCACCACCCAGTTCTCGTATCTGCAACAGGTGTCGCTGTTCGCCCGTTATTTCGGCAAGTCGCCGGACCTGCTCGGGCGCGAGGACATTCGGACCTACCAAGTCTATCTGACCAACGAGAAGAAGCTCGCGCCCGGTTCGATCCATACCGCCATTGCCGCGCTGCGTTTCCCCTACAGGGTGACGCTCGAAAGGGACTGGGCGCCTGAAGAGGTTTTCCCGCTTCCGAAGAAGCCGCAAAAGCTGCCGATCATCCTCGGTCCCGAGGAGGTTCTAAAGTTCCTCGGCTGCGTGCTCGACGTCAAACATCATGCGATCCCGACCACGTGCTATGCTGCCGGCTTGCGCATCTCGGAGGCGGTGCAGTTGAAGCCCACCGACATCGACAGCCAGAGAATGGTCCTCCGCGTCGAGCAGGGCAAAGGCCAGAAGGACCGCTACATGATGCTGTCGCCCAAGCTTCTGGAGATCCTGCCCAACTACCGGAAGGTGCGCCGGCCAGAGATGTGGCTCTTCCCCCTGCGATCGTGCCGGCGAGCAGATCACCAGGGATGCGGTGGGACATGCCTGCGCGAAAGCGCACGACCTCTCCGGCCTGTCCAAACCGGTCACGCCGCACAGTTTGCGGCACGCCTTCGCCGTCCACCTGTTGGAGGCCGGCGCCGACGTGCGCACCATTCAACTGCTGCTCGGTCACAGGAGCCTGGCGACCACCGCCCATTACCTGCGGATTGCCACCAACAAGGTCTGCGCCACGTCGAGTCCCTTCGAGCTCTTGCCCGCTCGGGGCCGGAAGTGGCGGATATCTTCCGCCGCTACGGCGACGCCTATCGCACTCAGCATGATGCGCAGCTGTCGACCGCCCAGCGTCGCGTCATGACCGCGATCGAATTGTGCCGAACCGCCGCACTCGGCGGGCACGTCGAAGCATGCGATCAATGCGGGCACCGGCGCATCGCCTTCAACAGCTGCCGCGACAGGCATTGTCCGCGCTGCCAGTGCTGGCCCGCGCGCAATGGCTGGAGGATCGTCGCGCCGAGCTTCTCGACACACAGTACTTCCACGTCGTCTTCACGCTGCCGGGCGACATTGCCGCCATCGCCTATCAGAACAAGGCGCTCGTCTACGGCCTTCTCTTCCGCGCTGTCGCCGGGACGCTGCGCACCATCGCCGCCGATCCCAAGCATCTCGGCGCCGAGATCGGCTTCTTCGCGGTGCTGCACAGCTGGGGCCAGAACCTGCTGCACCACCCCATCTGCACTGCGTCGTCCCGGGTGGCGGGTTCTCGCTGGACGGCACGCGATGGATTGCCTGCAAGCCCGGCCTCTTCCTGCCGGTCCGCGTGCTCTCACGCCTTTTCCGACGGCTATTTCTGGAGCACCTGGAGAGGCCTTCGCTGCCGGCGAACTGCGGTTCTTCTCTGACTTGCAGGGCCTGAGCGAGCGTAACGCCTTCCGGCGCTACCTGGCGCCCGTTCGAAAGGCCGAGTGGTGATCTACGCCAAGCCGCCCTTCGCCGTGCCCCAGCAGGTCCTCGATTACGTCGGCCGCTACACGCACCGCGTCGCCATCTCCAACAACCGCCTCATCGGCATCGAGGATGGCGCCGTTCGGTTCCGCTGGAAGGACTATCGGCATGGTGATCGGCAAAAGGTCATGACCGTCTCGGCCGACGAGTTCATCCGCCGATTCCTGCTTCACGTCCTACCCGAGCGCTTCCATCGCGGTTCTGTCGCAAACTCTTCGGCAATGACGGCGAGGGCATGAAGGCTCCTTTGTTGGGGAGTTCGCTATGTTCAAGGGCCGTCATTTCGACCAGTTGGCGATCCTGCTTTGCGTACGCTGGTCTCGCCTACAATCTCAGCCTGCGCGATGTGAGAGGGACTGGCCGCCTACAGTTGCGGGGGCAGTTTCGTTTCGTGGCCTTGAGGAGCCGCGGCGAATTCCCTGTTATTTCCTTGCGGCTGCCGCAATCAGCTCACGGCAGCGCTGCGTCCTCGCCGGTCCAGCGCGGACGGCGCATCTGGAACGTCTCGGTCGTTGTGAGATAATCCATGTAGCCGAGCCGGGCGACATTCCCGGCTTTCTTCTGATCGAAGAGCCCGTCCGTCAGCATGGCATCGTCGATATGGATGCCGACGACCTCGCCCACGACCACGAAGACACCGGCCAAGCGGCCACCCAGGCCTTTCGGCTCCATGACCTCGGTCAACCGGCATTCGAGCACGGCCGGAGCGCCGGAGACATGCGGAGCCGCGATGAGTTTCGAACTAGCTGCTTCCAGCCCGGCATAGCTGAACTCGCTGATACCGCGCGGCGCGTCGACAGAGGTCGCGTTCATCTGGCGGGCGAGTTTCTCACCCACCAGATTGACGGCGAACTCGCCTGTCTCGCGCGCGAACACGACGCTGTCCTTCTCGGCATCGGCGGAGAACCAGACAAGGTAAGGATCGACGGAAAGCGCGTTGAAGAAGGAATAGGGCGCGAGGTTGATCGCGCCCGAGCTGCTGCGGCTCGAAATCCAGCCGATCGGCCGCGGCGACACGATCGCCTTGAACGGGTCGTAAGGCAGGCCGTGGCCATCGGATGGACGGTAGAACATGAAACGTCAGTCCTGTCGTGCCGCCACGAGATCCGCTTCGACTTTCCAGGCCGGGTTGGCAAGGCCTGTCACCACCACGGCTGTCGTTGCGGTCTGGACGCCGGCGAAGAAGCGGTTGCGGATGCCGGCATAGGTGATGATGTCCTCTGCGGACATGCAATAGGCGTTGAACTTCACGATGTCGGCGAAAGTCATGCCTGCGGAGGCGAGGATGGTGCGGATGTTCTCCATCATCTGTTCGGTCTGCTCTTCGAGGCTTTCCGGCACGGTGCCGTCCGGACGTACGCCGACCTGGCCGGCGACGTAGAGGTGGCGGCTGGCGGGGGGCACTTCGACGGCATGCGCATAAAGGCTACGCGCAGGCGGTGCCATGGTCGCCGGGTTGTGCAGTTTGTTGCCGTTGGTCATTTCATCCTCCCTTGAAAGTCTGCAATTCACCGCGTTGCACGGCAAAATCCGAAGTATTCGAGATGACAGATTGGTTGCCGAAATGAACCATATAGTTTACTTTGTCAACCAAACCGCGTTGCGCGTAACGTGACAAAGAGGTGGATTTCCGATGACGTTTCGGGTTGAGGTGAAAATGTGCTTCCCGTTTTGGGCGAATGCGGACGGGCGCCTGCAGGGGACGAGGGAATGAATGGACATGACAACGGCGTCGACGATGCCGATAGCATGGCGCACGCGCATGACGCGCGCGATCTGTTTTCCTTCCAGTTGCAGCGTCTCGCATCGCTATCGAGCCGCATCGCCTTCCTGTCGATCAGCCCGCGCTACAAGCTGACGGTTCGAGAATGGCGCGCCCTTGCCGTGCTCGACTATCTCAAGGAAGCGCCGCTGCAGCTTCTGGCCAACCACAGCGGTCTTTTGAAAAGCCAGATGAGCCGTGTCGTGTCCGGCCTCATCGACCGGGGCCTGATCAACCGCTCAGAAAATCCGGAGGATGGCCGCAGCATCCTGCTGCGCCTCACCGGCGAGGGCAGGGAGATCGTGGCGAAGATCCTCGCCGATTCCGAACACCGCAACGAGATGATGCTTTCTAACCTGTCACCGGGAGAGCGGCTGCAACTTCAGAAGTCCCTGCAGGCCGTCTTCAAGAGTTCGATCACCTATTACGACCAGCTTCGCCGCGAGGTCGTTGCCGCCGGCGGCGATCTCAGCGAAGAAGAGTGATACTGGCGGTTCCGCTTCAAGCGCGACCAATAAACGCTTCAACGTCTTGTCATACATGATTTCGTTCAGAAGCGGCTTGGATTCTGGAGTGACGCTCTGGTCGCCTTTTTCTGCCGCCTCGCCAAGTTCCCAGTCAAATCATCGATTTGATTGACGCCCTTCAAAATATGGGGCGGGTGAGATATTTTCGGTCAGATGGTTGACGATGTGAACTATATAGTTTACGAAATCAACTAAATTGGAAGTGAGGAATACAACCGGATGGATCTGGCGAAGCTGTTCATCGATGGCGCGTGGTGTGAGGGAAGTGGCGGGCGATCCGGCAAGGTCATCGACCCGGCAACCGGCGAAGCCTTTGCCTTGGTGACGCATGCCGCACCTGCCGATCTCGATCGGGCGCTGTCGGCAGCCCGGCGCGCCTTCCTCGAATGGAGGCTGGTTTCGCCTTATGAACGTTCGAAATTGCTGCGCAAAGCGGCCAACCTGTTGCGCGAGCGTGCGCCGAATATTGCTGAGCTGATGACGCGTGAACAAGGCAAGCCACTTGCCGAGGCACTCGGCGAAACCGTCGGTTCGGCCGATCACATCGACTGGTATGCCGAAGAAGGGCGCCGAGCCTATGGCCGGCTTATCCCGGCGCGTGCGCCCGGCGTGCGCCAGATCGTGATCAAGGAGCCGATCGGTCCCGTCGCCGGTTTCTCGCCGTGGAACTTCCCGGTCAGCCAGGCAGTCCGTAAAATTGCCGGTGCGGTCGCGGCCGGATGCACGATCATCATCAAGTGCCCGGAAGAGACGCCGTTTTCCCCGATCGAACTGGTTCGTTGCTTTGAGGATGCCGGCATTCCGGCAGGCGTCGTCAATCTCGTCTTCGGGGTGCCGGCCGAGATCTCCGAGTATCTCATTCCTGCTCCGCAGATCCGCAAGATTTCGTTCACCGGCTCCATTCCGGTCGGCAAGCGCCTTGGCCAGTTGGCGGCCGCTCATGTCAAGCGCGCGACGCTCGAGCTTGGCGGGCACTCGCCTTTCATCGTATGCGAAGACGCCGACCCGGAGGAAGCGGTCAAGCTCGGCCTGTTCCTGAAGTACCGCAACGCCGGGCAGGTCTGTGCCGCGCCGTCCCGCTATTACGTGCACGAGCGGCACTACAAGCGTTTTGTCGATGCGTTCGTCGCCGGCTCGGAAAGCCTGAAGGTTGGTCCGGGCACGGAGGCGGGTGTGCACATGGGACCGCTGGCTAATTCCCGTCGGCTCGATGCCATGCAGGCTTTCGTTGCAGACGCCGAGAGTCGCGGCGCCAGGGTGCTTGCCGGCGGCAAGCGCATCGGCAACCAGGGCAATTTCTTCGCGCCTACCGTACTTGTCGATACACCGGACGACGCGCGTCTGATGGTTGACGAGCCGTTCGGTCCGCTCGCGCCAATCGCGTCCTTCTCCAGGCTCGACGATGCGATCGCGCGTTCGAACAGCCTAACCTATGGGCTTGCCGCCTTTGCCTTCACCCGCTCGGAGCGCACGTCGACGCTGCTCGGTGAACAGCTGGAGTCCGGTATGGTGTCGATCAATCATTTCGGCATTGCCGCGCCGGAGACGCCGTTCGGCGGCGTCAAGGAAAGCGGCTATGGCAGCGAAGGTGGGGTGGAGGGCCTCGAGGCCTTCTTCCAGACGAAGTTCGTCAGCGAACTGGGGCTCCAGGACGCGGCGGCCTGAGTCTCAAAACAGAAAGAAGTGACTGCCGATCAAGTCAATTGTGTATCGTCAATGGGAGAGATGAAGATGCAAAGGTCTGTCAAACGCGGACTTATCACAGCAGCGGCCTGGGCCGTATTGTCGACCACCGCCGCCACGGCCGCGGATACGCTGACCCTCGCAGGACTCGGCGGCAAGGTTCAGGACGACCTCACGGCCACGCTGTTCAAGCCATCGGCGGAAAAGATCGGCGCCGAACTTCGTACGGAATCGCATGACGGCATCGCTGCCGTGCGTGTGCAGGTGCAGTCCGGCGCGCCGGGCTGGGATGTCGCGCATCTCGGCGCTGAAGACTGCGCCATTGGCGCGGCCGAGGGCCTGTTCGAACCGATCGACTATTCGGTCGTCAATCGCGACGGTATCCCGGAAGGCGTCCGCGCCAAGAACTGGATCGCCACAAACACCTATTCGGTCGTTCTCGCCTGGCGTACCGACAAATATGGCGACAACCCGCCGAAGGATTGGAAAGACTTCTGGAACGTCGAGAAGTTCCCCGGCCGCCGCGCACTCAGCGTCTATCCGCAGGAAATGATGGAGATCGCGCTGCTCGGCGACGGCGTTGAACGCGATAAGGTCTATCCGCTCGACACCAAGCGTTCGCTGGCGGCGCTCGAGAAGATCAAGCCGAGCGTATCAGTGTGGTGGACATCGGGTGCGCAGTCGGCGCAGCTTCTCAAGGATGGTGAAGTCGACATGGAAGCCATCTGGGGCAGCCGTATCGCCGGCGTCATCGCCGACGGCGCACCGGTCAAGTTCACCTATCAGGACGGCGTCATCGGCTTTGGTTGCGTCGCCATCCTGAAGGGCTCCAAGAATGTGGCAGCCGCGCAGAAGCTCGTTGCCAATATCGTCTCGCCCGAGATGCAGGCGCGCATCCCAACGATGATGGGTTACTACGGGCCATCGAACAAGAAAGCCTTCGAGGCAACCCAGTTCTCCGCCGACATACTCGCGCAATCGAACGCCTCGCCGGAAAACGCGGCAAAGCAGGTCACCATGCAGCCGACCTGGTGGTCCGAGAACATCCAGAACGTCCAGGAAGACTTCAAGAACCTGATCGTCCAGTAGGTCCTGCATTCCTGGAATTCGGAGGGTGGATTGTGGCGTCCACCTTCCATCCAGCCCTCGACGTTGCTCCGTGTGCCGCGCGTCTGTTGCGGCGTGCAAGTTGGTGCAGCGATCTCTGACACGTCTTTGTATCGGTGCATTGTCGATGATGTTGCCAACGACCTTTGTGGGAAAAGCCAGCCCGACCGAAGCGCTCGACGCGTCCCGCTGTCGGTCGCAGGATGCGTCCTGGCTGCATTGACGCTTGAGCGCGTAGCGAATGCCGACCGTTTACAAGGAGGCCGCGATGCCCGACAGGGTCGAAATCCGTAATATCAAGAAAGCCTATGGCAGCTTTCACGCACTCGACGATGTGTCGCTTGATATCGCGCCGGGCGAGTTTCTGACCCTGCTCGGACCGTCGGGATCCGGCAAGACCACGCTTCTCAATGTGCTTGCCGGCTTCGTGCGCCCGGATTCGGGCTCGATCACCATCGATGGCGCCGAATTTCTGCTGCTGCCACCGCACAAGCGCAACTTGGGCATGGTCTTCCAGAACTACGCGCTGTTTCCCCATATGAACGTGCGCCGCAATGTCGGCTATCCCCTGCGCCCGCGCGGCGTGTCCGGCGCCGATCTCGATCGTCGTGTCGAGGAGGCGCTTGGCCTTGTCCAGATGGCGCATCTCGCCGACCGCGGCGTCAACGCGCTTTCGGGCGGCCAGCGCCAGCGCGTGGCACTGGCGCGCGCCATCGTCTTCGAACCGTCGATCCTGCTGATGGACGAGCCGCTTTCGGCGCTCGACAAGAAGCTGCGCGAGCACATGCAGCTTGAGCTGAAGCGGCTGCACGATCGGTTGGGAACGACGACGGTCTATGTCACGCATGACCAGCGCGAGGCATTGACGCTTTCGGACCGCATCGCTGTGGTGAACGGCGGCAAGATCGTGCAACTCGGAACGCCCGACGAGATCTACGACCGGCCGAAGAACAAATTCGTGGCGGATTTCATTGGCGAGACCCGTTTCCTGCCGGTCGAAACAAATGCGTCGGGTGCGCTGCTCTATGGCCGGCCGCTCAGGACGCGCGACGACTGGAAGAGCAGCGACAAACCCTGGCTCGTCATTCGTCCCGAGCGACTGCGCTGGAAGGGCGACGAAACCGAGACCGCCAACCGGATCGAGGCTGAGGCGACCGATGTCATCTACCAGGGCGACAGCTATCTGATCACGGTTCGCATGCCTGATGGTATCGAGCTCGACCTGCGTCGCGGGCCGGACCTCGGCGGCAGGGACCTGCCGGAACGCGGGCAGCCGATCCAGCTATGGCTCGACCGCGAACACACGATCCTGGTGGCGGACAAGTCATGACGATGGTGCTCAATCATACGGGCATCGCCGATGCCGACCACAATGCCGATGCCTTGAAGCGACAGGGCAGCCGCGAGCGCCGCGCGCTCGCGTCCCTGACGCTACCGGGCGCGATCCTGATCTTCCTTGTCCTGATCCTGCCGATCGGTTGGCTGTTCTGGCTTTCCTTCTTCGGAGCGTCCGGGGAGCCGACGCTGGAAAATTATACGCGCGTGCTGAAACCGATCTATGTGCGCACCTTCATCTCCACCTTCGAGGTGGCGGGCCTGGTGACGCTCATCTGTGTGCTTCTCGGCTATCCCGTCGCCTACCTGCTGTCGCAGCTTTCCGAGCGCACCGCCGGGCTGCTGATGATCTTTGTGGTCCTGCCGTTCTGGACTTCGGTGCTCGTACGCACCTACGCCTGGCTTGTGCTGCTGCAGCGTACCGGACTGGTCAACACGTGGCTGATCGATGCAGGCTTGATCTCCACCCCGCTGCCGCTGGTGCACAACATGCTGGGTACCGTGATCGGCATGGTGCATGTCATGCTGCCGTTCCTGATCCTGCCGCTCTATGCCTCCATGCGGGCGATCGACCCTGTGTATATGCGCGCTGCCGCTAATTGTGGTGCCACGCCCTCGCAGGCATTCCGCCAGGTTTTCCTCCCGATGTCGCTGCCCGGACTTGCCGCCGGTGTCGCACTTGTTTTCGTGCTCTGCCTCGGCTTCTTCGTCACGCCGGCATTGCTTGGCGGAGGACGTGTCGCGATGTGGGCGATGCAGATCGCCAACAACATTTCCGTCTATGGCAACTGGGGTGCCGCGAGCTCGCTCGGCGTCGTGCTCCTCGTGGTCACCGCCATCATCCTCTACGTCTTCAAGCGGCTCTTCAGGGTCGACAGTTTCGAGGGCGTACGCTGATGCTCAACCGTCCCGCGACCGAGACCCAAATCACGCATTTCCAGAGGCTGTGGCTGTATATGCTGGTGGCGCTGGTCTTCGCCTTCCTGATCATCCCCTGCGTCATCGTTATCCCGATGTCCTTCTCGGGCAGCAAATATCTGGAGTTCCCACCCCGGAGCTGGAGCCTGCAATGGTATGAGGCGTATCTGGGATCGCCCGAATGGCGCGCAGCCACTTTCGTTTCGTTGCGCGCGGCGCTGCTGACGACGGTGTTCGCGACGACTTTCGGCACGCTTGCTGCCTACGGAATCTCGCGGGCCTATCGCGCAGCCTCGTCGCTGGCGCGCGGCGTGTTCATGCTGCCGATGCTGGTGCCGCTGATCCTTGTCGCCATCGGCTGCTACTTCGTCTACGCCAAGATCGGCCTGAACGGCACGACGACTGGCCTGGTCATGGCGCACACCGTGCTGGCATTGCCCTTTGTCGTCATCGCGGTGCTGAGCGGTCTTGCCAGCTACGACATGAACCAGGAGCGTGTCGCCCAAAGCCTGGGCGCGTCCCTCCCCTGGGCCTTTCTCACCGTTACGCTGCCGCAGATCCGCCTTTCGGTGATGTCGGGTGCGCTTTTCGCCTTTGTCACATCCTTCGACGAAGTCGTCATCGCGTTGTTCATTTCGGGCGGGGAGAACGCGACGCTGACCCGGCTGATGTTCGCCAACATTCGCGACCAGATCGATCCGACCGTCGCGGCGATTTCCTCGCTGCTGATCGGGCTTTCGATAATTCTGCTGGTCGGCTCGCATTTGCTGCGCGGCCGGGAGGATCGCAAATGAGCGCCGATGTCGTCATCTGCGAATGCTTCGCGCGCGACGGCCTGCAGCACGAGCCTGATTTTGTCGCCACCACCGACAAAATCGCGTTGATCGATGCGTTCACCGAGGCGGGTTTCCCCCGCATCGAAGCGACGAGCTATTCGCATCCCGGCAAGGTGCCGGCCTTTGGCGACGCGGGAGACGTGCTCGCCGGCATCAGGCGGCGTCCCGGTGTCTACTACAAGGCGACGACACCGAACCTCGCCGGCGTGAAGCGGGCTGTGGTCGATCTCGCTGCCGGGCACGGCGCCAACGAGGTGAGCCTGCTTGCCTCGGCGACCGAATCCCACACCCAGCGCAATCTCGGCACGTCGCGCGAGGGCCAATGGGCACGCATTGGCGAAATGGTCGAGGCAGCAGGTGATCGGTTCCGGCTGGTGGGCGTCATCTCCGTGGCGCTGGGCTGCCCGTTCGAGGGCGAGGTCGCACCGGAACGTGTCGTCGAGGATGTGCACCGCTTCGCAAGGCATGGCGTCAGGATCGTGACGATCGGCGATACCACTGGTCTAGGCACGCCAACCAAGGTCGCGCAGCTCTTCCGTCTGCTGACCCAGGCGGCCCCGGATGTGACCTGCGTCGGTCACTTTCATGACACGCGTGGCATCGGCATCGCCAACTGCGTCGCGGCCTACGAAGCCGGCTGCCGCCATTTCGATTCATCCTTCGGCGGCGTTGGCGGTCACCCGACGAAGATCCGCTACGGCTCGGGTCGCGCTGGCAATGTCGCTACTGAAGATCTGGTCAATCTGTTCGAGACGGAAGGGGTCTCCACCGGGCTCGATCTCGACAAGGTGATGGTTGCATCGCGCCTCTGCGAGCAGGTGCTCGGACGCCCGCTCGACAGCAAGGTGGCGCGGGCAGGGTTCGCGACATCGTTCGCCGAGGCCCACGAGAATGCTTGAGAGGATCGATATGCCAGGATGCGTCATTGTCGAGGATAGCGATACCGTGCGGATCATCCGCATGAACCGGCCCGACAAGCTCAATGCACTCAACACGGAGCTGACGCAGGGCCTGCTTGATGTATTGAATGCGGCAGATGGCGACGACGCAATCCGCGCGATCGTGCTTGCCGGTGAAGGGAAGGGTTTCTGCGCCGGCGCCGATCTGTCCGAATTCAAGGACCTGACGCCAGACCAGCAGCCTCGCGTGCTTGCCCGTGCCGATCTGACCTGCCGGCTGCAATCCAGGCTGCAGGAGATGAAGAAGCCTGTCGTGTCGGCGGTGCAAGGGGCCGCGGTCGGTGGCGGCGCCGGTCTGGCGATCGGCTGCGACATGATGGTGGCCGGAGCCGACCTCAAATTCGGCTATCCCGAACTCAAGCACGACATCGTCCCGGCCCTGGTCATGACCGGGCTGCAGCGCCAGCTGGGACGCAAGGCCGCATTCGAGATGGTGAGCCTCGGCCGTCTGATCGGTGCTGAGGAGGCGCGGGCGCTCGGTCTCGCCAACCGTGTCGTTCCCGTGGACGCCGTGATCGACACCGCGCTGGAGATCGCAAACCAGTGGGCAAAGGCCAATCCGATGGCGATGGCCGCCGCCAAGGCGCTGTTCTACCGCGTTGCCGATCTGCCTTTCGATGCTGCCATGGCGGCCGGACGCGACGTCAACGCGCTGATGCGCGGCTTCCGGAGGACGGGCAAGTGAAACCGCTCGACGGCATCCGCATCCTGGATTTCAGCCGCGTGCTCGCGGGGCCGATGGCAACGCAGATCCTGGCCGAACTTGGCGCCGAGGTGATCAAGATCGAGCGGCCGGGCAGCGGCGACGAGACGCGCACGTTCGAGCCGCGCGTGGCCAGCGGCGACAGCGGCTATTTCTTCGCCTTCAACCGCGGCAAGAAGTCGGTAACGCTCAACCTCAAGTCGCCAAACGGCCAGTCGATCGCCCGTTCGCTCGCGCAGAAGGCGGATGTTGTCGTCGAGAATTTCCTGCCGGGGGAAATGGCGCGCTTCGGGCTCGGCTATGAACAGCTTTCGGCAGACAATCCCGGGCTAGTTTACGTCTCGTGCACCGGTTTCGGCCAGACCGGCCCCTACAGCGAGCGCAACGGCTACGACACGATCTTCCAGGCGCTGTCGGGCGTGATGGCACTGACCGGCCATCCGGACGGGGCGCCCGCAAAGGTCGGGGTGCCTTTCGCCGATCTGTCGTCCGGCCTCTGGATTGCGATCTCCGTTCTGGCGGGCATTGCGGGACGTGCGCAATCGGGACGCGGCACCCATGTCGACTTGTCGATGCTCGACGTACAGGTCTCGATGCTGACGATTGCCGCAGCGCGCTGGTTCCTGCTCGCCGAAGATCCCAGGCGCACCGGTACCGAGCACCCGGGTCGCGTTCCGTCCGCTGCTTTCGAATGCGGGGATGGACGCTGGCTGCACATCTCGGGTTCCGACCAGCATTGGGCGGCGATCTGCGCTGTGCTTGGCCTGGACGAACTTGCGGCGGACCGGGCGTTGGACCGCAACTCCGAACGCGTCGTTCAGCGCGAGCGGGTCATGGCGGCAATGACGGCGGCAATCGCCGGACGCGGACGTGACGAGCTTGCCGAAGCGTTGCGTGCTGTCAACGTGCCGGCGGGCGAGGTGAACAGCGTCGCCGAGATTCTTGCCGACCCCCATGTCGGCGCACGCGGCATGGTTGCCGCTTTCGAACATCCTAAAGCCGGCCGGATCGGCGCGTTGCGCACACCGGTCAGGCTGTCCGGTTACGACGAGATTTCGATCGGCGTGCCGCCGGTTCTCGGCGCCGACACTGAGGGTGTGCTCGGTGAGGTGCTCGGCCTGCAGGCCGAGGAAATCGACAGATTGCGTGGCGAAGGAGTGATCTGATGTCGGGACCGGTCAAGGTCAAACGCGAAGAAGCCGTCGTTCGCGTCGTTCTTTCGCGGTCCGAGGCGCGAAACGCACTCAACCTGTCGATGTGCCATGGGTTGACCGAGGCTTTCAGGGCGATCGACCGCAATCACGATATTCGTGTCGTCATTGTCGAGGGGGAGGGGCCGGTTTTCTGCGCCGGCGCCGACCTCAAGGAGCGTAAGGGGCGCGACGCGGCCTGGATCCGTCAGCGCCGGCTCGCATCCTTCGAAGCCTATTCGATGATCGAGCGTTGCACCCGGCCGGTGATCGCGCTGGTCCAGGGACCAACCGTCGGTTCGGGTGGCGAGATCGCCATGAGCTGCGATTTCATCGTTGCCGCGAACGATGCAAGCTTCCGCTTCCCGGAAGCGCATTGGGGAACGGTCGGTGCCACGCAACGGTTGCAGCGTGTCGTCGGCGTATCACGCGCCAAGGAGCTGCTTTACACCGGCCGCGAGATGCCGGCCGAGGAAGCCTATGCGCTCGGCATGGTGGCGCGACTGGTGGAGCCTTCAAAGCTCTCGGAAGAGGGCATGCTGACCGCGCTCAAGATCGCCGAGGCGCCACCGCTCTCGATCGCGCTGACCAAGCAGTCCGTCGACCTTGGCTCGCGGACAGATCTTGATTCAGGCATCCGCATCGAACTCGCCGCGATCGAACGCGTGCTTGCCGATAATGGCTGGAAGAATGGCGTCGACCGCTTCCTGCAGAATGTCGGCAACGGCGCCGCCGACGCCAGCTGAATCGTTTGTTTGTTTGCCGCATGACCCTTGTCCGAAAAGTCTGCAACTTCTTGCTCCGCTGACCTTCGGTTCGGGCCGCTTTCAGGAGACCGTTATGACCCAGCTCGCCAATTCCGCCGCCGCCCGTGACATCCGCTATCAGATCCACCCGCAGACCAACATCCGCCAGCACGAGAAGGATGGTCCGCTGATCATCACGCGCGGCGAGGGCGCCTACATCTATGACGACAGCGGCAACCGTTATCTGGATGCCATGTCCGGTCTGTGGTGCGTGGCGCTGGGCTATTCCGACACCTCGATCAAGGAGGCGGTGAAGGCGCAGATCGACGAGCTGCCTTACTTCCATCTGTTCGCGCACCGCTCCAACAATCCCTCGATAGATCTCGCCGAGAAGCTGATTCAGAATTCGCCCGGCATGTCCCGCGTCGTTTTCCAATGTTCGGGTTCGGAAGCGAACGATACGGCCGTCAAGCTGATCTGGTACTACTGGAATGCGCTCGGCCGGCCCGAGAAGAAGAAGATCATCGCCCGCAAACGTGCCTATCATGGCACCGGCATTGCCTCCGGCAGTCTCACTTTCCTGCCGAACATCCATCGCGAGTTTGACCTGCCGATCGATCGCTTCCTGCATGTGACCTGCCCGCATTTTTACCGCGAGGGCCGGCCCGGCGAGAGCGAGGCTGATTTCGTCAAGCGGCTGGCGGATGAACTCGAGCAGCTCATTCTCGCCGAAGGTCCGGAAACCGTCGGCGGCTTTTTCGCCGAACCGGTGATGGGTACCGGCGGTGTCGTCGTGGCGCCCGAAGGCTATTTCGAAGCCATCCAGGCTGTGCTCGACAAATACGAAGTGCTGACGGTTTCCGACGAAGTCATCTGCGGTTTCGGACGCACCGGCGCCTACTGGGGCGCGGAAGCGGTTGGCTACAAGCCCGACATGATCACCTGCGCCAAGGCGCTGTCATCCGCCTACCTGCCGATCTCGGCCGTCATCGTGTCGGAGAAGATCGTTGATGCGATGCGCGAACAGTCTGACAAGGTCGGTGTCTTCGGTCATGGTTACACCTATGGCGGTCATCCGGCCTGCGCGGCGGCAGCGCTTGCATCGCTCAACCGCTATGAAGAACTCGATACCACCCGCAACGCACGCGAGACCGGCGCCTATTTCCAGAAGCGGCTTGCCGAGTTGAAGGACCATCCGATCGTCGGCGAGGTGCGTGGCATCGGGCTGATGGCAGGTGTCGAACTCGTCAGCGACAAGGTCACAAAGGCGCCCTTCGATGTTTCCGTCGGAGCGGCTGCGGCCTGTTCGAGCTTTGCACTCGAGCGTGGCCTGGTCACCCGCAATCTCGGCGAGACCATGTCGTTCTCGCCGCCGTTGATCGTGACGCCCGGGGACATCGACATCATCGTCGACACGTTCCGGGAAGCGCTCGACCAGACGCTTGCATGGGCCAACGCCAAGGCTGCTGCCTGATCGATCGGCCAGAGCAGATGAACATCAAGACGCTTTTCACCAACGGTGCGTTCCGGACCATGGATCCGGAGCATCCGACAGCCGAGGCAATCGCAACCGATACCTCCGGTCGCATTGTCGCCGTCGGCGCAACGGCCGAGCTGGGGAACCTCGCTGGTCCTGACACGACGGTCGTCGATCTCGTCGGGCGTTTCGTCATGCCCGGTATCGTCGACTTCCACATGCATGTCATTTCGGGCATGACGACGCGGCTGCGCTCCTTCGCCATAGACGCCGGCGATGACTTCGAGACCGTTCTGGCGCGCGTGCGCAAGACAGCCGAAGGCAAGCCGGAGGGCGCCTGGCTTACCGGCAGTGCCTATGGCGCGGCGGCACTTGCCGATATCGAGAAACTCGGCACCCGGGCAAAGCAGCTTCTCGATGAGGCGAGCGGCGGTCGCCCGGTGCTTCTTACCCACGGCAGCCTGCATGGTGCCTTCGCCAACGGAGCGGCACTCGCCGCGGCGGGCATAGATGCCTCCACGGCGGATCCTGCCGGCGGGCGCATCGTGCGCGTCGACAGCGAGGCGACGGGCCTGCTCGAGGAAAGCGCGATGTGGATCGTCGATGGCGCCGTCCCGGCGCTCGGCGGCGGCGAGATCGTCGAAGTGGCACGCGCGGCCGTTGCCTATTTCAACTCGGTCGGCGTCACCGGCTTTTCCGACGCGCAATCGACGCCGGAAATGGTCGCTGCTTTCCGCGCTCTCGACGATGCCGGCGCTCTCTCGACCTGGGCCGGCTTCCACCTGTCCGCCAGCCGCACCTGCTCGACCTGGTCGAACGAGGCGGAGGAGTTCCTGACACGCCATGAAACGGCCTGCGGCCCCCATATGGTGGCGGGTAACGCCAAGATCTTCCTCGATGGCGTGCCGTCACTGAAGACCGCGGCAATGATCGCGGCTTATCCCGGCACGGATGAGCACGGCGAAATGTACCTGTCGCCCGATGAACTCTTCGCCGAGATCGCCGCGCATGACCGGCGAGGCATCAGCGTGAAAGTTCATGCCGTCGGCGATGCAGCCATATGCCGAGTGCTTGATGCCGTCGAACGGGTCCGTGCCGAAAATGGCGACAACGGCCCCTGGCATCACATCGCCCATGGCCAGTACATCCCACATGAAGATATCCCGCGCATGAGACGGCTGCGAGTCATCGCCGACCTCAATCCGCCCATGTGGTTCGTCAACCACGCCAGCCTCGCGCATGAGCGCGTTGTTGGCAAGGAGCGCTACGCGACGGTCTGGCCGATCCGCACCATGCTGGAGGCCGGCGTGACGATGGCGGTCGGGTCCGACTGGATGACGATCTTCCCGGAGCTGGACCCCTGGCAATCGCTGGCGGGGCTGCTCACCCGCGCGGATCCGTCGGGCCGGTTGCAAGGGGTGCATTCGCCGCACGAGGCAATCACGCTCGACCAGGCATTGCCGCTAATGACGCGCAACGGCGCACAAGGCATGGGTCTTGGCGAAAAGACCGGTCGATTGGCTCCCGGGTTCTCAGCTGACTTCATCGTACTTGACCGCGATCTCTACGCCGTGGAGCCGCGCGCCATTGCCGGCACGAAAGTGCTGAAGACCTTCTTCGAAGGCAGAGAAGTCTACACCGCCTGAATCTGGGCGGACAGGGCCTGTTCTTAACGGTTGCCACATCACAAGAAGAAACCCCGCCGGAATCCATCGGCGGGGTTTCATTTGCTCGTTCCGGTCCCGGGCGAGCCCTGGACTGTCCTTGTGTATCCTTCAGCCGACCTTGGTGAGCGCCTTGTCGAGCGCGTCGACGAGCAGGTCGGCGTTCTCGCGCGAAAACACCATGGGCGGGCGGATCTTCAGGAGGTTCCTGCCGGCGCCAGTAAGGCCGACCAGCACGCCGCGTGCGAGCAGGTCTTCGATCACGGCGCGCGCCTTTGTCGTGACGGCTTGTCTCCTTCGACAACTTCTACACCGGCGAAGAGCCCGGTGCCGCGTACGTCGCCAATCATCCCATGGCGGTTCATCAGGCCGGCAAGGCTTTCGCGCAGGTAAGTTCCGACTTGAAGCGCACTCTGCTGCAACTTCTCCGTCTCGATCACATCGAGCACGGCCAGACCTGCGGCGGCAGCGACCTGGTTGCCGCCGAAAGTGTTGAAGTAGCGCTGGGTCTGCAGGAAGCCCTCGACCAGCGAGCGGCGCGCAACGACGACACCCAATGGAATGCCATTGCCCATCGGTTTGCCCATGGTGACGATGTCGGGCACGAGGCCGGCGTGCTGGAAGCCCCAGAAATGGGTGCCGGTGCGGCCGAGTGCGGTCTGGACTTCATCCGCGATGACCAGGCCGCCGGCGCGGCGGATCTCGGCGACGGCCGGATCGAGATAGCCGGTAGGCGCCGAATAAAGACCGTCGGAAGCGAAGACCGGGCAGACGAAGAAGGCGGCGGGATGATGCCCGCGCCTGGCCAGCCCGGCGATGGCTCCAGCATAGGTCGCGGCATAGTCACTGGAAGACAGTGCCTTGCCGTTGCCTCCGGCAGCACCCGCGAAGCGTGGCGCGGTTAAGGTGCCGATCCACGGCTCCAGCCTGTCATGCGGCAGTGTTGCCGTGTCGAGCGCGCCGATGATCGTGGAATTGCCGTGGAAGGCTGCGTCGGTGACGAGGGCGCCCGTCCCCCCCGTATTCGCCGTGGCTATGCGCCAGGCGAGCTCGTTGGCCTCGGTTCCGGAGCAGACGAACATTGCCGTGTCGAGGTGGTCCGGCATGGTGGCCGTCAGCCGCTCGGCATAGTCGACGATAAGCTCGCTTGGATAGCGGGTGTTGGAATTGAAGACATGCACCTGCCTTGCCACCGCATCGGCGACTTTGGGGTGGCAGTGGCCGACATGCGGCACGTTGTTGTAGGCGTCGAGATAACGCTTTCCATGTGTATCGGTCACCCAGACGCCTTCGCCTTTCACCGGCATGAAGGGTTGCTGGTAGAACTCTTTGTACATCGGTCCCATGGCCTTCCTGCGCCGTGCCATCAGGTTTTCATAGGCCGAGTCGGTCGACGTCGGACGGGGGGCGGCGGCGAGCGCGGTCATGGCTTTCTCCAGATGCTCTGAGGCGTGTTCGGGATTGATCGACAGAGCGCGCGAGAGCGCTTCCCATCCCATTTCGGAAATGTCGGCCCGGTAGGGCGAAGGACCGCCCGATGCGGCGCTGCGCCAGGCAGTGATGATCTCGCGGGACAGCAGCCGCATCTGGACAAGGTCGAACAGGACGGCGACTTCGGCGCGTTCAAGGGGCATTCCGGTGACATAGGCGGAGAGGAATTCCGCGGCGACGCCCAGAGGATCCGGCTCGCGGTAGAGTTGGTGGGCGATCGCGATCGCTGCCTCGTTGACGAGGCAGGTCTCCACCATGTCGCCGAAGTCGATGATGCCAGTGATCGCGCCCGTAAGCGGACCACGCATGATGTTGTTCTGGTGGAGATCGTTGTGGATCACCTGCTTGCGCAGCCCAGCGAGGGCTGGCACGACGTGGGCCTTGAAATTGGCCATGACCTTCTCGGCGATCGCTCGACGCCTGGAGTCCGCAATGTGGTGGATGCGATCTTCGAGTGCAGCGGCGTGGCGTAGGTCCCAGATCATGTCCGCGGGGCCGCCGGAATGCCGGAAGCCGGAAAGGGCACGATCCAGCCGGCCTGCCAGCCGGCCGGCCTCACGGCGGAAGTCTGGGGTGGCGCGAAAGCCGAGCGCCGGCTCGCCGGGCAGATGTGTGACGAGTCGTGCCATGAAGACCGTACCGTCGTGGTGCACGGCCGCGATCGTCGCTCCCTCCAATGAGGTGACCGTGCGCGGCACCGGCAAATCCGGATCGGCCATTGCGATGTGGTCCAGCGCGGCATTCTGGAAGGCGAGTGCCTGAGCCGGTTCGGCCGCATTGGCGATCTTGAGCACATAGTGGCGGCCATCCGACGCCGTCACTTTCAGGTTCTGGTCGCGCTCGCCGGACAGCGGCTTGAATGTGCCGGACAGTCCGTAGACGCCGAGCAGGCGCGCGAGCTCGCTGGCGCTAAGACGAGGAACACGAGCCGTCAGGATGTTGCTCGCTTCCGCTGCGCGCATGGCAGATTGCATCCGTCAAGCTCCCTCGCCTTCGAGGGCCTTCGCCGTTGCGGCAAGGGCGCTCGCCGCACTCGCGATCGTCGTCTCCCAGCTGTCTTCAAGCAGCACGCTTGACGCGTCGTTGATGTAGTAGCCGGCGCGACCGAGCAGATCGTCCGGCAGGCGCCGCATGTAGGCGTTCGGATGCAGGCTTGGCCGGAGTTCCAGCGCGTCCGGAAACCGTTCCTTCCATGCTGCGAAACCCGTCTCGAGAAATTTCAGATAGCCACGGTCGTGTACCTCGGCGATGACGCCCATATCTGCCGGGCCGGGTTCGATCACGCTGTCGGTGCACGCCTTCGCGGCGTCGTGGAGAGCGGACAGGCGTCTCGGGGTCTCCAGGGCCTCGACCAGGCGGCCGCCCTGCAGGCGTGTGCGAACATGATGACCAAGCTCGTCTGGGTGAAAATAGGTGATCATCCAGATCTCCTGCGAATGCGGAATCGGGGCGGCGTATTGCCACGGTGGCGGCAGACCGCCTGCCCGGCGTGTGCGTTGACAGGGCGGGCAGGATTGGTTCTTGTCCCGACAAACCAACCGGGAGGGGAGATGGTATGAGCGAGAACCGCACCGTGCTCGTCAGTGGCTATGCCCAGGCCCCACGTGGCACCGGCATGTCGGAAACCATGACCTGGATCGGTGTCGTACTGGAGATTGATTTGCGAACCCACGAGATCGTCGCGGCCGACGCGACCTTCGTGACGGATCTGGCGCGTGACTTCTTTCGCCGCACGGTGCTGGGCTATCGTCTGACCGACGGGCTCGAAGGGCTTACTGCGCTGATCGAAAATCGTATCCATACGCCGTCAAGGAACTCCCTGCAGACTGCGCTCCAGGCGGCTTTCCAGCGCTATGTCGAGGCCCGCCAGGCGGGCAAGGGCTGAGCGATATTCCGCGATCAGCCGCAGTGTCAGTTCTTCGGCACTGGGGAGGTCGTCTATCAGTCCCGCGCACTGGCCAGCCTCGATCTTGCCGTTGGCAACATCGCCGTCGAGGGCGGCAAGTTTGAGCGAACTGCCGGCAAAGATCGCCCGCCGCGCCTCGATGTCGGCGCCTGCGGCTTCCGCCTCCAGGAAGCGCGCCGAGAAATCGTTGCAGACCATGCGGATCGGGCTCATGCCGCTGCCGACCAGCGCCGTATCGGCTATTCCGGCGGCAAGGACCTTTTGCTTGTAGGCCTCGTGCACGCTCGCCTCTTTCGTGGCGAGATAGCGCGTGCCAAGCTGCGCGGCGTCCGCGCCGAGCGCGAGCATGGCGACGATGGCAGCTCCGTCGGCAACGCCGCCGCCGGCGATCAGGATCGCCTCCGGTGCAGCCTTGGCGATGGCGCGTACCAGCACCAGCGTCGAGACCTGGTCTGGCGGTGGATGACCGCCGGCTTCGCCGCCGACGGCGACAATCGCATCGACACCGGCCTGGAGCGCTTTGACCGCGTGTGTTTCCGAAGCGACGACATGGATGCACTTGATGCCGACGGCCTGGAAGCGGTCGAGATATTTTTTCGGACCGCCCTGCGAGGCGATGAGGATGGGCGCCTGTTCCTCGATGACAATGTCGAGGATTTCGTCGGCCTGCGGCCGGTAAAGCGGCACGTTGACCGCGAAGGGCTTGTCGGTCGATGCCTTCAGTGTCCGCAGCGCCTCGCGGAAGTCCTCAACGAACATCGGGCCGGCGGCAAGCACGCCGAGCCCGCCGGCATTGGAAACGGCAGCGGGAAGCGCCGGATTCGACGAGGCCCAGCTCATCCCTGCCTGGACGATCGGGTAAACGACGCCGAACGTCTTGGTGAAGCGGGTGGTCACGAAGCGTTCTCCTCGATGCCGAAATGGCGTTTGGCGTGCTCGATCAAAAGGCGCTTCGGTACCTTCGAACTGGCGGTGAGGCCGACGATGTCGAAGCTTTCGATGACGGCGAGATATTTCGGCAGCTTAAAGCCGGCGAGCCTTGGTTTCGCCCAGGCCAGAACCTCGTCGGCAGTTACAACTTCGCCGTCGCGCGGCACGACATAGGCGCCAGGCACCTCGATGAGGCGGGGATCGGGCAGGGCGAAGACCTGCGCCTGGCGGATTTTCGGATGGCCGATCAGCACATCCTCGACATCGGCCGGCGCGACATTCTCGCCGCCGACACGAATGATTTCCTTCAGACGTCCGACAAAGATGACGCGGCCGTCTTCACGCATAATGCCCATGTCGCCGGTCTTGAGGAAACCGTCAGCTGTCATGGTTTCGCGTGTAGCTTGTTCGTCGCGGTAGTAGCCTTTCATCACGCACCAGCCGCGGACGCGGATTTCGCCCTTCTGGCCGCGGGCCAGTTCGAGACCGCTCGTCGTGTCGCAGATGCGGACTTCCAGGCCGGGATGAGGGCGCATCCAGCCGGCGATGCGCTCTTCCACCGGATCGCTGTGGTCGGATGCCATGATGTTGGGTGAAGCTTCGGAGAGGCCATAGCCTGTCACTGTCTGCTCGGCGCCGAATTCCTCGACCGCGCGGCGCATGATCGCCGGGCTTATCGCTGCCCATCCTCCGCGGAGCGTGTAGGAGCGCGGTTCGAAATCCTGGCTGCCCAGCATCATCAGATACATGGTGTCATTGCCGGAGGTGAGGGTGCAGGCCTCCTCGCGGATCAGTCGGAGTGCTTCCTCACCGGTGAAGCGATGCATCGTTACAAGCGTGATGGCGTGCACGGCGGACAGCACGACTGCGAGCGTCGAGCCGGCAACGTGGAAGAAGGGGCGCGCTGACAGGTAACGGTCGCCTTCGCAAGCGCCCATGCGCTTGCCGAGAAAATGGGCGTCGGTCACCATGTTGGCGTGGGTGAGCTGCACGGCCTTCGGGAAGGACGTCGTACCGGATGTGAACTGGATCAGCGCGACGTCGTTCGGCTCGGGTAGAGCGGGGAGGTCGACGCCTTCACCCTTGGCGACGAAGTCGGCATACAGCCTGCAGGTCCCCGGTGCCGCACCGCCAAGCACGACGACGTCGGTCAGAAGCGGCAGTTCCGGCGAAGGCAGTGCAGCATCGACAGTTGAGCAGATTTCGCGCAACACGGCGATGAAGTCGATCCTCAGCAGGCTGTCGACCGTAAGCAGCATCCGCGCGTCGGCACGTTCCAGCTGCATGCGGATTTCGCTCGGTGTCAACCGTGTGTTGACCGGCACGCAAACCGCGCCGACCCGCACGATGCCGTGAAACAGGATGGCCCACTCGACGCTGTTGCCGGCGCAGATCGCTACATGGTCGCCACGGCGAATGCCCGAGGCGACAAGACCACGGGCCACCTTGAGGCTTTCGGTTCGCAGCCGTTCGAAAGTGATCCGGTCGCCGTTGCCGACCAGAGCCTCCGTCTGCGGCCGAAGTGCTGCCGCGCGATGGAGCGCCTCGCAGATGATGGCCGGGATGTCGGGAGAGCCGGACGGTTGCCGGTTCTGCATCTGGGTCACTGACCAGTCCTCCAAAACGAAAAACCGGCGGCTGCCGTGGCAAAGCGCCATGACATCCGCCGGTCTGAAATCCTTGAAAATCGCACCGCTGCCTTTTCGGGCGCGATGCCAGGAAGTCTCCTAGCACCCGTTTGAATGACTCTCGATGTGATGGATGTCAAGCCGACGATTTGGCCGGTGTCCGGCAGCATCAGAGGCGCGCGTTGTGCCCGCCGGTGGAGTGAGGTGGGTGACAAGATCGAGATTGTCCGAGTTGCGAAGTCACTGTCGTAGCAGTTGACACATAGTTGACAATGTCAACGATATAGTTCACATTGTCAACCAAAATATTGCGAGGAGCTGGAGCTTCAGCAAACAGCAAGAGCGGGCTTCTGACGCGAACAGGGTTGCGGACCAACCTGTTCGGTCGAAGGGCAGATGATGCCCGGCGATGACCATTCGGCAACGCCGGCTCGCTGTCATGTCTTATTGTTCACCCAGACCAGGAGAAAGCAGATGAGGGGAATGTCGCGAACTGGTTTTCAATCCATGGCCCTGTCAGCCATGCTGTTATCCGCCTCGCCGGCTACGAACCGACGGCTGTCGTGATCGCAGCGCCAGTGCGCGGTCAAAAAGTTGTTTGTTTTGTCAGGCTCGACCGCAAATGCGCCGCGTCAGTGTGCCCCCCGGATGCTTCTAGTCCGCCCTTGGGCGCATTAGATGCGCAAAGAATGGGTCCGGAACCGGTAGTTCTGACCCTTTGCTGCCCTTTGAGATCGGCCCTGTGAACGGGCAGGGAGGGCGAGAAAGCGGACTTTGGCTGGTGGGGTCGGTTGCGTCAGAACCGAGTACTCGCGGAGGGTAATGATTCGAGCACAGACAACGCAGCGCGCTGCCCAGCAAGAAATATCCGGTGATCCTGGCCAATCCCGATGTCACATTGTACTCAATCGGAGACTGGCAAAAAGATTGGGGCTCGAGCAAGTGTCGGTCGGCAACTAGTCCCGCCCGACTAAGAGTCCGATTCAGGATTCCCTATGGCGCATGCGCATGCGAGTCTGGCGCATCCGCACGGGAATACCCTTGACCGTTTCGGCGACCAATCGCCAACACCTGATAGAGTTCATCAGGAATCGCAATTCGCGGCAGAAGCACGTCTGGCGCGCGCCATTCCCTCCACCACCGCCAGACGGCGTCGATATTGAGGGGAGGAGGGCCGACTGATGCGCCCAAACGCAGCTGCGCCAACAAAGGGCGCTCTTGTTCCCACCTTCGCGAATATATGGCTAAAAGAAAAAAGGGCGGCCGGGACGGCCGCCCCAAATGACTGGAACCTAAAACTTGTAGTTCAGGCCGATCCGGACGGTGTGGAAAGAGACGTCGTTCTCGAGGGTGGCATGCGCACCGAGCAGGTCGCCGTCAAAAAGCGTCGATTTGCCGAGATCGGTGAAGAGATATTCTGTCTTAACGGTGAAATGATCGGTCAAGGCGTACTCGACGCCTCCACCAAGCGTCCAGCCCGTGTTCGTGTGGGACCTGCTCTCGTCAAAGCCGAGTGCATCGACTTTGGCGAAGCTCTTCACGTGGCCGTAAGCCAAGCCGCCGGTTCCGTAGAGAAGGAAATTATCCAGCGCCGCGTAGCCGATGCGGCCGCGCACCGTTCCGAACCAGTCCACCTTGGTGCCTGCTTCAGCAGAAATGCCGAATCCACCAGAATTTATGTCCGCGGAAACCGTACCATCGACGTTGGCCCCCTGAATATCGGCCTCGATGCCGTAGACGAACCGGTCATGCTGAAAATTGTAGCCTATTTGCACGCCGCCCAGAAATCCACTGGAGTCAAGATCAAGAGACCCTGCCGCGAGTGTGGTCGCAGTCGCCGGATCGGTTATGCTGAACGGGTGCTCGAAAGTGCCTCCGCCATATCCGCCGTTGACGCCGAGATAGAGGCCAGACCAGGTGAAAGCAGGCGCCGGCGGCGTGTTGAGGACATCTGCCGCGTAGCCAGTGGAAGTGAATAGAATTGCGGCGCTTGCAGCCGCGAAACAAGTGATGAGTTTCATGTCTGAACCCTCCATGGACCGATAGAGGGGGTTCGAGAGTCGTTCAAGAAAAGACTTCGCCGCCCCTTGGCTTCAAGAAAAAAGCCCGTAGCACGCATAGATCAAAAGGTCAGCTTCGCGCAATCGACGGTTGTGTCTCTAGGGCGAGTATTCACACAAGGAAATTGACCTGTGCCTTTTCCATCACATGTTTACCTTCGAAGGGCATCCTGCTTCGACTGGAATGCGGGCGCCAGTCCTACGAAGCTCGAGAGCGAAGCAGGATGGCGGAGAGAGGGGGCGCTGCGATCGATAGCGCGGGGCTCGCGTCGCTTGGCGACGCAACGATACCGTCGGCGCGACGCGCCTTGTGGAACCGCAAATACTGACCCGAAGCTGCCCTTCCACGCTACCTGGAAACCGGCTGACCTGGGGTGGGAAGGGGAATGGCGGCTTTTAGTCGGGCACTGGGCGGAAGCGGACATTCATCCATCAGCCATTCCGTCCTCTGCAGCGGAGGACGGTTGAACCATCTGCTCGCGCTGTGCGGCCCAGAACAGAAGCGCGTCGAGCGCCGGGCATAGGGCCTGCCCCCATTCCGTCAGGCAGTATTCGACCTTCGGCGGCACCTGATGGTGAACGATGCGACGCACGATGTCGTCACCCTCCATTTGGCGAAGCTGCTGGATCAGCATCTTTTGCGAGACAGCCGGAATAGCTCGCTCAAGGTCTGAAAAGCGCATGACATTGCCGCCGAACAAATGGAACAGGATGATCAGTTTCCATCGGCCTTCGAGCAGCTTCAGCACATTCTCGACGCCTTCGGCCGCCGTGTCGCGCGTATGGCCATCACCCTTACTTTCAGGTGAGTACCTTACTTTTTCGTCTGTTCTTGTCATTTGTGCAGGCTAAGGCGATTTATGCCCCGAGACAACACAAACCGGAGAACTGTCATGCCGATCACCCTGCCGGGGTCGATCGCGGCGTATTTCGCCGCCGATCAGAACGATGGCGATGCCGTTGCCCTCTGCTTTACCGAAAACGCTATCGTTATAGACGAGCGCCAGACGCATGTAGGAAGCGAAGCTATCCGCCGATGGAAGGCGGAAGCGTCCGCGAATTTCAGCTACACCAGCGAACCATTTGCGGTCAGTCAGGAAGACGGCCAGACCGTGGTGATGGCCCATGTTGCGGGGGATTTCCCCGGCAGCCCGGTCGACCTGCGCTATGCGTTCGTTCTGGAGGGCGGGAAGATCGCGCGGCTGGAGATCACACTATGAGTTTCGACCTCGGCTTGAACGGCGCGCGCACTCTGGTCACGGGAGGAACGAAGGGGGTTGGTGCGGCTGTGGTCGAGGCGCTGCGCAGTGCCGGCGCTCGCGTGGTGACGACCGCGCGGAACGTGCCGGCCGGCTCGATGGAGGATGTTCACTTCATCACTGCCGATCTCATGACCGCCGAAGGGTGCGCCACGGTGGCCGCGGGCGTGCTCGATCGTTTCGGCGGCGTGGATGTCATCGTGCATGTGGTGGGCGGTTCGTCCGCACTCGGTGGCGGGTTCGCCGCGCTGGACGATGCTGAATGGTTCAGGGAGCTGAACTGGAACCTCATGCCGGCCGTGCGTCTCGACCGCGCGCTCTTGCCTGGCATGATCGCACAGGGTTCGGGCGTGATCGTGCATGTCACCTCGATCCAGAACCGCTTGCCGCTTCCGGAATCCACGACCGCCTATGCGGCGGCCAAGGCCGCCCTTTCGACCTACAGCAAGAGCCTGTCCAAGGAGGTCACGCAGAAAGGCGTTCGGGTGGTGCGGGTTTCGCCGGGCTGGGTGGAGACCGACGCGGCGGTTGCGATGGCCGAGCGCATTGCCGAGCAGGCGGGCACCGATTACGAGGGCGGCAAGAAGATCATCATGGATTCGCTTGGCGGCATTCCGCTCGGCCGGCCGGCAAAGCCGAGTGAGGTTGCCGATCTGGTTGCCTTCGTCGTCTCGCCGCGCGCCGGCGCGGTGACGGGCACGGAGTTCGTCATCGACGGCGGCACGGTCCCAACGACGTGATGGGGCTACGCATCCTCTGCCAACACTCGTCTAAGGCGACATGTTGCGGCTGATTGCTGCTGCGGCTGTGATCCACGATGGCGTAACGCTTTCCCAGCGGCATCCGCTCCAGCCATGCCTAAGTAAACCGGGTGTCCGGAGGGGAACGGCTGCTTGCTGCCTATGTTGGCTGAAACCGGCCAGTCAGCACATGGCCCCGGCTCTGCCGATGGCTGGACTGAACAAATGTCAGGTTTCGGGGCTCCGGAAGCGCTACGAATGGCGATAAGGGGTCGCTTGCTGAACGGCAGTTATCCGCCGAGCACGCCCAGAACCGGACTGTCTGGACGCGGCCCCGTTCCAAGTGCGGCCCTCATGCCGGCTTCGCCGACTGCCCATTTGAAAAGTATTTCTCGAGGTCCGGGCGGTCGCCCGCAAATATTCGGCAGCGACGCGCTGGATTTGGCTCTATCTTCCGCGATGGTCGGTCACTTCTATTGCCTCGCGGTCGGCTGGCCATCCAGATCTCCGACCTGAGGATACCTTTGTTCACAATCCCGCAACAGAGGCTCACTTTCTCCTGAAGCCAAGGAAGAAGTCCGGGCCGGACAGACACGCCCCCCTCCAACCGCATCCCGCAAGAGATCAGCATCCAACCAGCCTGCTTGACACACGGTATACCGTATGCATGATGCCGATGACCTTACGGGATGGGACCGTAAGCGTACCAAGGGGAACCGAAATGACCCACAACTCGAAGCCCGAGGACGGCGCCTTCGCTCCGTCCCGACGTTCCTTCCTGAAGGCTACGGCCGCAGCCGGTCTTACTGGCGCCGCCTTTGCCGGGTTTGCGAGCATTCTGCCCGCGCGTGCTTTGGCGGCCGATGGCGTGCCGGCCGGCACGCTGACTTATGGAAACGCCGAGCCGCCGACATCGAACTACTGGGACCCGGCCGCCGGTTTCGGCCTAGTCGACGAGCAGGTCGCATCGCTCGTCCACGACACGCTGCTGGCCTTCGACGAGGCCGGCAAGCTCAACCCGTCGATCGCCACGGCCTGGGAGCTGAAAGGCGACAAGGCGGTCACACTGACCATTCGCCAGGACACGAAGTTCCACGACGGAAGCCCGCTCACCGCTGAAGATGTGAAGGCCTCGATCGACCGTCTGGGCGAGGGCAAGCTGGCGCAGTCGATGGTCGCAACGCCCGGGATCAAGGTGAACATCCTGTCGCCGACCAGCATCGAAGTGGTCTCACCACAGGCGTTCGGCCCTGTGCTCAACGCGCTCGCCTTCATCAAGATTCTGCCCAAGGTGAACATCGACAATCCGGATGCGTTCAAGGCGGGCGCGATGGGATCCGGGCCGTACAAGTTCGTTTCCTACAGCGGCAACGACGTGGTGCTCGAAGCCAATGCCGACTATTGGGGCGGCGCGCCGCGCATAAAAACCGTAACCTTCCGCTACATCGAGGATGCCCAGGCGCGCATCAACGCGCTGCTGTCGGGTCAGGTCGACATCCTCACCCGCGTCTCGTCGGAGGATCTGGCGCGCGTCGAAGGCAATGCCGACTTCGTGGTCAACAACCAGTCGCCGCCGGCACAGATCGTTGCGATCTATCAGCACAACGGCCCGCTTGGCGATCTCAAGCTGCGCCAGGCAGTCGCTCATGCCATCGACCGCGAGGCTATTGCCAAGTCGATCATGCGCGGCGCGAATCCGGTCGGCTTCTCGTCGCTGCCGACGAACGCTCCCTACTACACGCCACTGGGGCCGAAGTTCGAGTACGATGTGGAAAAAGCCAAGGCGCTGCTCGCGGAGTCGGCCTATCCCGACGGCGTGACGCTGCGCATGTCGACCTCGACGCTGGTGCCCAACCAGATCGAAATCGATCAGGTCATCGCCGCCTCGCTGCAGCAGATCGGCATCAATGTCGAGGTCGAGCGTCTCGAGGTCGGCGCCTTCCGCTCTTCCTACAATACCTACGACATTAACCTGAACACGCTCGCCATCTTCAACAACGATCCCGACTTCGTGCTGGGCTTCTATGTCGGAGGAACCGCCGAAGCGGTGTTCCACTACAAGGACGACAAATATGCCGAACTGCACGCGGCTCAGCGCGCGGCGACGCCCGACAAACGGGCTGCCGCTGTGACGGCGGCGGCGCAGTATCTCTGGGAGAACCAGGCCACGCTCTATCTCTCCGACGAGCTCTGGCATTTCATCGTCAACAAACGCGTGCACGACTATGTCCGCGCACCGCTGGTCGGCGAGAACCTGGTGCCGAAAGCCTCGGTCGCTTCTTGAGCTGATAGGACCTTTCCGTTTTTCACCGAAGAACGGAAATGTCCTAGACCTTTGTTTCACGCAATTCCGGACACAAAACCGGAGTTCACATTTGCGGAAATCACTTTAACGCACTTGGGGAGCGGCCGATGGGCAGTTTCGCCCTCAGACGAACCTTGCAGGCGATCATCATCGTGGTGCTGATCGCCGTCACGGTGTTCATCGTGCTGCGTCTTTCGGCGGGCGATCCGGCGCGCATCCGCGCGCCTGTCTTCGCCCGGCCCGATGTGATCGAGCAGTACAGGCGGGACTTCGGCATCGACCGGCCGCTGGTGGAGCAACTCGGTTCGTTTTTCCTGAACGCGCTGCGCGGCGATCTGGGCCAGTCCTTCCGCTTCCAGGCCCCGGTGACCGACCTCATCCTGCAGGCCCTCCCCAAGACGCTGCTGCTCGCGGGCGTGTCGCTGCTCTTGTCTCTGACCATCGCCGTAGTGCTCGGCAGCCTGGCGGCACTGAAGCCTCGCTCTGTCTGGGCGTGGTTGTCTTCGGCGATCGCCGCCTTCGGCCAGTCGGCACCGGTGTTCTGGTCTGGAGCGGTCCTGGTGCTGATCTTCGCGGTGTTGCTGCGATGGCTTCCCTCCGGCGGTTTCAGCGGGCCGTCGAGCCTTGTCCTGCCGGCGATCGCTGTCACGTTGTCGATCCTGCCCACCCAACTGCGCGTGCTGCGTGCTTCCATGCAGAGCGTGCTGAAGGAGGAATACATCCGCACGGCCCATGCCTTCGGCATCGGCCAGGGCAGGATCACCTTCGTTTATGCGCTGAAGAATGCCTGCCTGCCGCTGCTCACCGTGATCGGCGTCGATATCGGATATCTGCTGGGCGGCGTCATCGTGGCCGAAGTGGTCTTCGCCTTCCCCGGAATCGGCGAACTCGCGCTGGTGGCGCTCAATGCCCGCGACTACCCACTGATCCAGGGCATCACCATCGTCACTGCGACGACCTTCGTCATCGTCAACCTCCTGATCGATTTTCTCTACACGCGCATCGATCCGCGAATCCGTATGGAGCGGTCATGAACATTCTCGCTATCGGCGCCCATCCCGACGACATTGAAATGCAGTGCGCCGGCACGCTGGCGCTCTATGCGCAGCAAGGCCACAAGGTCTTCATGGCGGTGGCAACCAACGGGAATGTCGGCTCGCCCACTTACAGCAGGGAGGAGATCGCCGCGATCCGCCACAAGGAACAGCAGGCGTCCTGCCTAATGATCGGGGCGGAACTGATCTGGATGAATTTCGACGACGAATGGCTGTTCAACGACCGGCCGACTCGGGAGCGCTTCATCGATGCCATCCGCCAGGCCGATCCGGACGTGATGTTCATCCACGGCCCGACCGACTACCATCCGGACCATCGCATTGCCGGACAGGTGGCGGAAGACGCCCGCATTCCCGCTTCGGTGCGGCTGGTCGAGACCACCCTGCCGCACATCAAGAAGATCCCCCATCTCTTCTATATGGACAATCCGGTCGGCCTCGAATTCGAGCCGGAAGCCTATGTCGACATTTCGACGGTGTTCGAGACGAAACGGGCCATGTTGCTCAAGCATGAAAGCCAGGACAGCTGGATGCGCGCCGTCTATGGCGAGCACACGTCGATCGCCGACATGATGACCCAGAACGCCGCACTGCGCGGCAGCGCGGCGGGCGTCGCCTATGCCGAGGGGTTCCGGGAGGTGAAGACCTATCCCCGCACCGGCTCCTTCGCGCTGTTGCCGGGCTTTGGCCGATGACGCTGGCGATGGCGACATCAGCTGCCATCGTCCAAGGATGGGCCGGCCGGCTGCACCGTCTGCGGCTGAACCTGCCGCTCGGGATAGGCTTGGCGGTGCTCGTCGTGATGCTGCTTTCGGCGCTCGCCGCGCCGCTGCTGGCGCCAGCCGCTCCGACCGCCGTTGACCTCACGGCCGTGAGGCTGCCGCCTTCGGCCGCCCACTGGTTCGGAACGGATGCCGTGGGACGCGACGTGCTGTCGCGTGTGCTCTACGGCGGTCGCGTCTCGCTGTTCGTCGCTGGGGTCGGCATGATCGGGTCGCTCACGCTCGGGACGGTGATGGGCATGCTCGGAGCCTTCGGCAACCGTTTCGTGCGGACCGCGGTCGATCGTGTAATCGACGTGCAACTCGCTTTTCCATACGTGCTGCTGGCGATTGCCATTACCAGCGCGGTTCGGCCTTCCATCCCAGTACTGATCCTTCTGATGGTACTGGCAGCCTGGGCGGGTGCGGCGCGCATCGTGCGCGCCATTGCGCTGCAGGAAAGTGCCAAGGACTACGTCAAGGCGGCCGACGTGCTCGGCGCCTCGCAGCTGCGCATTGCGATGTTGCATGTCTTCCCGAGCGTGCTGCCGAGCCTCCTCGTGCTGGCCGCCATGCAGATGGCTGCGATGATCGTCTTCGAGGCGACGCTGTCCTTCCTAGGCATGGGCGTCCAGCCGCCGACCCCAAGCTGGGGCGGCATCATGCTGGACGGCAAGAACTACATCACTTCATCCTGGTGGCTCACCTCCCTACCGGGCCTCGCCATCGTGGTGACCTCGCTAAGCCTGGTGCTGATCGGCGACGGAATGCAGGCGCGGACTGACGCATTGCGCGCTCGCGAAGGAGACCAGTGATGGAGAAAGTGCTCAGCGTCGAGAACCTGTCGATCCGTTTCGCCGGCCGCGCCGGCGATATCACCGTGGTCGACGACGTGTCCTTCGACCTTTCGGTGGGCGGCAGCCTGGTCATCGCCGGCGAATCCGGTTCCGGCAAGTCCATGGTCTGCCAGGCCCTCCTCGGCATCGTGCCCGGAGCAGCCAAGGTGACCGGCACGCGGATCGACTGGCGGGGCAGGGACTTGTTGACGCTCGGTATGCAGGACTGGCGCGCCATCCGCGGCGCCGAGATCGCTATGATCTTCCAGGATCCCACGGCCGCGCTCAATCCGCTCATCACGGTGGAGCATCAGATTTCGGACGTCGTGTGCGCCCATCGGCGCTGCAGCCGACAGGAGGCCCGGGCGCGCGCGATAGAGGTGCTCGGGCTTGCCGGCTTTCCAGAGCCGGCGCATCGCATGAAGAGTTATCCCAGCGAGCTCTCGGGTGGCTTACGCCAGCGCGTCGCTATAGCCCTGGCGCTCGCGGCGTCGCCGTCGCTGATCATCGCCGACGAGGCGACCACCAATCTCGACGTCTCGATTCAGGCGCAGATCGTGACGCTGCTTCGCCGGCTGAAGGATGAACTCGGCCTGGCGCTGATCTTCGTCACCCATGACCTCGGCCTCGCTGCCGAGATCGGCGGCGACCTCCTTGTCATGTATGCCGGCCATGCCGTCGAACGCGGTCCCGTGAGGCAGGTGCTCAGCGATCCCTGCCACCCCTATACGCGCGGTCTGTTGCGCTGCGCGCCGACGCTCAGATCGAGCCGCGCCAATCCCCTCGTACCCATCCCCGGACAGGCACCGAGGCCGGGCTCGATCGGAGCCGGCTCGCCGTTCCGCTCCCGCTGCCCGGTGGTGGTCGACGGCATTTGCGAGATCAGCCGCCCTGGTTGGACGGCTGCCGGCCCGGGCCACGCGGTGGCCTGCCATCGTTTCGCGCGCGACGGACGGGAGGGACTCCGATGAGTGTCCGCAAGCAGGAAGGCCACGGCGTGCTGGAAGCTCGCGGCATCATAAAGACCTTCACGGTCCGCCGCGAGGGCAGCACCCGCGAACTGCGCGCGGTCTACGATGTGAGCCTGAGCGTCGCGCCGGGCGAGATCGTTGGCCTGGTCGGCGAAAGCGGCTGCGGCAAGACGACTCTCTCGCGCATCATGATTGGCATCGAGGAGGCTAGTTCAGGCCAAGTGCTGTACGATGGCCGTCCCGTCGTCGGCCGCGCCGACTGGCGGGCGCTTCGCCGGTCGGTACAATATGTCTTCCAGGACCCGTTCACGGCGTTGTGCCCGACCATGCGGATCGGCCAGGCACTCGCCGAGCCGCTGGCCATCCACGGCCTTTGTCCTGCCGCAGAACGTGCAGCGCGAGTGGCGCGCATGCTTGAGCTGGTGGGGCTTCACCCCGACGTTTCCCGCCGCCTGCCCAACCAGCTCTCCGGCGGCCAGCGCCAGCGCGTCAACCTGGCACGCGCTCTGATGCTCGAACCGAGGATGTTGATCTGCGACGAAATCGTGTCGGGCCTCGACGTTTCCGTGCAGGCACAGGTGTTGAGCCTGCTTATCGAGCTTCAGGAAAAGCTTGGTCTCGGACTGATCTTCATCTCGCACGACCTGCGTGTCATTCGCTATCTCTGCAGCCGGGTGCTGGTGATGTATCTCGGCGAGATCGTCGAGCAAGGCCCCACCGAGGCGGTGTTCGACAACCCGGGGCACGCCTACACGAAGGCGCTTCTCGCCGCCATACCCGATCATTCCCGCGCGCTTGCCGGAGTGGAGCATGCAAACTCATGAGTCCAAACTCAACCGGACGGAAACCATGACCGGTTCCTTCGATCGTGACATACCTGCCGCGGCCCTCTCCCCCATCCGCCGCGGCAAGACCACAGCCGACGAGGTCGAGGAGCGACTGGTGCTCGCCATCGCACGGGGCGACAAGGCCGCGGGCGATCGCATCACCGAGGCCGAATTGGCGTCGGTGCTCAACGTCAGCCGCGTGCCGGCGCGCGAGGCCATGCAGAAGCTGCAGTTGCGCGGCATCCTCGTGGAAGGCGGCCAGCGCGGATTGAGGGTCCCGGATTACAGCCGGCGGCGTATCGCGGAGCTGTTCGAGCTGCGCTTCGCCATCGAAAAGATCATCCTTCAGCACGTCATCCGAGAGGACCATGACCGTGGGCCGCTCATTGCCGAGCTGGAGCAGATCGTCGAGACAATGCGTGCCATGGCCGGCTCCGGCGATCCGGTAGCGCTGAGTTCGATCGATCTCGACTTCCATCGCGCAGTCGCCCGGCATTCGGGCAATGAACTCGCGGCGCAGATCTGGGAAGGCCTGGCGCAGCACATGATCATCGTCTTCTGCCAAGACTGGGCCAATGCCGCCGACCGCACCGGCGAGGTGCGGTTGCACGAAAACCTGATCGACTTTCTGCGGGGCGGTTCTATCGACGACATCGACGCGCTGCTGGCGGAGCATTTCTCCGCGCCGGCGACGCGTCTGGACAAGCACAGCTGAGGAGAGGGGAATGAAATCTCAAGCTTCGCCGCCCGGCCCGCTCGCCGGACGGGTGGCGGTGGTGACAGGTGCGGCGCGCGGCATCGGCGCCGCGGTTGCCACCAGGCTCGCGCGCAACGGCGCGACGGTCGTGCTGGCCGATCGTGACAGCGACCCGCTCGAGGCGGTCGCTTCCGGCTTGCGCGGGGAGGGGCTCGACGCACAGGCCCAAACCGTCGACATCACCCATGAGGCCGATATCGCCGCGCTGTCCGCCCGGCTGCAGCGGCAGGCCCGGCTCGACATACTGGTCAACAACGCCGCAATACTGGACGGCACGCCGATCGACGCGTTGACCCGCGCACGCTTCGAAGAGGTCCAGGCCGTCAACCAGAACGGTGCGCTGTGGATGACGCTCGGCCTGCTCGGGCTGCTGCGCCGCTCCGAGCATGGGCGTGTCGTCAACATCGCCTCGATCATCGGCGTTCGCGGCGTTGCCGATAGCCTGGCCTACGCGACCGCCAAGGGCGGCGTCGTGAACATGACCCGCAGCCTGGCTGTCGACCTCGCGCCCGACGGCATCCTGGTGAACTGCATTTGTCCGGGCTTCGTCGATACGCGCATGGCGTTGTTGCCGGACGGCTCGGGCCATGAGCACGAAACCGACTGGTTCAGGGACATCTACATCAAATACGGCCGCATACCGCTGCGCCGTCCTGCGCAACCGGACGAAATAGCGGCGGCGACGAGCTTCTTCTGCGGCGACGACTGCCGCTACGTGACCGGCCAGATCCTGCTGGTCGACGGCGGCGTCTCGGCAACTTTCTGAACGGGCAAGACACATGAAAATCCAATCCATCGATTGCCTGGGGCTTTTCGGCAAGTCACCAAAGGGTGGCTGGAGTAACGAGATCAAACCCGAGGATTCCATTCACGCGCTGGTGGTGGTGCGCACCGACCACGGCGTCACCGGGATCGGCAGCGTCTTCACCGACGCTCGACTTGTCGAGGCGGCTCTGGCGGTGCTGCGACCGCTCTGCATCGGCGAGAGCGCAATCGAACCGATGCGCGTCTGCGAGAAGCTTCACCAGAACACCTTCTGGATGGGCTTCGGCGGCACGCTGACCCACGCCATCTCGGGCATCGACATCGCGCTCTGGGACATATTCGGACAAGCGACTGGCCAGCCCGTCGGTCGGCTGCTCGGCGGTACCTATCGTACCAAGGTCAAGGCTTACGCTTCGATCCTGATGGAAATGCCCGAACTGATGCGCGACCGGACTGCTTTTTACCGCGAGCAGGGATTCCGCGCGATCAAGATCGGCTGGGGGCCGTTCGGGCGGCGGGAAGACGCAAGGCTCGACGAGGCGATCGTGCGCGCTGCGCGCGAAGGGGCAGGGGACGACTGCCTCCTGATGGTCGATGCCGGAGCGAGCGACGCCTTCTGGCCGAACGGCCTCAACTGGGCTGTCAACACCGCCGCCATGCTGAAGGGCTATGACGTCGCCTGGTTCGAGGAGGCGCTCCGGCCCGATGCGGTCGACGATTTCCGTTCACTCCGGGAGCAAAGCCCGGTGCTGATCGCGACAGGAGAGTGCATCACCCGGCGGCAGAACTACCTGCCCTGGTTCGAGAAACGCGCCCTCGACATCGTCCAGCCCGACGTGACGAAGGTCGGAGGTATTTCCGAACAGATCCAGATTGCCCGCATGGCGAACGCCTTCGGGGTCAAATATGTCGGCCATGGCTGGAACACCGCCGTTGGCCTCGCCGCTGACCTGCAATTAGCTGCCGCCGTCCCGACCGCCGACCTCGTCGAGTTCATCGGCGGCTCGCCCTATATCGACGACATCACAGAGGGTGGCTGGAGCCTCGATGCGGACGGTATGCTGGCGATCCCCGACGGGCCGGGCCTCGGCGTCAGACTCGACCGGGACGCATTGCGTGCCATGACCCGGAACTCCGAGGCCTTGCTGGGAAAGGCGTGACATCCCTGAGGCTCGCACTCGGCGCCGGACCACTTCACCTGGAGCTGTCGCCACGACACGGCGGGGCGGTGGCGGCTTTCCGGCTTGTGACGCTATCCGGCCCATTGGATCTGTTCCGCCCATCGCCTGAGGGAGAGCCGGACGCTCTCTTCTCCGGCTGCTTTCCGATGGTGCCGTTCGCCAATTGCATCCGCGACAACCGGTTCGCCTTCGGCGGCCGGGCCTACGAGGTCGCGGCGAACATGCCGGGCAGCCGCCTGAATTTCCACGGTTCCGGCTGGCAATGCGCCTGGGCGGTCACCGGCAGCGACCGGACCAGCGCGGAACTGCAGCTTACCAACGGCATCGTCGACGACGTCTATCGCTATGCGGCCGTCCAGCGTTTCGAGCTCGCACCGGACAGCCTTGAGGTGACGACGACACTCACCAATCGCGGCGATGTGACCATGCCGTTCTCTTTCGGCCAACACCCCTGGTTTCCGCGCCACGGCGACGTGAGGCTTCGCTTCGCGGCGTCAGGTCGATGGCGTGCCGATGCGGAAGGCCAGACGGTGGCGCTGGTGCCTGTCGAGGGCGATGCCGACTATGAGTGCTGGCGTGAACCACCGCGCGAATATCGCAACGACTGCTACGCCGGATGGTCGGGACGCGCCGAGATCGCCTGGCCGGATGTTGGCATCGGAATGATCATCGAAGCCGACCGGATCTTCAGGCATCTGATGTTCCACGTCCCGCGTAACGACATGCTCGTCTTCTGCCTTGAGTCGCAGACCAATGCACCCTGCGCTTTCGACGGCCTTGAGGAGGGTCGGGCCGTGCCTGGCGTGATCGTGCTCGCACCTGGCGAAAGCGTATCGGGCACGATCCGTTTCCGGCTCCGCTCACTCGACGGGTCCGGCAGTGCGTAAAGGCCTTGATATGGATCTCGCTCCAAACCGGTGGTCCAGGGCGTGGGCCTGAGACGGCTGTTCGTGCCGGGTACACCGTTGCTGCAAGCGGACGCACAGAGGGCGTTCGTTCAGAAACTTGAGCAGAAGGATTGCCGTGGCGGTTATCCGCCGCCGGACGAGCTGGTTATCGACGGTTCCTTACGTAAGAATGATAAACCGATTTACTAGGCCAATTCCCTTGCTTAGATTGCCCCTCGCTAACCTGGAGAGAACGATGAACTCGAAGCCTCGCGTCCTGATCGCCGGCGAATCGTGGACGATACACAGCATCCATCAGAAGGGGTTCGACACCTTCTCCACGGTCGAATACGCGGAGGGCATACGCTGGCTGCGAGAGGCCCTGGAGACCGGCGGATGGCAGGTGGACTACCAGCCGGCGCATGTCGCGGCGCGTGACTTTCCGTTCGATGCGCAGGCGCTCTCGAAATACGATTGCGTCATGCTGAGCGACGTCGGGGCCAACACCCTGTTGCTGCATCCCGACACCTTCGTGCGCTCTGTAGCGCTGCCCAACCGACTCCATGCCATCCGCGATTATGTGGCGGCGGGCGGCGGTTTCGTGATGATCGGCGGCTATATGACCTTCCAGGGCATCGACGCCAAGGGTCAGTATTCGGGAACCGCCATCGAGGAAATTCTTCCGGTGACAATCTCGGCCACGGACGATCGGAGTGAGCAGCCGCAGGGGGTGACGCCGGAAGTGATCGATGCGGCGCATCCGATTGTCGCCGGCCTCGGTTCGAAATGGCCGCATGTGCTGGGCTATAACCGCGTTGCGCCCAAGGCGGGCGCCACGTTGATCACCAATGTGGGGAACGATCCACTGATCGTGGCCGGCAACTATGGTAAGGGCAGGACGGTGGCTTTCACTTCGGATTGCGCCCCGCATTGGGCGCCTCTCGCTTTCGTCGAATGGGAGGGTTATGCGCCTTTGTGGCGCCAGCTCGCCGCCTGGGCCTCGGGCAAGTAAGGCGCTCTGTCCTGGCTTGGGCGACGGCGCGATATATGAGCACCCCTGAAGGATTGCCCCGGATGGACGCCGTCGCCGAACTGCTCGCCGCCCTCGGACCCGAAGTCTGCCTGACCGGTCCCGCGCTTGACGGAATCGCTGTTCGCTCCGACGCGAGCGCTACCGGCCGCGATCTACCGATTGCTCTCCTGAGGCCCAGCTCGGTGGCGGAAGTCTCGACGGCGCTGACGATCTGCCATCGCCATCACCAGCCTGTCGTCCCGCAGGGAGGCATGACAGGGCTCGCCGGCGGGGCGAACTGCCGCCCGGGCGACGTGGCACTTTCGCTCGCGCGCTTTCAAGGCGTTGAGGAGATAGATCCTATCGCCGCCGCCATGGTGGTGCGGGCAGGAACCGTGCTGGAGACGGCACAGAACGCCGCGCTAGATGCCGACCTCCTGCTGCCGATCGATTTGGGCGCGCGGGGATCCTGCCAGATCGGGGGCAATATCGCTACCAACGCGGGCGGACTGCGCGTCATCCGGCACGGAACCGTGCGCGACAACCTTTTGGGACTGGAGGCGGTCCAGGCTGACGGTACCGTGCTTTCGCACCTGTCGCGGATGCAGAAGGACAATACGGGCTACGATCTGCGTCATCTTCTCGCCGGCTCCGAGGGGACCCTTGCAGTCATCACCCGAGCGGTGCTGCGCCTGCGCCCGTTGCCGTCCGACATTGAGACGGCGGTCTGCGCGGTCGAAAGTTACGATGCGGTGCTTGCCCTGTTGCGTATGGCGCGCGGGCAACTGACGCTTTCCGCCTTCGAGGTGATGTGGGCCGACTATTTCGACCTATGCGGCGGGTCGCGCCTGTTTGCCGAAACGCCGCCCTTCGCGGTGATCGTCGAGACGGAAGGCAGCGGGCTGGAGAACCTGCTGGAGAAGGCGATCGGGGAAGGTGTTATCTTCGACGCCCTGATCGCCCAGTCGGAGGCAGAAGCGCGCCGGTTCTGGGAGGTGCGCGAGGCGGCGCTGCCCGAAGCACATATGGACGATATCGTCAATTTGGATGTCAGCCTGCCGATCGCCAGCATCGACGATTACGTGCGCAGCTGCCGCGCCGCGATCGCATCGGCGCTTCCATCGACGCGCAGCTTCTTCTTCGGGCATGTCGGCGACAGTAATCTGCACATCATGGTGCAGGTCCCGGGCTACCGTGACGCCGACGTGCATGCGGTCGACCGCATCGCTTACGGTCTTGTCCGGGAGGTCGGCGGAATGATCTCGGCCGAGCACGGGATCGGAACGCTGAAGCTCGCCTGGCTAGGCCACAGCCGCTGCCCGGGAGAGCTTGACGCGATGCGGGCGATCAAGCATGCGCTCGATCCCGCCGGGATCCTCAATCCGGGCAAGGTGATCTAGGCGCCGATGTAATCGAGCGCGATGTCGCGCATCTCCTGCCCCGAGATGGCCTCGTTGTGGCCGCCATGTGCGATGGCGACGTCGAGCGCCGCGATCCGCGTCATTGTCTCGCAATAAGCTATCCTGTCGCTATGCGGCAGATCGTCGACCAGGGTGCCGCGATAGATGGCGTCGCCCGGAAAGAACACGCCGTTCTCGCGATCGAGCAGTCCAATGCTGCCAGGCGAATGGCCTGGCAGATGCAGAACCTCGAAGCGCCGGTCGCCGAGATCGATAATATCGCCCGCTTCCACGGTTGAAGTGAGTGGGGCGGGAGCGATGCGCCAACCCTCCTTACGCCAGCCCAGTTCCGGCGGAACGGCGACCGGCTCGTCGAGCGCGCGGAAGATGGGCGCAAAAGTAGCGCTTTCGGGCATCGACGCGCAGGCTAGCGCCTCGCTCGAATGAGCACGCCGGTCGGCGAATTCATGGAATCCGCCGATATGGTCTGCGTGGCTATGGGTCGCCACGGCGATCAAGGGCGCGCCGCTGGCAAGACCAGCCACCAGCGGAGCGAGCGGCCGCAGTCCCATTCCGAAATCGATCAGCAGATCGGCATCGCGCCCGTGCAGCAGAAAGATGTTGGCACGGAAGAACCGGTGCACATGCGGCTCGTGGATCCTGAACAGTCCACCGCCGAGATTGGCAACGGCAAACCAACTGCCGGTCACGTCTCCGCTCATGTGCTCGCCCCGATAAGGCTTCCGACAAAGGAGGCTTCGTCAATCTCAATGACCTCGTTGCCCTTACACGGAGAGCCAAGGGCGGCGGAGAATTCGCTCATGCTGGAAACCTTGCAATATTGCCAGCCGAACCCCCTTGCGATCGGCTCGAAGTCGGGGGTGCGAATATCAACACCCAGCGGTGCGACTCCGGCATTCAGCATGTAGGTCTTGATCTCGCCATATCCGGTATTGTTCCACAATATCAGACGGATGGACGCTCCCGTCTCGGTCGCGCTTGCCATCTCGCCGATGGTGAACTGCAATCCGCCGTCGCCGATGACTGCGAACACAGGGCTGTCAGGCGCGGCCAAAGCCGCGCCTATGCCTGCGGGAAGCGCGTATCCCAATGTCCCGAAACCGGTGGCGGAACAGAAGAAGCCCGCTGGTTGCATCGCTCCGAACGCAGTGCAGCCAGCGTAAATTGGCTGGGTCGAGTCCCCGACGATGATGGCACCGGGGAAGGTTCGCACCAGTGTGTCGAGAACCTGCAGTCCGGCCGAGAGGACGGGGTTCATCGCCGCTTCAACTTCCTGTCGGACGGCATGTGCAAGCCGAGGGCCGGCGTCGCCGGGCGGCCCCTCCGGCAGCGCCGCGAGCACCGCCTCGGCGGTCAGCCGAGCATCGGCAAGCAGCGGCCGATCGGCCACCAGCCCACGCATCAGCTGTTCGGCGTCTAGGTCAGCTCTGGCAAGCCAGCCAGGTAGGCGTCCGATGGCGGTCAAACGGTCGGCGAAATCGGTGGGTCCGAATTCCGTTCCAAGCGCGAGCGTCGCGTCCGACGTCTTCAGAAGATCGATGACCGAGGCCGACTCGCCGGTCAACGGCAACGCAAGTGGATGATCGCCCGGAACAACGCCTCGCGCATTGACAGTCATAAGGACGGGGGCGCCAAGCCGCTCGGCGAGAGAACGAATGGCGCTTGCCGCATGCACGGCTCCGCCACCGGCGACGATCAGCGGTTGCCTGGCCGAAACGAGTCGAGAGGCGATTTCTTCGCCTGCGCCGACTGGAGGAGCGGGCGGATGAGGGAGTATAAAACGCCGGGCCGAAGGCATGGCGGAGGCATCGGCATTGAGCAATCCGACAGGGATCTCGATATGGACCGGCCGCGGTCGGCCGGCTGAAAAGAGCGCGAAGGCTCGAGCGAGGACTGGTTCGAGCTCGCGGACATCGAGTACGGTGTGGCTGAAAGCCGAAACTCCGTGTATCAGCGCACGCTGGTCCTTCAACTCATGGAGATGGCCTCGGCCGGATCCCATCTCGCCGACGGAGTTCACCGTGGAGATGACCAGCATTGGGATCGAATCCCCATAGGCCTGACCCATCGCGGTCGCGATGTTTGTCATGCCGGGTCCGGTGATGATGAAGCAGACCCCTGGCTTCCTTGTCACCCGTGCATAGCCATCCGCCATAAAGCCCGCGCCCTGTTCATGCCGGGGCGTGACATGGCGGATTCTTGAGTTCTCAAGTCCGCGATAGAGGTCGACGGTGTGGACGCCTGGAATGCCGAAGACGAGGTCGACGCCGTTCGCTTCCAGGATCTCCACCAGATATTTTGCCAAGCTTCGCATTCTCGCATCCATGTTCAGCGCCGGACAATCCCGCTGAGCCCTCCGCTAGCCGGCATGTTGCGCGAGGCTGTCGTCCCAGGCGAGGGCCCGAGTCAACATGGTAAAGCGGTTTAGTAAAGCGCTTTACAGGTGGTAACTACATGCTCTATGCTTTCATTTGTAAAGGGGGCAATCGGGATTGAACGCGATGAGGAACAGCATGTATCTGCAGTGCTGTTGCGAGGCCGAACTGTTTTGACGGGACCCCGTGCGCCTAAAAACCGTATTGTCGCGCCGACAATTCGAGATGTCGCGGCGGCCGCGGGGCTTTCGGTAACGGCAGTATCTAGGCACTTCAACAACCGCATCGCTCTACCGACCGATACTGTCGCGCGGATCGAAGCAGCCGCCAACGATCTTGGATACAGACCCAATGTTGCCGCGCGCAGACTGAGCCTCGGCAGCAGCGAATCGCTTGGATTAATTCTCTCGGATATCGCCTATCCATTCTTTTCCGCCATAGCGAGTGTCGCTGAGGCTGAGTGCGCGCGGCTTGGTTACAGCCTCCTGATCTTCAACAGCAGGAACATCGTCGAGAATGAGATCGCTCACCTGAGGCGTATTGAGAGCGCGCAGGTCGATGGCATCCTGTTCATGACCAATCATTCCGGCGCTTCCGAGGTCGCCGAGACCGTCAACCGCGTGCGCAATGTCGTCCTGCTCGACGAAGATGTGCCGAATGCCGAAGCCCCGCGTCTCTATGCGCGCAATCGCAATGGCGGCCGGCTTGCGACCGAACATCTCCTTGCTGCCGGGCATCGCCGGATTGCCTTTGTCGGCGGTGACAGGAACCTTATCTCGAGTGCCGAACGCTTTGCCGGATACCGCGAGGCGCTTGAAGCTGCCGGCATCGATCCCGATCCGTCGCTTATGCTCTTTCTCGGCTATGAAGCAGCGGACGGCGAGGCGGCATTTGCCATACTGGACCAGTTCAAGGAGCCGCCCACAGCGATCTTCGTGGCCGCCGATGTGGTCGCGCTTGGTATCCTCAGAGCTGCCCGGGAGGCTGGGCTGTCGGTCCCGGAGGATCTGTCGATCATAGGATTCGACGACATTCCAAACGCCGATGTGATCGGACCGCCTCTTTCGACCGTCCGCCAGTCCTTCGAGACTTTCGGGGTGCGCGGAGTCCAACTGCTGGTAGGCTTGCTGAGAGGGGAACAGTCCCCAGAAACCATCGAGTATGTCGACGTCGAACTCGTGTCACGAAGCTCCGTCGCTCCGCCGCGCCTGCGCCGTCACTGGCGTACCGCACCAAGAAGCGCCACCAAATCCAGGGAAGTCGCTCAAGGCCAACCGAACAAGAAAGGGGAAAAGAAATGACCAACCATTTTGCAAAAGACTCGGCAGAAATACTGCTGCAGAAATTTCGAGCCGGCCAAGTCGATCGCCGTGGGTTCCTGACCGCCTTGGCTGCGTTGGGTCTGGGCGTGGCATTGCGCCCCGGCACGGCTCACGCAGCCGACAACGAGGTCGTGCTTTGCAACTGGGGGGGTGTCGCCGTCGACGCCTTCCAGCAAGCGTTCGGTGGCCCGTTCACCGCCAAGACCGGTATGAAGCTCGTCATCGACGGTGCCGGTCCCGCTATCGGCGCCGTGCGCACGATGGTCGACAGCGGCAACGTCACCTGGGACGTGATGGACAACGGCCTGATCGATGCCCAGGTTCTCTCGGCCGGCAACTATGTCGAGCCGATCGACTACGGCATCGTCGATAAGAACAAGATTCCCAACTTCTCGCAGGAGTTCGGCGTCGGCAACTACGCATTCGCCAACGTTCTGTTCCACAACAAGAAGACCACCGGCGTCGAGAAGCTGACCGATTGGAAGGATTTCTTCGACTTCGACAAGATCCCCGGCAAGCGTACGATGTGCAAGTGGATCCAGGGCCAGTTGGAAACGATCCTGGTCGCCGACGGCGTCGCTCCCGACCAGCTCTATCCCCTTGATGTCGACCGCGCCTTCGCCAAGCTGCAACCTCACCTCGACAAGATCATCTTCTGGGAAGGCGGCGCCCAGAGCCAGCAGCTCTTCCGCGACGGCGAGGTGGTTATGGGCAACATCTGGCACACCCGCGCCAAGCTGCTCATCCAGGAGAATCCCGACTACGCCATCACGTGGAACCAGAACACGCTTCTCATCAGCGCCTGGTCCGTGCCGAAGGGTAACCCGGCCGGCAAGAAGGTGTTCGAGTTCATCAACTCGGCGCTCGATCCCGAGCCGCAGATCACGTTGCTTCGCCTGATGGGTAACGGTCCGACCAACCCGGCAGCTGAGGCGATGATGACCGACGAGGACCGCGTCTTCAATCCGACTTCACCGGCCAACACCACCGGGCAGATTCTGATTGATCCCACCTGGTACGCCGCCAACGAAGCAGACGTGCAGAACAAGTTCCTCGACTTGATCGCCACCTGATCTTGAAGGCCGCCCGCTTTGCCTGGCTTGGCGGGGCGGGCGGCGGCAAAAATCAATCTTGTCTTGCCGCCCAAGCGGAAACGGACATGTCGTCACGCTTTGAACGCTTTGCGCTATATCTGACAGTGCCGGCCGGCCTGTTGGTGATATTGCTTTACGCCCTGCCGATCCTTCAGGTGCTCGCGCTCTCCGTGACCGAGGGAAGCGGAGCGCTCGCGAATTATGAGCGGCTGTTCACCAGCAGGGCCGTTGCGCGGGTCGTGCAGACGACGCTGGTCGTCTCCATCAGCACCACCCTCATCACTATGGTGATTGCCTATGTGATCGCCTTCGGGATGATCCACATGGACCACAGGCAGCGAAAGCTCGCCTTGCTGATGGTCTCCATTCCGTTCTGGGTATCGGTCCTTGTGCGCGCCTTCGCCTGGATCACCATTCTCCGTTCCCAGGGTGTGCTCAACAGCGGGCTGATGTCCATCGGCGCGATCACCGAGCCGATCCAGCTGGTCTACAATCGTGTCGGCGTCACCATCGGCATGGTCCACTACATGGTGCCCTTCGCAGTCCTGCTGCTTTACGCCAACCTCACCGATATCGACCGGCGCGTCGTCCAGGCGGCGCGTTCGCTGGGCGCGCGTCCGATGACCGTCTTCCTGCGCGTCTGGCTGCCCATGAGCGTGCCCGGGATTGCCGTGACCACGATTTTCATTCTGGTGTTTTCGCTGGGCTTCCTGATCACGCCCGCATTGCTCGGCGGCGGTCGGACCCTGATGATCGCCGAATATATCTCGGTGCAGATATCCAACACCGGGCGATGGGATCTGGCGACCGCGCTGTCGGCGGCGCTGCTCATCGCGGTAGGCATGTTGCTCGCTCTTGTCTTCCGCAGTCCCGCGATGCGCGCGGCATTCGGGGGAAGCTCGAAATGAGCGCCAGGACACGCCACCGCCTGATGATGGCCGTCGTCTGGGCCTTCCTTCTGTTTCTGTTCCTGCCGGTCTTGGTGGTGATCCCTGTCTCCGTGACCGACAAGACCTATCTGTCGCTTCCCGCCGACGGAATCTCTTTCGCCCACTACGCCTCGCTCGTCGATCCGGCACGCGACTGGGTGCCGAGCTTTCGCAACTCTGTACTGGCCGCGTTCGCAACCGCGATCATTGCAACAGCGATCGCTGCGGCTTTCGCCGTGGGCGCTTGGATCCGGGCCGGCTGGTGGCCCTCGTCGGTCCGGCTGCTGATGCTTTCCCCACTCATCGTACCGCCGATCATCTACGCTGTCGGCGTGGTGCGGGTTCTGTCGAAAATGTCGATGCTGGACACCTTCTGGGGTGTGCTGGTCGTCCACGTCGTTTTGTCCCTGCCAATGGCATTCCTGGCCATCGCAGCTTCGCTCTCCAACCTCGACAACCGCATGGTGACAGCGGCACGCAGCCTCGGCGCCCGGCCCATGACGATCTTCGGGCGCGTCATCCTCCCCAACATCGCGCCCGGTCTCGCGGCCGGAGCCTTCCTGGCTTTCATCACGTCCTGGGACGAGATCACGGTCACACTGTTCATCACCGCCCGCCACTTCGTCACGCTCCCCCGCCGAATCTACACCTCCATCACGGATTCCATCGACCCGGCGCTTGCCGCAATCGCCTCGGTCCTGCTGATCGCAACCATGGCGGTGCTGATCGCACAAAGCCTGTTTTCCGGACGCCACAAGCGAGCCGGTTCGCCGAAATAAGCTTTCACCTCATCCAATGAAAAGGGGATTACGATGAGCCAAGCGCATGCAATGAGTGATCACGAATATCGGGAGAAGGTCTTCTTCCAGACGTTCGGATCGGTGCCCGAGCCTGCTTTCCACGACCCCGTCGAGCAGGAGGAAGTCTGGGGCGGTGTATGGGGCTGTTCCAACGATGTCGGCAAGTTACGCGCCGTTCTGATGCACCGTCCGGGCGACGAGGTGAAGATCGTCACCGCCGATAAGAAGATGCCTGAAGTCGGCGGCTATGGCGATCCCAAGAAAGGCTGGTACTGGATAGGCAAGGAGCTCCCCGATCTCGCTGCGATGCAGAAGGCACACGACCAGTTCACCGGCATCCTGCGCAAGGAGGGCGTTAACGTCGTTCTCGTGGGCGAAGCCGCGCCGGGCCGCATGAAACAGGTCTATACCCGGGACAGCTGTGTCGGCATCAAGAGCGGCGCCATCGTCACCCGCCTTGCACGCAAGGTGCGCCGCGGCGAGGAACTGCCCGTCACCCGCGCGCTGGCGCGCGTCGGCTGCCCGATAGTCGCTACGCTGACCGGCAACGCCGTCTTCGAAGGCGGCGGCTACGCCAACATCGACGACAAGACGGCAGTCTGCTGCGTCTCGGTCGCGTGCAATGAGGAAGGCGTCCGCCAGATGCAGGCGATCCTCGGCTATCACGGCGTCGAGCTGATCACGCTGCCGGGCATGGGCTACCGCATTCATATCGACGGCGCCTTCAATATGATTGACGTCGACAAGGCGATCGTGAACCTCAACGAGCTTCCCTGGTTCTTCATCGAGTATCTGCAGAAGCGCGGCATCAAGCTCATCGAGCTTCCGCCAGAGGACAACGCGTTCTCGCTCAACTCGCTGGCCATCGCGCCCAGCAAGGTTGTCATGCACGGCAGCCGCTCGAAGCGCCTCGAGGACCGGTTAGCCGACGCCGGAGTCGAGCTGATCACCTGCGACTATGAGCCAGTCGAGGCCGGCGGCGGCGGCATTCACTGCTCGACGGCGCCTCTTGCTCGGGACCCTGTCTAATGTCTTTTCTCGTCGTTGAAAGCCTGGTGATGACCTATGGAGTGCTCAGGGCGCTCGACGACGTGTCGCTAACGGTCAAGGAGGGGGAGTTCATCTCCCTCCTCGGCCCTTCCGGTTCGGGCAAGACGACGCTTCTAATGTCGCTCGCCGGTTTCAACAAGCCCGACGCCGGTCGGATACTGCTCGATGGGCAGGATATCACTGCCAAGGAGCCCGAGGATCGGGATTTCGGTTTCGTTTTCCAGGGCTACGCGCTGTTCCCGCACCTTACGGTCGCCGGAAACATCGCCTTTCCGTTGAAAGTCCGAAAATGGGATGCCGCACGCATCAAGGCGCGCGTCGACGAGATGCTTTCCCTCGTCGGGCTCGACAGCTTCGCAGATCGCAAGCCACGCCAGCTTTCAGGCGGGCAGCAGCAGCGCGTGGCGCTGGCGCGCGCCCTTTCATTCGGACCACGTGTCCTCCTCCTCGACGAGCCGCTGTCGGCGCTCGATCGGATGCTGCGGGAGCAGATGCAGACGGAACTCCGCCGCCTCCATAGGGAGACGGGCGTCACGTTCCTTTATGTCACGCATGACCAGCAGGAAGCGCTGACAATGTCGGATCGCATCGCCGTGTTCGAGAAGGGAAAGATTGTTGAGGAGGGCTCGCCGGCTCGGCTGTTCAAGTCCCCGACGACGCGTTTCGTCGCCGAGTTCCTGGGCGAGAACAATTTTCTGCGCGGCAGCCGATCGAACGGTCAGTGGCACGGCTTGGGAACTGGCTTCTCGCTGCCCGAAACGCGCGATTCCGGCGGTGACACCGACGCGGCAACACTGTGGGTGCGTCCGGGCGACATCGCTTTCGGCCCCGGCGGCGATGGCGACATAACCTTCACCGCGACAGTCGAGGATTTCGTCTTCGGCGGAACGCAGAACCGTCTCACTCTAAGGCTTCCAGGCGGCGAGAGCATCGCGGCGCTGATTGCCGCCGACCTGGCCGCCGAGGGCGTGCTCGGACAGGGATTGACGTTCCATGCCCGTCCCGAAGCCGTCGGCGTGCTGAGATAGGAAAGAGCGGCCGCCTAAATCCGCCCGCAACATGAAGAAGGAAGAATGCCCGTGACTGGTACCGCCAGCCTCAAGCCGATCGCGCTCCCCGATTTCGGAGTTCCGCGTCTTATCCCGAAAATTGCGGCAGCGACCTATCAAGCTCGCTTTGCGCGCTTCATGGACCGGTTGGCCGCCAAGGGTTTCGACGCGGCCGTGGTCTACGCCGATCGCGAGCATTGCGCCAACATCTCCTGGATGACGGGATTCGATCCACGTTTTGAGGAAGCATTGCTGGTCGCCGTACGTGGGAAGGATCCCGTGATCATCACGGGACCCGAGAATGTCGGTCTCGCAGCCGTCACTCCGCTCGGGGCGTGCTCCCTGCTCTGGCCGGGGTTTGGTCTTTTGGGGCAGGACCGCACCAAGGCGGTCGCGCTGCCTGATCTGCTCGCGAAAGCGGGGCTGGAAAGAGGCCATAGGATCGGCGCGGTGGGCTGGAAGTATTTCCTGACCAACGAGATCGCCGATGCGGTCCAGGCTGTGGACCTTCCTGCTTATATCGCGGCCATGCTCGCCGCCATCGGACCGGTGACAAACGCGACCGGCATATTCATGAACCCGGTAGACGGGCTGCGTGCTGAGATCGAAATCGAGGAGCTGGCGCGTTTCGAATTCCTCGCAACCCATGGCTCGGAATCGGTGAAGCGCGTGATCTTCGGGCTGAAGCCGGGCATGACCGAGTTCGAGGCGGCAAGCCTGATGCGGCCGCTCGGCTATCCGCTTTCCTGCCACCCGATGCTGTCCACCGGCGAACGCGCGCGCTTCGGCCTCGGGAGCCCGAGCGACACGGAGATCGAGCGGGGCACGAAGTTCACGACCGCCTTCGGCTATCAGGGTACGCTGACGGCGCGCGCGGGATATGTGGTCGAGAGCGTCGATGAACTGCCCGCGGCAGCCCGCGACTATGCCGACGCCTTCGTCGCGTGCTACTGGGAGGCGGCCGCCGAATGGTATGAGACCGTCGGCATCGGCGTCACCGGCGGCGAGATCGACGCCAGGATGCGCGCGCGGCTGGATAACGACTTCTTCAAGCTGGCGCTCAATCCCGGCCATTTGATCCATATCGACGAATGGATGCATTCTCCGATCCGTCCGGGCAGCACCGAGACCCTTCGGTCGAACCAGGCGATCCAGATCGACATGATCCCGGCGCCGGGTAACGCCTATTTCACCACCAACATCGAGGACGGCATCGCGCTTCTGGACGAACGGGGACGGGCGGAATTCGCAGAGCGGTTCCCCGAAGCATGGGGCCGGATCGAGGCGCGCCGCGCTTTCATGGCAAACGACCTCGGCATCCGCGTGAAGCCTGAGGTGCTGCCCTTCAGCAACCTTGCAGGCTGGCTGCCCGCCTATCTGCTCAACCCGGGCCTCGCCATCTCGCGGGTTTGAGAACAGGGCAGGGGCCGGCGCCAAGTCAGTCCTTTGCATCGGTTTGGAGGAAGCATGCGATCGAAGCTCGAGAAACTCTTTCCGCGCGGCAAGCCGGTGCTCGGGATGCTGCACCTCGGCGGCGCAACGCCGCAGGAGCGGCTGGCGCGCGCGCTCGCTGAGACCGGCGACATGGTCGCCGGCGGCGTGGATGCGATCGTCGTGGAAAACTATTTCGGCGATCCGGACGACGCGCGCCGGGTGCTCGAGGCTTTCGAGAAAAACGCACCGGGGATCGTGGTCGGGCTGAACCTGCTGCGCGATTTCCGCCTCGGCTTCGACTTTGTCGGCCGGTTCAAGGTCTCCTTCCTGCAGATCGATTCCGTCTGCGGCCACCTGCCGCCGGACGAGGACGCAGACTATGCGGCCGAACTGGCCGAGCGCCGCGCGAAAACCGATGCCCTGCTGTTCGGCGGGGTGAGGTTCAAATATCAGCCGGTGAAGTCCGGACGCAGCGACGAGGAGGACATTCGCCTGGGCGCGGCGCGCGCCGATGCACTCGTCGTCACCGGCGAGGCGACGGGGCAGGGCACGGACAACGGCAAGATCCTGCGTTTCCGCTCCGTGGTGGGGCCCGACTATCCGCTGATCGTCGGCGCGGGCATGACGGCGGCCACTGCGGCCGACCAGATGCGGATCGCCGACGGAGCGATCGTCGGCTCATATTTCAAGGAGAGCTACAAGGATACGGGCATCGTCGATATCGGACATGTCCGCGAACTGATGGAAGAGGTGCGGAAGGTCCGCGCGGAGGGCAGTCGATGATCCGCGTCGAGCCCATCAGCGCCACCGCCTTCGCGCCGTTCGGCAGGGTTTTTGCCATGGCGGGGTCGGACATGCCCGACGTGGGCATCGTCCGGACCGACGGGCCGGGTTGGTCGGATGCCTACACGCACGATCCGCTGCTATCGACCAACGCAAGCCTCGGCATGACCCGTTCCGGTGGCACTCCCTTCGAGGTCAAGCAGATGGAGCGTCATCCGAACACCGAGGAGGCCTTGTTCTGCGCGGAAGCACCGATCGTGCTGGTGGTCGCGTCGGCGGGATCGGAGGTCAGGCCCGACGCGGACGCCCTGCGCGCCTTCTCGATCCCGCCTGGCACAGTGGCGGTCATGAAGCCCGGCACATGGCATGACGCCTGTCGCGGACTTTACGGCCCGACCACATATTACTGGATGGCGACCGTAGGCACCGGGACCGAATGGCAGGACGTCACGGGCGGGCCGATTCCGGTAGTGGCGGAGCCCGCCCCATGACGCTCGCGCCGGCGTTCTTCATCGGCGACGTTTCCCTCGACGAATATTATGTCTCGGATCGCTGGCCGGGCCTGGCGGACAAGGGCTTCGTCGATCTGCTGGGGACTTACGTCGGCGGCAGCATAGCCAATGCGGCCTCCGTCCATGCCGGGCTCGGGTCGCCGACGGAGTTCGTTTCCCTGCTCAACTTCAGTCAGATCTCGGAGCGGCTGATCGCCGAACTCGAGACGCGCGGGGTTTCGGTGCGGCACATGCTGCGTCATGTCGGTATTGCGGAATCGCGCAACCTCATTTTCCTCGCCGAGGGCGAGCATGTCGTGCTGACGGTCGACCTGGGATTCCAGCCCATGGAACTGTCGCAAGAGCTGATCGGAGAACTGCGGCAACCGGGATATCTCTACACGACCCTTTATCGCTCCCGGCGCCTGCGTCACGGCGCTCTGGCCCAGGCGGATCTGCTGCAGGACCTTCGTGCACACGGCCGGCGCCCGGTGTTTGACCTCGATGTCGGCGGCCTCGGCGCTGCCGATCTGCCCTATCTGCGCGGCGCAGAGGTCCTTATCCTCAACCAGGTCGGCTACGCGACGGCCTTTGGTGACCGCCCGGTCGAAGGCCTTGGCCGCTGGATGGAAGAGAACGCCGTCGGGGCGGTCATCCGGACACGCGCCGCCAACGGCGCCGAAGCCTTCGACGGCAAGAAGCGATATGACGTTGCAGGTTATGCCGTTCCGGTCGAAGACGTGACCGGAGCAGGAGACACGTTCGGCGGCGCGCTGGTGCATGTGCTCGGTCAGGGTGGAGCCATGGACGCCGCCCTGGAACTGGCAGTCGCAGCCTCCGCTCGCGCAGTCACTATACGCGGTCCTGCCGGAGGCATTGCAAGCCACGCGGAGCTTGCCGCCTTTCGCGCCTCGTTCGGCCGGACTGTTTGAAGGTGCTGATCGTTTGACGGAACCTATGGGATTTGGAGTGACGCGAACGTCGCCGCCAATGTCGAGGTTGGTTCACCTGGTTCTCTCGACCTTGATAAGGTCGAGCAGTCGAGCCACCAGCGATTGCAGCAGTTGGTCATCGGCCCGATCAACCGCCCAGACCAGATAATACGCCCGGGACGCGTTGATGGCGGTCGGGAATGGTTGAATAAGCTGCCCGTGGCCCAGGTGGTCCCGGGTCAGGACATCGGAAACCAGCGCGATGCCCTTCCCCTGAACCGCCGACGCAACCGTATGTGCAACCGAAGGAACCTTGACTCTCAGGCTACCCTGCAGGCTGACACGCGCAGCCGCCGCCCATTTCGCCCATTCGTCCCCGCTGTCTTCATGGAGCAGGGGTATGCCGCTCACCGCTCGGTCACGATGGTGCAGGTCCAGCCGCGGAAACAGCGTCGGCGAACATACTGGCTGCAATTTGACTTCGCTCAGGAGCTGCCATGCTCGACCCTTAAACGGAGGATTGTCGTAAACGATGGCCACATCGTTGTTTTCCCAGGCGACCTGATCGTGCATGATCGCCTCGTTGATGATCAGGTTGGCAATGCCCTTGGTTTCGGCGAACTCGACGACTGCTCTGGTCGCCCAGGCGGTTCCCAACGCTGTGGGCAGGGACACGCCAAGTGACACGGTGCGTCCGTCCTCTCCGGACTTTTTGGCGGCACGCGCGGCTGCCGAAAGCTGTCTCAGATTGTGCGAGACCGACTGCGAGAAATCGCGGCCGGCCAAAGTGAGTTCGACGTTACGCCCGGCTTTCTCGAAAAGCTGGATACCCGTGCATTCGCTGAGCTTGCGCAGTTGCAGGGAGATTGCACTCGGGCTGAGGTGCAATTCTTCCGCCGCAGCCTTCAGCGTTCCCAGGCGGGCAACCGCCTCGAAAACGCGCAGATATGGTAGAAACGCCAAAGACCGTGCCATACCCGGCGATACTGCCTCGCTGTGCTGGTCGCGCAGGCGACCGATGCATGAGTTTGGTGGAACGATTTCGTACAGGATAAATCGTTTTTGTCGAACTGTGACCGCGGCTACAACACACCGGATGTGGAGGATGGGCCATGATTTCGGCAAAACCGTTCGATTTCCCCTATGACGGCAATCTGATCCCGGCGGCCACGGCGCTGATCGTGATCGACCTGCAGGAGGATTTCCTTTCTCCGACGGGTTATTTCGCCCGCGGCGGCTACGATCCTTCGCCATTGCGGGCGATACTCCCAACGGTGAACCGCCTGATCGCAGCCTGCAGGGCAGCGGGTATCCGCGTTATTCACACCCGGCAAGGCTACCGGGGGGACCTCGCCGATATGACGCCGTATGAAAAATGGCGCCGCACGAGAGCGGGACTCGCTGGAACCACCGTGCTCCTGCGTTCCAGCCCCGGATTCCAGATCGTTCCCGAAATCGACGTCGCGGCGGACGACATCATAGTCGACAAGACCTGCAACAGCGCATTCACCTACACCGACTTCGAACATGTTCTCAGAGCGCAGGGCATCACGCATCTGCTGTTTTCCGGCTGCACGACGGATGTGTGCGTCCATACGACGCTCAGGGAGGCGTGCGACCGGAACTTCCAGTGCCTGACGATCTCGGACGCGTGTGCCAGCGGAGATCAATTGGCCCATGAAGCGGCGCTCCACATGGTCACCGTCGAGAATGGAATATTCGGTGCGCTGAGCGATTCGCGATCCGTCATCGACGGGCTCGCGCGGCTCAAGGCGAGGCAAGCGAGATGACTGATAGTCCGGCGCCGCAAAAATATGTGTCTTTGATGAAACTCACTGCCAAAGGGCTGGCTGAACTGTCGGGGAGCGTAGCCCGCAGGAAACTCAGTGAGGAGCGCGTCGCCGCTCTCGGTGGTTGGTCGATCGCCTTCTACGCGACGCTCGGCCCCTACGACTTCGTCAGGTTTTTGAAATGCCGGACAACGAGGCAATGATGCAATACGTGCTCACTGCACGACGCGACGGTCATGTCGACCCCCTCGTCTTGCCGGCTTTCGACGCGCAAACCTATGGCGGCATCGTCGAACGTGTCGCCTGACATAGCGAGGACCGACTCCGACGCAGGATCCCGTTGTGGGGCGCCGAGTGTTGCGCGGCACGGCAGGCTGTCGCCTCGAAGTGGATTTGAAGAACGACCGTTTTTTTTGGAGCTAACAGAAGGACACAGCCGTCGTGCCTTCCTCAGAGGACATTGCGCCGAAGATCTAGCAATACGCCAACACTCAGAACAACGTGAATGCTGCCGACTTCTCGGCAGCCACGGTGCGCACGAGGTTGACGAGCTCGGCATCAAAAGTGAGGCCGCCGAACATCCATTCCTTAATCACCGAACCCTCGACATTGGCCTGCTTCGCTGCGATTGCGACAGCATCGATCACTTGGCGGTACATCTGCTCGGCGTCGCTTGCCTCTGGATGGCGTACGTCGATCGTGACCACTGTTCGATCAGCTATGATCCCATATCGATTGGGCGAAAATGGCCAGGCGGGCGCAGGTTGCGCGCCCCTTCGGCTCGAACGCCCAGCCGATCTCATTGACCTTCGTGATCAGCACGCCTGCGCCAACCAGGGCGTCCTTGCGGGAGAGTCGTGCCCGCATGGGCGTTCTCGCCGCGAAACTCAACCTCAGCGCCGAACGAGGTGAAGCCACCCGTCACGATACCGACGTGAAGCCCTTCTTCTTCCAGGACCGGCCCTTGCTCGATGTGCAGCTCAAAATATGAGTCGACGTCTGTCGGGCTATGCCAGTCCGAGCCTGCATAGCCGATGCGCGCGAGTTCCGCACCGAACGTGACGCCATCCGTGTCGGTCTGGTTCGAAACCCAGTCTGGATCGTGAATTCCGGCAAACGCCCCTGCGCCCAACATGGGAGGTTGAAATCGCACACCTTCTTCATTGGTCCAGGACACGACGCCTCGATCGGGTGCTTTGTCTCGATGCCCAAATCATTCAGCGTGCGGATTATCTCGAGCCCGCCGACCAAGGCGCCGCCCGGCTACATCGACGTCACTTCAAGGACGGCAAGAAAGTTATCGAGCCCGATCCTATGCGGGCACCGGTCATTATCAAGCTGTTCGAGCGCTATGCGACGGGTCAGTATTCGCTCCAGGCGGTCGCGAAAGCGGCGCACGCCGATCGGCTCATAAACCCAGAATGGTAAGCCGGTGCCGGTCAGTACGGTACATACCACCTTGCGCAACCGGCTCTTCCCGGGGCTATTTCAATGGAACGGGAGGCTGCATCAGGGTAAGCACGAATGGCACCGAGGTGAGATTCGTGCGGCCTTTAGACAACCCTTTGATTTACTTGCAGAAGCAACCGCAGCTGCGGCATTGAAGGAAGCTCGTGGAGCCAAGTTATCCACAGGGCATCCGGTTTGGCTGGAGTTCCTGGAAGCTTATCGAACTTTCTGTGTAGCTCCTCCAGCCGAATTGCGGGCGCTTATGAAGGAGGTCCGGGTACAGGAATCCGCTACGGCACAAGGTTGATCGGTGGGATGGTTCAAGGAGCCTTTTTTTCGATCATCTCGATGATCAGGCCCTCTTCGGGGGTACGGAAGTAGACGATGCGCGATCCGGTGTTCGGCCCCTGGTCGATCTCGATCACCTCTCCAACCTGTTCCATCGGCCAGGCGCGGGCCTTTTCAAGCATCTCGTCCATCTCGGTGACGTTCATCGCCATATGCAGCGAGCCCAGATCGACTGGGCGCGGGCGGTAATCCTGTCGGCCATCGGGACCGGAATAGCATAGAAGCTCGATATTGGTCGCCCCGTTGCGCATATATATAATCTCGACCCTCGTGCCGGGCACGCCGGTCACCGCCGAGATGATCGCCGGATCGCGGGGCGCGCGCGAATAGGTTTCGAAGCCGAACAGGTCGCGGAAGATCGCTTCGGCGCGGTCGAGATCCCTGACGGTGATCCCGGTGTGATTGACGGTGACAGGCATTGCATTCCTCCTGAGTGATCGGATCGGTCTTCAGCGGCCACGGGACAGCCATTGGAGTACAGGTGACAGGCCCTGTCGGAAAAGCAGCAAGGTTATGGCTTCAGCGACCTCAGCGGTGGGGCCGACTCGGCCCAGCGGAACATTGATCTTAATGCCGCTCGGCCCATGCGGCATCGCCGGCGCTCGCGATCGAGACTACCGTCGCCAGGGCTCGTTGGCGAGGCGGCGTTCGGATGCAAGCTTCCGTTCCTCGGTGTCGCGATTGTGGCGGGCGCCCCGCACCGCCGAGCGGAGCTGGCGGGGCTCGAAAGCAGGGTCGATCTGCGCGATGATGGTCAGCGCGATACGGGCGTAATGTTCCGCCAGAAGGGCGGCAACCGCTTCACCGTCACGCGCCGCGCAGGCGTCCATGATCGCCCGGTGCTCCTCGCGCGATTGCTGGTACGAACTCGGCTGCGCCAAATAGATCCGGCGATAGCGCTCAGCATGTTCGTTGAGCTGCATCGAATAGTGGGCGTGACGAGGCCCCGCGAGGCGAATCGGAATCATGTGGAACTGCTGATGCGCCGCGTCGAACTCCGCGAACAGGTCGGGCGAACTGCTCTCATCCATCGCCACGAGACACTCCCGCATCCTGGCAATTTCTTCGTCCGTCAGATCCGGCACGGTTGCGCGCACGGTTGTGGTGTCGAGCTTGATGCGCAAGGCATAAAGCTCGTCGAGATCGGCCATGGAGGTTTGCGAGATCACCACCTGGCGCCCGCGTTCCGAGGTTATCAGCCCCTCTTTCTCGATCAGCCGAAGGGCTTCGCGGACGGGGGTGCGGCTCAGGCCGAGCCCGTCGGCGATCTTGACCTGCGAGACGCGACCACCCGGAGGCAGGGTGCCCTTGAGGATCGCGGACCGGATCCGCTCGTAGGCGTCGACCATCCTTACCCCGGGCGCGCTTTCCACTTGTCCGGGATCTGGATCGTCGCTGATGGAGCGAGTATTGGGCATCGAGTTGCCTATTGGAGATGTTTGCCGGGATCCTAGCTTTGGCTGCTGCTCACGTCAATTTTACTGTATGCAGAAGTTGGATTCGTGGGGTTGCCGGCAGTTTCCGCTTCGAAGTTCTTTCAGCGGAAAAGACGGTGTGAAAACCACTGGATAGCGGCCGATCTCGCTGCAATCGAAGGCTATAAAGCCTGGAGCTTGCGCGAACGGCCTTAAACACCATTAGGCGCTGATATACAAAACTGTATCCCGTTATTATCTAAAAATGACCAAGCTGTGCGGCAGCGGGAGGCGGATTACAACGGCTTGGTCAGCTTGGGGGTATCCGGCTGCTGACCCCATTCATGCCAGGAGCCGTCGTAAAGCCGCCAGTCGGAATGGCCGATCGCCTCGAGCATGAAGCCGAGGATCGATGCCGTGACCCCGGAGCCGCAGGTGGTGATCACCGCGCCGGAAAGATCGACGCCGCGTTCGGCGAAAATCTGCTTTGCGCGCTCGGGGCTGACGAAACGATGCGAAGGGGCCGGCTCGTAGAACAGGGCCCAGGGCGTGTTGATTGAACCCGGCATATAGCCCGAGGCGACTCCGGGATAGCCTGAGGCTTCGTGCCCGTCGAACCGCGCCGCGGTGCGCGCGTCAATTATCGATGCGCCGCCATGGCCTATCACCTGCCTCACATCCTCGATGCGCGCGACCCGCCCTTCGATCAGCCGGGCCGGGAAGTTGCGGGGCGTGCTGGTGGCGAAATCACCCGTCTCGACCGGGCGCCTTTCGGCCAGCCATTTGCGCCAGCCGCCGTTGAGGATCTTCACCTGGTCATGACCGAAGGTGCGGAACATCCACCATATCCGAGCCGAAACATAGCCCGCGTCATAGACGATCACCTCGGTTTCTCCGCTTATGCCGAGACCGCCGATCACCCGGGCGAAAATCTCCGCCGAGGGCAACATGTTGACGTAGGGCGAGTCGGGATCCGAGATATCGCTCAGATCGACGAAACGCGCGCCGGGGATATGGCCGGCGCGGAAGTCCTCGCGGGCATCCCGGCCGGCATCGGGCACATACCAGGAGCAATCAAGCACCACCCGGTCGGCATTTGGCTCGGCCGCCAGCAGGGCGGCCAGTTCATGAGTCTCGATCAGCCAGTCGCTCATGGTTCCGGCCTCAACGCTCGATGCTGGGGCGGCGCGGGGCTTCGATCCAACTTGCGCCGGCCAGCACGCCGCCATCGATCACCACGTTCTGACCTGTGATGTAGCGCGTGGCCGGAGCAACCAGATAGAGCGCGGTGCTCACCAAGTCCTCAGGCTTCGCCAGCCGACCTTGCGGGATGAAATTGGCGAACCAATCGGCGCGGTATTCGTCGTCCCAGAGCGGCCTGGTGAACTCCGTCTGTACGAAGCCGGGCTCGATCGAGTTTACCTGGATATTGTCATCTGCCCATTCGTGCGCCTGAGAGCGCGTCAGCGACGTGACCGCAGCCTTGGTCGCAGCATAGACCGATATCGTATCGAAGGAGAAATTGGCCGAGAGCGAACTGAAATGTAGGATCTTGCCGCCGCCCTGCGCCTTCATCACCGGATGGACCGCCTGCGACAGGAAATAGACCGAGCGCAGATTGACCGCGGTCATCACGTCGAAATCCTCGGGTGTGACCTGGGTGATCGGCTTGCGGCGGTTCGTACCCTGAAGATTCACCAGGATATCGATGCGGCCGGTGATCTCCTTCGCGCGAGCGACAAGCTTCTCTGCCGCGTCCGCCGTGCCGAGGTCGGCCTGAAGGGCGATGATTTCGAGCCCCTTCGCCGCGAAATCCCGTGCAAGCCGGTCTAGCCGCTCCTGCGCGAGGTCATGAACGATCACGGTCGCCTCAGCGCGCGCGAAGCCATCGGCAATGGCTGAGCCGATGGCCCCGGCGCCACCGGCCAGCAGCGCGGTCTTCCCGCCAAGCGCGAAGAGATCTGAAAGATAGCTGGACATGTCACATTTCCTTCTGGCCTGCCGGGCGGCCGTAGGCCGCCGCGACGCTGGGCGATAAGAGGCATTTCTCGACTACAGTCTACAGGGTGTGCACACTCTTTTCCCGTGCTGCATTGCGGAGCGCGCGATGCCATTCGGGTGTGGGGCCATGGGGCATCCCGGTGAAGAGGCGCCGCCTGTGGAGCTTATTCTTGCAATTTAAGGGAATTGTTGCATCTCAGGGATCGAAAATGAAGGAACGATTTTCCCGCGCAGCTCTCAAAGAAAAAATATTGTGCGCTGTTTTTGACATGCCCGATTGAACAAACTGCATACAGTTTAACGCAACGGGAAATCCCAATCATGTTGAAACGTTCGTTCCTTCTGGCGGCCTCGGCCGCAGCCTTGATCGGTGTTCTGGGCCTGCCGGCGGTCGCCGCGCCCAAGGGCAAGGACGCTAAGGTGACCATCCTTGTCTCGCCTCTGACGTTTGCCTTCCCGCATTTTGTCTTTCTGACCGACGAGCTCAAGGACGAGGCCAAAAAGCTTGGCGGCGTGAACATTGTGGTCGCCGACGGCCAGCTCTCGGCTCCGAAGCAGATCGCCGATATCGAAGCCGCCATCGTTCAGGGTGTCGATGGCATAATCCTCGCGCCGGTCGAGGCCGATGCGCTGGCCGGGGTCGTGAAGCAGGCGATCGACGCCGGCATACCCGTGGTCACTATCGACCGTCCGGTCAATGGCGTGCCGGAAGTGCTGGCGAATGTCGCGGCCGACAATTTTAAAGGAGCCGAGGCTCAGGGTGAAGCGGTGGTCAAGGCCTTCCCCGACGGCGCGACCATCGTGAACCTGCAGGGCATTCCGGGCGACAAGACCGCGAACGACCGCAATGGTGGCGCGCACAAGGTGCTCGACGCGGCGGGCAAGAAATATGCTTTCGTTGCCGAGCAGGCAGGCAATTTCTCACGCGACAAGGGGCTTGAGGTTACCGAGAACATCTTGACCGGCCTTACCCAGGCGCCGCAGGTAATTATCGCCGCCAATGACGACATGGCGCTCGGCGCGGCTCAGGCGGTCGAAGCCCGCGGCCTGAAGGGCAAGGTCGCGATCTATGGCTACGACGGCTCGGAAGGTGCCCTGAAAGCGGTGAAATCCGGCGATCTGGCCGCGACCGTCGACCAGTTCCCCGGCCGGCAGGGCCGCACCGCGATCAACACGCTTGTCTCCTTCATCCGCGAAGGCACAAAGCCTCAAACCAACGAAATCCTCGTCTCACCGGTTGCGATCACCACCGACAATCTCGATCAGGCCGAGCGGGTTGGGTTGATCGGAAAATGAACCTCCCGGCCTCCCTTCCAGGGAAGAGCCGACAGGAGCCGGGGCGCGCGAGCGGCCCCGGCGATCTGCCGCCTGCCCAACCCGTGCTGGAAGCACGCAAACTGGTGAAGCGCTTCTTCGGCGTCACCGTGCTGGACGGCATATCGCTGACGCTCGCTCCACGCGAGGTTCGCGCGCTCCTGGGTGAGAACGGAGCGGGCAAGTCCACGATGATCAATCTGCTTTCGGGCGTGCATCAGCCCGACGGCGGGGAATTGCGGCTCGACGGGATGCCGGTGCGCTTCCATCGCCCGATCGACGCCGACCATGTCGGGATCAGTGTGATCCGCCAGGAGCTTTCGCTTTTTCCCGATCTCTCGGTGGCCGAGGCGATCTTTGCCGGCCATCTGCCGCTAAATGCGCTTGGTCTTGTCGACTGGAAGCGCATTCGCGAGGCCGCCCGAAAGGCGCTGGCACGGCTTGGCCTTTCCATCGACGTCCGGGTGCCAGTGGCAAGCCTTTCCGTTGCGCAACAGCAGATGGTCGAGATCGCACGCGCGCTCACCCGCAAATCGCGGGTCGTCATCATGGACGAGCCGACCGCTTCGCTCTCGCCCAATGAGGTGGCTCATCTGGGCGAGATCATCGCGCAGCTTTCCTCTGAAGGAGTGGCGGTGCTCTACGTCAGCCATCGGCTGGATGAGATCCGCGCCTTCTGCTCGACCTATACCGTCCTGCGTGACGGTAAGGCAGTGTCTTCGGGCCGCGTCGCCGAGACCGATATTCGATCGCTGATCCGTGACATGGCAGGCCGCGAGGTCGCCATCGGCGATCGTGGCGCGGTTCGCACGCCCGGCGCCGCGGTACTGGAGGTGAGAAACCTGGCTTCGCGCCCTCCGATCCGCGGCGGCCAGCGTGTCCGCGACGTGAGTTTTACCGTCCATGCGGGCGAGATCCTTGGCCTTGCCGGTATCGTCGGAGCGGGCAGGACAGAGACTGCCCGGATGATCTTCGGCCTCGATCCGATCGGCGCGGGAGACGTCCGGTTGGAGGGACAGCCCCTCCGCGTCACGTCCCCGGCGGCGGCGATGAAGGCCGGAGTCGGATATTTGCCCGAGGATCGTAAGGGCCTCTCGATCCTGCCCGACCGGTCGGTCTCTGAAAATTTTGCCCTGACCGGCGCCGTACCCGCAGGCCCGCTTGGCTTTAACGACAAGCGTGGCGAGGCGCGGCTTCTGGACATTTTCGTCAACCGGCTGGGCATCCGCGCCTCCGGCCCGCGCGCCGCCATCACGACGCTTTCAGGCGGCAATCAGCAGAAGGTGGTGCTCGCGCGCTGGATCGCGCTGAAGCCGAAATTGCTGATCATCGACGAGCCGACGAGGGGCATCGACGTGGGCGCGAAGGAGGATGTCCACTCGCTGATCCGCGACATCGCCTCGCAAGGGGTTGCCGTACTCCTGATCTCATCGGATCTGCCCGAGGTGATGAGCCTCTCGGATCGGATCGTCACCCTGCGCGAGGGCGAGACCACTTCGCATCAGCCTGCCGCAGCGGCCACGGCCGAGGGTCTCATGGCGCATATGACCCGGCACGACTGACGCGCCAGTAATCCAAGGAACCGCCGCCATGAGCGCCAGCCCCGCAGACAATCTGACCCGCGCCCGGATCTTCGCCCTGATGGGCAAGCTCGCGCCGCTGATCTTCCTCGCGATCCTCGTGATCATCTTCGCGGGCCTTCAGCCGCGCTTCCTGATGCCGCTTAATCTGTTCAACATCCTGCGGCAGGTCTCGATCTACGGGATCATAGCGGTCGGGATGACCTTCGTAATTCTGATCCGGGGCATCGATCTTTCCGTGGGTTCGCTGGTCGCCATGACGGGGCTTTTCGCTGCCGTGATCGCCCATGGCGGCACTGACGGCTGGCTGGCGCTTTCCTTCGACGGGAGTGGCCTCCACTGGGGGCTGGCGGCTCTGGCGGCGATCCTCGCGGGCACGCTCGCGGGGCTTTTGCAGGGGATGGCGGTCGCCTGGCTCTCGGTTCCGGCTTTCATTGTGACTTTGGGCGGTATGACCGTCTTTCGCGGCATCGCGCTGACGATCGGCAATGGCGGGCCGATCTCGGGCTTCGACGAGGCTTTCGGCTGGTGGGGACGCGGCATGATCGGCCCGGTGCCGGTGCCGGTCCTGATCTTTGCCGCCGTCGCGGTTACGGCCTGGCTGGTCCTCACTCAGACCCGCTTCGGACGCGCGGTCTATGCAGTTGGCTCGAACCCGGATGCGGCACGGCTTTCGGGGATCAATGTCAGCGGGGTAACCGTGCTGGTCTACGGGCTGATCGGCTTCTGCTCCGGGTTGGGCGGCTTCGTCCTCGCATCGCGGCTGAACTCGGCCGAGTCGGTGGCCGGCACCGGCTATGAGCTGACCGCCATCGCGGCGGTGGTGATCGGCGGCACCAGTCTTTATGGCGGTACCGGCGGCGTGGCAGGCACGGTGATCGGCGCGCTTCTGACCGGCGTTCTGCTCAACGGTCTCGTGATCCTCAATGTCTCACCCTATACCCAGCAGATCCTGGTCGGTCTGATTATCGTGGCAGCGGTCGCTTTCGACCATTTCATCAAGAGGCGAAGCCGATGAGCCGTGCCGTCCTTCTGACCGGAACCCCCCGTGGCGAAAGCCCGACCCGCCTGCTGCAGGCCGGCAGACTGGAGGCGACCTTCGATGCCGGCGCCCTGCACTGGATACGCTTCAACGGGGTCGAGATCCTGCGCGCGTTGATGTTCCTTGTCCGCACCCCTGGCTGGGGCACGCCCGCGCCGGTGATCACCGGGCTCGAGATCGGCGAGGACGCCACGAGCTTTTCCGTCGCCTATGAGGCGCATTACGGCGTTCCCGGGCAGGGCGTCCGGGTGGGTATCCGCCTGAGCGGCGAGGCTTCTGGCAGGCTCAGGGCCGAAGCCGATATTCGCGCCGAGGCGGCGTTCGACACCAATCGCACCGGCTTCGTGGTCCTGCATCCGCTGGATGGGTTTGCGGGGACCGAAGTCACGGTGGACCACGCGTCCGCGCCACAGCGCGACCTCGTGATCCCGGCGCAAATCTCGCCCGGCCAGCCGGTCAAGGATATACGCGCGATCACCCATAGCCCGGTACCAGGCCTGACGGTCGAGACCCGGTTCGAGGGCGATGTTTTCGAGATGGAGGATCATCGCAACTGGTCCGATGCCTCGTTCAAGACTTATAGCCGGCCGATCGGCCTGCCCTATCCCTACAAGCTTGGGCCCGACGCTCCGGTCGCTCAGGCGGTGACGATCACGCTGACTGATCAAGGGAGCGAAGGTCCGGTGGTTTCCGCTGTCACGGTGCCGAAGACCGCAGGCCAGCTTTTGCCGGATTATGCGCTGCCGATCGACCGGCTGGCGGATACCAGGGTGGCGCTCGCCTGGCCAGAGGCCCTTGGCGCGCTGGCGCCCAGTTGGATACTCCTGCGGCACGACGGATGGCTGGAAGCCCCCGACGCGGATCTGTCGCCGCTTGCGGAACTGATCGCCCTGACCGGAGCGAAACTCGAAGTTCAGGCCATCCTCGCCGGAGCCACGGATGCGGCTGCCGAGGCTGAACTCGCCGCGTTGGCTGCACGGTTCGAGGCGGCGGGCATCTTCCCCGCTCGCATAGGCGCTTTCGCAAAGATCGACGAGCAGAGCTTCCAACCTGGCGAGGCGCGGCCGCCACACCCGTCGGAGGCCGCCGTCTCCGCCAGCCTGGCAAGACATTTCCAAGCAGCGGACCGAATCGGCGGTTCGCCCGCCTTCTTCACGGAATTCAACCGCAAGCGCCCCGATCCGGCGCTCTGGCAAGGCTTGAGTTTCGCCACCACACCGGTGGTCCATGCCGCCGATGACGCCTCGGTGATGGAGTCGCTGCAATCCCTGCCGCATATCCTCTCATCGGCGCAGGCACTGGCTGGTGGTCTACCGCTTCTCATCGGCCCCACAGGGATCGGCGCGCGGATCAACCCCTATGGCCCAGGTCCTTCGGTCAATGATCCCGAGGCCCGTGAGGGGATGGCTGCGCGCGACCCGCGCCAGCGCGGACTGTTCGCGGCGGCCTGGACCATTGGCTATCTGACCCGGATCGCACCTTTCGCGCCGGTGCGCTTTGCCTTTGGCGGCCCGGCCGGGGCTTTCGGCCTGATCTCGACCCGTCAGGACTACGCGCGTCCCTTCTGGGACGACCAGCCTGAGGGCGCGCTTTATCCGCTCTACCATGTGGCACGCATCCTGGCCCGCGCTGCGGGCGGCGAGGTGATGGAGGCCCGGACCGAGGGCGGGATCGCGCGGCTAATCTGGCGCAAGGGCGGCAGGCGCCACGCGCTGCTCGCCAATCTGACGTCCGAGGCGCTGGCTCTTCCCGCCACGGGTCTGGCCGTGCCGGAGGTCTTGCTCCTCGATGCCGCGAGCCTCGCGGACAATGGCTGGGCCGGCGCACAGACTTTGCCCGGCGCGCTCGACGCCTACGCCGTGCTGCATCTCGAAGAACAAGAGGCAAAGCGATGAGCCGTCCGCTCAAGGGTCTTTTGATCGGTGCCGGCTTTTTCTCGCGTAACCATCTTCACGCATGGACCGAGGTCGAGGGCGCGGAAATCGCCGCGATCTGTGATCGCGATCTGGACCGTGCCGAGGCGGCGGCGAAGGAGTTCGGCATCGCGGAATGGTATGACGATGCGTCAGTGCTGAACTCGGGCCCTTCGATTTCGTTGACATCTGTACCACGATGGAGACGCATGAAGCGCTCGTGGGCCTCGCTGTCGAAGCCGGCGTGCCGGTGATCGTGCAAAAGCCCTTCGCCCCCGACATCGTCACCTGCCTTCGCATCGAGGCGAAAGCGCGCAAGGCCGGTCTGCCGGTCACGCTGCACGAAAATTTCCGCTTCCAGAAGATCTTTCGCCGGCTCCGAGAGATCCTCGATTCCCGTCAGATCGGCGAGGTGACCTTTGGCCGGCTGAGCTGGCGCAACGACATCGACGTCTATACGAACCAGCCTTACCTACTGAAGACCCAGCGCTTCATGATCATGGATGTCGGCATCCACATGCTCGACTTGGCGCGCTTCCTCCTGGGCGACGCGCATTCGGTAAGTTGCTTCAGCCAGTCGGTCAGGGAAGGCCTGGCGGGCGAGGATGCTGCTACGATGCTCTTGCGTCACGACAATGACGCCGTCTCAGTGGTGGATGTCAGTTATGCCGCCCACAAGAATCCCAATCCCTTCCCGCAGACGCTCGGGGAGATCGAGGGCAGGCTCGGCACGGTGCAGATCCTAGAGGGCCAGATCCTGCGCATTCATACCGCCAACGGACAGCGCGACGAAGTGATCCATGACGATGGGCGGGCCTGGACCTCGGCGCCCTGGACGCAGATACAGGATTCGGTGCCGCGTACGCAGCAGCATTTTATCGATGCCCTGCGTCAGGGCAGGGAATTCGAAACCTCGGCCCGCGACAGTCTGAAAACCTATGCGCTCGCCGAGGCCGCATATCGTTCGGCATCCTCAGGTCAGCTGATAAGAACCGCCGATCTTTTGAAGGAAGCCTGAGATGACGCCGCAAGACCGCCGCCCGGTCGGAAAGACCGATCTTCAGATTCCGGTTCTGGGCCTTGGCACCTGCCCGCTGGGAGGCGTCTATGCCGCCATCGGCGAGGCTGAGGCCCGCGCCACCTATCAGGCGGCCTGGGACACGGGCCTGCGCCTCTATGACACTGCGCCCTGGTACGGGCTCGGCCAGGCAGAGCACCGCACGGGGCGCGCGCTCCATGATCGCCCGCGCGGTGATTACGCGCTCACCACGAAGGTCGGCCGTGTGCTGCGCGCACCGCGCGATCGCGCGGGGTTCGTGCCCCCGACATGGCAGGCTCCGCTTGCCTTCGAACCTCATCATATCTTCACCTATGATGCCGTGATGCGCTCTTATGAAGACAGTCTCCAACGCCTCGGTATCAACCAGGTCGATGCGCTCTATATCCATGATCTCGACAGCGGCTATTTCCGTACACCCGAGGCGCTCGACGAAAAGCTGCGCGAACTGGATCAGGGCGGCGGCTACCGCGCGCTCGACGAGCTTAAGCGCACAGGCGAGGTCAAGGCCATCGGGGCTGGGATCAACGAGCGCGGCATGATCCGGCGTTTCCTCGAGGCGGCGGATCTAGACGTCTTCCTCGTCGCCTCGCGCTATACGCTGCTCGAACATGCGATCTACTCCGACGAGATTCGCGCTGCCGGCAAACGCGGCGCTTCGGTCGTCGTTGGCGGCGCCTTCAATTCCGGAATCCTCGCCACCGGTATTATCGAGGGGGCAAAATACGAATACAGTGCCGCGCCGGCCGAAATCGTCGAGCGGGTGCGCAGGCTGGCGGCTGTGGCTGCGGCGCATGGCGTGGCGCTCGCGGCGGCGGCACTACAGTTCCCGCTGGCTGCGCCCGAGGTCTGCTCCGTGATATTTGGCGCCGTGACGCCGGCGGAGGTGCAGCAGAACATCGCCCATTTCAGTACAGCGATCTCGGCCGATTTCTGGTCGGACCTGCGCGGCGAAGGGCTTGTCGATCCTGAGGTGCCGCTGCCTTGACAGAGCGGCGACAGATCCTGGCCGGTAGCGTAAGAGCCGCTAAACGTATGGCATATGCTCGTTTGCTTTAACGTGCGTGGGCCCGGTGGCAATTGGTCGTCCTGCTTGCCGGTTTCGTTCCGCTTTCGGTGTCGCCGATGATCCGGCGTACGGTGTCCCCGGCGACGCATGGCGCTGCGTGCAGCTACCCTGCACGGGAGGAACTTGCCGGGATTTCAGAAGCCGAGTTGCAATCTTTTCGCGGCCAACTCACAGATGTTCCAAGCAAGCTGACTTGAAACGACAGCGCCCCGTTGGCGGGTGGGCCGAGCGATGCTGCTAGAAGCGCAAGCTGCGTGATAGTGCCAGCGAATCCTCCGCCAACACGCGCACATGGTTTCGCATCGCCTGCGATGCCGCGGCCCCATCACGCGCGATTAGTGCCTCGAACACTGCCTCATGCTCCCGCAACGCAGCCTCAGTCCGCCCCGGGCGGAGCGTGATGAAGCGGCGATAAGGCGACAGGCGCTTGTTGAGATGCTCGATCTGCTCGAGCAGAATCGCGTTATGGGCGGCCTTGTGGACGGCGGAATGAAAATCGCCGTTGGTCTTGTAGTAGGCGTCCGGGTCGAAGGACGAAGCCGTTTCCTGGCAGGCCTGATGAGCGGCAGACAGCAGCGCTCTGTCATCGGCGTTCATGCGCTCACATGCCAACCGCGCCGCAACACCTTCCATTTCGGCCACCACCTCGAACAAGTCCATGACCTCGCCCACCGTCGGCTGCGCCACGATCGCGCCGATCCTCGGCTGGAAATCGACCAGCCCCTTGGCAGCCAGCGCCCGCAAGGCCTCGCGGATCGGCGTGCGCGAGACGGAGTACTGGTTGCTTAGCGCGATTTCATCGAGCTTCTCGCCGGGGGCGAGTCGTCCTTCGACGATCTGGGTCTCAAGGTCCGCCCCGACGTCGCGGCCAAGCGAGCCGGCCTTCTTGCGCGAGCTATCCGCTCGGGGGCCGGCAATCTGTGCGGCGATCGCTCCGGTCTTCATGGCTCTTCACTCCTGAGATCGGCATCTTTTTAGGCTTGCCAGCCTTCGGCAAAATGGCTAGCGTGCCGTGTATACACGATGCATGCATAGATTATGACGAAGATCATAATGACGTGCAATCCCTGTATTTGTCACGCCGAAAGGCGCTGGTTGAGGTCGAGGTGAATGGCGTTCGTCGCGTCCCTATCTCTAGGAGCTGCTCAGAATTTTCCGCTCCACGTTGGAGGTGCCTGGCGCGATGGCTCGGGCGGCCGCCGGGATGTGCTCAGCCCGGCCACAGGGAAAGTGATCGAAACCGTCGCCGATGCGACAGCCGAGGACGTGGACCGTGCCTGTAGGGGGGCGGCTGAAGCGTTGCCTGGTTGGGCGGCGACGGACGGCGCCGAGCGGGCGCGCCTCCTTCGGCGGCTAGCAGACATCATAGCATCGCGCATTCAGGAGCTGGCCGCGCTCGAGTCGCGCATCACTGGGCGACCGATCCGCGAGATGCGTGCCCAGATGACCCGCATTCCCGAGTGGCTGGAATACTTCGCGGGCATCGTTCTGGGCCTCGAAGGCGAGGCCAATCGCGTGAAGGGAGGTTTCCTCACCTACACTCAGTACAGGCCCTATGGTGTCTGTGCCCTGCTGACTCCGTGGAACCACCCTGTCCTCATACTGGTCAAGAAGCTGGCGGCGGCCCTAGCTGCCGGGAACACCGTGGTGATCAAGCCCTCGGAGCTAGCGCCCGTCTCGCCGCTGATCATAGCCGAATGGGCCGTTGAAGCAGGCATTCCCGCTGGCGTAGTCAACGTCGTTACGGGAGCTGCAGAGGCGGGGGCGGCGCTGGTCGCCAATCCGCACGTAGCGCGCATCGACCTGACCGGCGGGACGGGAACGGGCCGGCGTGTCGCGGCGGCTGCTGCCGACCGGCTGGTTCCGTGCACGCTGGAACTCGGCGGCAAGACGCCGGTGCTCGTCTTCGAGGATGCCGAACAGGGCGAGGCGGTGGCGGGAGCTCTATTTTCGGCCTTCGTAGCGGCGGGGCAGACCTGCGTCTCCGGCGCGCGCTTCCTCGTGCAGCGTTCGGTCTACGACCGTTTCCTGGATGAGTTCGCCCGGCGTGTCGGCCAGTTACGACTCGGTGATCCCGCCGACATGGCGACGGATGTCGGTCCGGTGATCTCAGGGGCGTCGCGCGATCGCTGCATGAGCTTTATTGAAGAAGCGCGGACCGATGGCGCGCCCCTTGTCGCTGGCGGGAAGCTGCCCACGCTCGCCGATGAGCTGAGCGGCGGCTTTTTCGTGCCGCCCACCGTATTCGCCGATGTCTCTCCGGGGATGCGCCTGTTCCGCGATGAGGTCTTCGGTCCGGTGGTGGGCGTCACGCCGTTCGCCGACGAGCATGAGGCGGTCTCGCTCGCTAATGATAGTCCCTTCGCACTCGGCGCTTCGATCTGGACACGCGATGTCTTGCGAGGTCATCGCGTTGCCGGGCAGCTACGGGCGGGCGTCACCTGGATCAACGATCATCACAAGAACGATCCGCGTTCGATCTGGGGTGGTTTTGCAGCCAGCGGTTACGGCAAGGAGAACGGCTGGGACGCGCTGAAGAGCTACATGACAAAGGGCAGCGTCGTCGTCCGCACGCAGGAGCGGTTCGACGACTGGTTTGCAGGAGGTCAGCGTTATGGTTGACGCTGGACTTGCGAAGGATGCGCCGGCCACCGCTGAGAGGAGCAGCTTCTTGTCGGTCGCTGAGCTGTCGTTGGTCTACGGGGCCAAGGGCGACACGCCCGTCCGAGCGCTGAGCGACATCAATCTGGCCATCGACGAAGGCAGTTTCGTGTCGCTGATCGGGCCGTCGGGATGTGGCAAGAGCACGCTGCTGCGCATCATCGGCGACCTGCTTGCGCCGACGGGCGGTTCGGTCGAGATCGGCGGACGCGTGCCGCGGCTGGCGCGGCTGAACCGGGAGATCGGTTTCGTCTTCCAGGAGGCCGCCTTGCTCGAATGGAGGAACATTCGCGACAACATCGCCCTGCCGCTTGAACTGCGCGGCGTCGGGCGGGTCGAGAGGGAACGCAAAGCCGACGAACTGATCCGTCTGGTCGGACTGGAAGGCTTCCACAGTGCCTGGCCGCGCCAGCTCTCAGGTGGCATGCGCCAGCGCGCTGCGATCGCGCGCGCGCTGTCCACCGACCCACGCATCCTGCTTCTCGACGAACCCTTCGGAGCGCTCGACCAGATCACCCGCGACCGGCTGAACATGGAGCTGGCGCGCATTCACGAAATCACAGGGATCACGGTCGTGCTCGTCACGCATTCGATCCGGGAAGCGGTGCTCCTCTCAGATAGCATCGTCGTAATGACGCCGCGGCCAGGCAAGGTTTCCCGCATCATAGAGGTGGATCTCCCGCGGCCTCGCAGCCTCGGCAGCCGTGATGACGGACGCTTCGACCAGCTCGTCAAGGTCGGCAACCGCGAACTGGAAAAGGGCTACCACGATGTCTAGCCTCGACGCGGCTCGCGCTGCAGACTCCACCGCACTGCGCAAGCTGATAGCGCCTAACGGCGCGTTCGATCAGATCTGGCCTCCAGCCCTTACGTTCGTCGTCGTTGTTGTGGCTTGGCAGGCCCTGATCAGGGCATTCGAGATACCAGTCTACGTGCTACCCGCGCCGGCTGACATCTGGCTGGCCTTCGCGAACAATCCACATACCCTGCTGTCCCATTCCGGTATTACCCTTTTCGAGGCGATTGCCGGCTTTGTCCTGGGCTCTCTGCTGGGCGCCCTTCTCGGCACGCTGTTTGCCTATTCTCCGGTGATCGCGAGGGGTTTCCTGCCCTACATCATCGCCGCCAACACCATACCGGTGGTCGCCGTCGCGCCGATCATCATCATCTGGTTCGGCCATGGTCTCGGCTCGAAGATCGCGGTGACGACCTTCCTGTCCTTTTTCCCGCTAGCGCTGAACATGATGAAGGGCCTGCAGTCCTACGACCGCACGGTAATGGACGTCTTCCACATCGCCGCCGCCACGGGTCCGCAGCGCTTCTTCAAGATGCGGCTGCCGAGTGCGCTGCCCTACGTCTTCGTGGGCTTGAAGTTGAACGTCACCTTCTCGGTCATCGGTGCGATCGTTGCCGAGTTCGTACAGGCCGACAAAGGACTCGGCTTCGTCATCATGACCTCGTACCGCACGCTGGCCATGCCGCGTCTCTGGGCCGCGATGGTCATGTCGGCTCTGATCGGGATCGTGTTCTTCGGGCTGATCGCTCTGATTGAGAGGCTCGTGGTGCCTTGGCACACCTCGATGCACGACCAGAGTTGAGCTGGATACATAAAAAAAGGGGAACAACACCATGAAAGAATTGTTGAAATCATTGCTTGCCGGAACGGCGCTGGTTGCGGGGCTGTCCTTGGCCTCGGCTGAGACGATCCGTCTCGAATGGGTGATGCAGGGCCAATTCGCGGGCCCAATCCTCGCGCTCGAGAAGGGCTACTACAAGGAGGCCGGCGTCGACATCCAGCTGCTACCGGCCGGACCCGACATCAAGCCGTCCGTGACGGTTGCGACCGGTGCCGACACGTTCGGCATCGGACATCCGAACCAGGTCATCTCGGCACGCGCCAACGGCGCCCCGCTGGTGATGGTGAGCCAGCACGGTCAGCGCAGCGCCACCACTTACATTGCCCGCAAGGACAGCGGGATCAGCTCCGTCAAGGACATGCCCGGCCACAGCGTCGGCCTCTGGTTCGGCGGTGACGAACAGGAATTCCTGGCGATGCTGAATCAGGCCGGCATAGACCAGTCGTCGGTCAATATCGTCAGCCAAGGCTACGACATCATCGGCTGGCTGAATAAGGACTACGAGGTGATGCAGGTCGCCATCTACAACGAGCTGCAGCAAGTCTATCGCCAGGGCTACAAGAAGGAAGATCTCGTCTTCCTCGATCCGACCGACGACGCCTCGATCATCAGCGGAGGCCTGTTTACGACGGAAAAGACGATCCAGGAGAATCCGAAGGCCGTACAGGCGGCGGTGGACGCTACCTTGCGCGGCTGGAAGGAGGCGATCGCCGATCCCAAGGCGGCGGCCGAGATCGTGGTCAAGTACAACAGCGAGTTGAAACTCGAGGAGCAGATCGAGCAGATCAAGGCGATGGGCGAGTTGTTCTGTGCCGGGCCAACCTTGCACGGCGAGTTCGGCAAGTCCGAGCTGAAGAACTATCAAGTCGCGCAGAATATCCTGCTCGGAGCCAAGCTGATCGATCAGCCGATCGAGCTGGAGAAGGCCTTCACCAACGAATTCTGGGAGAAGGCGCCAGCCGACTACAAGACGATCAACTGCGGATCGTGACCCTATCCTCCCGACGTAAGCGGAATTGCGATGACCACCGTTCGAATAAGGCTGCTTTGGCACAAGCAGGCACAGTTTGCCGGTTATCTTCTGGCCGAGCAACTCGGGCTGGCGCGTCGACACGGGATCGAGATCGTGTGCGAAGGACTCGATTTCAGCCAGAAGCATGTTGCGGCGGTCCTGTCCGGCGCGACGCAGATGGCCGTGGCCAGCCCGGCGCACATCCTCGAAAGCCGCGATCCGGCTGCCCTGCGCTACGTGCTGGCTATCCAGCAGGAGAGTCCGCTCGTCTATCCGGTGCGTCGCGCGGACGGCATTGAATCGATTCGCGACCTGGCCGGCCGCAAGGTCGGCGTCTGGCCGGGTCATGAAGATCTCGAACTGCGGTGGATGCTGAAGCGCGCCGGGGTTGCTCCAGGTGCGGTGACGCGCGTGGAGCTACCTGACACGGTCGGGCCGTTCCTCGTGGGCGAACTCGCGTCGGCGCAGATGACAAACTATCACGAGCTGCATCAGGTCGAGGAGAGGCTCGGGCCCGACTCGATCAGGATCTTCTCCGGCAAGGACAGCGGCAGCTCGCTCCTGAAGGACGGGCTGGCCGTCTCGGCCCGCTTCGTCGAGGAAAATCCGACGGCTGTGCAGGCAGTCGTAGATGCCGTGCTGGAAGGCTGGTCGATCGCCTTCAAGGAGCCGGATCGGGCGATTGCTGCTTGCCTAGCGGCGCGGCCGGACATTCGCGAGGCCGAGCATCGCGGGCAGCTTGCGGACATCCGTGCCCTTGCCATGACGGGGGCGACGCTCACCCACGGGCTTGGCTATCCCGATCCGCGCCATGTAACGCGAGCGGCGGAAGCGATCGTGGCGGTCGAGGGTCGCACGGTTCCCCATGACGGGATCCTCGACCTGCGATTCTGGCAGGCGGCGCCTGTAGCTTTCCGTTCTAAGGAGTGGAATTGAGCGACGTTCTGCCAAGATCGGCCGATGTGGTCATTGTCGGCGGCGGTATCGTCGGGACGGCGGTTGCACGCCAGCTGGCGTATGACGGACTGTCGACAGTGCTTCTGGAAGGCCAGGCCTTCGGCGGGGCAGTGAGTGGGGCCAGCCTCGCCTGCCTCGGCACGCATATGCACAATCTCCAGGAACTCGATGTTCTGGTCGAAGCCTGCGCGCATTGGCGGGAGCTCTCTGAAAGTCTGGGCGATCCGTTCGAATACAATCACAGCGGACAGCTGCGCTTCATCATGCGCGAGGAAGATGTCGCGGTTGCGCGGCGCTGGATCGATGCCGAGCGTGCCCACGGCCTGCCTCCCGAACTCCTCTCGCCTGAGGCTGTTCGCGAAAGGGAGCCGCTGCTGACCGGGCCAATCGTGGCCGCGAGCTGGTCGCCGGGCGACGCTACGGTCAACCCCTTCCTCGCGGTGCGGGCCCTTCTGGCGGATGGCCGGCGCCACGGGGTCTCGGCCTTTCACTCCACGCCGGTAACCGGGCTGACGATACAGGGCGACCGGGTCACCGGCGTCCAAACGGCGAAGGGGCCGATTGCGGTTGGCAAGATCGTCATTGCGGCCGGTCCTTGGAGCGCCGGGCTTGCGGCGATGGCCGGCGTGAATGTGCCGATCGTGCCTCGCCAGGCACAGTGCCTTGCATCAGTGCGCCAGCCGCCGATCATCAGGACCGTCGTGGGGGCCTGTGAGTCCGCCGGAGGCGTCGAGAGCGGTTATACCCAGATCCAGCAGGCCCGGAGCGGTCAGGTTCTTTTCAACACGGTAGTTGCGCCGGAGGGCACGACGCCTGGTGCCGAGAACCGCATCAACGAGGTGCCGCTGCGCTTCGTGCGCGATTCGATCCAGACGCTGACCACGTTGTTTCCTAGCCTCGCTGATATCCTGATGTTGCGCTCCTGGGTGCGCTTCGAGGGCGTGACACCCGACGATCGCTTCCTTGCCGGCAAGCTCCCCCCGGAGGGGCTCTACATCGCCGCAGGCGATAACGGCACCGGCTTCTGCCGCGCGCCGTACCTCGGGCGGCTGATCAGCAGGCTGGTACGGGGCGTAGCCGCCGCGCCCTCAGACGCACTCTACGATCCGGCGCGTTTCGCGGGAGTTTCGGCATGAGCCGGTTCGTAAAAGTGCTTGTCAATGGCGAGATCGTCATGGCGCAAGCCGGCGTTTCTCTGGGCAGCGTTTTACACGGGCGAAGCCCGGCCCTGAGGCACAGTCCCGTCGAGCTGCAGCCGCGCGGCCTCTATTGCGGCATGGGCGTCTGTTTCGAATGCCTGGTCATGGTGGATGGACGTCCCGAGCGGGCCTGCATCACGCCGGTGCGCGAGGGCATGGCCGTGGAGGTCCAGCCGTGAAGGCGGCGCTCCTCTCATGCGACGTTCTGGTGGTTGGCGCTGGTCCGGCAGGATTGGCCGCGGCGGCGGCGGCACGTGAATGCGGCGCCGATGTGATCTGCGTCGATCTGTTCACTCAGGCGGGCGGCCAGTATTCGATGCGACCGGTCGTGGCAGGCGGTCCGTTCGATCATTCGCTCCAGGTCGCGGACGGCAGGACTGCTGAAGCGCGCTGCCGCGAGCTTGGCGTGCGCTTTCTTTTCGACACCGAAATCTTCTGGGCCGAACCGGGGTTCTCGGTCTTCGCCCGCCAGGGTCCGGACTCGGTTACGATTCGTGCCTCCGCGATGGTGGTCGCCAGCGGAGCCATGGAACGGGCAATCCCGTTCAACGGCTGGACGCTGCCGGGGGTGATCACCGCCGGTGCGGCTCAGCGGCTCATCAAGGCGAACCGCGCGTCGCCGGGCAAAAACGTTGTGCTGGCCGGTACCGGTCCCTTCCTGCTCGCGGTCGCCGATACATTCGCCAAGGCCGGCAAGCATCTGCGCGCCTATGTCGAGATGCAGAGGCCCGCGCTCTCGCTCTTTTCGCCCTTCCTCCACCATCCGGCCAGGTTCGGCGAGGCCGTGGGCCTGCTCCAGAGCCTGCGCAGAACGCGTCCGGCGATCCACATGGGCCACATGGTAACCGAGGCGCTGGGCGACGGCCGGCTCGAGGCGGTGCGCGTCGCGGCAATCGGCAGGAACGGCCTGCCTGAGAAGGACAAATCCTTTCTGATCGAGAACATCGACAGCCTCTGCATCGGCTATGGCTTCCGGCCGGTGATCGACATCACCAGCCTGCTGCACGCTGCGCACCACTTCGACAGCAGCCTTGGCGGCTGGTATTGCGCGGCCGATCCGGCGACCCAGCAGACGGATGTTCCCCGCCTTTACGCTGCCGGCGAGACGACCGGGATCGGCGGTTCTGTGCCGGCGCGTCTGAGTGGCCGGCTTGCCGGCCTCGACGCGGCGCGCGCTGTCGGAAACACGGTGTCCGTACCTAGCATGGATGGGACCCGACGGGCACTCGCGCGGGCTCGCGATTTCGCGGCGTCTCTGGCGAAGCTCTTCCCCTTTCCGGGACATCTCATCGAACGGCTTTCCCCAGAGGAGAAGGTCTGCCGCTGCGAGGACGTGTCGCGTGCACAGGTCGAAGCGGCGGTGGGCGAGGGGGCCGCGGACCTCTTCTCCGTGAAGATGTGGACACGCGCCGGGATGGGGCCTTGTCAAGGCCGCATCTGCGGCTCGGCGCTGGGCGATCTGGTCGCCGGCCGGCTCGGCATTGCAGCAGAAGCGGCCGGATACAACAGGCCACATATGCCGCTTCGGCCAGTGCCGCTGAACATTGCGGAGGCTGCACTAGCACTGGCCGGCGAACCAAAAGAGTCGACAGGAACTCCAGCATGACAACGGCGATATCAAGCGCGGCACGGTTCTATGCACTGCGGCTGGAGCCCGGCACGGATGTGCTGAAGTCTGTCCAGCAGTTCGTGGCCGACAACGATCTGAAGGCCGTGGCGATCGTCACCGTCGTCGGTAGCCTGACCGACGCGGTCATCCGCTACGCAAACCAGCCGCATGGGACGACCAGCCGGGGCCATTTCGAGATCGTCTCGATGGTGGGCACAGTCGAGCCAACCGGCGCTCATGTGCACCTGTCGCTCTCCGACGGCACCGGCGCAATGTTCGGCGGCCACATGCTGCCTGGCTGCCTGGTCTACACAACCGCAGAGATTGTGCTCGCCCACCTGGAGGACTTCGAGTTTGCGCGGGTTGCTTGCCCGAAGTCCGGTTACGACGAGCTGATGATCCGTATGAACGGATAGTTGAGGGAAAAGGGGAACTCACATGAAATTCGATACGCGTACATTGGTGCTGATGGCGATTGCGATCGTCATCAATGTCGTCGTCGGGCAACTCGCCGTCTGGGTGAAGCTGCCGCTCTATATCGATGCGGTCGGCACAGTTCTGGTGGCCATCCTTGCTGGGCCTCTCGCTGGGGCTGTCACCGGCGTTCTTACCAACCTGATCTGGGGTCTGGTGTCCGACCCGGTCGCGGCGGCATTCTTCCCGGTGTCGCTGGTTGTGGGCCTCGTGGCCGGCCTGATGGCGAGACTTGGCTGGTTCAGGACGCTCGGTAAGACCGCGGTCTCCGGCGTCGTGGTGGGCGTTATCAGCACGATCGTTGCGGTTCCAATCATCGTTTACATGTTTGGTGGCGTGACCGGTGCGGGCACCGACTTCGCCACCGCCTATTTCGTCGCCGTTGGACAGGAGCTCATCAAGTCCGTGGCAGTCGCCAACCTGGCGACCAATCTGATCGACAAGATCCTCACCTGCGCTATCGCCTGGATCATCGCCAGCCGCATGCCCGGCCGCTTCACGGCGAGCTTCCCCTTCTACCAGAAGGCGAACGCCTGATCATGATTGGCCAGGGAGGTCCGAACTCCGGCAGAACGCTGCTCTTCGTACCGGGGCGCAGCGTCCTTCACCGGATCAATCCGCTTACCAAGCTCGTCGGACTTCTCTGGCTGGCGGCAACCACCTTCATGCTGCCCCCGGCCGGAATGGCTGCGGTCGCTCTAGCGGCCATTATCTTCGGCGTCCTTGCTGGCGCCGGAGCCACCTTCGTCAAGCGTCTGATCCTTACGCTGCTGCCGCTCACCATCGCGCTGTTCGTCGTGCACGGCGTTCTCATCGACCGAGGGGACATGGTCGACCACGGGCTCATTTCCGTCAGTCCCGAGGGCCTGAAATACATGTTCGGCATAGTTGTGCGTGTGGCGGCCCTGCTCACCGTCTCTCTCTTGTTTGTCACGACCACGCATCCGGCCATCCTGCTCAAGGCCCTCGACAGCCATGGCATCTCGCCGGGTATTGCTTACCTCATCGCCAGCCCGCTGCTCCTGCTCGAGCCATTCTCTGTGCGAGCCCGGGCGATCCGCGACGCCCAGCAGGCGCGGGGGCTCGATCTTAATGGACGCTGGGTAGCAAGGGCCAAGGCGTTTCCGGCCCTGCTGATCCCGCTCGTGACGCTGGCCCTTTCCGACCTCGACCAGCGTGCTTCGGTTCTCGACGGCCGCGCCTTCCGTGCCAGGCCGTTCCGCACCGTCCTCGACGCGCCGCTCGATCGGCCCTGGGAGACCTGGGCGCGCCGACTGCTTCTTGTCGCCATTCCCGTACAGATCGGAGTCGTCCTATGGCTCTGATCGACATCAAGAATCTCACCTTCGGCTATGGCGCCAAGGGGCCGGCCGTGCTCAAGGGGCTGAACCTTTCGATCGAGAGCGGCGAGCGTCTAGCCATCCTCGGCGGCAACGGTTCGGGCAAGACGACTCTTGCGCACTGGATTGCCGGATGGCTGCCGCGCCCCGCCATGGAGGCTTCGCAAGGCGAGGTGCTCGCCAGGGGCAAGGCCTGGCCCGAATGGAATGCGCTCGACCGCGCTGCGACCGTCCAGTTCGTCGGGCAGATCCCGATGCAACAGCTCTCAGGATTTGCCTTCACTGTCTATGACGAGATCGTCTTCGGACCGGGCAATCTCGGTTTGTCGGCCGATGAGATCCGGACGCGTGCGGACTGGGCGATCGACATCTGCAATCTCAGGCACTTGGTCTATCGTGATCCCTTCACACTCTCCGGCGGCGAGCAGCAGCGGCTCTCCATCGCCGCGGCTCTGGTCATGAATCCGAAGGCGCTGGTGCTTGACGAACCGACCGGCAACTTCGACCCGGAATCGCGCGACAATCTTCTAGAGCAGATCAAGGGGCTGCCGCGCGACCTAACGATCATCCTGTTCGACATGGCTCTGAAGCCGGCGCTCGCGGTCGCTGAGCGCTTCGTGCTGCTCGACGACGGCGGCATCGTAGCCGACGGCCTGCCGGAGGAAGTGATCCAGCATCCGGCGGCGATTGACATGTTTGGCCTTCCGGCGGTCACGGAAGCGGCGCTGCTTATCCGCGAGTCTGGCAAGTTCCCGGGCAAGGCCCGTCTGCCGCTGACCTTCGACCAAGCCGTTCGCCTCTTCGGGGGAGTGCCCGCATGCTGAAGGCCGAAGGGGTTGCCTACCATTATCCCGGCGGAGCGGATGTGCTCAGCGAGGTCTCGTTCTCGGCGTCGGCAGGCGAAGTTCTTGCTCTGGTCGGCCGCAATGGAGCCGGGAAGAGCACCTTGCTGCGACTTCTCAACGGCCTGCGCAAACCAACGCGCGGATCGATCGTCGTAGACGGCATGAACACGACCGATACGCCTGTCCACCTCATCTCGCGCGTCATTGGTACCGTCTTCCAGGCACCGGAGCAGCAGATCTTTAACGCCACCGTGCACGACGAGGTGATGTTCGGGCCGCGGAACCTGCCGATCTCGGCGGAGGAGCGTGATCGAAGGGTACATGAGGCGCTGGCGCGGACAAAACTTGCCGAGTTCGCGAAGCACCACCCGCTTGATCTGGACCAGGCTCGGCGCCGTTTCGTCGCCCTGGCCTCGGTGCTTGCGACGGGACCCTCGGCCCTACTGCTAGATGAACCTCAAAGGGGACTCGATGCGCGTAGCCGGTCGCTGCTCGAAACGATCATTCGACAGGAACAGCAGGCCGGCCGCTGCATCATCATCGTGTGCCATGACATGGAGTTCGTCGCGCGTCTGGCGACGCGCGTGATCGCCCTATCCGAGGGCAGACTGTCGGCCGACATGGCACCGCTGCAGTTTTTCACGAATCCGGCGCTCACTGCCGCGGCGAGCGTCGAGGCGCCGGACATCGTCCGGCTTTCGCAGGCACTGCTGCTTCCTCCCAGCCTCACACCCGCCGCCTTCGCGGAGGCCTGGCTCGCCGACAGGCAGGAAACATCAACACAGGTTTGAAATGCGACTGATCATCGACACCGACACAGCCGGCGACGACGCCTTCTCAATTCTATTGGCATTGAAGACGTCGGGCGTCACCCTGGAGGCCATCACCGTTTGCAACGGCAATGTCGACTTCGGCCAGCAGATCGAGAACGCGCTTTACACTCTGGAGGTCGCTGGATTCTCCGGCAAGGTTCCGGTCTATCCCGGGTGTCCGCTGCCGATGCTGCGAAAGCCGGTGGATGCCACTGAGTTCTTCGGCGCCGACGGCATGAGCGGAGCCAATTTCCCGAAGGCAGCCCAACGACCGGAAAGCAAGCACGCCGTCGACGCGATCATCGACCTGGTCATGTCCAATCCCGGCGAGATGGACATCATAGCGCAGGCGCCGCTGACCAACATCGCGACGGCCTATGTCAAGGAGCCGAGGATCGTGCAGGCGGTCCGCCACCTTTGGATCATGGGCGGGACCGACAATGCGCTCGGCAACACTACCCCCGCGTCGGAATTCAACTTCTACGTCGATCCGGAGGCGGCCAAGATGGTGATCAACGCTGGCTTCCGCACGACTTTGTCGACTTGGACGCTGACCATGAACTCCGGCGTCCTGCCGAGAGCGGCCCTTGAGCACATCGAGGCCATGGATACGCCGTTGTCGCGCTTCTTCATGAGAGTGAGCCAAGCGCCGTTCGAGCGCACGAGGGTGCGCTACGGCAGTCCGCTCAGCACGCATCCCGACTCGCTCACCTGCGCCTGCGCCATCGATGAGAGCCTCATCCTCGAGGCGGCCGACTGTCTGGTCGATGTGGAGACCGGCAGCGAACTGACCCGGCCTATTCCAGCGTCTGCGTGCCCCTCACCGAGGAGGAGGCAAAGGTCGACAAATTGTGGCCGGCCGGGAAGCCGAACTGCCGCGTCATTCGCAAGGCCAACACCGATCGCTTCGCCGAGATGCTCATCGCCGCGCTCCACGCGTGAACCGCCTAATGCGCTTTCACACCGAAAAAAGATCCTACCAGGAGAATGCAATGAACCTCGAACTGAAAGGCAAGACGGCCCTGATCACGGGAGCCTCGAAGGGGATCGGCCTTTCGCTCGCCTACGTGCTGGCCAAGGAAGGCTGCAACCTTCATCTAGCCGCACGCAATGGCGCGGCGATGGAAGCCGCCAAGAATGAGATCGAGGCCGAGCACGGGGTCAAGGTCACCGTGCATGCGCTCGACCTGTCGAGCACCGAGGCCATGGAAAAGCTCGCGATCGACGCCGGAGACATCGACATCCTGGTCAACAATGCCGGTGATATCCCGGCGGGCTCGCTGGAGATCGTCGATGACGCCGCGTGGCGCAATGGCTTCGATCTCAAAGTCTTCGGCTACATCACCCTGGCGCGGGCCTTCTACAAGAAGATGAAGGGCAAGGACGGCGTTATCCTGAACGTCATCGGCAATTCCGGAGAGAATTGGGATGCGAGCTATATTGCCGGTAGTACCGGTAATGCGGCGCTGATGTCCTTCACCAAGGCGCTTGGCGGAGCCAGCCTAAACGACGGCATCCGGGTCGTTGGGGTCAATCCCGGCCCAGTGGCGACCGACCGCATGCTGAAAATCATGAAGCGCAAGGCGATCGACATGCTGGGCGACGAGAGCCGCTGGGAAGAGCTCTTCGACAAATATCCCGGCAAGCGGCCCGCCACGGCGGAGGAGGTGGCGGACCTTTGCGCGTTCCTGTCGTCGCCGCGCGCAGGGTACATCACCGGCACCATCGTCACCATCGATGGCGGCATCGCCTCCAGGGGCTCGGTGATCTGAAACGACAATCCCGGGTTGCGCTGAGCTTCAGCAGCGCCCCTCCTGCCAGGAAATGAAGGACTGACGAGCGATGAGCGGCTTCAGCACACGCAACAAATATTTTGATGAACTCTTCGCCACTGAAGGCCTTCTGTGGATGGGGCAGAACACGAACCACATCCCGCCGCATCCGGCCGTGAAGGCGGCAATGCTGGCCTCGATCGAGGCTGCCGAGTTCAACGCCTACGCACCGCCGCTCGGTTTTGAGGCGCTGCGTGAGGCGATCGTTGCCGACCTTGGGGTCGCTAACGTCGAAGCGGTGGTCACGGAAGGCGGCGTCAATGCGCTGGCGACGATCTGCAGGGCGCGTTGCCGCCCGGGAACCACCCTGGTGACGACCGACCCGACCTGGAAATGGCCTTGCCTGTTCGCCAGGCAGCAGGGCGCGGAGGTCATCGAGATCCCGATCTACGATCCGGCGACCAACTACAAGCTGACGCCGCAGGCGCTGGAGGCAGCGGTCGATGAACGGACCGCGATCATCTATATCGTTGATCCGAACAATCCGCTCGGCATCTGCTACAGCCGCGCTGAGATCGAGGCGTTTTCCGAAATCGCGCGCCGGAACAACGCACTTCTTGTTCACGACTGCACCTATCGCGATTTTGCCACGGAGCATCATCCGGCGCTCAAGGTCTCGACCGAGAACACCGTCGTTTCGATGAGTTTCTCGAAATGGCTGGGCCTGGCCGGTCTGCGCGTCGGCGCGTTCGTCGCCGTGCCCGACCTCGCCGCCGAAATCTCCTCGTGGTCAACCGGCGTCCTCGGAGGCAGCGTGATCTCGCAGCGCGCGGCGCTCGCCGGACTTTCCGTCAAGCCCGGCTGGATGCAGGAGGTGCGGCGCATCAACCGCGAAAACCAGGAAGCGATCAGGACGGCGACGGAGAAGCAGGGGTTCGCTCTGCCAGTCTTCCCGTCGCAAGGAAACTTCCTTGTCATCGAAACGATACAGGCCGGAATCCGCCCTGAAGCGCTCGTCGCCGCGGCTAAGCGGCAGGGCATAATGATCCGGCAGGGCACCTACCACACCGAACGCTTCGGCGAACGGTTCATCAAAGTCAGTACCTCGGTTCCGGCCGCGTGGGTGGAGGCATTCTGCGAGAAATTGCCTTCCCTGGTGGAGGACGCCCGCAAGCTGAACGACGTGGAAGCGCAGTTCTAGGAGGTTTCCATGCGGATCATGACGAAGGACTGCGTCGGCCTCCATGTCGAGGAGGCAGGCGAAGGCCTACCGATCCTCTTCATCCATGAATTCGGCGGCAATCACGAAAGCTGGGAACCGCAGATGCGCTTCTTCGCGCGCCGGTACCGCTGCATCAGCTACGCCGCACGCGGCTATCCGCCGTCGGATGTGCCGGAATCGATCGACGCCTACTCGCAGCAGATCGCCGTCGAGGACGCCATCGGGGTCCTTGACGCGCTGAACATCGAAAAGGCGCATGTCGTGGGCCTGTCGATGGGCGGATTCGCAACCGTCCATTTCGGCCTCGAGGCACCCGAACGGGCTTTGTCCCTGACCGTGGCAGGGGCCGGCTACGGATGCGAGAAGGAGTTTGAGGACTATTTCCGCAACGTGTCTCTGGAAGTAGCGGACAATTTCGAAAGGATAGGTGCCAGGGAATTCTCGAAGATCTACTCACTCGGTGCAAGCCGCGTACAGTTTCAGAACAAGGACCCACGCGGCTGGCAGGAATTCGCCGACCGTCTCGCCACCCATTCGGGCAAGGGCGCGGCGATGACCATGCGCGGCGTGCAGGCGCGGCGGCCCTCCTTCTACGATCTCGAGACGCGGCTGAAGGCGATGAAGGTGCCGACGCTGGTGGTGGTGGGCGACGAGGACGATCACTGCCTGCAGCCCGGCATCTTCCTTAAGAAGACGCTTCCCGCCTGCGGCCTGTCAGTGTTTCCGAAGAGCGGCCACACGCTCAACCTCGAGGAGCCCACGGCGTTCAACAGCCTGCTGGCGGAATTCTTTGCTCAGGTAGAGGCCGGCAAGTGGGGCGAACGCGATCCGCGCGCCCTGCCGGGTCAGATCATGCGGACCAAGTAGCCGCCATGGCCGCGATACCGACCATCGATTCGGAGCGCCTATGGGCGCGGCTCATGCGGCTTGCTGAGATCGGCGCGACGCCGGATGGCGGTGTCGACCGGCAAGCGTTGAGCGACGGCGAGGCGCTCGCCTGGAGGCAGATGATCACCTGGGGGGAGGAGGCTGGCCTCTCGGCCTCCACTGACCCGGTGGCCAACCTATTCCTGACGCTGCCGGGCGAGGATCCTTCGCTGCCGCCGCTCGTGATCGGCAGTCATCTCGACACGCAGCCAACCGGCGGCAAGTTCGACGGTGCTTTCGGTGTGGTCGCCGCCCTGGAAGTTGTTAGCGCATTCGCCGGGGCCGGAGTTACCGGGCAACGAGACATCGTGGTCGTCGCCTGGATGAATGAGGAAGGTTCGCGCTTCGCGCCTGGCATGATGGGTTCGGAAGCTTTCACTGGGAAACGCACGGTGGAGCAGGTGGGCGCTGTTATCGATGCCGACGGATTTTCGGTCGGAGCCGAGATCGACAGATTGCATGGCCGCTTCCCGAACGTGCCTCGGCGCCCGCTCGGCTTTCCCGTATTCGCCTATATCGAGCCCCACATCGAACAGAACGTCCTCTTGGAAAAAGCGGGGAAGGTCATCGGTGTCGTCTCCGGCATTCAGGGCAAGAAGACGTTCGAGATAGAGATCCTGGGTGACAAAGGGCATGCCGGGACGCTTCCGATGTCCGAGCGTCGCGATACGGTTGCCGCCTTCGCGCGGGTGGCCGCCAAGCTCTATGATGCCATTCCCAGCCACGCTGGCGGCGGCAAAGGCGAAACGGGCGGAAAGAAAAGCGATCCGGATCCTGACGTACGCTTCACCATCGGCCGCGTCGAGGTCTTCCCCAATGCGCCCTCCGTCGTGGCCGATCGCGTGAGATTTCGGATCGACCTGCGGCACCCCGACAACGAGGTGCTCGAGGCGCTTGGTGACCTGGTCGGCACCATCTGCTCAACCAACGCCGCCCCATGCGACGCGAAGGTCGTGCAACTGGTTTCGGCTCCGTCAAACACCTTCGATCTGAAGCTGCGGGACATGATCGCCGCCGCTGCCGAGGCGCGTGGCTATCCGAGCATGCCTCTGCTCTCTTTCGCCGGACACGACGCTCGCCAGTTCGCATCTGTTGCGCCAAGCGCTATGATTTTTATTCCCTGTCACGAGGGCATAAGCCACTCTGCCAAGGAATCGGCCGAGCCGGCCCATGTCGGCGCGGGAGCGCAGGTCCTCTGCGATGTCATATGGGGCCTGGCGTGCAGGGGCCGGACCTGACATCGAGGAGCATCGCAAGCGGAAGGGCGACCCAAACGTCGATGGCGGCCCGCGGCTGCCGATCATGGCCGGCTAGCGACAAGAGGCCTGCGACGCAGTTATCGCCTGTGCGCGCCCGAGCAAAAGTACGGACGTTCTCACGATCCCCGCCGTTTTCTCCTCGCGATTGGGCATACTCTTTGTGCCTCTTTGGCTATCCGCGCCCGATCCGATGCAAACGTAGGTGGTGCCGTATGTGAACCGGACCTCAGGGCCGTTCCGTTGTTGCTCCAATGGACTGCCAAAGAGGACCCGCTGCAATTGCCCTGGATCACTGCCCGGATCGACCGTCAACGACACGAAGAGGGCAATCTCGTCGGCGATATTTGGCGAGGCCTGTGCCGTCGAAGAATACGCGATGAGGCTTGTTCGAACGCAGGGTTCGACGGGGTTATTCGCTGGATGGAAAGGGGACGTCACCGCCGCGCTCAAGGCGGCTTTGATCAAGTCGGCGCGACGGACTGCTCCGCACCATCAATGCGCAGTAGTGACGACAACGCAGCGTCCGATAGACCCGCTCCCGAAAATTTGCACCAAGACCAGAGCACCGCCTCTTATCACGTCTAGCGCAGCTTGAGGGGATATGCGCCCGTTCGCGAGCATCTGCTCCATAATTGCGCGGTTCTTCGCACTGGCGAAGAAGCTATCGCTTTCGTCGCCTGGATCGCGCAGGCCGAAGCGATGAAAATTCGCTCGATCCTGTCGAATGATCTGCCACGGCTGAGTCAGGCGGTCTCCGCTAGAATTGAACAGATCATTGTTGCTGATGTAGGCGACATAGCTCTCGATCAAGTGGTTGTCGTGCGTCGATCGCATCATTGATTGGGCAGACACGCCGTATATAGGCTGCATCGCCAGACACAGGACCAGCGTGCTGAATAGGCGTCTCGACTTCATAGCTGCACCCCCGTTGCTACCGTCGTGAGCGGGAGAGTTAGCAACTGCAGGTTGGAAAGAGCTTAAAATGGCTGGTTACGGAACGGTAACGGCTTTGCGGACCGGCTTGCGGCCGATGGCCGCCCAGCAGTCCGACGCATCCAATTTTGTCGAGAACGCCTTGCCGGTTTCGACGCTGATCGAGGGCATCCTTGCCCCCGCTGCTAACTCCAGACAACCCCTCGCAATCCTGGCGCATGACCTTGGTGGCCATTGGCACCGGCGGGCGCGGATAGCCTCGAGCGACGAAGCGTCCGAATAGGCCAGACAGCGCGACTTTGACTTCGCTTGCTTGTCCGAGCGGCTCCTTGAGTATGAACGGCGTTCCAACGCCGGTCGGAGCCAGCAATGCGTCGAGAATGGAACATGCGCCGGAGGCTACGCCAGGGTCTGCAGCACCTCCCGAATGCCAGCATCCTCGATGTAAGAGACTTCGAGGTCGACGGTGGTGCCGGCGACGGGACTCGCGGCTGCCGGTTCAAGGTGCGAAGGAAAGTCCTCGCCATAGCGCCAGCGCCCGATGACTGCAGGCGCGCCAAATGTCCTTGTAGATGTTGCAGCAGAGCGCTTATTGGCCCCAACGTCGTAGTCGAGCGGCGCGTCCGCGTTAATGTCGAAGTCGATGCCATCGAGGTAGTATTCAAAGCCTCTGTCAATTTCCTCTTTGATGGCCTTGGGTCGCCCTCCGCCCAAACAGCTACGACCATTTCCGCAAGGTGCCGGCCAGGATCTGCAGCGTCGCCGCCTCAACCCTTTTTCGAGGAGGGTGGGTAGGGGAGTAAGCGTCTGACAAGAAGTTCTGTTGGGGTGTCTGTTGCGTCTAAATTCCCGAACGAAACGTCCAATCATGTCCTCTATTCCGAACGGAAGAATGTTCCTAGGCTTCAGGGCAAGAAGCTTCCGGCTTCATCCACAACACTGGAGACTTCAGGTTTTCAGCATCGAACATGCAAGCCGATAAGCGAGCCAGTCTGGATAGGATCAGACTTAGATCCCTGATCTCAACGCGGAAATGTTGATCCGTGAGGTATTGAAGCAGCGCCCCTTACAGATGCCGCGTTCAAGAATGTCCTCATCATAACCACCAAGCCAGCAGCACAGAGTAATTTGGAGGAAGCAGGTGGACTGCAAGCACAGCGGAAATGGGCGCGCCAGGTCGCATGGCGTTTCGGATCGCATTCGACGCGTTCTGGATCAGATTGAAGACGGTGTGACGGACATGAAGAGCGGCTGGAATCTGCCGCGCGAATGCTACGTCGATCAGGAATTCTACGATTTCGAGCAGGAGGCTGTGTTCATGCGCAGCTGGCTTTGCCTCGGCCGAGTCGACGAAATCAAGAATCCGGGCGATTTCGTTCGCATCGATATGGGCGACGAGCCACTTGTCATGGTTCGCGACCAGAACATGGAAATCCGCGTTTTCTCGCCCATCTGTGCACATCGTGGCCATTTGCTCTGCGAAGGGTCCGGCAATACCGGTCGCCTGTTCCGCTGCCCATTCCATGCGTGGACCTATGGTCTCGACGGCCACCTTATCGCGGCACCGTCAATGAACGACACAGTCGGATTGAAAGCCCTGAAGGCTGAGGCCCATCTGCCGTCGCACAAGGTCGAGATTTGGAACGGTTTCGTGTTTACGAATCTCGATCCGAACGCCAAGCCGCTTGGCCCCACGCTTTCCAAGCTGACCAAGGCACTCGAGCAGTATCACATCGGTGAAATGGTCTCGATGCCCGTCGCGGAGATCAAGGGCTGCAACTGGAACTGGAAGCCGCAGCTGGAGAACGGCATCGAGCCCTATCACAGCGCCTACCTGCACGGCATGCTGCACGATTTCGCGCATGTGCGCCTTACCAGCTTTGTGGAGTTCGACGAGGATGACGGGGCGGTCTATCACCCGACCGGCTTCTATTATCCGGACGCGGGCTTCAACCCGACGGGCAAAGCGTTGATGCCGGTCATCCCGACCCTGGGTGAGAAAGAACGCAACGAAGTGATCTTTGCGAGCATCCCGCCCAACCTTGGCTTCGGCGCCGTGCCCGAGGGCCTGTTCTACTATCTCGTCCTGCCGGCTGGCCCGAATTCGATCAACCTGCGCATCGGTCATCTCTATCCCGAGGCGAGCACAAAGGTTCCGTTGTTCGACCATCTCTACAAGATTGCGCAGGACGGGCTGGTCGTCTTCCACAATCAGGACGCCGCTTCGACCGAGTCCGTCCAGCGCGGCAACCGGTCCCGTTTCCGCAAGCCCGGCCGCTATTCGTTCCAGGAAGAGTCGCTGCTGCAGTTCTACCAATGGCTGCAAAAGCGCTACCGCGACTATGCGAAAGAAGCGCGCGAGACGCAGCCCGCCTAGAACCTGGGGCGGCGGGCTTCCAGGTCAATAACAGCAAACCTGATTGGGAGACTGGAATGAAAATAATCGTCGATCGCCAGCGCTGCGATGGTAACGGGGTCTGCATGGGCATCGCCCCGGAAGTCTTCGACGTCGATGATGATCTCTATCTGCATGTGGCCGAGAGCATCCCGGACGATCCAGAGCTACGGGCGCGTGTCCGTCAGTCGATCACGTCATGCCCGATCCTCGCGCTCAAGCTGGTCGAGGATTGAGGTCGCAGACTAACCGCTACAGACTCCCGGGAGGCAGGCTCATGGCAGCGAGGCAACGCATCGTCATCGCTGGTGGATCTCTGGCCGGCTACTCTGCCGCGACGGAGTTGACCACCCTTCTTCCTGGGAGCGACATTGTCTGGGTTACAGGCGAACCTCACCGTACCTATAGCAAACCGGCGCTCTCCAAAGAGTTCATGCAGGGCCGCAGTGAGCTTGCGGAGTTGATGCTGCCGGATATCGGTGGAGAGACAAAAGGTCTTTACACGCTTCGGGAGAGGCAGTGTACGTCGCTCGACGTTTCCGCCCGTTCCATTCAGCTCGATGATGGCAGCGGGATCGATTTCGATCAGCTGCTGATCGCGACCGGCGCTTCCGCCAGAATGCCGGATATGCTGCGCGGTGTCGGCGGCGTGTTTTCATTACGCACGCTGGACGACGCGATGGCCATACGGGCGAGACTCGAACGGCGTCCTAGCATCGTGGTGATCGGCGGCGGATTGATCGGCTGCGAAATGGCTGCCTCGGCCCGCGCACTTGGCCTCGACGTTACGATTGTCGAGCGCCTCGGTTCATTGCTGGATCGGCCATTCGGCGGAGCGTTCGGCTCTCATTTCCTGGATTTGCATCGAGACAACGGCGTCAAGATCCACATGGATGCGACGCTCACCGACATCATTATTCGCGATGGGCAATTTGCAGGCGTGCGCCTTGCTGACGGCATCGAAATCGAGGCCGGGCTTGCTCTGGTCGGCGCAGGATCTCAGCCCTGCACCGAATGGTTGGATGATTCCAGCCTTGCGATCGCCGATGGGATCTTGTGCGACGCCTATCTTGCCGCTTCGTCCAATGGCATATTCGCGGCGGGCGACATCGCCCGTTGGATGAACCCCGTCTATGGCCTCCAGATGCGTGTGGAGCATTGGACAAACGCCTCCGCTCAGGGACGCGCTGCCGCCCGAAACATGGCAGCCGCGACAGGCCGCCCGGAACTGCGCAAACCCTTTGCCGATGTCCCGTACTTCTGGTCCGACCAGTACGGGCAGAAGATACAGATGGTTGGCTGGCACGTCGGCCACGACAGAATTGATATCGAGAACGATGGAGGGGGGATGCTTGCCCGCTTCTATCGGGATGGACGCCTGATCGCGGCTGCCGGTGTGAACGTCCCGCGTGCCGTTATGAAACTGCGCCGGCAGATCGAACAGGAAGCACAGGGGCTCGAGGCAGCCTAGGCACTATCCGGCTAGGCAGATTGGAGAGGACGCATGGTTGTTGCCACCGAATTCGATGACAGGGTTCAGAGCGATATCTGGACGATCCTGAGCCGCAGATACCGTACTGTTCGCCGTGGTGGCCACCCGACTGAGGTTGACGAACATCTGCATGAGCGTTCCTTCTGGCCGGACATGCGCTTTGGCAAGGTCGATATCGTATGCGGGCCTCACGGTACGCAGATCCGGATCACGTTCACGCCTGTCCAGGAGCCCGGGAAGACCTATGGCTACAAGATCGATGTCGACAAGGCCGCTTCAGCCTGGAGCGAACGGATCGGCATCCGCGATCCACGCTCGAACCCCGCCATGTTTGCCGCCGAGCTGATCTGGTACATGGTGGCCTATATTGGCTCCAAGCAGATTGACGAGTGCCCCGAAGACGGTGATGGGATACGCTGGATCAACACCGGCTCTGATGTCTTCGAGCCATTGCCGGGTGCTGACGCACACCACCACTGACCTGCAAGCTGGCTCTTTGGCCGGCTAGCCGGGCAGCTAGCCTTGGCCGTAGTCAATGCGCACGGCCCGGTAGCCCGGCGAGCGGACGAATTCGTCGAACTGGCTGCACATGGAATCGACAAGCTTCATAATGCGCGGGTTGCGGTGGCGGTGATGGGGATAGAGCGCGTAGACAGGCGTGTCGTCTGACCGCCATTCCGCCAGGATCGGGACAAGACCCTTCTGCTCGACCTCATAGCGCACGAAGAAGTCCGGCAGATAGCCGATCACGAGACCCTCGACGGCAAAATATTTGGCCATCCAGTATTCGTTGACGTTGAATCGCGCGTGAGGGTTCAGGTTGACGATCCGCTGGCCCTGCCGTAGCCGCCACAGCTCGGGCAAGCCGTTGCGCATGTAGACGACACCGTCACATCTGTTGATCTCGTCCAAGGTTGTCGGCATGCCGTTTCGTTCAATGAAATGCGGACTGGCATAGAGGCCGAATGAGACGTCGCCCATCTTGCGACGCATCAGGCTTGATGTGGGCGGATCGCCGACAAAAATCATGCAATCGAAATCGAACTGGCCGGCAATGATTTTGTCATTGGGATACATCTGCAGGTCGAAGTCGATCTGCGGGTTGTGTGCCGCGAAGTATTGCGCGGCCGCGCCAATCAGCGACGTCCCGAAGGCCGAGCTGGCGACAATCCGGATGCGGCCGCTGATGATCGAATGCGCGCGCTGGGCCGCGCTAACCGCGTTCTCGCATGAATCGAAAATTATCGAGCTGTGATCGAGAAATTCCTTACCGGCATCGGTCAATTCGAGACCCTTCGCCTTGCGTACGAAGAGCTCGACGCGAAGCGCATCCTCCAGACGCCGAAGGTGATGGCTGAGCGTTGCCTTGGGAATATTGTAGGTCGTCGCTGCGCGCGAAATGCTGCCTGCCCGCGCAATCGAGAGGAAGCAACGGATGTCTTTCAGCTCGTACAGATCGTTCATCTAGCTGTCCAAAAAATGGAACGATAGGTCCACTATTTCAATCTATCTTGGAACTCGACCCACCCTATAACTTGCCGTGAGACAACCACAAGAGACCTCGGGGAAGGTGAGGCGCTAAATCGCCTATGTCATTGCAATAGTGATGTAAATTTCCCGCTGCTGGCTCAGGTCTAGGCGGTGGGAGACGTCCTTCCGTGCGCGAGGTCGCATGGCGGGCGTCTTGCATTTCAGTAGTCATAAACACGTCCGTGCAGAATATTGGACAGATGGAGTCTATTGGAGAATGCCGACAGCCACGCAGACAAGGCGGATCGATGTCGATCGTGAGGCAGCTTCGAGCAAATCCATTGAAGCGCTCAACACGACAGCTGTAGTTCTGGAGCGTGTTTGTGCGGCCTGCGAGGCGACATCGAAGGTCGGGCCGCGCAGCTTTCTGCATGCTGGCCCGCCGATCGAATTAGCCAATATTCCTGGCCCTATGCGAGGGGCCATCATTGGCGGCCTGCTTTTCGAAGGCGAGGCCAAGGATGTGGCGACGGCCGAGCAGATCATCGACAGTGGCGAGATCGAGCTGACGCCTTGTCACCATGCTGGTGGTCTTGGCGCCATGGCGGGTATCATCACGCCGAATATGCCAGTCGCAGTGGCGCAATCGAACGGTCGGCTGACATTCGCTCCGCTGAACGAAGGCACCGATGGCGCCGTGCGCTACGGTTCCTTTGATGACAAGACATTGGCCCGCCTGAAGTGGATGTCGACCGATATGGTCGCGGTGCTCAACGAGGCTGTGCAAGCCAACCCGATCGATCTGGTTGATCTGGTTGCCGAAGGTTTGCGGCGTGGCGACGATTGCCACAATCGCCTGGTTGGCACGACGGCAAATCTCATTGTTCGCTTTGCTCCGTCCTTCATTCGTTCGAAACACAGCGCAGCCGCTGAACAGGTTGCCGCTTTCATGGCCGGCAACGGCCACTTCGCGCTGCCATTCGCCATCATCATGGCCAAGGCGTTGACCTTGGCGGCGTCCGACATCGCCAACAGTCCGATCGTAACTGCCATGTCGGCGAATGGACGCGAGTTTGGCATCCGGGTCAGCGGCACGGGAGACCGCTGGTTTGTCGCTCCTTCGCCGATCGGCGAGCCGAAACTTGTACCCGGTGTCACCATGGACGATCTCACACCCACGATGGGGGATTCCATGATTTCGGAAACCGCCGGGTTCGGCGCCTTCGCCATGACTGCTGCGCCGGCGATCATGTCCTTCGTTGGCGGCACGGCCGCACAGGCAAGGGCGCTTGTGGAGGAGATGCGCAGCATTAGCGCCGGCACCAGCTCGCGTTTCCTGATCCCGGCAGAGGAACACCGCGGCTCGCCGGTTGGTATCGACGTCCACAGGGTGGCGCAGACCGGCATTGCCCCAGTCATCAACAATGGTCTGGCGCATCGGTTGCCTGGTCGTGGCCGCGCTGGCGCCGGCATCACGCGGGTGCCCATTGAGCCGTTCATTGCGGCAAGCGAGGCGCTGCGCGCCGGAACTGTTGCATGATGGTCGGCCACCGTTCGTCAAGAGCCGACCTAAACTGGCTCATGCAGAAATGGAACGTCGACATTGAAGCTATCGACGGACTGGACGCGTTGCTCGACAGCATGCGGGCAACGTATTCTCGTGTCGACGCGCTCGCTGAAGCGAAACTGCCAAAATCGGCATCGGCAGCACCCTGGACGGTAGAGCGGGTCGCCGGTTCAGATCCCCACCATGCCTGGATGTTTCGCACGAAGCACCAAGCGTCGGGTTCTGGAACCCTGGCGGATCTGCGATTGGCCGTGAAAGACTCGATTGCAGTCGCTGGTGTGCCAATGACTGCCGGAAGCAACTTCCTGCAGGGTTTTACACCCGGACGCAGCGCAGTCTCGGTTGAACGCGCGCTCGAAGCCGGCGCCACGCTGGTCGGAACGGCGGTCTGCGAAGGACTGTGTTATTCCGGATCGAGCTTCACCAGCGCGACCGGACCGGTCCTCAACCCCCACGATCCTGAGCGGTCTGCCGGCGGCTCCACAAGTGGCTGCGGCGCGCTTTTGGCGACGCAACAAGCTGATATCGCGCTTGGAACCGACCTGGGTGGGTCTGTACGCAATCCGGCGGCCTGGTGCGGGGTCATGGCGCTCAAGCCCACGTTCGGGGTCGTTCCGTACACGGGTGCGCTGGCGACCGAGTTCAGCATGGACCACCTTGGACTAATGGCGCGCGACGCCGGCAGTCTGGCAAGGCTGCTCAACGCTGTCGCAGGGCCGGATACGGGCGATCCGCGGCAGGCAGGAGTTGCTGCCCTGCGGGGTGATGCGGGTGGCATTCACGGCGATGTTTCCGATCTGCGCATCGGAATCGTCACCGATGGTTTCGGTTGGCCAGACCGTTCCGACCCGCGCGTCGATGCAGCCGTACGCAATGCTGTCGAAGCACTTGCACGCTTGTGTGCGGGTGCGCGCGAAACATCCGTCGCACTGCATCGCAGCGCGCGTGACATTCATGTTCCGATTTCTTGTGAAGGCGGGCTTGCGACCGTGTTCGAACAGAACAGCCAAGGCAGCAACCATCCCGGCTATTACGACGGTGAGCTTGCCCAGGCGTTCGGCGACGCTCTGGAAAACAACATCGACCTCTTGCCGTTGAACGGAACGGTCTCGCTTATAGCAGGCACCGTGCTGCGGCATGAAACCAGGAGCCGCGTGTTGGCCGCTGCTCAGGCCCTGCGTGTGGTGCTGCGTCAGCAGTATGACGCGGCATTGGAAGAGTTCGACGTTCTTGTCATGCCGACGGTACCGATGCTGCCGCATAGGTTGCCAAAGGGGCCGCTTGCGCCAGCCGACCACCAGCGGCTTGCCTTCGAAATGCATGACAACAATTGCGCGACCAATCTGACCGGTCATCCGGCGCTGAGCGTGCCCTGCGCAATGATCGATGGGTTGCCGGTCGGCATGCTGCTCATCGGGCGTCATCTCGATGACCATCTGCTGCTCAGGTTGGCCCATCGTTTCCAGAATGAAGTCTTTGCGTCGCCCAGCCCCAAGGCGTCAGGGGCGCATCGCGATGTTGAGCCAGGGAAGGAGTTTCGGCATGACCGAGCGACGTAACGTGCTTGATGGCCCGCTTGAACCTTGCGGTCTCGATCCGATAACCGGCTATACACGCAACGGCTGCTGTGATGACGGGCCGGACGATCCGTCGCCGCACACGATCTGCGCAATCGTGACCAAGGAATTCATCGCGTTCCAGGACAGCATCGCCAACAACCTCTCCCAGCCGGAACCAGACAAGCGCTTTCCAGGACTTGTCCCGGGCAGCCGTTGGTGCGTGCTGACCGCCAAATGGTACGAGGCCTACCAGAATGGAGTGGCCTGCCCGGTCGTGCTGTCGGCAACCAACAAGGCGGCGCTCGATATCGTTCCGCTCGAAATCCTGCTGGAGCATGCGGTCGACAGGCCGAAAGCAACCGGCTGATAGGCTACCCAAAGGCGAACAGACACTTCGGAGGAGAAGCTATGTCAGTCGTTTTGCTGGAGCGACCTCGCCCCGGCGTGGCTGTGATCAGGTTGAACAGGCCGGAAGTCAAGAATGCGCTGACGACCGAGGTCCGGCACCTGATCGAGCGATACGTTGCCGAAATCACGGATGACGACGAGATTAAGGCTATCGTCCTGACCGGCAACGAGACGGTGTTTGCTGTTGGCGCCGACCTCAAGGAGCAACTGGGCCGAGACGTAGTCGGCGCGATCAATACCTTCACCACGCATGCGCTGTGGCGGTCCCCGAAACCGGTCATCGCGGCGGTTAATGGCGATGCCTTCGGCGGCGGCTGTGAACTCGTGTTGCAATGCGACTTCGTCATCGCCTCTGACCGCGCACGGTTTGCGCAACCGGAAGTCAATGTCGGTTTCGTGCCGGGTGGTGGCGCAACGCAACGTCTGCCACGTATGATCGGCCGTCAAAACGCAATGTATGCCTTGCTGACCGGAACGCCGATTTCGGCTGCCGACGCTCTTCGCATGGGGCTCGTCGCGGAGGTCGTCGAGGGCGATGCTCTTGTGCGGGCACTTGACCTGGCCGTCCAGATCGCCTCGCGGCCGCCGCTTGCCGTCCGACAGATCAAGGAGATCGTACGTCTGGGACTGGACGCACCGGCCGACGTCGGCCTCGCGCTGGAGCGTCGCGGTTGGCAGCTGATGTTTGGAACGAAAGATCTCCAGGAGGGCATCGGGGCCATTCTGGAGGGGAGGCCGCCGCTGGTGCGCGGCGAGTAGGACAGAATAGAAGGAGGTAAGATTGATCTCGAAGCGCACGCTGATCGGCATGCTGACACCGTCATCCAATACAGTGCTTGAACCCTATATGTGCGCGATTCTGCACGACCTGTTGCCAGATGTGACGGCGCACTTCCAGCGCTTCACCGTCCGGGAGATCTCGCTGGATGACAAGGCGATGGCGCAATTCCATAACGAGCCGCTGATCGAGGCCGCCAAGATCCTGAGCGATGCAAATATGGATGTCATCGCATGGGCGGGCACGGCAGCCGGCTGGCGCGGTTTCGACGTCGACCGCGATCTCTGCCGCCAAATCACGGAAGCAACGGGTGCTCCGGCAACGACAAGTGTGCTTGCCCTCAACGAAATCCTTGACCGCACCAATGTCCGCAAGCTCGGGCTCGTGACACCCTATCTTGATGACGTCCAGAAGCAGATCATCGCGAACTATGGCGCCGCCGGCCATCCGGTGACGACCGAGCGTCACCTCGGCGAGCGCCGCAACTTTGCTTTCTCCGAGTTTGATGAGGCAACGATCGCGGAAATGATCCGTGCCATCGCGAAGGACAAGCCGGAGGCGATTATCGTCCTGTGCACCAATTTCCGCGGTGCACCGATCGTCGAGGAGCTTGAGCGGGAGATCGGGATTCCCGTCTACGATTCCGTCAGCGCTACGGTGTGGAAGGCCCTGTCCATGACCGGACATGACTCCAGAAAAATCACCGGCTGGGGGCGCCTTTTCCAGGAGCTGAATTAAAGCAATATCTGATGGTCGAATGTGAATTGCAGACCGTTCGGCCGGTGACGGACCGGTTACAGTTGGTTGGAAAATAGCAGATGATCGATCGGAAGCTGATCCTCGTCGCCGACGCAGTACTGACTATGGATGACGCGAACAGCGTCCTGCACGACGGCGCCGTGCTCGTCGAAGGCGGCCGTATTGCGGCGATTGGCCCAGCAGCGGAGCTTTCCGCCGCCAATCCCGGAGTCGAGACGCGTGTCTTGCGAAACGCTGTGCTTATGCCGGGGCTGGTCAATGCCCATGTCCATTCCGGCTTCCTGCGCGGGACCGCCGAGCACCTGCCGGTCTGGGACTGGTTGACCCAGCATATCAATCCGATGCACCGCGTCCTGCAGCCGCATGAGGCGGAAGCAGCCTCGTGGCTATGCTACGCGGAATCTTTGCTGTCCGGCACGACGACCGTCGTGGATATGTGGCGTTTCATGGACGGCAGCGCCAAGGCGGCGAGTTCAATAGGGAACAGGCTCGTCGCCGTGCCCTATGTGGGCGAACATCCGGACTACAACTATTTCGACACGCTCGACATGAACCAGGCGATCATCGAGAGCTGGCACCGCAAGGCGGACGGCCGCATCAATGTCTGGGTGGGCCTCGAACATCCCTTCTATTCCGACGATGCGGGGCATCGCCGAGCCATCGAGATGTCCAAACGATACAAGACGGGGTTCCACACCCATTGCAGTGAGGCGCGGATCGAAGTCGATGGCTTCGTGCAGCGCTATGGCACGCGGCCGATGTTCGTGCTGGACGACATCGGGTTCTTCGACACGCCAATAACCATGATCGCCCATGGTGTGTGGCTTGATCCGGACGAGATCAGGCTGATCGCGGGGAAGCGTGTTTCCGTTGCGCACAATCCGGTTTCCAACATGAAGCTGGCGAGCGGAATTGCGAATGTTCGCGAGATGCTCGATGCCGGCGTGCCCGTCAGCATCGGCACCGATGGCGAGAAGGAAAACAACAACTTCGACATGTTCGAGGAAATGAAGGTCGCGTCGCTGCTTGGCAAGTTGCGTTACGACGCGGTGCAGCCGCTGGACAGCTGGGAAGTCCTGCGTATGGGAACCGTTCTTGGCGCGCGTGCAATCGGGCTGGACCACGAGATTGGTTCGCTTGAGCCCGGCAAGCGGGCTGACATCATCGCCATGCGAACGAATACGCCGCGCATGACCCCGTTCTTCTCTGAAGGGCCTTACTTCAACCTGCATCACAACATCGTTCATGCGGTGCGTGGAAGCGATGTTGCGCTGACGATGGTGGACGGCAAGATCGTCGTCGATGACGGTGTTCTGCTGACTGCGGATCTCCAGGAGATCATTGCCGAAGTGCATCGGGTGGCGCCCGGCCTGTTTGCGCGCCGTGCCGCGTTTCTGGCAGCCAATGGCGGCGACATGGTCCAATGGACGACCGGCAGTCCGGCTTGACCAGGCGAATGAACCAGTAGGGGAAAGGCATAGGAGAGGGAGCGAACCCCGAATGGAGGTTCTTCACCCAACAACGATAGAAGAAGCTTTGTGGTACTCCGGCGATGAGGAGACCTATTTCGTCGCCGGCGGAACGCTAATGCAGCTTGATTGGGTGATGGGATTGCGGCCCGCCCGTTGGTTGATCTCCCTCAATCGCCTGCCTGCCATGCAAGGCGTGGAGATGGTTGCGGGCGGTATTCGCATCGGCCCCCTTACAACGCTCAGTATGCTTGAGCGTTGTCCCGAAATTGCCGGGTTGCCGCTCCTGCTGGCTGCTGTTCAGGTGACGGCAAGTCCAGCTGTACGCAATCGCGGCACCATTGGCGGGAATATCGCAGGACGGCGCGGATGCCTGATCCCGGCGCTGCTCGCTCTCGATGCGCAGCTTGAAGTAGCGAGAACTGGCGTTCGTCAGCGTGTCTCGCTTTTTGACTGGCTTCAAACAGCCCGAGAACCTGGTTGCCTGGTCGAGGCAGTTTTCATTCCGTCGCCGAAACCCATCGCCCGCTCGACTTACCGAAAGATCGGATACCGCGCGGCCTTCACGCCAGCGGTAATCGACGTTGCAGGGCTCATCTCCGTCGATGCGGGCCGCATCGTGCATTGCCGGTTGGCCGTTGGTGGGGGCGTTGCCGCGGCACGACTCTACGAGGTCGAAGCTAAGGTGGCCGGCCAGTCGCTCGACGATATCGACTGGTCGGATATTCACGGCGAGATTGTCGAGGCGATCAAGGCACCGACGGACTATTTCCGCAGCGGCCGCTATCGACGCGTCGCCGCGGCCAACGCACTGGTCTACGGGCTGGGCGAGGTATTGCCAAAGCTGAATGAGCTGCCAAAACGTCGCCCGCATCAACGCCGCCCCGGATTGTCCGATGAAATCGTGCTCGGTCGTCGGGCCTCGGGGAAGGATTGGCATGTGCGGCCGGACGCGCCGGCCAAAGTGGCTGGCCGACTGACCTATCTGACGGATGTCCGGGAGAAGGAGATGCTGGTCGGTCGCATTCTGCGCTCTCCGGTCCCGCATGCCCGACTGATCGATATCGATACGACACAGGCCGAGCAACTGCCGGGCATTGTCGGCGTGGTCACGCATCGCGACATCAAAGGAACCAATGGCTTCGGCATTGTAGTGCAGGACCAGCCGGCCATGTGCTTGGACAAGGTCCGCTACATTGGCGACGCTGTTGCCGCCGTTGCTGCCATCGATCAGGAGACCGCAGCGCGGGCCTTGTCGCTCATAAAACTCACCTATGAAGAGCTTCCGATCGTCGACGATCCCGAACGGGCGCTCAGTTGCGGTGCGGAGGCTGTCCATGCCAAAGGCAATCTGCAGTGCGAGATCCATTTTTCGCGGGGCAATGCTGCCGCCGCATTTGCCGGCGCAGCCCATGTTGTCGAGGCGACCTATGTCACGCCCAGGCAGATGCACAGCTTCATGGAAACCGAGGGCGGTTATGCGTTCGTCGACGAAGACGGAACCTTGAATGTCTGTGCCGGCGGCCAGCACGGGCGTCGCGACCAAATGCAGCTGTCCAGACTGCTTGGCATCCCGGAAGAGCGAATCCGTGTTGTTTCGAGCCCGACCGGCGGTGCTTTCGGCGGCAAGGATGAGCTCACTGTCCAACCTGCCCTCGCGCTGTTGGCGCTCAAGACCGGCAGGCCGGTTCGCATGCAGCTCGAACGCATGGAATCCGTTGTAGCCGGCACTAAGAGCAGCCCGATGCGGATCCGCATGCGCACGGCTTGCGACGATCAGGGCCGCCTCTTGGCGCAAGAAGTCGATCTGCTCGCCGATGCAGGCGCTTATGCCTCGCTGAGCCCTGGAGTTGTGGAGACCGCGCTAGAACATGCCTGCGGTCCATACGAGGTTCCCAATGTCCAGACGCGGGCTCGGCTCGCCTATACCAACAACGGCACGTGCGGCGCGTTGCGCGGCTTCGGCTGCAATCAGATGTCTTATGCCCTCGAATGCCAGATCGACCGGCTTGCATCTGCATGCGGCCCGGATTCTCTGGAGTTCCGCGCGCGCAATCTGCGAAAACCCGGCACGGTCGGCTATCTCGGACAAGCCGTGGCACCGACTGAACGGCTCAAGGAAATGCTCGATGCAGCCGCAGCCGATCCCATCTGGGACCTCCCATCCGGGCTCTCGGCGGACGGCACGGAGATCCTCGGCGTCGGAATGGGCATGAACTATCAGGGCAACGGGCTCGGCACTCTCCCGCCGGATCCCGGCGGTGGGGAACTGCGCCTTGCCGTGGATGGCGTCATTGAGGCGGCCTTTGGCCTGGACGAGATCGGGCAGGGGCTTCAGGCGGCGATCCGCAACACTGTCGCGCGCGAGATGGGATGCGGGCATGCCGATATCCGACCGGTGACAGGGGATACCGCGACCTCGCCCGAGTCCGGCTCGACCACGGCCTCGCGCGGAACCTTTGTGGTCTGGCGGGTAGCCCGAGATGCGGGGCCGGCGCTGGCGGCCGAGCTTGTTGCAATCGCTGCTCGCCTACTTGGCCGGGACCCGGATTCGTTGACGATCGCTCCAGGCGGTGTTGTCGAGCGAACATCCAACAGCGGTGACCTCTTGATGACCTTTGCCGATATTGCAAAGTCGGTGTCACCACAGGACTTGCCACGGGCGGCGACGGCTTTCGAGTTTCCCAAATCGGACTATTTCGAAGGCAATGCCCGTCTGATTTTCGCCTTTGGCGCGACGCTGGCGCGCGTCGCGGTAAACCGCATCACTGGAGCCGTTCGTGTCCTGGATATCAGCCAGCATACGGCGGCGGGACCGGTCCTCGATCACGCGGCCTATCTCGGCCAGATCGAAGGGGCGAGTGTGCAGGGTGTCGGTTTCACGCTGACCGAAGATGCCCTTCTGAACAGGGGGCTCTATGTCACCGAAAACTTCGATTTCTACGTCATTCCAAGCGTTCAGGATGCGCCGCAGTCAATGTCGGTATTTGCGTTGGAGAGTCTTGACCGCGAGGATGCTTTCGGACCACGCGGAATAGGGGAGCTTGGTATTGGCGCCATTACGCCAGCCATCGCCAATGCAGTTGCCGATGCCACGGGCCGTTGGCCGGAACAGGTGCCGATCAATCCGGAGTGGGTGCTCAGCCATCTGGCAGGAGTGTCATGAAGACAGCGATTGCCTTCACCCTGAACAGGAAAGCCTGTACAGTCGATGTGGCTGCAACGGACAGGCTCATTGATGTCCTGCGTGAGCGGCTTGCCACGACGGCGTCAAAGAAGGCCTGCGGCATTGGTCGCTGCGGCGCTTGCATGGTCCTGATGAACGGGCTGCCCACAAACGCCTGCCTGCTGATGATGTGGCAGGTCGATGGCGCCGAGATCATCACGTCCGAAGGCCTCGTGGAGGATGCGGAAGCGGCCTATGTCCGGCAGGGACTAATCGAAGAGAACGCCTTCCAGTGCGGATATTGCGCGCCTGGCTTTACAGTCACACTGACAGCATTGCTAAGCGCCACCAAAGCACCGACCGAAGCGGAAATCCGCATGGCTCTGGAAGGGAATCTATGCCGCTGCACCGGATATCACTCCATTGTCCGTGGCGCATTGCGTGCCGTTGAGCTGAAGGGGCAGGCCGCCGCCGCTTCGAAATAGCCGTCTAAGAAGTCGAACGGCCAGAGGCGCTTCGCGGATCGCTTCGCTTGAGCCGGGCCAAGGCTTGTGGCCAACCAGGCTGGTCCGGCTTGGCAGTCTTGGCCGCAGTTCGCAGAGCGCCATTCCGGCGATCATCCTGGAACGATCCACCTGCTGATATCGCCCGGCTTGTGCAGAGCAATGTTGCGCAATGCAGAGTGTCGGTGGCCATTACCTACCATGCAAACTGCTGGGATTTCACGTTAAGGCAGGCGTTCATGAAACCGAACGATATGTCCAAATCGCCGACCTATTCCGATCGGTCAAACGACAATAGCGTTTTGATCATCTGAGGTGCCGAACTGCCGCGAACAATGTTCTTTTGCGGCGACCCGCGCACCGAATGTCGAGAAGAAGTGATGGAAGCCAGAGAGCCACCAGTCGACAACCGCTTTAAAGTCGAAGTTCGTACTCGGCAACTTCGTTCGGCAATCTTGAACGCAACATTCAGATCGGGTCGATTTCCGAACCGTTCACACCCTGCTATGCGACACGGGCTTGTGCCGAGGCAGGCGCCGGCCCGCCGCGGCCCTAATATAAGCAGAAGTTTTGGAAGCATAGTCGATTGATCGAGCGGGAGGAGCTTCGCCTTTTTTGGGCGATGCCGCAGAGAAGCGACGAACTGGACTGGTCGGCCTCAAGTCGAGGTGAAGCCGACGTGCCGCCTGTCTCGATGGTCCGCAGACTATCGGCATGGAACTGTCTTGAGTGGAGGAGAACAAGATGATCGATTTTCACAAGCTTTCCCGGCGCCGCCTTCTGAAACTCGGAGGTGCGGCTGGATTGTCGCTCGGCCTCGCGCCTTCCCTTATCCAGCCTGCCAGAGCCGCGTCGACATTCCCGGCCGTGGCGGAGGAAGACGCCGTCATCGCTTTCGGCTTCGTAGGCCCAACTTCGGACGAGGGCTGGACCTGGACCCATGACCAGGGACGACAGGCGGTCGAGCAGGCTTTTCCCAAAGCCAAGACGATTTTCGTCGAGAACATTCCCTATTCGGCAGACGCTTCGCGCACGTTTCGCCAGTTCGTGTCGGAAGGTGCACATATGGTCATCACCAATTCGAACTATGGCGACTACATGTATGACATCGCCAAGAGCGCACCGGAAACGGCGTTCCTTCATTGCGATGACCGCACACTCACTGACAATGTGGGCGTCTTCTACCCGGCCCACTGGTATCCCAGCTACATTACGGGCGTCGCTGCCGGTATGATGAGCAAGTCCAATAAGCTCGGCTATATCGCCTCCTTCCCGGTACCCACGACTTTCGCCGGCAGCAACGCCTTCCTGATGGGGGCAAGGTCCGTGAAGCCGGACGCCACGCTTCAGGTGATCGTCATCAATTCTTGGTTCGACCCGCAAGCTTCAACACAGGCTGCGCGTGCGCTGATCGACAACGGCGCGGACGTACTGTTCGGCATCATGGATGAGCCAGGCTATCTGCAGGTCGCCGAACAGCGAAATGCCAAGGCCGTCATGCTGAACACGGACAGCCGGAAATTCGGACCGAAGGCCTATGTCAGTTCGATAATGTTCGACTTCCGTGAGTTCTTTGTCGAGCAGGTGAAGGCCCGCCTGGAAGGGACATGGCAGCCCGGCCAGCATCTCTTGCCGCTTACGCATGGTACCGACCGCGACGCCTGGGGCGAGACGGTGCCGCCAGAGGCCGCAAAGCTTGCCGACGAGGCGCGCACGAAGCTGCTCTCCGGCTGGAGCCCGTTCGAGGGCGAGATAAAGGACAACAAGGGAGCGGTCCGCGTCGCTGCCAACCAGCGGATGACCGATACCGAACTCTATCGTTGGAACTGGTCGATCGACGGCGTAAGCGGCCTCTGATTTGGGCCGGTCGATGATGATGCATGCAATGCCCGAAGCAGGCGCGACCATTGCGTCCGGCATTCCGGTGGAGCCGGTCGTTCGCCTCAAAGGGATCGGAAAACGATTTCCTGGCGTGATTGCGAACCAGGATGTCGATTTCGACCTGGTGCCCGGGGAGATACATGCCCTTCTGGGAGAGAATGGCGCTGGCAAGTCCACGCTGATGAACGTCCTGACCGGCATCTATCGCCCGGACTCCGGGGAGATACTCGTCGATGGCCAGTCGAAGACGTTCGGCTCGCCAGTGGAAGCAATCGCGGCCGGGATCGGCATGGTCCACCAGCATTTCAAGCTGGTCAAAGCCTTCACGGTCGCAGAAAACATCCACCTCGGCTGGAAAGAGGCGCCCCGGCGAATTAGCAAGCAGAGCCTGGAGGCCAGGACCACGGAACTGGCAGCGTCCTTGAAGCTTGCCGTCAAGCCCGATGCCCGCATCAGCGACCTGTCCACCGGTGAACAGCAGCGCGTGGAAATCCTCAGGGTGCTGTCCCGCAATCCGCGGGTTCTCATCCTTGACGAGCCCACGGCCGTTCTGACGCCGGCTGAAGCGGGCGAACTGTTCAGGGCTCTGCGTCAGTTCGTGGCGCTTGGCAATGCAGTCATCTTCATCAGCCACAAGCTGGATGAAGTTCTGGAGATTTCGGACAGGGTGACCGTTCTGCGTGGAGGCCGCAAGGTCGCCACCAGAATGACCTCCGAGTGCGATAAGCGCATGCTTGCCCGTCTGATGGTTGGCCAGGATGTCGTGCTTGGCAACATGCGTACGCGCGGCCCAGATGCCAAGCCGATTTCTCCGAATTCGGTTCTGTCCCTGCTCAACGTTTCGGCGCGTGATGACGCCGGTGACTTGGCCCTGAAGCGTGTCACGATCAATGTGCGCCCCGGCGAGGTGCTCGGGATCGCCGGTGTAGCCGGAAACGGCCAGAAGGAGCTCTCCCAGGTTCTGACCGGAACACGCCGGCTTGCGGGTGGGACGATCGAGGTTGGCGGTAAGGATCTGTCGTCAGCGGGGCCGGACGCCTTTGCATTATTTGGTGTCGGTCATATCCCGGAAGATCGTCTGCACAGCGGGTTGGCGCCAGCGCTCAGCATCACCGACAACGTCGTGATCCGCGAATACGGAAAGGCGCCCCTGTCGCGCGGTTGGGTCTATCGGCCAGCGGCCGCGGCGAACCTGGCGCGCTCGATTGCCGAGGCCGCATCAGTCAAGATTCTGGACTTCGGCATGCCGGTCCGGAACCTTTCGGGTGGTAACCAGCAGCGGTTGGTGGCGCGGCGTGAAATGCGCATCGCTTCCAACGTCCTCGTGGCTGCCTATCCGTGCCGAGGCCTCGACGTTGGCGCGATCACCGCCATGCTGCGGTACTTCACGGAACTGCGGGACGCCGGAGTGGGGATCGTGTTCTTCTCTGAGGACCTGGAAGAGCTGATCAAGCTCTCCGATCGCATCGCGGTGATGTTCCATGGCGAGATCATGGGCGTCGTCGATGCCGCGGAAGTCGACATCGAGGCGATTGGACTGATGATGGGCGGACAGCGCCGCGAACCGTCAGCAGCGGGAAATTGATGATGGTCATGCGAGTTCAAAGGATGCCCTCCGAAAGTTTCGCCGGCGGTCTGGCGGCTCGACTGGTTGCAATCATCCTGGCGCTGCTTGTCGCGGCCATCGCGTTTGCGTGGACCGGGGCAGATCTTGGCAAGCTGGGCGCGCATGTTTTGAAGTCCACCTTTGGTTCGCGCTTCGGCCTGATGGACATATGCCTGATCATGACGCCGCTGATCCTGACCGGACTTGCGGTTACCATCGCGCAGAAGGTCGGCGCCTGGAACATCGGTGCCGAGGGACAATTCAGCGCCGGCGCTTTTGCCGCAACCAGTGTCGCCCTCTATGTCCCCGGTCCTGCAGTCTTGGTGCTCCCCCTGATGGTTGTTGCGGGGGCACTCGGCGGCGTGATCTGGATCCTGATCCCGACCTTGGCGCGTGCCTACGCCGACGTCAGCGAGCTTATCACGACGCTCCTGTTGAACTTTGTCGGCATTCTTCTGGTCTACTACGTGGCGACGGGGCCGTGGCTCGACCCGAGCGGCCTTTCATTCGCATCGACGGCGCGCCTGCCGCCCGAAATTCCGCTCTTCTGGGGAGATGTCCATTGGGGGTTCCCACTGGCCGTGTTGTTGACCATTCTGGTTGCGGTGGTGCTCAACTATACGCGATGGGGTTATGAGGTCCGCATCTCGGGTTCCAATCCGAGCGTGGCGCACTACGCCGCCATTCCTTTTCGTCGTCATCTCATCGTGGTGATGATCCTGTCCGGCGCAATTGCCGGTCTGGCCGGAATGTTTGAACTAGCCGGAACGACGCATCGCCTGCAGGGCGGCATCTCCAACAATTTCGGATATGTCGGCATCATGGTGGCCGTGCTGGCGCGCGGCTCTGCCCTCGGTGTTCTGCTAGGTGCGGCCTTGATGGCCGTTATCCTGAAGTCCGGCATCTCCTTGCAGACGCAGGGCGTCAGCATGTCGACGGTGATCGCGCTCACCGGCCTGATCCTCTTCTTCACGGCAATCGCGGACGAACTCTCACACTACAGGGTCGTTCGTCCGATGCGGACAGAAAACTAGGAGCCGGGCATGGATCTGCTAGCTGGTCTCATCCAAACATCCATCCTCGCGGGCGGCGTCCTCGCCCTCGCGGCTCTTGGCGAAGTCCTGTCGCAACGTGTCGGTGTGGTGAATCTGGGCGTCGAGGGCCTCATCTCGCTTGGCGCCATCACCGGCATTGCAACCGTCGTTGCCATTCCGAGCCCATTGCTCGGGCTCGTGCTGGCAATGCTGGTCGGGTTGATCGTTGGCATGGTGTTCGCCACGGCGACCGTCATCATCCGCGCGAACCAGATCTTGTGCGGTCTGGCTCTGACCCTGATGGGCACAGGCGTGGCGGCGATGATCGGAAAGGCCTATTCGGGGGTCCCGGCACCGGTCACTTTCGAGCCCATCGCGATCCCGATCCTCAGCGATCTTCCTGTTGTCGGTCGCGGCCTGTTCACCCAGAACGTTCTAGTCTACGTGATCTATCTCGTCCTGCCGTTCTGCATCCATCATCTCCTGTTTCGTACCCGCAGGGGACTCGACCTCAGGGCCGTTGGCGAAAACCCGGCCGCAGCCGACGCTACCGGTATACCGGTCCGGCAAATCCGGTTCTTGTATGTCTCGCTCGGCTCGGCACTTGCAGCCGGCGCCGGAGCCTATCTGACGCTTGCTTTCGTACCGTCCTGGTCGGAAGGTGTCGTCGCCGGCCGCGGCTGGATCGCAGTGGCGCTCGTAATCTTTGCCGGTTACCGGCCCTGGACGGCCGTCTTAGCCGCGCTGCTTTTCGGGCTGATTACCTCGCTTGGATTTGTCGGACAGGCACGCAACTGGCCGATCGCGGCGCCAATCCTGTCCATGCTTCCCTATCTGGGAACCATCGGCCTGATGATTGTGCCCGTCCTGGCCTGGCAGAAGGTCCGTCGCCTGATGGCGGCGCCTGCCGCGCTCGGGCAACCGTATTTCCGTGATATTCGCTAGGAGGGCTCCCGAACAGGAATCTGCGACAACCGCCCATTTTGGCGGACAAAGCCCGTTCAATTCCAACGATGACGATCCGCAGTTCGCACCTCGCGGGACAGGGCTCAGAGCGCGGGAGGCCCGTTGCGTCTCCCGGTCGGCAATCGACTGGAGGTGAAATATGACAATTGAACTGCTCGTGCGCGATGCGCATGTCTATTTGCGTCGGGATTGGGAAATACCGGGCGGTTGGGTGGCGATCGCCGACGGACGGGTGCATTCGGTAGGCAAGGCAGGCGACGAGCCGTCGAGCCAGCGGACCATATCGGCGCGGGGACGGCTTCTCACCCCGGGGCTTATCAATGCCCATCATCATATGTACCAGAATCTCACACGTGCCTATGCGCCGGTAACAAACGGTACGCTGTTCGAGTGGTTGAGCGGGCTTTATCCGCTGTGGGCCAAGATTGACGAAGAGTCCGTCTACCTATCGACCTATGTGGCGATGGTGGAACTGCTCATGGGCGGCTGTACCACGTCCATGGACCACATGTATGTCCACCCGAAGCCTTACCTGATCGACGCGCAGTTTCGAGCTGCGAAGGACGTGGGGTTCCGGTTCTATGCGACGCGCGGATCAATGACGCGCTCTGTGGAGGATGGTGGACTGCCGCCGGCATCCGTCGTTCAGAAGGAAGAGGAGATCCTCGCCGACAGCGTGCGCCTGATCGAAGCCTATCACGATCCGAAGCCCGGCTCGATGAGCCGTCTCGCCCTGGCGCCCTGTTCGCTGTTTTCTGTCAGCGAGCGCATCATGTCGGAATCGGCCCGCCTCGCCGACACCTATGACCTGCGTCTGCACACCCACCTCGCAGAGGATCATGACGAGGACACCTATTGCGCCGAGGTCTATGGCTGCACGCCGGTCGAATATTTTGAGCGCGTCGGATGGGCGAGCAAGCGTTCCTGGGTGGCGCATTTCATCTATCCGAGCGAAGCCGAGATCGGGCGTCTGGCGCGGGCGGGGGTGGGGGTTGCCCAGTGCCCTTGCTCCAACATGATGATCGGCGGCGGTTCCGCGGATTTGATGGACCTGCGGCGCCGGGGCATGCATGTCGGGCTGGGCTGCGACGGTTCCGCCTCCACGGACCATGCCTCGATGTGGCTTGAGGCGCGCACGGCGATGCTTCTGGGACGCTATCGCAACGGTCCCGGCTCCATGACGGCGCGTGACGCGCTGGACGCTGCGACAATGGGCGGGGCGGCCTGCCTGGGATGGAGCGCCGAGATCGGTCACCTTATGCCTGGCGCATGCGCCGATCTCGTGGTCTGGCAAATGTCCGATGTTGCGCTTGCGGGAGCCTACACGGACCCTGTCGAGGCGTGGCTGCGTTGTGCCCCGGCCGTCGCGGGACTGACCGTCGTCAATGGAAAACCGCTGGTGGAAGATGGCCTGCCGGTCCTGAAAGACCTGCAGGACGTGCTTTCACGCCATGCGCGTCATGCGCGACGCATTCAGTGCGTTGAAGCGTGAGCGTCTTATCGCATCCAACGCCGGCCGGATGCTGGCTAGACCTCGCATGAGGGGACCAAATGACTGAGTTCGATCTGGTTATCCGAGGCGGCACGGTGGCGACAGCGAGCGATGTGTTCGCGGCCGACGTCGGTATTGCCAATGGTTTGATCGTGGCGTTGGGGCGCGATCTCGGTGTCGCGCGGCAGGAAATCGACGCTCGCGGCAGGCTCGTCTTGCCCGGCGGTGTTGATACGCATTGTCACATTGAGGAGCCCCCGGCAGGCAAAGTCCGCAATGCTGACACCTTCTCATCGGCAACGGCATCGGCGGCTGCAGGCGGCACCACGACGGTCATTCCTTTTTGCATGCAGGAAAAAGGCGGTGTGATCACACCGAGCCTGCGGGATTACCATCGCAAGGCCGAGCAGGCGATGATCGACTATTCGTTCCATCTGATCATCACGGACCCATCGGACGCCGCGTTGGCAGAACTCCCGGGCCTGATCGAGGAGGGACACCGGTCCCTCAAGATTTTCCTGACCTATGACAATATGGTCCTTGACGACGCTGAGACGCTGAAGGTGCTCGCGCTCGCGAGGCGCTGCGGGGCCCTGGTCTGCATTCATGCCGAAAACCATGCAGCCATAGCATTCCTGACCGAAGCTTTGGAACGGGCCGGCCTGACACAGCCGAAGTATCACGCCTGGGCAAAGCCCGTCGCCGTCGAGCGGGAAGCCTGTCATCGCGTGATTTCACTGGCGGAACTTGTGGACACGCCAATCCATATCTTTCACGTCTCGGGTGTGGAACCAGCCGAGGAAATTCGCCGGGCACAGCAGAGAGGCCTCAAGGTATTCGCCGAAACTTGCCCCCAATACCTCATGCTGACAGCGGACGACCTCGACAAGCCAGGCTTCGAAGGGGCAAAGTTTCTGTGTAGCCCGGCTCCGCGCACGCAGGCAGACAAGGAAGCGCTCTGGGGCTTCCTGCGGGACGGCACACTCAGCGTCTTTTCGTCTGACCATGCGCCAAATCGGTTCGATGATCGGCACGGGAAAAAGGTGGAAGGCGAAGACGCTCCGTTCTCTGTCGTCCCCAATGGCGTGCCCGGACTTGAGACGCGCCTGCCGATCCTCTTTTCCGAAGGGGTATCCAGCGGACGCATCGATCTTCCAAATTTTGTGGCCCTCTCCGCCACGAATCCCGCTAGGTTGTTCGGATTGCATCCACGTAAGGGCGCAATTGCCGTGGGCGCCGACGCGGACATCGCGATATGGAACCCGGACCGCAAGGTTAAGATCAGAAACGCCAACCTGCACCATCAGGTCGACTACACCGTCTATGAAGATGTCGAGGTCACTGGCTGGCCGGAAATTACGCTTTCACGTGGAGAGATCGTCTGCTGGGAAGGTGAAATTGTTGGCCACCCTGGTCGGGGCCGCTTCGTGCCACGGGCGCCGTATGAGCACATCGCGCCGACTGGGCGGTTTGTGACGCCATTTGACCCTGTTTCCGGGAGGACAGTCAAGGGCTCCTAAGGTCTCCCGAGCTACCAGCATGGATAGGTCTCATTGCTAAGACCCCGGTCCTTTGCTCGAGGAGCAATTGAACAGCGCGGGTGTTGCCGGTCTTCTTGTAGATCTGTGCCGCGTTGGTGCGTCGCATCGAATGCGTCCCATACAGCTTCGGGTCGAGCCCGATACTGGCAACCCATTTGTCGACGATACTTCCGTACTGCCCGTCGACATGTGCGGTTTCGCGTGAATACGACTCGGGAAGGGGTAGTCCTTCTCGCTGAGATGCCGGTGTGCGATCCAATCAGCCAGTGACTGACGTGTCTGCTCCGTAATCTCGAATTGTACGGGTCGCCCCGTCTTCCTCTGAACAATCACCGCTCGATCGCGAGCAATGCCGGAAGACGCGATGTCTCCGACGGTGACGGTTACGAGATCGGAACCTCGAAGCTTACGGTCGATGGTGAGATTGAAAAGCGCTAGATCTCTTTCCGAGCCTGACACCTACAGGCCTGTTCGAATGCTCCAGACTTCGCGGGGCTAGGGGAGGGTTCTGGTCAACCATGTGGCCTCTGTTCCAGCTAGGCTTCTTCTCCCATGCCACCCTCCGCAGCCGCAGCACGCCACGCGGGCAGCCGCATGGTAACGATGGACTGGACACCCCGGCCAGTTTCACTCGATTAGGGTTGCCGGTATCTTGTCGGGGTAGCGTGTTCAACGGGCGCAATCGCGCGACGAGTCGCCATTCGAGTGCATCCACTGGAATGACCGGAATGGGGCCGTCATTCAGGCGGCCACGGCCATTTCTTGAAACCAGCCGTTCCGTTGGATGCCCGAGCTAGAGTCCGCCTATCACGACCCGATTACTGAGTTGCTCGGCTGAGCTGGAAGCCATGGGCTTTCGCTCAGCGAGTATAGCCAACGGTGAACCGGCCAGCGATCGGCCACTTGGGCAGTGCGAGACCATCGTCGACCAGTGGCTTGTCGAGTTGCGGCACAAACGGGTTGGCCGACCGTGCCATGCGGTTAATGAGCGAGGTTCTCACCGGGAGGGTTAGGGCCTCCCACCATGCAGGCGCGATGTGCACGTTCTCGAAGTGCTCAAACATCAACCTGACAGCGCCGGACCAATCTGGTCGTCGCTGAGCCGTACGACGGAATCAACAAAGGCGCGGCAGACAGCGTCGTCCTGAGCTAACCACTGGAACGCCACAACCCCTTTTCCCCGCCCCACATGGAAGTGACCGACATGGCAGCAAGACGTTTGCTCTGGGCAATATCCTGCAGCTCGGTTCCCTCAAAGTCAGAGGACGGCAACCATCCCGCCGAACACATAATAGGGGGCGGTCCGACGGTTTCAATGACATAGGCCCGTACATCGCTGTAGTCGCCTGATTTCAGACGTGCGGAGTACTCGTCCATTTGCGCCAGTGTGTCGTTTAGTCCCACGGCCAGTCCGTATTCAAATAACTCGTTGAGCATCTGGATCTCGACTTGCCGATCGATCCTCTTCCCGCGATCGGCAAACCGTCGCAACGGCGACATGCGCGCCGAGCTTTGTTTGGTGTATCGCTCGCGCGCCATGCCCCGATAGCCTAGCAGGAAGCACTGCTCTGGCGTTGCAGTAAACGGCGCCTTTTCAACCGGCGCAAAGATCGCATCGTCATGGAACGAGCAGAACCCTGTGAAGGTCGAGGCGTTGCGTACTCCGAGCAGCACGGGTTCGAGAATGCCGTTATTACGGCTGAGGTTTTCGATCGAAGGTATAAATGCATAGACGTGTAGACGTGCCCATCCCGTGCGATCCGGTTGAGGCTCCCTGCGCGAGGTACGGTGTGGGCGCGGACGATGCGCCCACTGCAATCCGAGTGCCAGTCAGACGGCGCCGAACATACCGGCAGCGGAACTCCTCCCGCAGTGCTTTTTCGGCCTCCCATTCCTTAACCGGCTCCTGGCTCTCCCGACCAAGGTGGCATGACTTGTATTTGCGGCCCGAGCCGCACCAGCATTTTTCGTTGCGCTTGTTGCCTAGTCCCACTCGCGCCTCCCCCGGGCAGATTCTAATCGAGCATGAAGCAGGGCGGCATAGGCGAGGAGAACAAACATGTTCAATTGGCACTGGCGGCGACGAAAACAAATCTCACGTCGGTGTCGGCCAATCTGTTCAAAACCGGACTATCCGGAATCGGCCCCGCCGGATTCAGCCTCCTTGCGTTTCCCGCTCGGTCAATCAAGGCCGAGGAGAAAAATGGGCTATTCACACTATCATGCAGCAGTTCGCGGCCGCGTTGCCTGGAATGCGGGAAACGCAGTCGGAACGAAACGGCTCCGGACGCAGAAGCAGATATGGGCAATCCGCTTCTTCTTAGATCGCGAAGAGGGGGGCGAGATCGTGCTCTCTTTGATCTCGCCATCGACAGCAAGCTTCGTGGCTGCGATTTCGTCAAGATCAAAACGGGAGACTTGGTAGCGGGGCCGGAGATACGAACGCGGGTGACGGTGTTCAGCAGAAGACAGGACGTCCTGTACAATTCGAACTGACCAGCGATGTGCGTGCCAGCCTACTGACGTGGCTGGAGAGGCGCGGTGGCAGTGTGAATGACCACGCGTTCCCAAGCCGGATCAACCGTGCACACCGTAAGAGCATGCGGCAATATGCCCGTCTGGTCGACGAATGGGTCACTGCAATTGGACTTCGAACATCGGACTACGGCACGCATTCCCTGCGCAGAACAAAGGCTGCAATGATTTACAACGCGACGGGCAACCTGCGCGCCATCCAAAATCTGCTCGGGCACAACAAGATCGAGAACACGGTGCGGTATCTCGGTGTCGATATCGAGGACGCGCTGCTCCTGGCAGAACGAACTGAAATCTGACGCTGGAGCGGTGATCCGCGGCGAGCGGATGGCCGCTCCACGCTACGGTCTTATTGTGTCGCAAGATCGGACTTGGGTGGGAAGCGGAATGACCGCATTCGGGCAGGCATAGCAAGCAAGCGGACGTTCGGTTAGGCAACACGAGCTACAGCTCTGCGCCCGATGTCGGACATTGAGTTCAGCCTTGCAGTTCCCTGAAAGCAGAGGTCGGGGCGCCCTTCTCGATGAGGCGGGATGAGTTCTCTCAACCCGCATCTCGCCGATATACCATCAACTGGTTGTCGCCTTCCTGGACGATCTTCCCCGATTGACTGCGAACGACGAAACGCAGGCAAAGGATCGCACGGGCCGGATTGCGAGTGGTCCGCTTGTCGGCGACCGTTACCTCGGCTTTGATGGTGTCACCGGCGAGCACCGGGGCTGAAAACCGCCACGTCCAGCCGAGCGAGGCCACCGCCCGAAACCGGGCGACGGCATTGTTCTTCAGTCCATCGACAAGAGACAGCACAAGCAGGCCATGCGCCACACGGGCAGGGAAGCCGTGTCGCAGGGCCGCTTCGTCGCTCATATGGATTTCGAACTGGTCACCGGTCATTTCTGCGAACCGTCTATGACGGCCGCCGTCACCTCTCTGTCAGGAGTCTCGAAACGGTCGCCGATCTCCACGCCTTCGTAGCTCAACCCGAAGCCTGTAAGCGATTTCCCTTGGGCATCGACGCTCATGCAGGCACCGGAGCGTCCTCTCGCAGCAGTCCGCGCTTTTTCAATTCATCCCAAAAATCGCCAGGGATAGGATAACTGAACCAAGAGAGATTCTGCTCAAGTTGTTGGACATTGCGGGTGCCGGCGCAGAAGGAGGGGATGGCCGGGTGCGCTACGACGAACTGTAGGGCGGCAGCCGGCAGCGGCACGCCATGCGCGCGGCAGACCTCCTCGATCTTTGCCACTTTCTCCATGATAGGTTTTGGCGCCGGTGAATAGTTGTATTTGGCACCGGGAACGGCACCCGTCGCCAGAATGCCGGAATTGAAGCCTCCACCGACCAGAACCGCCGCGCCCCGTTCGACACAGAGCGGCAGGAAACCATCGAGGGCCTCCTGTTCGAGCAGCGTGTAGCGGCCTGCCAGCAGGAAGCAGTCGAAGTCGCGCTGCTTCAGGGCTTCGTAGCAGACTTCCCATTCGTTGACACCGACGCCGATCGCTTTTACGACACTTTCCGAACGCAGTTTCTCCAAGGCCTCCCAGCACCCGTCCATTGCTTGCCGGAAGACCTCCGGCTGCTCGTCGCCCCGCGTGAACCGATCAATGTCGTGGATGAAAAGCATGTCGATATGTTCGAGCGCCAGGCGCTGCAGCGAATCCTCGAACGACCGCATCGTCCCGTCATAGGAGTAGTCGAAATTCATGGTGTTCGGCGCGGCGTTCGACCAAGGCGCGAAATCGATCTGCGATCGCCTGGCGGGCTTCAGCACCCGACCCACCTTGCTGGCGAGGACGAATTCGTCGCGCTTCTTCCACCGAAGCGAATGCCCAGTTCGCAGTTCCGAAAGGCCGTGGCCGTACATCGGCGCGGTGTCGTAGAAGCGTATGCCTGCATCCCATGCGGTCTGGATCATGGCATCCGCGGTCTGCTCGTATATGGGCTGAAGGAAATTGCCGATAGGGGCGGTTCCGAACGCGAAGGCCGTGACGTTGAGGCCAGACCGGCCGAATAGGCGCTTATCAGACGGCTTCATAATATCCTCCATTAGTAACCATCCGGTTATTGCTATTTGAGCTCGAGCGACGTCGCAAGCACTTGTAACGGCAATGCATCGCGATGCGAAGTCCACCGCTTGACGCCGGCGACGATTCTGGCATAGGAGTAACTAGATAGTTACATCTGGAGGTCGATCGTGCCGCTGAGCGAAACGCAGCTGCAGGTGCGCGAGATGGCGCGCCAGTTTGCCGAGGACGTCATTCGCCCGGTTGCCGAGGCGCTCGATCGGGATGAGCGTTTCCCTGGCGAGATATATGAGCAGATGGGCGAGCTCGGCCTGTTCGGCATCGGCGTCCCGGAGGCCATGGGTGGCCCCGGCTTCGACACACTGACATATGCGCTGGTGATGGAAGAGCTGTCGCGCGGCTATGCATCCGTCGCGGATCAGTGTGGCCTCGTCGAGCTGATCAGCACCTTGCTTGTTCACCACGGCACCGAGGCGCAGCGGCAGCAGTGGCTAGGGCCGGCCATGCGCGCCGAGAAGAAGGCCGCCTACTGCATCACCGAGCCGGAAGCCGGCACCGATGTTTCCGGAATACGCACCACCGCGACGCGCGACGGGGACGGATGGCGACTGACCGGCGGCAAGATCTGGATCCACAACGCGCCGGTCGCCGACGTCGGTTTCGTGCTGGCGCGCACCGACAAGGATGCGGGCCATCGCGGCATGTCGATCTTCATCGTCGACCTGCACTCCAAAGGCGTCGAGCGGGGACCGAAGGAACACAAGATGGGCCAACGGGCCAGCCAAGTCGGCGCGCTCAATTTCAACGATGTGCTTTTGGGCCCCGAAGCCCTGCTCGGGGAAGAAGGGCGCGGATTCCACATGATGATGAGCGTCCTGGACAAGGGACGAGTGGGCATTGCGTCGCTGGCCGTCGGCATCGCCCAAGCCGGGCTCGAGGCGGCGGTCGACTACGCGCAGCAGCGGCGCCAGTTCGGCAAGGCCATCGCCGACTTTCAAGGCGTGCAATGGCTGCTTGCCGATATGGCGAAGGACATCGAGGCGGCTCGCCTGCTCGTTCGCAGCGCCGCCGAGAAGATCGATGCGGGGGAAAACGCAACCAAAGCCTGCTCGATTGCCAAATGTTTCGCGGGAGACATAGCCGTGGCGCGCACCGCCGACGCCGTACAGGTCTTTGGTGGCTCCGGCTACATCCGTGGCTTCGAGGTCGAGCGCCTTTACCGGGACGCCAAGATCACGCAGATCTATGAAGGTACCAACCAGATCCAGCGCATGATCATCGCCCGCGAGCTCCTCAAGCACGGAGCCCGGGCGTGACGGCCGGGTCGCGACATGCGGCCTTCGTGACCGGATCGAGCCGCGGCATCGGCTTGGCGACGGCGTTGGAGCTCGCCCGGCGCGGATTTGGCGTGACGCTCAACGGTCCGGTCGACGACGAGGAATTGAAGTCCGCCGAAGCTGCTGTCGCGGCGCTCGGTGTTCCGGTCGCGCGTGTTGCGGGCGACGTCGCCGATCTGGACGGCCACGAGCGTATGCTTGACGCGGCCGAAGCTGCCATCGGGCCACTGTCGACGCTGATCAACAATGCCGGCGTGTCGGTCATCTCGCGCGGCGACCCGCTCGACGTGACGGAGGAGAGCTACGACCGCTGCCAGGCAATCAACACGAAGGCGCAGTTCTTCCTGTCGCAGCGCTGGGCCAGGCGGCTGGTTGCCCGCAAGCGCGACGACGGTCGCTTCTACAGCCTGATCAATGTCTCTTCCTCCAATGCCACGGCGGTGGCGGAGCCGCGCGCCGAATATTGCGTGTCGAAGGCCGGATCCGCGATGGTCAGCCAGGTCTTCGCCGTCCGCCTTGGCCGCGAGAACATTGCTGTCTACGACATCAGGCCCGGCCTAATCGAAACGGCCATGACCAAGGCGGTCAGCGAGACTTACCGGCGCCGCATCGACGAGGAGGGGCTGACACTGATCCGGCGTCTCGGCCAGCCGGAAGATGTCGGTCGCGTCATGGCGACGCTCGCGACAGGTGAGCTGCCATATACGACCGGCCATGTCATTGCCGTCGATGCGGGCATGTTGGTGCCGCGGTTCTGACTGCGGCGCAGAGGGAGAACGCCATGATCATCCAGCTGCCGGATACCACGGGCAGACTTTCCGACTACCGGATTCAGGGCAAAACGATTCCGGCCGCGCGATTGTCCCCCGATGCGCCACGCACCGTTCTGTCGGCGGCCCATGTCGTGGCGGATCCTTTCAGCGCCAGCGATCCCGGCGGCTCCGCCTCCATGGACTGGAAGGCAACGATGGCATTCAGGCGCCACCTTCACGGGCTCGGTCTCGGCATCGCTGAAGCAATGGACACCGCGCAGCGTGGCATGGGTCTCGACTGGCCTTCGGCCTTGGAGCTGATCAGCAGGACCAGGAAGGAGCTGCCGGACGCGCTCGTCTTCAACGGCGCCGGCACCGATCAGCTCGGACCTGCCGATGCACGCACGCTCGACGATGTCCGCGGTGCCTATTTCGAACAGATCGAGGCCGTTCAGAAGGTCGGCGGCAGATTGATCGTCATGGCCAGCCGGGCGCTGGCGGCCGTGGCGCGTTCGTCGGACGACTATGTATCGGTCTATGGCGACGTGCTCGCGCGCTGCGACCGCCCAGTCATCCTGCACTGGCTGGGGGAAATGTTCGATCCGGCCCTAAAGGGTTATTGGGGAGCTGCCCGCTTCGAGGATGCGCTCGAGACGGTATTGGCAATCATCGAGAATGACACCGCCAGGATCGACGGCATCAAGATTTCGCTCCTTGACAAGGAGAAGGAAATCGCAATGCGCCGCCGTCTGCCCGCCGGCGTCAAGATGTACACCGGTGACGACTTCAATTATCCGGAGCTGATCGCGGGCGACGAGCAGGGTTTCTCGCACGCCCTTCTTGGTATCTTCGATCCTTTGGCACCGGCTGCAGCCTACGCCATCGACCGGCTCGGCCGGGGCGACACCCAAGGATTCCACGCGGCGCTGGATCCGACCTTGCCGCTCGCGCGACTGATTTTCCGCGCGCCCACCCAATACTACAAGACGGGGGTCGTCTTCCTTGCCTGGCTGAACGGGTTCCAGGATCATTTCATCATGCTCGGAGGCGCGCAGTCGATGCGGCCGCTGGCCTATTTCGTCGAGGTGTTCAAGCTGGCCGACGGATGCGGCCTGCTTGGAGATCCCGAACTCGCAGCCGGGCGCATGCGCAAGCTGCTTGCCCTTTACGGTCTCTGATTAGCACTATGCGCGATTTTGCGAAGGATCATTCCGCCCTGGCGCTGAACACGGCGACGCTTGGCCACAATCTCGACGGATACGGCACAGGCTGGTCGATCGAGCGTGTGCTCGATGCATGCGCTGAGCGTGGCCTGCGCGGCATTGTCTTCTGGCGTCGCGAGATCGGCGGCCGCGCCGTCGAGATAGGCGAGCAGGTTCGCGCGGCCGGCCTGAATGTGGTCGGCTTGTGCCGCGCGCCTTATCTCACCGGCCCCCTGGCGCTGCCCGGCCGCAAAGCGATCATGGACGATTTCCGCGCCGCAATCGACATGGCCGCGGGCCTCGGCGCGCCTGTCCTGACCGTCGTCGCCGGTGGGGTGGAGCCGGGAACGAAAGGCATCGGCGAAAGCCTCAAGCTGGTTGCGGATAGGGTCGCCGAAGCGGCGCCCTACGCGGCGGCCAGAAACGTTCGCCTGGCTCTCGAGCCGCTGCATCCGGTTTATGGGGGCGACCGGTCCTGCCTGGTGACGATGCTGGACGCGGTCGATCTTTGCGTCGCCATCGATGCGCCCAATGTGGGCGTCGCGGTCGATGTGTATCACGTCTGGTGGGATCGCACGCTGGCCGACGAATTGCTGCGGGCCGGGCCGGGGCGCATTTTCGGCTATCATCTTTGCGACTGGCTGGCACAGACACGCGACGTTCTGCTCGACCGCGGCATGATGGGAGATGGTGTGGCCGACCTGAAGGCGATCCGCGCTGCGGTGGAAGCGGCCGGCTATGACGGGCCGTGCGAGGTGGAGGTGTTCTCAGCGCAGAACTGGTGGAGGCGCGATCCCGGAGAGGTGCTGGACGCCTGCGTGGAGCGTTTCCGATCCGTTTGTTGAAAACAGAGGCTGGACACGGGACAACCCAGGTAGAAGATCGTTGTGTGGTCCGCCGCTACCTTCGAACCAGACTTCTACCGCGCTCAGATCGCCCCGAGACTTGTCTAGTCTCTCGGCCGCCGGCTTTTCTTATGGAAGGATTCGAGACCGGACCGAAGATCCTCGCTGCTGGCTGCAATACGTCCGGCAAGGGCGTCCAGCACGCGCTCACGCTCTTCGCCTTCAACGGCATTGATGAGCATCTTGGCGAGCTCGACGGCGGTAGCGGACCTGCCTGCAACGACCGCCGCAAGGTCCTCGGCCGCGGACATCCCGCGCCCCTTGTCGACGACCTTATCGACAAGCGACAGTCTCAGGGCCTCGCCGGCGGAATAGACCTCACCGAAGATCGACATGCGCCGGATAAGCTGCGGGCCGAAACGACGGGCCGCGCGCTGGGTTCCTGACCACCCGGGGATGATCCCGAGGCTGGTTTCAGGCAGGCCGATGCGGGCGTGGCTTTCCGCGATCCGATAGTCGGCGCAGGCAGCCAGCTCCAAGCCTCCGCCGAGGCAATGACCGTTGAGGACGGCAATGACCGGCTGCGAGAGTCTGGCGAGAGCGTCGAAGCCGGCATGACCGTCGCGGATCCAGTGGCGCGCGAACTCCGCCGGGTCGAGTGCGCTCCAGGCGTCAACATCGCCGCCCGCGCAGAATGACCTGCCGCCTTCGCCGGTCACGATCAGAACCTTCGCCGCGGAGCGCTCCACCGCCCTGCACAGCGGGACGAGCGCATCGACCATCGCCGCGTCAAGCGCGTTGAGCTTCTCAGGCCTGCGGATGGTCAGCCGCGCGACCGGTCCGTCGATGCTCAGATCCAGGCGCGGGTCGCTCACAGCCGAAGGCCCAATGGTTTGTCCTGGAACAGTGCCTCGTCCATCACCTTCAGTTGGGGTGAGACCGAGAGGGGTGATGTCGCCTGTTGCAGGACGTCGCGCTCAAGGTCCAGTCCGGGCGCTATTTCGGTGACGACCAGGCCGTCGGTCGCCAGACGGATGACGCATCTTTCCGTCACATAGGTGACGTCCTGGCCCTGGGCGCGTGCGCGAACCCCCGAGAAGCTGACCTGGTCCACTTTCGCGACGATCTTGGCGACCTTACCTTCCTTGTCGATGACCAGCTTTCCGTTCTCCAGCCGCATCTTCGCGCCGGCATTGAAGTTGCCAGAGAACACGATCTTACGCGCTCGCGAGGTGATGTCCACGAAGCCGCCGGCGCCGGCGGTCCGATGCGGCGTCGAGGAGAGACGCGAGACGTTGACGGATCCGTCGGAGCCTATTTCGAGGAACGACAGCAAGGAGCAGTCGAAGCCTCCGGCCTGGAAGTAGGTGAAAAGGTGCGGGGAGGCGACGAAGGCTTCCGCGTTCGAGGCGCAGCCGAACTTGAAGTCGAGCAATGGCACGCCGCCCACCGGCCCTTGCTCGATCACCCAGGTGACGGCGCCGTGCAGGCCTTCTTCCATTAGGATGCGAGGCACGTTGGCGGAGATGCCGAAGCCGATGTTGACCGCCCAGCCCGCTCGAAGCTCCTGCGCGACGCGGCGTGCGATGACCTTGGAGACATTGTATTCCGGCGTCCGGAACGTTTGGAGCGGCCGAAACAATTCTCCCGATATTGCAGGATCATAAGCGGTCGCAGTGGTCTGCAGCTGGTCTGGCGCCTCGACGATGAAATCCACCAGGATGCCGGGGACCCGCACATCATGCGGTCGCAATGTGCCTTGGGCTGCGATGCGTTTGACCTGCGCAATGACGATGCCGCTGCAGTTGCGTGCCGCGAGCGCCATCTCCATCCCGCCGAGGGTCGCCCCCTCCTGCTCGAAAGTGAGGTTTCCATTCTCGTCCGCCGTGGTCGCGCGGATGATCGCCACGTCCGGCTTGAGGGCAGGGAAGTGCAACCACGCCTCGCCGTTGAATTCCACGCGCTGCACGATCGGCGATTTCCGCGCCGCGGCGTTCATGGCTCCGCCCTCAAGCGCCGGATCGACAAAGGTGTCCATGCCGACCTTGGTCAGCACGCCCGGACGGTGCGCCGCGCCCTCGCGCAGCATGTCGAACACGACCCCGGAAGGGAAGTTCCAGGCTGCCACGTCCTCGGCAAGGATACGTTGCCAGATCAGCGGCGGCTCGGCATTGGTCGGCCCCGATGGATACGAGCCGCCGATGATGCGGCTGAGCAAGCCCGGTAGGGCGATGTGATCGACCCCCTTGGTGCCGAACATGTCGCCGGCGGCGATCGGATGGATGGTGGTGATGTTGCGAGGCGCTCCCTCCAGCGCGAAGCGTTTGCCGAGCGCTTCAAGCACAGCGTCCGGACAAAGCAGACCGGACGAAGAATTGACCGCGACAGTCGCTCCGTCGCGAATCTGGGCGACAGCCTCCGCTGCGGATCTGACCTTGCTCACGTTTCTTCTCCACAAAGCTTGGCATTAAGTAACTAAACAGTTATATCGATGATATAGCCGCCTGCGACTTTCAAGGCAAGCTCAGGGGTGGCGATAACGCGTGGGAGGATTTCGATGAACGTCATTTTCCAGAAGACGAACCAGAGAGTGTTCGGAACCTTTCCGCTCAAAGGCGATGCGCTCCGCAATGCGATTGCGGCAGCAATCGAAACGGGATACCGCGCCTTCGATACGGCTCAGGCTTATGGCAATGAAGCCGACACCGGCACGGCCTTGGCGAAGAGCGGTGTTTCCCGTGACGAGCTCTGCGTCACAACGAAGGTAACGGTCGAGAATTTCACCGAGGAGCGTTTCATGCCGTCCGTGGAGCAATCCCTGCGGAATTTGAAGCTGGATCGGGTCGATGTCCTGCTGCTCCACTGGCCCACTCCAGGGGGCGATATCAGACTGTCTCTGGAGTTGCTGCGTCAGGCATATGATCGCGGCCTCGCCAGCAATATCGGCATCTCGAACTACACCGCGGCAATGATGGAGCAGGCAAAGCACATCGTCGGCTTGCCGCTCGTCACGAACCAGGTAGAATTCCACCCGCTTCTGGACCAAGGCAGGCTGTTGCGAGCGGCAAACGAGACCGGCATCCCGCTTTCCTCCTACTGCTCTGTGGCGCGTGGCGAGGTCTTCAAGTATCCGCTTTTTGGCGAAATCGGCGCCGCTTACGGCAAGTCGGCTGCGCAGGTGGTGCTGCGCTGGATTCTGCAGAAGGGCCTCGCGATCAATACCATGTCGACAAGGCCCGAAAACATCAGGGCGAACTTCGATGTGATGGACTTCACCCTGTCTTCCGTCGACATGGCGAAGATAGACGCTCTCAATGCCACCGGCTACCGCATCGTGGGCAAGCGCCTCATACCTTATGCGCCGGATTTTGACGCATAAGGTATGAGGACATCGGCTGGCCTTGGCGCGGCCCCAATAGACTCGATTGTCACCTCTAGCGGTTACCGCGGATGAGGTCCGAGGCATGCTCGCCGATCATGATCGTTGCCGCATTGGTGTTTGACCCAATCAAAGAGGGCATCACCGAGCTGTCGCATATGCGAATGCCGTCGAGCCCATGCACCCGCAGTTGGGGATCCACCACCGACATCGTGTCCTTTCCCATCTTGCAAGTGCAGGTCGGGTGATAGGAGGTGCGGCCGTAACGGCGTGCATAGGCTTCGTAGTCTGATTGCGAGCGCACGCTTGTGTCAGGGAAGCAGAGCTTTTTGATAAATTTGCTCAGCGAAGGCTGATTGAAGATCTCCCGGCTGATCTTGATGCCTTCGACCGACACTCTTAGGTCGTCCGGGTCAGCTAGAAAATTGGGATCGACGATTGGATTGTCGCGCGGGTCCGGCGAGCGGAGCGTTACGGTTCCACGGGACTTCGGTCGCAGCACGTAGCTGTTCAAGGTGATGCCCGACGAACCTTTCGGGACCGACGGGACGCCCGCCTCCGCGCCAGCTCCCGCCAGGAAATGGAACTGCAGATCCGGAACCGAGCCAGGGCGGGTTGCAGACGAGTGCCAGAAGGCGCCCCCCTCGACCACGTTTGATGTTATCGGTCCGGACTTGAACAGCGTGTACTGGATGCCGGCCCAAAGCATCCAGTGCGGTTTGTTGTATTTGTCCAGTGAATAATGGCCCTTCAACTCGGCCACGATGTCGATGCCAAAGTGATCCTGAAGGTTTTGCCCTACGCCTGGAAGGTCCTGAATCGCTTCGATGCCGTGGCGGCGGAGATGGCCGGCGGGACCGACGCCGGACAGCATCATCAGCTTCGGAGTGCCGATCGCACCTGAGGTCACCAGAACCTCGCTTTCGGCTTTGACGAACATCCGCGAGCGGCCAACCGAATATTCGACGCCAACCGCCCGTCTACCTTCGAAGACGATGCGATGGACCATCGCCCCGGTGATCAGCGTGAGGTTCGAGCGTCCCAGGGCGGGCTTAAGGTAGCTCACGGCGGCCGAGCAACGGCGGTTGTTGCGGGTCGTGGTCTGGTAGATTCCGGCGCCTTCCTGCATCGCGCCATTGAAGTCCGGATTGTACGGCAGCCCGTATTCCTGGCAGCTTTGGACAAATGCGCGCGAAACCACATTCGGATCGGGTATGTTTGACACGCCAAGCGGGCCATCAGTGCCATGGAGGCTGCCCGAAAGGATGCTGTTGCCCTCGGAACGCAGAAAATACTTCTGGACGTCGTTGTACGCCCAGCCGTCCGCGCATTCCTCATTTGCCCACCGATCGTAGTCGCTTGCGTGCCCACGCGTATAGACCTCGGCATTGATGGAGGAACCACCGCCAAGCACCTTTGCCTGCGCGTACGGGATCTCGCGGTTGTTGGCGTGCTTCTGCGGTGCCGTCACCAACCCCCAGGTGAGCGGCCCGGTGGTCATTTTTGCGAAGCCAACGGGCATATGGATGTAGGGGTGGCTGTCCTTGCCGCCGGCCTCGATGATGCAGACCCTGACGGCCGGGTTCTCGGAGAGGCGCGCGGCAAGCACACAGCCCGACGAGCCGGCCCCGACGATCACATAGTCGAAACCTGTCATCATCACTTGATCCAGTGCGAGCGCTTGCCGACTTCGATGTGGACGGACTTCACCTGTGTGTATTCTTCCACCCCGTACATTCCTGCTTCTCGTCCCCACCCGGACTGCTTGAATCCGCCAAGCGGCATCTCCGGACCTCCTGCCATGATCGTATTCACCCAGAACCGGCCGGCCCGCACGCGCCGCGTCACGACAAGCGCCTTGTCGATGTTTTTCGTCCACACGCTGGCAGCCAGGCCATACACGGTATCATTGGCAAGATTGATCGCCTCCTCGACGGTGTCGAAGTGAAAGGATGACAGGACGGGCCCGAAGATTTCGTCGCGTGCAATCGACATTCCCGGAGTGACACCAGAAAACAGCGTCGGCACAATGTACTGGCCGCCGCCGAGGTCCAGGGTCTCACCGCCGGTGACAAGAGTTGCCCCCTCGGCCTTGCCCTTGTCGATATAGTTGAGGATGGTTGAGTTCTGCGCCTCCGTCGTGATGGCGCCGACCTGCGTCTTCGTCTGGAGCGGATCGCCGACGACAATCTTAGCCATCTTGGCGGCGAGAATTTCCTCGAACTCGCGAGCGACCGAGCGCTCGACGATGACGCGGCTCGACGACACGCAGCACTGGCCCGTGTTGAAACTTATGCCGAAAGCCGCGCCGTCGGCTGCGTCCTCGAGGTCGCTGTCCGCAAAGACGATGATCGGATTTTTGCCGCCCAGTTCCAGGCCGAGTTTCTTGAAGTTCGAGTCGGCGGCCGCATGGACACATGAGCGCCCGACTGATGTCGATCCGGTGAAAGACAGCATGTCGACGTCGGGATGCTCTGTCAGAGCCTGGCCAATCGTCCGGCCCGAGCCGGTGACAACGTTATAGACGCCGTCCGGCGCACCGGCTTCGGAAAGGATCTCGCCAAGCAGCAGCGTGGTTGCGGACGTGACCTCCGAAGGTTTGACGACAACGGTGCATCCGCTGGCGAGGATGAAGGGAATGCGTTCGCACAATATCAGGAAGGGGAAATTCCAGGGCGTGATGAGCCCGACCACGCCGACCGGCTCACGCAGCACCATGCCGAAGAGGCTGTCGCCGAGACTGTTGAAGCTGTCGCCGTGCAATAGCCTCGCGGCGCCGGCCCCGACCTCGAAGCAGGCAATGCAGTGGTCGATTTCGCCACGCGCCTGCGAAATAGGCTTGCCATTTTCAAGGACTTCCCAATAGGCGATCTCGTCGCGACGGCGGCGCAGAATCTCTGCAGTCCTCAGCAGCACACCCGCCCGGTCAGCTCCGGGCAATCCCGCCCACCGGCGGTCCTCAAGTGCGCGACGCGCTGCGGTCACGGCAGCATTTAGGTCGTCCACCGTGCATTTGGGGGTAAGCGTCACCGACACGCCGTGGCCTGGGGATCGACGCTCGAACATCGCACGGCCCTTGCGCCACGATCCATCCGACCAGAACCCGAATTCGCGAGGTTCGTCCGGCAGGGTCAAGCGGTCAGTGAGATCAAGCATGGATGCCTCCGTTTCTAGCGGTGCGCCAGCCATTTGCGCCCGCCATCCCAGGGAGGCGCGCCGGCTGTTTCTCAGTTCAATACGATCTGCGTCTTCAGATCTTTAGGCCGCTCTGCCAGGGTCTCGAAGGCCTGCTGGATCTGTTCGAGGGGGAAGATCGAGCGCGTAAATGCCGCGGTGCGAAAGCGCCCGTGCGACAGCAGCGTCAGCGCATCATGCATATCCTCCCCCATGCCGGCGACAGAGCCCTTGACACTGTTCTCCTCGAGGATCGTGCGCAGGATTTCGACCGGCACCGTATCCTGCGGCCCCGTGAGACCGAAGAAGGCGACATGGCCGCCTTTGCGGATGAGTTGAAATGCGAGCTCATAAAGCCGCGGCGAGCCGACGCTCTCTATCACCAGGTCCGCCCCGCGTCCGCCGGTCCTGGCCAGAACCTCTGCCTTCAGCCGGGCAGGATCGGCAACCGCTGCATCCGCACCTACCTCAAGGGCAAGGCGACAGCGCTCCTTGGACAGGTCGGCGACGATGATTGGCGCGGCGCCGCAGAGGCGCATCATCTGGACGTGAAGGTTACCGATCGGCCCAGCGCCGAGAATGACGACGGATTGGCCGAAGGTTGCGCGTGCCTTGCGCGCGGCGCGCACCACGCAAGAGACTGGCTCGGTAAGGGCAAGCACCTCAGCCGGCACATTGTCCGGAGCCGCTATGACAAGCCGGGCCGGCACGCACACATATTCCGCGAATGCGCCGTCGCGTCCGATGCCCACCTGCGTCATGGACGGGCAGTTCAGGATCTCGTTGCGGCGGCACCAATAGCATTCACCACAACCGATATTGACATCCGCGACACAGGTCATGCCGGGCTTGATGTGCTTCACATGCGCGCCCGTCGCGGCGACGGTCCCGGCAAACTCGTGGCCAGGTACCAGCGGCAGTCGGTCGGCGGCGTAGTGACCGTTGAAGATATGGATGTCGGTGCCGCATATGCCGGTCCGCGAGACGCGGATCAAGGCGTCGTCGAGGCCGACCTGCGGAATGGCCACCTCGCGCAGATCGAAACGGTGCGGAGCGGCCAGAACGGCGGCGCGCATTGTTGCCATGGCGCGTCTCACTTCACAGTACGGAGCTTGGAGCGGTCGATGGTCAAGGCGATCGCGACGATCAACACCAGACCGAAGACCATTTGCTGCTGCGTCGCCGCGATGCCGAAGTAGAGCATCGAGGCGCGGATGACCGCGACGATCAGCGTTCCGATCGCGGTGTTGAGCACACCGCCGACGCCGCCCGTCAGCGGCGTTCCGCCGACAAGCACCGCGACGATGGCGGGCAACAGGAAACCGTTGGCAATCGTCGGAGCGCCGCCCGACAGCTTGACGGAAAAAAGCAGTCCGGCCACCGCGGCCAGCGCTCCGGATATGGCAAAGGCGAGGATCTTGTAGCGGGCAACGTTGAGGCCGGACGCGGCCGCGGCCAGTTCGCCGGCGCCCACGGCCTTCAGCGCCCGGCCGAGAATCGTGCGCCGTTCTAGGATCAGGCAGATCGCCAGCAGGCCCAGCGCGATAAAGAGCTCGTGCGGTACGATGCCGGTTCGACCGATCATCCAGCCAAACGTCTCATTGCGCTGGGTGGCATCCATGTTGAGAGCGCGGTTGCCGGACAGCCATTGCGCCACCGAAAAGCAGACGCCGCCGACGGCCAGCGTGGAGATGAAGGAGGGGACGTACATGCGGGTGGTCAGGTAGCCGGAAATCGTTCCCAGCGTGAGCCCGGCAAGAATGCAGAGCGCCGCGACCCAGATCCCCAGCGGCGCCAGATAGACCGAGGCGACGACGGTGATCATGTTCGCCATCGACTGTGCCGACAGGTCGATGCCGCCAATGTAGATGGCGAAGGTCAAGCCCAGCGCCATTATGAACAGCGGCACGATGTCGCCGGCAAGGCTCAGCAGGTTGGCTGGCTTCAGGAAGCTGGGATCGGCGGTGCCGACGATCGCGACCAGGATCAACAGGGTGATCCAGGGCAAGTGCGGCTTGAGGCGCTGGATGTCCATGAAGGTTTCTCAGATCATGTAATGCAGAAGGTCGTAAAGCGTCGGCTTGGATCCGGGCACGCAGTCGAAGCGCTTCTGAATCTCGCCGTCCTTTATGACGACGATGGTGTGGGAGAGGCCGATCGCCTCTTCAAGCGTGTCGGCGACCAGGACGACGCCGACCCCGTCGTCGCACATCTCCCTGATCATGTCGTACACATCCTCCTTGGCGCCGATGTCCAGACCGCGAGTCGGATGATCGAGCAGCATGATGTCGGAGCCGCCCGACCGCCATTTGGCCAGCACTACCTTTTGCTGGTTGCCGCCGGAGAGATTGCCGCAATCGGCATATTCGGAGCTTGCCTTGATGGCGAGCTTGCCGATCCATTTCCTGGCAAGCGCCCGCTCATTCGCAACGTCGAGCCAGCCCATCCGCGCGTAACGCGGCATCTGCGAGAGCGTCATGTTCTCGTAGACGTTCATGCCGGTGACGATGCCCTCGATCTTGCGCTCGCGCGGTACATAGCCGACGCCGCGCTCCACTGCGTCTTGGGTGGTCAGCCTGGAAACCGTCTTGCCCTTGATTTTCAAGACGCCTTTGGTTGGCGCGTACATGCCGTATATGGTTCGCAGGATCGCTTCGCGACCGGAACCCTCGGTGCCGACCAGACACAGCACTTCGCCGGCATGCAACGTAAGCGAGATGTCGCGGACCCGCCCGGGCAGGCTGACATCCGACAGCTCGACCAGCGGCTTCGTCGGGTCGTAGGGCCTTTGCTTCTGTTCCCGGTAATATTCCCTGTCGACATGGCGTCCGACCATCTTGTGCTGAATCGCCTCCGGTGTCGCCGCGCCGCGCGAGACGACGTCGACCACGTGACCATCCTTCATCACATAGATGCGGTCGGAGAGCTCCATTACCTCATCCATGCGATGGGACACGAAGATGAACGATGCGCGCGTCGTCAGCTCCCGCACGAGCTTGAACAACAGCTTCACCTCTTCCTCCGCCAGCACCGAGGTCGGCTCGTCGAGCAGGACGACGAGATGGCCCTGTACCCGTTCCTCCAGGGTCAGCACCTTGGCCAATTCCAAAAGCTGGCGCTGCGCGAAGGAAAGACTTGAGGTGACCGTGCGCGGATCGATGTCGAGCTTGACCTTGGCGAGCTGCTTCCTGGCGGCTTTGGCCATCGCCTTCCAGTTGACCACGCCAAAACGCGAAAACTGGTCTTCATAGCCCAGGAAGATGTTCTCCATCACAGACAGGTTGGTGATCAGCGATTGCTCCTGGAACACCATGCCGATGCCCCTTTCCATCGCATCGCGGGGGCCGCTGAACCGCACCGGCTTGCCGTCGATAAGGATTTCGCCGCCATCGGGCTGGTAGGCTCCGTAAATCACCTTCATGAGCGTGGATTTGCCGGCGCCATTCTCGCCCACCAGCCCGACGATCTCGCCGCGGCTGATGGAGAAGTCGACGGACTTGAGCGCCTTGACGCCCGGAAACTTCTTTTCGACCGCTCTCAGTTCATACATGGCGCCCTCACTTGACGAATGCGACCGAGCGCCGGTCCGTCGACAGGATGACAGCGATAATGACGAGCAGCCCAAGGACGGCGGCTTGCAGGAAGTCGGGCAGGCCGATGACCACCATGCCGTTGTTGATCACGGCGACGATGAGGACGCCGACGAGGGTGTTCCATACCCCACCGATGCCGCCCCAGAGCGCCACGCCGCCGACCACGACCGAGGTGATCGACATGAACATGAAGTTGGATCCGGTGACCGATTCCGCCTGGCCGAGCTTCGCCACCTGCAGGATCGCGGCTATGGCATAAAAGAAGCCGGCAAGCGCAAACCCGGCCATCCGCACCCGCTGCACCTGCACGCCCGAGGCATGGGCAAGGTCCTCGCCGCCGCCAACCGCGTAGAAATAGCGCCCGAGGCGGGTATGGGCCTGGATGAGCCAGGCAAGGGCGAGGCACAGGCCCGCGACATAGACCATCAGCGGAAATCCGAGAATACGCCACGTCAGCAGGGCGCGGAACGTCGGATCGTTGAATTTGACGATGTCGCCGCCGGTCAGGAGAATCGCGGCGCCGGTGCCGACGAACCCGAGCGCGAGGCTCGCCATGAAGGATGGTATCTTCAGCTTGACGTGAATGAGACCGTTTACCAGGCCGATCGCGGCCCCGACGGCGAGAATGACCGGGATTGCGATCCAGCCACCCGACGCGAGCGTTCCGCCGAGCGCCAGCATCACAAAGCAGAACAGGACAGCCGTCAGGGAAACGGCACCCTCCATGGAGAGGTCGATGGAGCCCATCACGATGATGAAGGTCACGCCGACCGCCACCATGAGCGCGGGCGCCGCCGCGATCGCGATGCGCGCGAAGTTGCGCTGTGACAGGAACGAAGGGTTTAGAGCCGTGAACAGCACTACGAGCGCGAGAAGCACCAGAAAGGGTGCCCAGCGGATCGCGTTCTCCCGCGTGAAGATGCGTGGCAACTTCGGCCTCCCGTCCAAGCGTGCCGTCGTAGAGGAGGGCGACCCGTTTCCGGGCCGCCCGATCGAGCTTCGTATCACTTGTACTTGATCTGCCCGTTGCTCGGCCCCCAGAAATCCTTCCAGTTATAGGCGGGAACGGAATCGAGATATTTGGCCTTGAAGTCCGCGGCGTCCTTCTTCGTGATGAGGATCGTCGGGCCGTAGAATTCGCGATGCTCTTTCGGCTCCTCGGAGGGCTTGAAGGCGCCGGTCGCGGCATAATAGGCGAGCGCTGCGGTGATGCCGCCGCCCCAGTGCGGATTGGTGAAGACGGTCGCCAGGAGCCTCCCATCCATCACCAGCTTCACGGCCTCGGGGTTGCCGTCATAGGCGACAATCGGCATGTCCTCGATGCCTTCGGCGCGCAGGGCCTCGATCACGCCATAGGCGATGTTGTCGTTCGCGCAGTGGACGCCGGTGATCTTGTCGCCAAAACGGGTCAGGAAAGACGCCATCAGCTCCGTGCCCTTGGTTGTGTCCCAATCTGCCGGTTGGGCATCGAGAAGCTCGATGTTGGGAAACTCCTTCAGCGCGTTCTTCAATCCGTTCAAACGCTCGATCGCCGGATTGTTGGCGGCAATGCCTCCCAGATGCACGACGCCGCCCTTGCCCCCCATGGCCTCGAACAGGATGCGCGCCGTCTGCTCGGCCGGCTTTTCGTCCGACCAGGTCATGTGCGAGACGTAGTTGTCGCCGATGTCCCACGGGTGCAGGTCGTCGGTCTTGTTCCAGATGGTGGAAATATAGGCTCCGGCATCCCGCACCGCCTCGACCACCGGGCGGGCGTTCGGGCTGTCGTTGGCGTCGCAGGCGATTGCGCATTTGCCACCGGTCTTGGCCAGGAAGGCCTTGATGTCGGCCAGCGACTTTTCGGAGGAGCCCTCATTGATCAGCGAAACAAGGGAATCCTTCGGCTTGCCAAGAGATTCCACGAACGCCTCGCCGCCCGACACGATCGAATTCCAATAAGCCGAAGCGCGGTCGCGGTAGGACCAGGCGATCGCGGGGTCAGTGAGGGCCGCGCGGGCGGTGCCGCCACCGAAGGCGGACGGCGCCGCCATCGCTCCTATGCCCGCAGCCGTGGCGAGAAGGAAGTTACGCCGGTTGATGGTCTCGCGCTCGATGAAATCCTTGATGAAAGTCGACATGCTACCTCCCATTTGGCAACGGCCCGCAGGGGTCGCGGGCCTCTATCGGGCAATCGAGATGCCTGGCGGTCCAATTCGCCCTCCCGGTCGCCTAATGCACCATCTAGTTACTTTCTAACGATGTGCGAGTCAAGCAGCCGCGCGAGCGATGGCCTGTTGACTTCTCGTCCAATTGAACTGACTTTCAGCGACATCAGCACCGCCGCCTGCGAGCGGAACCGGCAATCAAAGGAGCGGCCGAAGTGGACGCCACGCCCGAAAAATCAAAGAATGGCGCTAAGAAGAGACGACTGCGGGACGCTGAAGCAACCAAGCTTCGCATATTGGAGGCGGCAAAGAGCGATTTCGCCAAGAATGGCCTCGGCGGTGCACGCGTTGACGTCATCGCGGCGAAGGCAAAAGCCAACAAGCGCATGATTTATCACTATTTCGGCAGTAAGGATAATCTTTTTCAAACCGTCATTGAAAATGCGTATCTCGACATTCGAACGGCCGAACAGAAACTCCATCTCGATGACTTGGAGCCCAAGGAGGCTCTTGAGAGCCTCGTCCGCTTCACGTGGCAATATTACTTGAAAAATCCAGAGTTTATTACCCTCGTAAACAGTGAGAATCTCCACAGAGCAAAGCATGTGAAGAAGTCTGAATTGATAAAGGCTGCGAGCCGTAAATTCGTTGCCATGGTCTCAAGCATACTCGATAGGGGCGTCAGTAGCGGGGATTTTCGCGCGGGGATCGACCCTGTGCAATTGAATATTACGATTGCCGCGATCGGATATTATTATCTGACAAATCGCTTCACAGGTTCGATTATTTTCGAACGCGACCTGATGGACAAAGGCGCCCTCAATGAGCGCTTAGAGTTTAATATCGATACCATTATGAGACTTGTGAGCGCGTAACTGGCGGCGAGTAGGTCCGCATCGGCCCCAAACCGGTCGACCTCTCTCTCAGTGTTCCCGGAGCGCGGCCGTGGCTTGCAGAAAAGGCCGTCCCGCCGGGGCGGCGGGACGCCTTTCGAGCAGCCTAGGGTAGCTGCTTAGCGAAGTTGTGCTCTATTCCCACTGAAAAGGAAGTGAGAGCGGCCAGTGCGTCAGGAGGCCATTTGAAGGGCTTCTATGCCATGGCGCCGCATGGCCGCGCCGATGCGGGCGAAATCCGGCGTAGCCTGGGGCTCGGCCGTTCCGATCTCCCGAAAGAAGGCGGTCATCGATGGCTCGATAAGCACCAGCATGCGCGCAGGCTTGCCGCTCTCGTTTGCGTAGTTGTGCGGCGCGTGGCCGTCGATGCGCACCGAAGTTCCCGCTCCAGCCGAGACTGCCGTCGGCGGCTTGCCGGCAGCGAAGTGCCGGATCGTGACCTCGCCGTCGATCACATAGAACAGTTCCGGCGAGGCGTGGCTGTGCGGCGGTGTGCCGGAACCCGGTGGTATCTCCACCTCGAGAACTTCGAGGTTCGATCCCGCAAGACCGCCCAGAAAGCGTATGCGGTCGCCGACGACCCAGCGCGTCTCGCCTTGTTGCATGGTGGTAACGTGTATGCTCATGGCCATTCTCCTTGTCTTGACATTATGTCCGCGGCAATGAACCCGAAGCGACCGCGGACAGGATCGTATTGAGCGCCCAAGAGGCGGCCTCTCCGGCTTGGGCGCCGGTGAGACCGCCATAATCCTTCAGAACCTCCCAGGCGGAGGCCGAGTAGAGCAGGTGCGCCAGCGCCTCGACCCTCCGGACCTCAGCTGGCGATAGGTCGGAAAGGACGGGGGCGAGCGCCCCAGCAAAGCGCAGGCGCCGGCTGGCGACCATGCCGGTGCGCATGTCGCGCCCGGTGCGCGAGTGCAGTGAAGCGCGGATGGCCGCCTCATGCGCATCGAAACGCGGAAAGGCTTGCTGCGGCCCGTTGACGATGTCTCCGACATCTTCCGGTGCGATGGACGCGCCCATCAATTCGTTCAACCAAGGCCAGAAGGCGGTCAGGAGGTCATCCTTGGTGGGGAAGTGACGGAATACCGTGCGCCGCTGCACGCCGGCTTCGGTTGCGATCGCCTCCATGGTGATCTCGTCCGGCATGCTCGAAGCGCTCATTAGCCGATAGAGAGCGTTCAAGATCGCTTCTCGGGTCTCTCTCGCTTTCTGTTCCCGGAGCGGGCTGTTGTAGCTGCGTGTGTCCGTCATGCGTGACCTTCTCAAAATCATGGCACTCGAAGTGTCACGAAATTTAGGTCCTGTCAATTGACGTCACTATCAGTGGCGTAAAATGGCAGGCTCGCCTCGTGGGATGCGGCGATCCAGTTCCAAGCGCGTTGGTCCGCGTTGAAGCATCGATGGCCGCGTCATGGGCCGCTTTCCTGTGGCGGTATCGCTGCCGCGCGGCTTCAAGTACAAGCGTCTCGAACAGCGCCTGGATGCCATGTACCTGGACAAGCTCGACGGACGGATCGACAACGCCTTCTATGACCGCATGTCGGCGCAGTGGCGGGTAGAGCAGACCCGACTGTTACGTGAGATCGAGCGCCACAGCGAGGCGGAGGAATCATACATGGAGGATGGTGTGCGGCTTCTGGAGCTAGCCCGCAACGCTCGCCAGCTATTCGCCCGGCAGGCTCCACACGAGAAAAAAAGACTTCTGAATCTGGTGCTGTCGAACTCCGAATGGCACCGAGGTGAGATTCGTGTGTCCTTTAGACAACCCTTTGATTTACTTGCAGAAGCAACCGCAGCTGCAGCGATGAAGGAAGCTCGTGGAGCCAAGTTATCCACAGGGCATCCGGTTTGGCTGGGGAACCTGGATTCGAACCAGGACTAACGGAGTCAGAGTCCGCGGGTCTACCGTTAACCTATTCCCCAACAGGGCCGCAGCGTTGGATGCCGGGCGGCCGGCACCATATGGCCATCGGATGAGCCTGCTTCTAGCCGTAGCTCATAAATAGTCAAGCCCAGCCGAATGCCAATATCCATCATCCCGTCAGCTTCCTGGCCTCCCGTTCGAGCGTCTGGCGATCGTTGCCGAACCGGTGGATCAGCGCCAGCGCCTGGCTTTCGGTTATCCCGGTCTTCTTCATGAGATATCTTACTTCATACTCCTCGCCGGCAGCGACGCGGTCGCGGTCGCGCTTGCCCTTCTTCGTCTTGTCGTCGACCATGGCTGGCCTCCTTTCTCAACAAGGAAAGCGGCTCGGCACCCAGGAGGTTCCGGTCCACCTGTGCGCCTCAAGCGGCGGCATGCTGCCCTGAATGGCTGGCGTTGCGAACTCTTACGCGTCGCGACCCGCTCGGGGCGGGAGGCATGCGGGCCGCGACTTTCAACGCAGGCTTGGGTGATTGAGGCGATGCGCTTCCAAGTTCGCGCCTCGGACCGAGAAGGACCTAGCGGTTTTCGGACAAATCGGGTGGGCAGACAAGCCTGGGGAGCGGTGCGGCGATCCGAAAGGATCGTGCCGCCCTAACGGCGGGGAGGCCGCTCGGGACGGGGCATCGCCCGTTCGATCTCGGCCTCGGCAACCGAAAGCAAGCTATCCAGGTCAGTCAATTCAGGAATGCTGAGATCGGCGATTTCAGCTCGCAACAGTCGAATGCGTTGGCGCATTTCTTCCAGTTCGTCGCGTAGCGGCTCGGTCTGCATCGGCGGTCCAGTTCATATATGCAGATCACGAAGTGTTAACGACTGTTGTAGCTCAGGGTTCCTCGATTGGCGCCGCCGACGCGCTGTTTCCGCCGGCGCTCAGGATGCCATCAACGCACCTTCGTTCTCATCGCGCAGCCGGCCGCCGAGCGCTGCCGAAACGCTGGCGATGAAGGCGCCGATAACGAGCGACAGCGCGCCGACGAGCGCGAATGTGGCGCCGGCTTTGCGCGCCGTCTCCGCCGCCTCCTTGGCCTGCTGTGCAGCGGCGTTCACGCGCTGCAGCACGGCGTCGACGCGAGCCTTGGCGTCGGCCGGCGAAAGCCCGGCGCGGGCGGCGACCAGCCGATCCAGATAGGCGCGGTCGTCGGCTTGCATCTGACCGGATGCTGCGGAAGCGACCAGGATGCGTGATACCTCAGCCGCTGCCTGTCCGCCGCCTTCGACCGGTTTCGTCGGATCGGCGGGCCTCAACAGGGCATCGACGAAGTACGACGTCTGGTTGCCGTTGCCGTTCGCGGCTGCCGAGGCCCCGCCCATCGCGGCACCCGCCGCCACATTGGAGGCCGCCTGAACGCCGGTGCCCAGCATCGAGGTAATCGTGGAGCCGAGCAGGCCCGCGACGAGCAGCGTTGCCAGCGCCCACGCGAGGAAGCCATGCGCAGTGTCCCGGAAAAAGACCTCGTCAGTATGCACATTGACCCATTTGGCCCGCAACCGGGCGGCGAGATAGCCGCCGAGCGCGGCCGAGGCCCATTGCACGATGATCAGCCAAATCGCGGTCGAAACGGTGAGTGTGGTGAGTGAAGCACTCTGATTGGAGAACGGCGAGACCATGGTCAGGCCGAGCCCCGAGCCGACCAGCATCAGCACCAGTGTTGCGGCCGCTGCCGCGACACCGCCGGCGATTACTGCGCCCCAGCTGATAGCGCTTCTTGAAGACTCCTCAGGCGCGGCGGCGCCGATAACCCCGCGTTCGGAAACGGCGTGTGGCATTGCTTCCTCCCTAGCGCCAGAACAGAAGGAGCAGAATGATGATCGGGATAGGGACCCCAAGGAGCCAAAGCAGGATACCGCGTCCCATGGAATTCTCCCTTCAGTGAGCTCAAGGCAACTTTGATCTCCGAAGAATTCCGCCGTCGGCCAAAGGTTCCTGACGTACCAATACCCGGGAACACGGGCCAAGCCCGGGGGCTGTAGCGCTCGACGATCCTTCCGTTGAAGTTGGTTCGCGAGACGAGTTTCTGGAACGCACGAGCCGCTCGCGAATTCAATACCGACGAAACTTCCTTGCGGGGCTCGCTCCATGTCGGCCGACGGCCTTCCCTTCGGACCTCTCGACGCAGGCTGCGTCCATCTTTGTATCGATATGCAGCGCCTGTTCGGCGACGGCTCGCCCTGGGCGACGCCATGGATGAAGCGGGTGCTTCCGAATGTCAGGCGCATTGTCGAGAAGCGTCCTAGCGCGACGATCTTCACGCGCTTCGTGCCGGCCGAGCATGCCGGTGACGGGGTCGGCACATGGCGGCGCTACTACGAGCACTGGTCGTCGGTGACGCAGCAAGTTATCGGCCCCGAGATGATCGAGCTCCTTCCGGAGCTTGCCGGCTTCGCGCCGCCTGCGCAGGTCATCGACAAGCGTGTCTATTCGCCCTGGACCGAAGGAAGACTGGAGAATTTGCTGGCCGGTAGTCGCGTGCATACGCTGGTGATAACCGGCACGGAGACGGACATTTGCGTGCTTGCGGCCGCGCTCGGCGCAATCGACCGAGGATACCGGGTCGTGCTGGTTACGGACGCCCTTTGCAGTTCGTCGGATGAGGCCCACGACGCGCTGATGACTTTCTATCACCAGCGGCTTTCTCAGCAGGTCGAGACCGCCGATACCAAAACCGTCCTGTCGAACTGGATCTGAAACTCGCCGGCCAGCAGTACTCTTCCGACGAGCCTGGTCATTTGTCAGGTTTCGGAGGGACCGCCGTTTCCGCAACGGCAGCGGCCTTTCGGTGCGGCAGCCAGATAGAATGGCCCAAATCGGCAGACGCCGACAGGCCGGAGAGGGTCGTCTCAGGTCCCGATTGTCTGCAGGGCATCGTGGGCGTCTTTAATATGTGTAGCGGCCTTCCATTCTCACGAGGATCAACCATGCTGCTCGTTGCGGCCAGCAGGCGACGCGAGCGTTCCAAACACTGTTCTGAACTGGCTTTGACGACCGCCTCGTAAGGCGAGACCTGGTAATGTCGGATGCGTAAATTGGATTGCGGCGACATAGCGCTCCCCGTTTCTAGCAGACGGGAGCGCGGTGATTGTCTCTCAGCCGCCGACGATGTCCATAGATGGTTGCCAGCGATAGATTGTAGGTAGGTCATGCGGAGCAATGCGACAAGGGTTTGCCATGTTGCAAAGCCCGGCCGCCGCGGAGGACGCGTGGTTTCCCACGACTGTGGACAACTCTGCTGGCGGGCCCGATCATTAAAATTGTCTGTCGGAGATTAACGATCCGGCAATGGCCTCCGGCTTCAACTCCGCGCGTGGTCAATCGGCACTCCCCAGCCCCCCGCCCGCCGATTGACCCTGCCCGCGCGGGCTTTCCGGGGATTGGACTTGTTATGTTGCGCTTCAGCCAACCGGCGGCGTCGCTCGGTTGAGTTGGCTGCGCTCGAAGCCGATCACCACCATGATGGCGACGATAAGCGGAATGATCAGGTAGAACAGCCTGAACACGACCAGGGCGGCGAGCACGCCCACCTTGTTCATGTCGGAGAGTCCCGCCAGTGCGACATACTCGAAGACGCCGAGCCCACCTGGCGCGTGGCTGATCGAGGCAATGGCGAAGGCGACGACGAATATGCCGAGCACCATCAGGTAGCCGGGATTGCCTTCGCTGGGCAGCGCGAAATAGAGGATCGCGGCTGCCCCCAGTATTTCCATGGGTCCGACCGTCAGCTGCGCGAACACGATCGAGAGGCGGGGATAGTGCAGTTGGACGCGTCCGAGGCTGAGCGGCCGCAACCCCAGAGCGCTGCCGAAAACGTAGACGGCCACGAAGACGAGGCCGGCGATTCCCGTCGCCGCGGAAACAGAGACCGGAAGCGAATCGGAGAAACGATTTGCGAAGTCGGGCAGGAAGACGAGCAGCAGGCCTCCAACGAAGGTCATCGCAAGCACGAAGGTGAACCAGCAGACGGCGACGAGGATGCCGATCTCAGGGCCGGACAGCCCCTTGGTCGCGTAGGCGCGGTAGCGGATGACGGCGCCCGAAAGCACCGAGCCTCCGAGATTATGCGACAGCGCATAGGTGGTGAACGAGCAGAGCGAAACGAAGGCGAGCGACACATGCCTCCCGAGATGGACGAGCGCGATGTGGTCATAGCCGGCGATCGCCGTGTAAGCGACGACCGCGCCAAGGAGCGACAGCGCGTAGCGATGTGGTGGGATCGCGGCAAGGCCGTCATACACATCGCTGAGGGAGATACCGCGCACTTCGCGATAAAGCAGCCAGAGCGAGAGCACCACCGCGACGACGCCGATCGCCGGCCAGAAATATTTCTTCACCGCGGCGCCCCGAGCGGGATGAATTCGGGTCGAATCATTCATCCTGCTCTAACTCGTTGTTTCGCAGCGGAATCTTGTCCGAAAAATCGGCAGTTCGCTGCCGCTGACCTTCGGTCCGGGATCACGCTCTAAGCCGGCCATTTTCCAACGCATTACCCTTCTGGAACTCTCTTGGCTCTCGCGGCATAGCGGCATCCCTGCTCGAGCGAAACCCGCTTTCCGGTCGCGGCTGCAGAAATCGCCGCCGGCCGCCGCGATTTGCCGGCGGAGCAAATTCGGCGCTGCAACCCTTGGTGAAACACCCAGGCGCTGCTAACATCGCCTCAACCAACAAGATCGTTGCGCGCAGGCCATCCGGCAAGGTTGGCACCGCGCGCATGAAGGAATTTGATGTGAAGGACCCCGATACAGGCGGCTCGCCGCCAGGCGGGGCGTCTGGCGACACCCTGCCGGTCAACGGCGGGACCGTGCCTCATGGGGCCGCTCATCGGGGAGGGGCCGCGGGTGCTGTCCAGGAAGGGCGCCACGCTCCCGACAACAGGCCGCGCGGCAAGAAGCGGCGCAAGCGCAGACGCGGGCGCAAGGTTTTCGCGCGCGATGGCGCAGGCATGCCGAAGGCCGAAGTCGCGCCTTCCCAGGCAATCGGCCGCGCCTTGGATACTCCTTCGTCTGCGGGGAGTGGGCAGCCTGTTCGCGAAGCGAATTCGGCGCGCCGGTGGCGTGACGAAAACCCAGCGAAGGCCGGGACGATGCGAAGCATTGGGGACCCGGCCCTGGACTACACGAAGCGTGGTGGAGGGGGCCATCCCGAAAGGACGGGGAACGGCGACGCTCCGGTCTTCGCCGCCCTCGACCTTGGCACCAACAATTGTCGCCTGCTCGTCGCCATACCGACGCGTCCCGGCCAGTTCCGTGTCATCGACGCCTTCTCTCGTATCGTTCGCCTTGGCGAGGGGCTCTCGACGTCCGGAAGGCTCGGCCGGGCGGCCATGGACCGCGCCATCGATGCGCTGAAGGTCTGCGCCGACAAGCTCGCGAGCCGCCACGTGCGGCATTCGCGGTTGATCGCGACCGAGGCCTGCCGCTCGGCCGAGAACGGCCCCGAATTCCTGTCCCGTGTCAAAGACGAGACGGGCTTGGAGCTGGAGGTGATCGACCGCGAGACCGAGGCGCGCCTTGCCGTTTCCGGTTGCGGCTCGCTTGTCGAGCGGGGTACCGATGGGGTCGTCCTGTTCGATATCGGCGGCGGCTCGTCCGAGGTGGCCCTGATCGACGTATCCGGGCCACGTTCGCCGCGGCTCGCTGAACATATCGTGGCCTGGACGTCGCTGCCCGTCGGCGTCGTCTCCCTGGCCGAGCGCTTCGGCGGCCGCGACGTCACTCCCCAGTCTTTCCGCGCAATGGTCGACCACGTCGCCTCGCTGCTCCTGCAATTCGAAAAGCGCCACCATCTCAGCCATCTCGCCTCGGGGACGCGCTTTCATCTGCTGGGTACCTCCGGCACTGTCACCACACTTGCCGGCGTCCATCTCGGCCTCGATCGCTACGACCGCCGTCGCGTCGACGGGCTGTGGATGAGCCGCAGCAATGTCGACGCCATGGTCGAGCGGCTGTTGTCCTGGGATTTCCCGGCTCGCGTCGCCAATCCCTGCATCGGCGCCGACCGTGCCGACCTCGTGCTCGGCGGCTGTGCGATCCTGGAGGCGATCCGCGCGGTCTGGCCGACCGAGAGGCTCCGCGTCGCCGACCGCGGCCTTCGGGAAGGCATACTGAGCGAGTTGATGGGGGAGGTAGGCGTGTGGCGGAGCGAACGTCGCGGGGTTCGGCAATGAAGGACAAGCCTTCGAAGCCGGGGCCTGGCGCCACCCGCGTTCTCAAGACGCGCATCAAGAAGAAGAGCGGCCTCAAGGAATCCTCGCGCCGCTGGCTGCAGCGGCATATCAACGATCCTTACGTGCAGCGCTCCAGGGCGGAAGGATATCGCTCGCGTTCCGCTTACAAGCTGATCGAGATCGATGATCGCTACCATCTGCTGAAGGCTGGGGTACGTGTCATCGATCTCGGTGCCGCGCCGGGCGGCTGGTGCCAGGTGGCGGCGCAGCGCGTACGCTCGCCCGAGGACAAACCGACCGTCGTCGGCATCGACTATCTCGACATGGACCCGGTGCCCGGCGCTGCCGTGCTGAAGATGGACTTCCTCGACGACGCCGCACCGGCGAAGCTCATCGAGACGCTCGGCGGCGAGCCCGACGTCGTGCTCTCGGACATGGCCGCGCCCACCACCGGCCATCGCCGCACCGATCACATCCGCACCATGCATCTATGCGAGGTCGCCGCTCATTTCGCCATTTCGGTGCTGAAGCCGGGGGGGCATTTTCTCGCCAAGACGTTCCAGGGTGGCACCGAGGCGCAATTGCTCGACCTTTTGAAGCGTAATTTCCGCTCGGTCCATCACGTCAAACCGCCTGCCTCGCGCGATGAGTCGGTGGAGCTGTATTTGCTGGCAAAGGGGTTCAAAGGGAGGGCAATAGGGCAGTAAGGCAATAGGGCAGTAGGGGAATAAGGGAATGGCGGATCTCCGCCGGCTCGGCGGTCCAAGAATGCTCTCCAGGCCTTATTGCCTTATTGCCCTATTGCCCTACTCCCTCCGCCTCCGAGCGGCTCACGCTCCCGCTGGTGTTGCGTATTTCGCGCGCGAGGCCGTGGCCGGAGACGGAGCTGCCGGCGTCTGGGGCGAGCTGCAGGAAGGGCAGGGCGCCTGTTGCCGTGATCGCGGCAACGATCATGAAAGATGTCGAGAAGGCAGCCAGCCCGAGCGGCTGTCCGGTCACGTAGATGAACGCCTCGAGGATGACGCCGGCGATGGCGACGCCGAGCGCCACGCTTATCTGTTGCGCGACGGCCGAGATCGCCGTCGCCTGGCTGGCCTGCTTGTCGTCGATCTCCGAGAAGACCAGCGCATTGGTCGATGTGAAGTATAGCGAGCGCAGGAAGCCCGAGCCGACGAGCACGAGGATGATCAGCAGATGCGGTGTTTGCGGTGTGAACAAGCCGTTTATGCCAATGAAGGAGGCCGCGAGTAGCCCTGCCACGATCAGCACGTTGCGGAAGCCGCCGAGCCGCAGCATCGTCGGCGCCAGGAATTTCATCATGATTGCCCCGAAGGCCGAGGCGAAGGTGAGCATGCCTGACTGGAACGGCGTGAGCCCGAAGCCGAGCTGGAACATCAGCGGCAGGAGAAATGGCACCGCGCCGTTGCCGATGCGGAAGATCGTGCCGCCGGTGATGCCGGCGCGGAAGGTGAGGTTCCCAAAAACGCGCGGGTCGAGGATCGGGTTCTTGGCCCGCCAGGCGTGGCGCACATAGGCAACGCCGGAGACGACGCCGATCGCAAGAGTTGTGAGCCCGACGATCGGCGGCAGCGCCGGCAGGCTCACTACAGACAGGCCGAACACGACACCCGATGCGGCGATGGCCGAGAGCATGAAACCGGCAAAGTCGATCGGCCTGGGTTCGAGCGGCTCGATGTCGGGCAGGAAGCGGGTTGCGCACCAGATGCCGACGACGCCGATGGGCACGTTGATCAGGAAGATCCAGTGCCAGGTGAAGAAGGTGGTGATGAAGCCGCCGACCGGCGGCCCGACGAGCGGCCCGACAAGCGCCGGCACGGTAAGCCATGCCATCGCATTGACCAGATCCCGCTTGGCCGTCGAACGCACCAGCACCAGCCGCGCAACGGGCGTCATCATTGCCCCGCCCAGCCCCTGGCCGAAGCGGGCGAGCACGAAATGGAGCAGCGATCCCGATACGGCGCAGGCGATCGAGCCCAGGATAAACACTCCGATCGCCATCCGGAAGACGCGCTTGGCGCCGTAGCGATCGGCCATCCAGCCACTGATCGGAATGAAGATCGCGAGCGACACCAGATAGGAGGTGAGCGCGAGCTTCAGCGCGATCGGGCTGGTGCCAATGTCGGTGGCGATTGCGGGGAGCGAAGTCGCGATCACCGTCGAATCCATGTTTTCCATGAAAAGGGCGACCGCGAGAATAAGCGGTATGGTTCGATTCAAGCGCGTTGTCCGGATTTGAATTTGGAGCGCCAGGGGCAGCTTGCCCGATGCAACCGGCGGTTAGCATGTAGACAGGAACTTGTCTCGGCTGTTTGCCTGGAATCGGTTGGGACAGCATCGCAAAACGCCGTCAATTCCGGCATCGGTGGTGTCACTTTCGCGTGAGCGCCAAGCCGTCGGAGACGTCACCGCCCCCTATTTTTCCAAGCCCTCGATCTCCTTCGAGATCTGGGGTTGGTCACGCTGTGTTCGCTCGTCACATTCGGAAACGAATAGCTTCCCCGGAAAACAGCCCGGAAGGCCGCTGGATCAGCTCGCAGGGGCATTCCGGTTGCGCGTGGGCGCGTTTCCGCGTCCTCCCCCGGTGAGCGCAGATGGCGCAGGTCATCGGGAAATGTATATCTAGATTTCAGCCAGTAGCCGGCCGCTCACTTTCATTGACAGGGCGAAACGCATTCCTTGCGCCCCGCGGTGCAAGTGCTGTCCGCCGGGCGAAGGGCTTCATGGCATGCCAGTTCACATGTTTCCTGAAGAGGGATGGCGCCGCTTTACCGAGCCGGTCGTGGTCCGGTCGCTGAATGCCGTGGCGGGGAACCACCAGCCCTCATGCTCGACATAGCCTTCCCGCTTCACGCGATAGCCGCGATGCCCGTTCAAATACGCGATGTCGCCGCGCATCTGGATGTCTCCAGGCACGGTGTTGAACATCGGCGAGAGGGGCTTCTTCGGCGCCATTTGCTCATACTGCACAGCTATAAGGTCGTTTTGTGCCGTAGCGGGCTGCGACATCGCAAGGGGAGCCGCACCGAGTGGCAGCGCAGATGCAACCGCGAACGACGCGGCGAGTGTCACCCCGACGAGACCTGAGGAAAGTTTCATTGCCGTTCTCCTCACAAATCAGATTAAACGTCGGCCCGGGGAACGAACGCGCCGCGGAACTAGCGGGTTCCGTCACATCTGGATCACGTGTGGGTGCGCCCGAATTGAAAGGATCGTGAAGGCCGTGACGCTGCCAGCCGACGTGCGCCAGCAGCGGAAGACGGGTCGAGGCCTCGCCACGTTGCGCAGTCCACCATCGCGTCGCCTGCTGCGCAATCGGTCGATCGATCGCCGGCTTGCCCGGGGCAGGATTCCAAAAGGGGGGAGACCCTGCAGGGCGCTCCCCGGCCCAAGCATGGGTCGACGTCAGCGACAAATGGATACCTGCGGCCGGTCCGGCCCGGCAGTCGCTGGAAGTTCAGCCTGGCCTGTCGAACCTGCTGTCGAGGCGACGCGTCCAGTTCCTGAAGCTGTTGGTCAGAAGCAGGAGATCGTGCTGCATCTCCAGCCTGAGCAACTCCCAGTCGACGCCGTGTGAGCTGCTGAGCTTCTCGTGGAGCTTTAATTGCAGCCTTCTTGCCTTTTCGTCGAGTTCGGCGATCTTCTGCTGGTGCTCCATGGTGAGGGCGCCGCGCTTGTGCCGCGCATCGAGATGTGTTTGCAACCTTCGCTCGAACTGCTCGAGCCTTGTGTCCAGATCGGAGAATGTCGTGTCGGACATGTCTTTGCCTCGCGAAGGCAGCGTCGCCGATTGCCACCGCCATTGGCGGCCCGCCTGAATGATATAAAAGTATATCGCGCCACGATATAATTCAAGGAGCCGCCGTGGGGGTCACAAGAAGGACGAAGGAGCAGCTTGCCGACGCGGACTATCAGTCGCTGGCCGCATTCCGCCGCTCCATCCGCGAGTTTCTGAGCTTCAGCGAGAGCGCGGCGCGTGAGAACGGGCTCACTCCGCAGCAGCATCAGGCGATTCTTGCGATCCGCGGATTGTCGACAGATGGTGAAATGTCCGTGGGCAATCTCGCTGGCCACCTGATGGTCCAGCACCACAGCGCAGTCGAGCTTGTCGACCGGCTCGAACTCGCCGGCCTGATCAAGCGTGCGACGGCGGCCGATGATCGCCGCAAGGTGAATGTCCGCCTCACGCCGAAAGCGCACCGGCTGCTCGAGCAACTCTCGCTGGTGCACCTCACCGAACTTAGGCGACGCGCCCCGGAGCTGGCGAAGATCCTGCATGATCTGTCGGGCGGAGGCCCAGATCCTGCATCTTAGTTGCCGCAGTCCTGCAGGCACCGCATCCCAGTCTGGAGCTGCGGGCCTTCAAGATGCATCGATTCCGAAAAAGGGACCCTTGCTTCCGCCGATCCTGGCGGGCGAAGGCGCCGATCGGCTTGTGCCGGACTTGATCGCGCCGGCCTCGCGCATGGGTACGGGCAGGGTTTCCCATGCCCGGATCAGCTCGCCCACGGACGCGGCCTCCATCTTGCGCATCACATTGCCGCGATGCAGCTTCACCGTCACTTCGCTGATGCCGAGGTCGAAGGCGATCTGCTTGTTGAGGCGTCCGCGCGCCACTTCATGCGAGACCTCCCGCTCGCGCGGCGTCAGCGTTTCGAGGCGTTCCGGAAGCATCGATATCGTGAGCACGTTCGGATCGGGCACGACAATGACCCTGCGATTGCCCGCGGCGAGCTAGGTGAAATGCGCTATTGTTGCGCGGATCCAATTCTCGCGCCCCAGACCGCCTCGCTATCGATCTCCTTGCGGGCGGGCGAGCAGCGTCGCCAGCCGGTCGAAGGCGAGCGCCTGGGCAGAGCCGCGCGCCGCGTGGCGTTTGCCCGGACCTGCTACCAGAGGTCGCGATAGTTCGCGAACTTTCGCAGAGTCTTGTCGTAACAGGCCGGCACGATCCACGGCAGAAGCAGCCTGAAAATCGTGTTTGGAAGCGGAGAGCGAAGACGCGCATAGAGATCGAGCGGATCGAGCTCGTGCCGCATCCGGAATTTCGGTTCGTAGCTGAGACCCGTGCTACGAAGCCGCCTGTAACCGTTAGCGATCGCCCAGTTCACCATGTCGCGAATGGTGTAGTAGTAAAGATGAAGGTCGAGGGCGACAGCATAGTCCAGGCCGACATACTCCCAGAAAAGACTGTCACCTTCGACCATGCAGAGGCTGAAGGCGACTACCTTCCCACTCCGGCGCCAGATAAAGAAGAGGGTCTTATCCCCCATGTCGCTGCCCAGCCGACGGAAATAATCATCTGTCAGTTTCTCGAAACGCAATTTCGCACGCTCGAAGACCTGCAGGTAAAGCGGGTAGATCTCGTCGATGCTATCTTTAGCGTCATCGGTGACGGTGAGGGCAAGGGTTTCACCCTCGGTTGCCTTGAACTTCTTGCGGAGCTGCCAGCGCGCCGATCGCGGCAGCGCATTTTTCAAGTAGGCGTCGAAATCTTCGTACTCGATGTTGAGCGCCGTCATCGGCATGCTCGGCGCGCGTGCGAAGCCGCGCCGTAGGAAGCAATCCAGCACCGGCCGATAGCGCGCAGGGAATTCCTTCAGGACGATAAGCTGCGCCCGGCACGACCTTGAGAGATTGACGATCTCGCGGCGAAGAATCCCCGCCATCTCGCCGGACGGCACCATGTCTGATGCGGCGAGGTGTCCTTCTCCGGCGAAGCATCCAACCATCAAGGTGCGCATTTTGAGAAATCGGGGAACGAAGCGTCGGATGCGCGCCAACCACGTCTGCCATTCCGTGCCAAGTCCTTCGAGAATGTCCTGGTCGAGAAGAAAAAAAGGCTGGACGGCCTGGATGCAGCCTGCTTCGTCGAAGATCGCGAAGTAGCGATACTCGACGCGGTCGCGGAGCGTATCTTCTACGATTTCGTAGTAACGGTGGTCCTTTCGCTGGTCGGCGAAGGTGGCGGCCCAAGCGGGACAACCGGCGACTTCGGCGCGCGTCGTTATCTTCACGGAAAACCGGGCTGTAGCCGCCGCAGCGCCGGCTTCACTTGCTGTGTCAATCAGGCTGACCGCGTCTGACGCCACTCTTCCCTCTCGGGTGACGCTTAGCTCTCCAGCTCCGGTTCGAATTTAGTTGACTTGGCCTGAAAACGCTGTGCCATCCGCGCAACAAGCGGCGATTTTTCAGCGGTCGCGAGCTGTCCCGCCGTCGTCGGCGATGCCGTTCGTGCGAATTGCACGCATCATCGACGTGTTGTCCGAAAGAGGCAGTGACGAACTGCTGCTAGAGACGATGTTCGATGGCCGGTTCGAGGGTTCGCTCGACGAGGAGACGATAAACGGGATCAACTCGATGTCGCGGATTGTCGACGGCGAAACCGCCGAGCAGCAGCTGGTGGAACCAGTCGCCGACCAGCGGAATCGCGGTGAAGAAGTTGGTGATGACGGTTGCGCCCCAGAACGACATCTGACCCCAGGGCAGCGTATATCCCATGAAGGCCGTCGCAATCATCAACAGCAGGTTGGTGCAACCGAGCACCCATAGCAGCTCACGCGGGGGCCTTGTAGGAGCCCGTAATACAGGCCACGAGAGATATGGATGTAGACGGCTATGAAGAAGAACGACGCCCCGTTTAATTGAAGGGAGCGCAACAGCCAGCCGTAATTCACGTCGCGCACGATCTTTTCGACTGAATTGAAGGCCAGCCCCGTATCGGGGGCATAGTGCATCGCCAGCACGATGCCGGTCACGATCTGCGAGGCAAGCATCATGGTGAGGATGCCGCCGAACGTATAGGCGTAGTTCAGGTTGAGCGGGACGGGATATACGATGAAGGAATCATGAACCAGCCGCGGCAGCGGGAGGCGTGCGTCGAACCAGCGTTCGATCCTCGTTTTTGGCGTGTAAGTCGATTGTCCACCGCTCATCGCGTTGGTCCCCTTTGCGTGAATTGACAGCGTCGATAGCGGTGGAAGAATTTTTGACCCGTTACCTTCCCGCGAGAGCGGAGAGGTCTATTCGCGAGGTGCGCGAGTACGGGAGACGGGAATTTTGGCGCGGCCGCGCATATAGGCAAGATCGTCGGGCAAACGTGCGGCAAATTCGTCTGAGCCGCCGTAGCGGCCCGTGATTATCGTTGTGTCGATGCCCCAGAGCCTCGAGATGATCGAGAGCAATTTCGAAAATGCGGAACGCAGGGTCATTTCCGATATCCTTGTTCCCGGTTGCGGACCACCGAAACGATGCCAGCCTTTCCAGTGTGCGAGCCATCGTGCCGAGGGCGCGCGCGGGCGATACGTTGGTATCGTCTCAGATACTCACGGAGAATAGGTTCACGCGACGAGTCGGCGCATTGAAGCAGCCGGCGCTGACCACCTATCTCTTGAAAGCCGTCGCAACCGCCGGTGATCAGATAGGGGTTCTGACGCAAGTCAGCTTGAGAACATGGATGCTTTCCAGGAGACAACCAACCCGGCACTGACCGGTTTCCTTGGCCGCTGCCCGCGCTGCCAGAAGGGACACCTGTTCAAAGGCTTCCTGAAACTTGCCGCTCGCTGCGAAGTCTGTGGCCTCGACTATTCGTTTGCCGATCCGGCGGATGGCCCCGCTTTCTTTGCAATGTCCATCGTGGCCTTCCCTGCGCTCGGCTTCGCCCTGTGGCTGCAGGTGAGTTACGATCCACCATATTGGGTCCACCTGTTCACGACGCTGCCGCTTACGATCGGCGCCTGCTTGCTGCTCCTTCGACCCTTGAAGGGCTGGCTGGTGTGCTCCCAATACTTTCACAAGGCCGCCGAAGGATCGATTGACTGGGATTGGCATGCGGCACGCTCGCAGCAAGGCAAGGCAGGCGCGGATGACGTGAGAAAAGACGGATAGAGCGTCGTCGCCGCGCCGCCCTACGCTTCAGCCGGCTGAACTCCGCGCAACTCGTCGACGAGCACCTTCATGTTTTCGGAATAGTCCATCGGCACCGCGACGAGATGGACGCCGCCTCTGGAGAAGGCAGCCTCGAGCGTGGTCGCGAGATCCCGAGCCGAGCTCACCCGTGCTCCCTTCGCGCCGTAGGCTTCGGCGTAGGCAACGAAGTCCGGATTCTCGAAGCGAAGGCCGAAATCGGGGAAGCCGTCGACCTCCTGCTTCCAGCGTATCATGCCGTAGGCGTTGTCCTCCAGCACTGCCACGACGAGATTGAGGCCGAGGCGAACGGCCGTCTCCATCTCCTGCGCGTTCATCATGAACCCGCCGTCGCCGCAGACCGCGAGCACGCGCTGTTGCGGGTTGAGCAGGCAGGCGGCTATGGCCGACGGCAGTCCCGCTCCCATGGTCGCCAATGCGTTGTCGAGCAAGAGCGTGTTGGCGACGTGAGTACGATAGTTGCGGGCAAACCAGATCTTGAACATCCCGTTGTCGAGCGCCACGATGCCGTCGGGCGGTATGACAGATCGAACGTCATGAACGAAACGCTGCGGCGTGATGGGAAAGCGGTCCTCTTCCGCGCGGTCGGCGAGCCGCGCAAGAATTCCCTCGCGCATGTGCAGCAGAGCTGACGCGTTCGGAAGCTGCCCCTCGAGACGGTCCGCGAGCAGTGCGAGGCTCGCGCCCACGTCGCCGATGATCTCCGCCTCGGGAAAGTAGACCTGCTCGACGGTCGCAGGGGTTGCGCCGACGTGCACGACTTGCGGCCCCCGCGCTCCCATCAGGAAGGGCGGCTTTTCGACGGTGTCATGCCCGATCGAGATGATCAGGTCGGCCTGATCGACCGCCCGATGCACCCAGTCTCGTTCGGATAGCGCGGCCGTGCCTATGTAAAGGTTCGAGCCGCCGTGTACGGCGCCCTTGCCCATCTGGGTGTTGAAGAACGGAATGCCCATTCGACGGACGAAGGCAGACAGTGGATCGGCTAGATGCGGACGGCTCGCTGCGGCGCCGAGCATCACCAGCGGCGCCTTGGCGCCGGCAATCAAAGCGGCCGCACGATCGATTGCGCCAGATCGCGCGACCGGAAGATCGACCGGATGGGGCGGCACCAGAGTGGCTTCTGCGCCTTCCTGAGCAATGTCCTCAGGCAATTCGAGGTGAACCGGCCCGGGGCGTTCCTGTTCAGCCAAGCGAAACGCCTCGCGCACATGGGTCGGAATGCTTCTTGCGCTGGCGATCTGCGTCGCCTGTTTGGTCAGCGGACGCATCGTGGCAACGATGTCGACGATCTGGAAGTGAGCCTGGCGGCTGCTGCGGATAGCCTTCTGGCCGGTGATCATCACCATCGGCATTGCGCCGAGATGAGCATATGCGGCGCTGGTCGTCAGATTCAACGCTCCGGGGCCAAGCGTGGTGAGACACACTCCGGCGCGCCCCGTGAGCCGTCCGTAGGTGGCGGCCATGAAGCCGGCCGCCTGCTCGTGGCGTGTCACCACAAGCTTGATGCTGGACTGCCTCAGCGATTCCAGGACATCGAGGTTCTCTTCGCCTGGGATGCCGAAGATATATTCAACGCCCTCGTTCTCGAGTGCTGCGACAAGCAAGTCGGACCCTTTGGGCATGGCGATGTGCTCCTATCGCAAGACGGCCTCTATTGCCTCGAACTGTTCGCGCTCCGCATACCCCGGCCCCCGGATGCCGAAATGCGATGGCCGTGTCCGGCACCCGGCTAGGGAATTGCATGTGGCTCGGCGCTGGTGGGGGAGGGGCCGTCAACGTCGCGCCCTTCCAAATTTCGATACTGGGTACCTGCCGGAGCACATACGCACCTATACTTTCGCATCGCATCACAGATTGGGCGAGATGTCGACTTTGCGGGCAACGAGCCACGTCGTGGTTTACGCTGCTCGCCCGGCCTGAGATGGCTGAGGATCTTGCGGCGGTCCCGTCGAGTGGGATCTCGAAGTTCGAAGAAAGGCGCGCGCCCGGACAACAGCACACAAGGTCGAAATTTGCGCTGCTCAAAGCCATTCGGAGGGTCTTTCACACCGTTCCGTTGAAGCGCGCTTGAGCACTCGGCGATTTTGTTTTCAAGAGATGCCGCTGTCCAGGTTTTGGGGCGCTCAGCGCCGGCGTCCCTCGCGAAGCAGAGCCCGGGCCATTGCCATGGGAAATTGACGCAAATCAAAGCCCTCGCAGCACATGCATCGCAAACTTGCTATTGTTTGCGCTCAATCGAGCGACTCCTGCAGGTGACGGGAGGAGCAGCGATGCGGATCAGCACATTGTCCGAGAGCGAATGCAAGGTCGTGCTTGCCAATCACAGAGTTGCACATCTCGCATGCACGAATAACTGGCGGCCCTATGTCGTCGCGATTCACTATGTCTTCGCCGACGATGTTATCTACGCGTTCTCGCTGCCTGGCAAAAAGATTGAATGGATGCGCTACAATCCGTTGGTCTGTCTTATGGTCGAAGAGAAACAGCAAGGTCGAGCGTGGAAAAGCGTGGTTGTTGACGGCCTCTATGAGGAGCTGCGGGACGGCATTGGGCGCAAGCACGATGAGCGGGAGCACGCCTGGTCGCTGCTCGGCCAGAACGCCAATTGGTGGGAGCCCGGCGCGCTGAAGCCGGAAACAACTCTGCCGTCGGATCAGCTTCCGCCCGTTTTCTTCCGCATCCTGGTCAAAGAGATTTCAGGGCGCCAAGCGAGAGAGTAGCGCCAAAACGGGCGTCTCACGTGCGATTCGTCCTCGCAGACAACTATCTCGACGTGCGCGGATCCAACGGCGGCCGTGCAGGCTTATTCCAGCAGCCTCCGATTCCCATCTTCTCAGCTCGCCATTGACAAGGGGTACGCGTCTGTTGCCGCTTCCGAGCATCTGCCGGGTTCAGCCCGCCGGCAATCCGACCTCGATCATTGTCCGGATGAGCCGCTGGGTCGCCTCGAGAAAAATAGGGCTGGTGTTCCTGGTCGGAGGCGGGAGGTTGAGTGCCGTCGAGCCTGGCCGCAACTCCATGGCCTTTGCCAACGCCGCCTTTGCCTCGTCCGGCCGACCCAGGCGCTGATAGGCAGCTGCCAGTAGCATATGTGATCGCCCCGATGCCGGAGTGATGGCGATCGACCGTTCAAGCCACGGCAATGCTTCTTCGGCGCGGCCCATGAGCAGATAGGTCCAGCCGGTTCCGAGCAGCCAGGTCCAGCGCGAGACCGCCGGCGTGTCGAACCGGTCGGCCCGCCTGAATGTTGTCAGCGCATCCTCGAAGCGCCCCAGCTGAACCTGCGTGAGACCCAGCTGGTAGAGAGCCGACCCGTTCCATGGATCGAAGCTCAGGGCACTGGCGCAGGCGACCAGGCTTTCAGTGAAGTTGTTAGTCGCGGTGAGGAAACGGCAATAGGCCTCAAGCACCGGTATGGAGCGGGGCCTGGCCTGCAGCGCACGCGCCATCAGCGACTTGCCGTTGCTCTCTGCCGCCGCGCTCTCGGGCGGACTGTACCAGGCCATCTGAATCCCCCGCGTCTGCAGCCCGGTAAGCGCGACTTGCAGGTCGACATTGTCGGGCTGGGCGGCGAGCGCATTTTCCAGCATCGACTGTGCCGTGGCAAAACGCTCGCGCGACGTCTGGTTGATCGAGGCCATGGCTTGTTCGATGACGATTTTGACGCTGCCGGCCGATGAGGCCTCGTCGGACACAGCGGAATTCGTGCCGGCCTCCAGGAGCGCGTTGAGGCGACGCGCCAGCTGATCACCTGCTCCAGCGGCAAGCCGCGCCTGCTGGAGTCGGACGTCCGGCTCGCTGACGTCTACCGAAACCGTGGCGACCGACTGCACCTCGCCGGTGCCAGCCCTAACGATGCGCGCCTGGAAGGTCCACGACCGCTGGTCTTTCTGCAACTCCCCCTGCAGCACGAAATCCGAATGTGCGGATGGGATAGACGCTGGTTCTGAAACCGCCATCGCTTTCGATGGCGGCGCCACCACGCGTATATTGTCGATCTCGGCAAGACCATCGAGCAGGCGGTCCGTCACGCCAGCCGCCATCGCAGAGCCTTGGCTGTCGCCGCTGACGTCGGCGATCGGCATCACGGCGATGGTCGGCGGCTCTCGGGTGAAGATGAGACCGGGAGCAAGGATCGGTGCGGCCAGGGCAAATCCGACAACGGCGCAAAGCCCCGCGACGGCTGCGACCGCAGCGCGCCCTTGCAGCCTGAATGGGATCAGTCGTCTTTTTGCGGGTCCGGTCGCTATCTCGAATTCGGTGGCCGTTCCTGCTTCCCCTCGCTCAAGGAGAGGCACCGGTTCGGCGGGCACGGCCGATCCGTCCGACACCTCGGCCTCGAACAGATAGCCCCGGCCGGAGACGACCTTGATGAGCCGGCGCTCATCATCGCCGAGCGCGGCACGAATCTCGCGGATGCACTGGAACAGGCTGTCCTCGCCGACATGGACCTTCGGCCAGACGGCCTCCATCAGCTCCTGCTTGCTGACCACACGCCCGGCATTGGCGGCGAACACGTGCAACATGGCGAACGGCTTCGGCCGCAGCCTGATCACGCCGCCATCGGGACCACGCAACTCGGCGCGCTGCTGGTCGAGCTCAAAGCCGGCAAACCGGAGCACATTACCCCCACTTCCCCAGACCCGTGCCCGCATAGGTTGAATATCAGAAAAACTTCAGAATGTCATCGACCCCTCTTCAGGACAGCTCCGCACGCCGATGACATGTTCGGAACGCTAAGGATCGGGGCCTGGGGAATTCCGCGTGAAATCTAGGATGTGTAGGCGAAACCCTGCCGTGCAGGGCAATGCGGCTTGGTGCCTGCGCGCCGGGCCGGCGCCCGGCTTTGTCTGGGCGGTTCGGTTTCGCATCTCGCCACTGCTGCAGATTTCGCAGCCAAACGCCGAGTTCGAAAGCCGCGGGGCGGCGGCATGAGTGCTGGAACGAAGTTCCTGGCGCGAACCCATCGTTTCGCGCAGCGACCGGCTATTGCCTCGACGGCGCTCCTGCTGGTCTCAGTCGCTCCGCTTGCTTTGGTTGCGGCGACAGCAACGGCGCTGGCGCAAAGCACAGGCCAGACCGGCGGAACCGGCGGCAATGCGCCAAACTACAATACGCCCGGGACCAGCGGGGGTGGCGGTGTCTCCGGAAACGGTGTCGTAACGGGCAGCGCCGGGGGCAGTGGTGTTACCTGGGTCCAGTTCACCTATACGGGCGGCACCGGGGGAGGTTCTGATTCCGGCGGCAGCGGCGGCGGTGGCTATATACTCGGTGCCGGCGGCGGCGGCGGTGGTGGTGGCGGTGCCGGCCTGGCAATCAGTGCCAGCGGCTCGATTACCTCCAATGTCTTGGGCGGCACCGGCGGTGCAGGCGGCAATGGCTGGGGTGAAACCCAAGGCGGTTATCGAGTAGGTGGTGGCGGCGGCGGTGGCGGTGGCGGCAGCGGCATCCTTGTCAACAACGCGACTGGGGACGTGACCATCACGATCGGCAGCGGCGTCTCCGTCAAGGGTGGCTTGGGCGGCGAAGGCGGCGACGCCAATACGTCATGGAGCTACGGCGTCAACGCGTTGGACAATGGCGCCGGCGGCAACGGCGGCAATGGTGTCACCGCGAACAGCTCGACGAACACCACAATCGTCAACAGCGGCATCATTCAGGGCGGGAACGGAGGCCTGGGCGGCAAGTTCGTGATGTCCGACCCTAGTGTCCATGGCACTTATGGGCAAGGAGGCTACGGCATCCTTGGCTCAAACATCACGATCGTGAACAATGCCGGCGCGACCATCTCGGGCGGTACCGGCACCGGCTATGGCGCGCGCCAGGCCATTTATATCACCGGCGGCGCCAACGAGTTTCGTAACGAAGGCTCGATCAACGGCAAGATCGAGCTTGCCGGCGGAACGACGGATGTCTTCGGAACATATTCGAACGTGCTTCAGGTCAATGGCGGGGCAACTGTCACCATCAGCGCCGGTGACGCGACCGGCTTCTCCACGATCACCAATGCCGGCGTGATCAATGTTGGCGATGGCAATACGCTGTCCTCCGGGACCATCTCCAATGCAGGCGGAGCGACAATCAACCTGGGCATTGGCGCGGTACTCTTCGGCACTGGTAACACGCTGAACAACGATGCCACGGTCAATGTCGGGACGGACGGTGTCGTGATGGACAATGGCGACATCAACAACAACGCCAGTGGCATCATCAACTTCAATGGCCCTGGCGGTACGGCGATACTTTCCCCTGGAGCCGGTTATAGCGTCAACAACAGCGGCCAGATCAAGGTTCTTGGCGGCGATGTTGATGTGCAGATGAGCAACATCAACAACCAGGGCAACGGTTCGGTGTCGCTCACCGGCGGCGACATGTTCGGTGTCTCCACATTCACGAACTCCGATACGGCGACGCTGAACGTCAGCGCGGGCCGCAAGCTCAGCGTGCAAATCCTGAACTTCAATGGCGGTACCATTACCGGCACAGGCACGATCGAAGCCGCGAACGCAATCAATCTCTGGGGCAATGGCACGGTCGGCGCAACACTCGCCGGCAGCGCCGGTCTGACCAGAGGCGGTCCCGGGACGACAGTTCTTACGGGCAACCACACTTATACCGGCGGTACGACTGTCAATGCCGGCGTACTGCAGCTTGGCACAGCCGGCGTTGCCGGCTCGATCCGGGGCCAGGTCACCGTGAAGGGCGCCGGTACGCTCACCGTTACCAACGCCAACACCGCAGGCATCACGGGCATCGCGAATGCCGGCACTATGAACTTCCAGAATGCAACCAACGCAGGCAGCGCCACCATAACCAATAGCGGCGAGCTCTATTTCTACGACACGAGCAGCGCCGGCAGTGCTGTCGTGACCAACAACAACTTCCTCGAATTCCACAATGCGAGTTCGGCCGGCAGCGGCAAGCTCACCAATAACGGCACTTTGCTGTTCTACGACAACAGCCTCGCCGGCACTGCCACGATTGCCAACACCAGCAGCGCTTTGCTGAATTTCCAAAACGGCAGTTCCGCAGACAACGCCCGCATCACGAATGACGGCATGCTGTCCTTCTACGACACCAGCACCGCCGGCAGCGCCACCATCATCAACAACGACGAGCTCACATTCTACGACGCGAGCGGCGCCGGCAGCGCGACGATCTCCAACAACGGCAGCCTGACCTTCCGTTCCACCAGCACGGCCGGCACCGCTACCATCACCACCAGCGCCAACGCCACGACCCGGTTCCTGCATAACAGCAGCGGCGGCGACGCGCGTTTCATCACCGAGACCGGCGGCGCGGTCGACATCTCCGGCCTCACGACGACGGGGGCGACCGCCGGCTCGATCGAAGGCGCGGGCACATATCTTCTCGGTTCGAAGACGCTCACCGTCGGCTCCAACAATCGGTCGACCACGGTGAATGGAGCCATCGCGGACGGCGGCGCCGGCGGCTCGCTGGTCAAGGTCGGCGCCGGTACCCTGACCTTGTCAGGTACCGCCACCTATACCGGCGCGACCACGGTTTCGGGCGGCACGCTGGCGGGCGGAGCAGCCAACGCATTATCGGCGGCGAGCGCATTCACGGTCGACGCGACGCTCGATCTCGGCGGCTTCAGCCAGACCATCGCCTCGCTGTCGGGCACGGGCACCGTGACCAACAGCGGCACGGACGACGCGACACTGACGGCAGGCGACAACATGTCGACCATCTTCAGCGGAACCCTCGAGGATGGCCCGGATGCCACGACTGCCCTGATCAAGGTCGGCGCTGGCACGCTGACGCTGATGGGGGCCAACACCTTCACCGGCGGCACCACGATCAGCGGCGGCACGCTGCAGCTCGGTGATGGCGGCTCGTTGGTCGGGGAAATCGTCAACAACGCCTCGCTAGCATTCAATCGGTCGGACGCATACACCTTTGGCGGCAAAATCGAAGGAGCGGGAACCATCAAGCAGACCGGCACCGGGACGCTGACGCTGTCGGGGACGAACGCCTACACCGGCGCAACCTTGGTTTCGGGCGGTACGCTGGCGGGCGGAGCAGCCAACGCGTTTTCGTCCGCGAGCGCGTTCACGGTCGACGCGACGCTCGACCTCGGTGGTTTCGACCAGACAATCGCCTCGTTGTCGGGTACGGGGACCGTTACCAACAGCGGCACAGCCAATGCGATGCTCACGGCCGGCGACACTACCGCGACGACGTTCAGCGGCACGATCAAGGACGGATCCACCAGCACGACAGCGCTGACCAAGACCGGCACTGGAACGCTGACGCTGACGGGCTCCAGCGCCTATACGGGCGGCACCAAGATCAGCCACGGCACGCTACAGCTCGGCGATGGCGGCAGCGCTGGTGCGATCGTGGGCGAGGTGACCGTAGGCGCGGGCGGCATCTTCAGAGTTGCCAATGCCGACACGACCGGCACTTCAATCTCCAACGATGGCTACACGAATTTCGTGAACGGCACGACTGCCGGCAGCGCAGACATCACCAACAATGTCGGCAACAATGTCATCCTGCGTTTCAGCAACTCAAGCTCGGCCGGCAGTGCCGTCATAACCAACAACAGCTGGCTTGATTTCCGCGACGACAGTACCGCCGGCGACGCTGCCATCACCAACAACAGCTACCTGCTGTTCTACGACAACAGCACGGCCGGAAACGCGAACATCACCAACGACGCCCAATTGGCGTTCAGTAACGGCAGCACGGCCGACAGCGCAACAATCGTCAACCACGATGTCGTATCTTTCGCGGATGACAGTACGGCCGCCAATGCCACCATCACCACAGAGGCTGGCGGAATCACCTGGTTCGGGAACAGCAGCAGCGGTGGCGACGCACGCTTCATCACCGGTGCGGGTGGCAAATTCGATATCTCTTCTTTGGCGTCGGCGGGAACAACCGCGGGCTCGATCGAGGGGGCGGGCAGCTATTTCCTCGGGTCGAAACAGCTTGCCGTCGGCGGCAACAATCTCGACACGGCTGTGAGCGGCGTGATCAGCGATTGCGGTCCAAGCGGCCATGACTGCTGGGTTGGCGTCGGCAACGGCGGCTCACTCGTCAAGACCGGCACCGGCACGCTGACGCTCGCAGGCGCCAACACATATACCGGTGGAACGACTATCCTGAACGGTACGTTGGAGATCGGCGGCACCTCCGGCTCGATTCTGGGCGACGTGCTCAATGACGCCGCGCTCGCCTTCAACCGTTCCAACGCCTACCAGTTCGACGGCGCGATCTCCGGCACCGGCGATGTCGAGCAGCGCGGCGGCACCACGATCCTCACCGGTACCAGCACCTACACCGGCGAGACAAAGGTCAGCGGCGGCAAGCTGCTGGTCAACGGCTCGATCGCCTCGTCGTCGGGCATCACAGTGGATGCGGGCGCGACGATCGGAGGTTCCGGCACGCTGGCCGACACGGTGGTCAACGGCACGCTGTCGGCCGGCAACAGTCCGGGCACGCTGACGGTCGACGGCGACCTGACACTGGGCGCCACCTCGGTCAGCCTGTTCGAGCTGGGCGCTTCGGGCGTGGAGGGCGGCGCGTCGAACGATCTGGTCAACGTGTCAGGGAATTTGGTCCTCGGCGGCACGCTGCAGACGCCAGGCGCAGTGTCAGGTTATTACCGCCTCTTCAACGTCGACGGCACGATCTCTGGAAGCTACGCGAGCGTCCCTACCGACGCGAGCGTGCAGACCGCTATCCCGCACCAGGTGAACCTGCTCATCACGAATGGCGGGCAGTTCGTGCAGTTCTGGGACGGCGCCGACGGCATCGGCAACGGCTCGGTCGACGGCGGCGACGGCACCTGGGGCGCAGCCGGCACCAACTGGACGGGCGCACCGGGCAGCGCCAACTTCAACGACCAGTGGCACAGCGCGGTCGGCGTCTTCGCCGGCACGGCCGGCACGGTGACCGTGAGCGGACCGGTGGCCTTCGAGGGCGTCCAGTTCTCCAGTACCGGCTACACGATCGCCGGCGGCGTCCTGGCCATGACCGGTGACAGCGCCGGCAACGCAGCGGCGAGCTTCGTCAATGTCGACGGTGGCGTAACGGCGGAGATTGCCTCGGTGCTCACCGGCGCGGCCGGCATCGGTCTGGACAAGGTTGGCGGCGGCACGCTGATACTCTCAGGCATCAACACCTATACCGGCGCCACCACCATCGAGGGCGGCACGCTGGCCATGTCCGGCAGCGGCAGCATTGCGGCTTCCAGCGTGGTGGCGGTCAATGGCGGCACCTTCGACATCTCCGGCGTGACGACCGGTGGCCTCACTTGGATCACCAGCCTCGCCGGGACGTCGACCGGAACCGTGCTGCTCGGCAGCAATGGGCTGGGTATAACGAACGGCTCGACGGAATTCGCCGGCGTGATCGCCGGTGGGGGCCAAATCGATATCAGCGGCACGCAGACGCTCTCGGGCGTCAACACCTATACAGGTACGACCGGGGTCTCCGGAACGCTGGCGCTGAAAGGCGACGGCTCCATCGCGAATTCCTCCTATGTCATGGTCAGCGGTACGTTCGATATCTCGCAAACGACGGACGGCACCAGTGTCCGCCAGTTGTTCGGGCCATCGGGATACGGCGTCGTCGCGCTGGGTTCCAAGACGCTCACCATCACCGATGCCGGTAGCAGTTGGAATACGTTCATAGGTTCGATCAGGGATGGCGGCATTGGTGGCGGGACGGCTGGCAGCCTGGTGATCGCAAGCGGTGCGTCACAGTATCTTTCCGGCACCAGCACCTACACCGGCTCGACGACGATCGAGCAAGGCGGCCGGCTGTGGCTCGTCAACAACGGCAGCCTGTCTCCATCCAGCAGCCTCGTCGTGGACGGCGTGTTCGACACTACGGGGAGTTGGGCTCCGCAGACCTTCAAGTCGCTGAGCGGCAGCGGTGAGATTTATTTCGGCAGCACTCTGCGCATCACCGACGCCGCCGGCACATTTTCCGGCGTGATCAGCGGCGGCAACCTCGTGCTCGATGGGGGTACGCTGACGCTTTCCGGCGTCAACACCTACACCGGCGGCACGACAGTAGGCGGCTTCATCGCTGGGCCGGTCGCCACTCTGGTGGCTGCCAACAACGATGCTGTGGGCACCGGTTCCGTGCTGCTCAACCCCTACGGCGTCTTCAAGGCAGGCGCCAACGGACTGGCATTCGCCAACCGCTTCGAGGTGAGCTCCAGCTTCGGTACGGTCGACACCAATGGCTATACGATGACGATTGCCGGCGTCATTGCCGACGCGACCGATCCAGGGACGTTGCACAAGACAGGCGCCGGCACGCTGGTCCTCACCGGCGCCAACAGCTATGGCGACGGCACGGTCATCGAGGCCGGCACGCTCAAGATCGGCAATGGCGGCACGACCGGCTCGATCCTGGGCGACGTGGCCGCTGCCGGCACGCTCGCCTTCGACCGCTCTGACACCTACACCTTCGCCGGCATCGTCTCCGATGCAGGCGTCGGCCATGGCCAGGTTGCGCAGGACGGCAGCGGCGTTCTGGCACTGACCGGCGCCAACACCTATTCCGGCGGGACATTCTTCAACGACGGGGTGATCGCGGTCGCGAGCGACGACAATCTCGGCGATGCGGTAGGCGGACTGACCTTCAACGGCGGCACGCTGCGCTTTGACGCGGCCTTCAATCTCGCCGCCACACGCGCCGTCAAGCTCGATGCAGGCGGCGGCAGCTTCGACAGCAACGGCTTCGATGTGGCCGCGGCCTCGGACATAACCGGCAGCGGCGGCCTGACGAAGGCCGGCGCTGGCGAACTGGTCCTTGCGGGCCACAACAGCTACACGGGCCCCACCACGGTTTCACAAGGCACGCTCGGCGCCGGCTCGGCCGGCGCCTTCTCGCCCAATAGCGCAGTGTCGGTGGCTGGCGGCGCGACCCTCGACCTCGGCGGCTTCGACCAGACGATCGGCGCGCTGTCTGGCAGCGGGTCCATTCTGTTGGGGGCCGGCGGCCTCACCGTCGACCAGGACGGCGACAGCATCTTTGGCGGCGCGATCTCGGGCGCGGGCTCGCTCAGCAAGGAAGGCGCCGGCAAGCTCCTGCTTTCGGGCACGAGCACCTATACCGGCCAGACCTTCGTCAAAGCGGGAATCTTGTCGGTGAACGGCGACATCTCGTCGTCGTCGCTGCTGACGGTCGATGCCGGCGCCACGCTCGGCGGTAGCGGCTTGCTGCCTTCGGTCATAGTCAATCATGACGGCCGGCTCTCACCCGGCAACTCGATCGGCACGGTCAGCATCGCCGGCAATCTCACCTTCGGCGCAGGCTCGACCTATGCCGTCGAAACCTCGACAACGGCCGCCGACCGCACCAATGTCAGCGGCACCGCCAACCTGTCGGGCGGCACCGTCGTGGTCACTTACGCGCCGGGCAGCTATGTCGCCAAGAGCTACACCATCCTCAATGCAGCGGGCGGGCTCGGCGGCACGGAGTTCAGGGACCTCGACGCCAAGATACTGCCCGGACTGGAGACCAGCCTCACCTACGATGGCAACAACGTCTATCTGACGACGAAGGTCAGGCGTACCGACCCTGGCTGCACGAGGGATTGCGAACCCGATTTCGGCAATCTCAACCGCAATCAGCGCAGCGTCGCCAACGCGATCGTCTCCTATTTCGACGTCAACGGCAGCATTCCGGCGGAGTTCGCCACGCTCGATGCCAATGGCCTGACGGTAGCGTCGGGCGAGATAGCGGCCGGCGCGATCACAGCCGGCATCGACAGCTCCGACCATTTCCTTGGCCTGATCAGCGATCAGGCGCTGGCCGGCTCCGGCGGCGCATTCGGCAGCATGGCGGCTGGTCCGGCAGCTTATGCGGAGAAGGACAAGACTGCCGGCGACAGCGAGTTCGCAGCGCTGGGCCTGGATGCGAGCCACTCCGCCGACGCGGTCGCTCGTGTCTTCGAGAGCCGCTGGCAGAGCTGGGGCGCGGCCTATGGCGGCGCGCTTTCGGTCGGCGGTGATGCCGCGACCGGCTCGCATGACACCGATGCCGACACGTTCGGCCTGGTCGGCGGCATCAGCCGGCATTGGGGCGGAACGTTTTTGGGCCTGGCACTCGGTGGCGGCTCTTCCAATTTCAGCCTGTCCGATGGGCTCGGTAGCGGCCATGCCGGCACCTTCAATGCCGGCATCTTCGCCAGGCAGGAACTCGGCCAAGCCTATGTCGCGGGCGCGGCGGCCTATGGCTTCCACGACGTCGAGACCAGCCGAACCGTCTTCGGCGACGCGCTGTCCGGCGACTTCACGGCGCATTCTTTCGCCGGCCGCATCGAAGCGGGCTATGGCATCGCCGCCCCGCTTGCGACGGTGACCCCCTACGCCGCCTTCCAGGCGATCGCCTATCGGCTGCCGGGTTACACCGAGACGGGCGCAGGCAGCTTCGCACTTGCCTATGAAGGCGACACTGTGACGGCAACGCGCACCGAGCTCGGTGCCAGGCTCGACGGCACGCTGTTGCTCTCCGACGGAGCAGTGCTCACTCTCTCCGGCCGTGCCGCGCTTGCCATCAATGGCGGTGACGACATTGCCTTCACGGCCGGCTTCCAGAGGCTGCCCGGCACGGGCTTTGTGATCGAAGGTGCCGAGCCCGACCGCTATTCGGCGCTCGTCGATGCCGGCGCCGAATATAAAGCCCAATCCGGCTTCTTTGCAGCACTCGCGCTCCAGGGCGAATTCTCCGGAAACGTCCAGAGCCTCTCCGGTAAGGCAAAGATCGGGTTCAACTGGTGAGGTGGATCAAGCTGCCGGCAACCTTGCGAAGCTGTCATTTCCACGGGGAAAGCAGGTGGCTTCGCTGCTCTCGTTGGAGGTACTTGTGAAGAAATCCTGGTCCATGGCGCTGGCCACAGCCCTTGTTCTTTTCACAGCCGGATCGGCGCTCTCCGAGGAGCCGGGATCCTCCTTGCCGGGCGGAGCGTCGTCTCTTCAGGAAACCTATCAGGATTGGCGTCTCGCGTGCCAAACTGCCACGCCGCAGCACATCTGTTCCCTCTCGCAGCAGCAGACACAACAGAGCGGGCAACGAATACTGGCGATCGAGTTGCGCAAGGACGGCAACAATGGGCTGTCCGGCAATCTTATCCTGCCGTTCGGCTTGCTGCTCGATGCCGGCGTCATCCTTCAGATCGACGATGGGCAGAAGAGGGCGCCCCTGAGGTTTTCAACCTGCCTGCCGGCAGGATGCGTTGTGCCGCTCAGCTTCGACGCTGAGTATATCGCCGCCCTTCAAAGCGGCACCGTTCTGCACGTGAGAGTTCAATCAGCGGATGCCAAGGAGCTTGGTCTGTCGATCTCCCTGAAGGGTTTTTCGGCTGGTCTCGACAGGCTTCAGGCTCTCGGCAGCTAGATTTTCAGAATGTGTGACTTCCGTGAGATAGTTGTGAGGAAACCCTGGTCCACGCTGCTGGTCGCGGCCCTCGTCTTTTTCCAAGGCTGGATCGATGCTCTTCCAGCAGGCGTGGTCCTGCTTGCCGGGTGGACCATGGTCGACGCCATTGTCACGAAAGCGGCTGGCGAGCGGCATTCGTCTTGAGGCGAGCGCTCATGCCCAGGCGCAGTCTGGCCGAGTGATCGCGCTCTTCGGCGATGCGCCTTGCGCGAGCCGTCAGGAGGTCCTTGTGTGCGACGAGGCCGATCAGGCGGCCGTCGCCGTCGACGACAGGCACCCGCCCGGTACCTGCCTCCGTCATGCGGTCGGCAAGCTGCCCCACCAGTTCGTCCGGATAGCCGAGCACGAGGTCGGACTGCTCGAGCACATTGCCGACAGGCGCCGCTCGGTCGAGACTTTCGCCCTGGTGGCGAGAGGCGTGGAGCTTTGCCAAGTTCAGCTTGGCGGGGCCACCGATTCGGCCAAATGCTGTTTCAGCCGCATGATCTCCTGCTGAGACCAGTCTCGAACATCCGTCACCGCAATCCAGGCGTCGATGTAGTGCTCGGGCGCGTAGACATGGCCGTAGCCGATCGGCGTCGTGGTCGCCATGGCCATATCGAGCGCAAGCTGCAGGAACGTCACGACCGGGTACCACCTGAGTTGCGGCGATACGTCCGGCCCGCGCGGCGGCTTCATCCAATCCGGCTCGCGGTAGAGGTCGCGGTAGTCGAAGAAGGTGACGGGGTCGCTGGCGTACTGGAGATAGACGGTCCGTATCGGCCCCCAGCCCGAGCCAGACTGAGGGGCTGCACCATCCTGATTCATGAAACGGACGAAAGATCCGTCCCGGAACCGAGGCAGCCAGGCAGGCGAGCCGGGATTGCGGCTTGCGGTGATCCAGCGCCAGAGCCTGCTCGCATAGGGCGGCCCGCTCCACAACGCGCCGTTATAGGGATCGCCGAGCACCTCGATCACATCGGTCGATTGCTCGGAATCCATGGCACCGAGACTGAGACCGTGGAGATAGAGCCTCGGTCGGCTATCCCTGGGCAGCGTGGTCCAGTACCCGTAGACTTCCCTGAAAAGCGCGCGCGAAGCGTCGGTGCCGTAACCGGGCTCGGTGAGCAGGGATAGCCAGCTCGCAAGATAGGAATATTGCACGGCCACGCTCGCCACATCGCCGTGTTGCAGATATTCGATGCTTTTCATCCCGGCCGGATCGACCCAGCCGGAGCCGGTTGGCGTCACCACGATGAGCATGGAGCGCTTGAAGCCCCCGACGCGCTTCAACTCCTCCAGCGCGAGCTTCGCGCGCTCTTCCGGCGTTTCGCCGGATCGCAGCCCGACATAGACACGGATGGGCTCGAGCGCATTCTTTCCCGTGAAGGAGCTTATGTCCTTGCCCGTCGGCCCGGAAGACACGAATTCCCGTCCCGCCCTCCCGAGGTCGTCCCAGTCGAGCAGTGAGGCGCTGCTGCCGGTTTTCAAAGGGTCGGTAGGCTGCTCGGTGTCCGGTTCGACCAGGGCGTCGAACTCCCTGTAGGAAGAGTCGGCGGCATGCAGCGCAACGCGGAAGAGCACTCCGCTGATTGCCAACCAGAACAGCGCTAACGCTGCAGCAAAGCCGATGACACCCGACACTCGTCTCGGCACGAAGCGGCCGACCCACTTCGATATGGCGCTGAAGGTCAGCGCGAATAGCCGCGCCAGCGCAATCAGGACTATGAAAGTCGCGAGCGCGATCAAGCCGACCTCGAGAGGATGCGCGCTCGGGACCGGATCGAGGCCCATCAGTTGGCGGATCGAATTCTGCCACTGCGCAGCCTGCCAGAGGAAAGCGACGGCGACGGAGGCGCAAAAGCCGGCCGCCACCAGGTTGGCGATGCGCAAGGTGCGGCCGCTTGGCTTCGGCAATTCCATGTAGTTCCAAAGCCAGCGGCCGAACACGCCGATGCCATATCCTGCCGCAAAAGAAGCTCCCGAGAGCACGCCCTGCGTCAGGAACGTGCGTGGAAGCAGTGTCGGCGTCAGCGACGCCGCAAAGAACAACGTCCCCAGAAGCAGGCCGCCTCCCGAGAACGAATACCAGAACCTGCCGAGCCAGCTTCTTTTCATTTGTCAGATTTTCTTAACCATCGTTTCCCCCTTGGTGCCCTCCGCGATGTAGAATACTATGAAAACGCGGATCGGGCATGTCTTACCGAAACCTCATACGAGCCTGAGATGAATGGCCACCCGGTGATCGGCCGTCTGGCGACGGCAATTCTTGTCATCGCCCTGCTCCGCTTTGCTCAATCCATTTTCGTGCCGCTTGCCTTCTCGCTATTCGTGATTGCCCTGGTCTGGCCGGTCCAGTCGGCGCTGCAGCGGTGGATGCCGAAGCTGCTGGCGCTGCTGATCACGCTCAGCATCACCATTTCTGCAATCGTCGTCATGGGTTCGCTGACCGCCTGGGGCTTCAGCAAGCTTGCCCAATGGCTTTTCCTCAACGCCGCTCGCTTTCAGGCGGTCTACACCGAGTGGGTCGACTGGCTGGAGGGGCACGGCATCGCCATCGTCGGTCCTGTGACCGATCGGTTCAACGTGACCTGGCTGATCGGCTTCGTGCAAGGCATCGCAGGTCGAGTGAACGGCTTCGCCGGCTTCGCCCTGCTTGTTTTCGTCTTTGTTATGCTCGGCCTGCTCGAGGTCGACGACTTCAACATGCGCCTTCGCCGTCCGGCTGCTCAACCCCTCGGCGAGAAAATGCTAAGGGCAAACCACGAGATCGGCGCCAAATTGCGTCGCTTCATGGTCGTGCGCAGCTTCGCGAGCGTGCTGACCGGTTTCGTGGTCTGGGGGTTTGCGCTGCTCGCGGGGCTCGAGCTTGCCGCGGCCTGGGGTGCGCTCGCCTTTGTCCTGAACTACATCCCGTTCCTCGGGCCGCTGATCGCGACCATGTTCCCAACAGTATTTGCCATCGCGCAATTCGAATCCTGGCAGATGGCGGTCATCGTCTTCGTCGGCCTCAACATCATTCAGTTCATCATCGGCAGCTATCTCGAGCCATTGCTCGCCGGCGCATCACTGAAGATCTCGCCCTTCGCGGTGATTTTCGCCGTTTTCTTCTGGAGCTACCTGTGGGGTCTGGCGGGCGCCTTCATTGGTGTGCCTATCCTGATAGCCTTCATCGTCTATTGCGCGCAGGATCCATCGAGCAGATGGCTTGCCGTGCTGCTCTCGGGAGGGACTGCCGATAATCTCGGCAGTGAAACTTGACGATCGCCGAGCAAGCATCGCGATCCGGACTTCCCAGCAGCTATAACTCAAAGCGTGTTCTTGTAGATCTGGCCGTCCTTCATGATGACCCGGATGTTGTTACGGTCGGCGATCAGCGAGATGTCGGTCAGCGGATCGCCTTCGAGCAGCAGCAGATCGGCCAAGGCATTTTCTTCAACGACGCCAAGCTTGCCTGAATATGGGCTACGCGGCCCTGAGAGGGCGAGCAGTTCTCCGTTTCCGGCTGTGGCCATTTTCAGCACTTCAGCCGGCGTATGCCAGCGGACCAGCTTGGCAAGCTGCGCACCCTGGCGGGCCGCGATCTTCGCGGAAAACAGCGTGTCGGTGCCGAAAGCTGTTTTGACCTGGTGCTTCTTCGCCAGTTGGTAGGCGGTATCCGTCCCGCTATAGACCTGAAGCGCCGAAGCGCGTTGGGGCGATCCCTCCGGAAATGGGGTAGCGTCCTCGTCATCAAGAAACGGCTGAAGGCTCCACCAGACGCCTTTCTCCGCGATCAGCCTGGCAGTGGCCTCATCCGCCAGATGGCCGTGTTCGATGCATTTGACGCCCGCCTCGATCGCAAGCCGAATGGCTTTCGGCGTATAGGCATGAACCGTTACGTAGGTATTCCACCCATCAGCCGCCTCGACCGCCGCGCGGAGTTCCGGTTCGGTATATTGCGTGGAATCGAGGGGATCATGATCGGAGGTGACGCCTCCGCCCGCCATCAGCTTTATGTGGCTCGCGCCCAGGAACAGCTGCTCGCGCGTCCGGCGGAGCACCTCGTCCACACCGTCGGCGATGGCGGCCGTTCCGCTGGTCTCGGAGAAATGCAGGGGGTCGAAATTCGCACGCGGCAAGTCATGGAGCGTGCGAAAGTCTCCATGGCCGGAAGTCTGCGATATCATCGCCCCTGCCGGCCAGATGCGAGGGCCGACGATAGTGCCGTCGTCAATGGCTTGCTTCAGGCCAAACACAGGCCCGCCGACGTCCCGGGCGGTGGTGAACCCCTGCATCAGGAATTCGCTGGCGCCCTTGGCGGCGCGCAACATTAGGTAATTGAGATCGCCGGTTAGCGCCACCTGCAAGGGAACGGTCGCCAACGTCAGGTGTGTGTGGGCGTCAATCAGGCCAGGCATAAGCACGCGGCCGCCGCCATCGATTGTCATCGCGTTCTCGGGCGCGGCTTCGCCGCCGCTATGCACCGACTTAATCCTGTTTCCGTCTACGAGCACCTGGACGCCCTCCCGCAGCGAGGGAGAGATGCCGTCGAACAGACGGATATTGGTGAAGAGCAATGGTCGGGCGGGGCCCGAGGCGCCTTGCTGCTGGAGCTGCGCAAATGCGCTTGTCCCCAGACCGAAGCCGGCCACCGACGCTGCGATCCCAGTCATGAAGCCGCGCCGCGAAAACCCGGCATTGACGCGATCGGTAACGTAGCGAATTTCCGGTCTGTGGCAGAGGCATACAGCGTGGGCGGCCGTGGCCTCAGTAGCTGCTGAGCATGAAAACATGCCATTCTCCATTGTCAGGCGTCATATCGGACAGCAGACGCAGTCGCATCTCCTGCCCGGCCCCACGGCGCCGCAAAGCCCGGGACAATGCGCGGCGATATGCGGCCGGCCTGGCGATCAGGACCGCAAGCCGACCGTCGTATGAAAGTCAGGCCGTTCTCGCCGAAGGAGCCCAGGCATAGGTCAGCCAGGCCACTCCATGCAAAATAAGGTCGATGCCGAGGAGCAGCCCAAGCACCCAGATACTGCTCGCCGGCCATCCCGAGAGAATGATGAGACCGGCCAGTATGCTGAATATGCCCGAGACGAGCAGCAGCCAGCCGGCCTCGGCCCAATGCCTGAACGCGACGATGATCCGCACGATGCCCGACGCCAGGAAGATGAGCCCCAGCGCAAAGGTAAGGATCAGCGCGCCCGATACGGGCTGGTTCACCACCATCCAGCCGAAGATGATGTAGAGGACGCCGAGCAGGATATGCCAGACGAAGCCGCCCCAGCCTTTTGTCCAGAAGGCGTGGATGATTTCGAATGCACCCACGACAATTGCGGTAAAGCCGATGAACAGCGTGCTGACCAGCGTGGCCAGCCCGATGTCGCCCAGCACGAACAATCCTCCGAGAATAAGGACGATCCCGAGCAGGACGCGAAGCCAGGTCGGGGGCACGTAGAGGGCCGTGGACGTTCCAGAATCGTAAGTAGTCATCTTTTCCTCCTCACCACAAAGTCCAAGCCTAGCATAGAGCATGATTCTGCAAAGCAGCAGCCTTTTCCGATAAGATCACGCTGCAATAGCAGAGAGACGGAGCAGCATGAATGACTTTCATCTGTTCTGGGTCTCAACTCGACGCCTGGATTTAGGGCTGCTGTCGCCCACCTTCGCAGCTTCGAGCTTCATTTTCGGTCGCTTGGAAGCCCGTTCGGCAAGCCGCTCGATCACAGCGAACAAGGTCGGGATGACGAACAGTCCGATGGTCGTCGCGCCAATCATGCCGCCCAGGATGGTCACGCCCACCGCTCGGCCGGCGCCGGCGCCGGCGCCGGTTGCTATCGCGAGGGGCACGATGCCGAAGATGAAGGACACTGCCGTCATCATCACGGCACGGAAACGCTGCTCGGCGCCGAGCTGTGCGGCCTCGGCGACCGATCGTCCCTCCTCGTGGCGCTCCTTGGCGAATTCGACGATCAGGATGGCGTTTTTCGAAGCAAGCCCGATCAGGAGCACGATGGCGATCTGCGCATAGAGGCTGTTCTGCAACCCAAACAGCATGAGGGCAGCAGTCGCGCCGAACAGAGCCGCCCCCAGCGACAGGATGACGGCGATGGGCAGCGTCCAGCTTTCATATTGCGCCACCAGAAAAAGATAGGCGAACAGAAAGGCCAGGCCGAAGATGATCGGCTCCTGTCCGGCGCTGCGCCGTTCCTGGAACGAGAGGCCTGACCATTCATAGCCGTAGCCGGCCGGCAACGCCTCAGCGGCTACCCGCTCGATGGCATCCATGGCGGCGCCGGAGCTGCCGCCGGGTGCGGCCTGTCCGTTGATCTGTGCCGCCGTCGACAAATTGTAGCGAGAGATGACGAAGGGCGCCAGAACGGTAGTCGTGGATACCACCGTCCTCAGCGGGACCATGGCGCCGGTCCGGCTGCGCACATGGAGATTGAGGAGATCCTCGGCGTCCGCGCGATGCTCTGCATCAGCCTGAAGGTTGACCTGGAAGACGCGACCCTGGAGCGTGAAATCGTTCACGTAACGCGAGCCGAAATTGGCGCCGATCGTCGAATATATGTCTGAGACGCTCACCCCCAGCTGTTCGGCGCGGGTCCGGTCGACATCGACATAGATCTGCGGCACGTCCGCGCTGAAAGTCGTCGCCACGCCGCCGATCTCCGGCTGCTGGTTGATCTGTGAGACGAACGCGCGGACCACCTGCGCGATCTCTTCGGGGCGTTGGCCCTGCAGCGCCTGCAGGCGCAAGTCGAGGCCGCCGACCGCACCTATGCCGGAGATGGCCGGGGGTGCGAAGACCGAGACGATAGCGCCAGGGATAGTCGAGAACTGCGCCCTGAGCTTGGCGAGGATGGCATTGAGCTGCAGCTCCGGCGTGGTGCGCTTGTCCCACGGATCCAGCGCCACGACGATCATGGCTCCGTTCGGCGCAAGGGCCCCCTGCAGCATGCTGCGGCCGGCAATGGAAATGACGTTTTCAACGCCTTCCGTCCTCGTCAGCGTCTGCTCGATCTCGTTGACGATTGCTCGCGTGCGGTCGAGCGAGGCAGCGTCCGGGAGCTGGATATCCAGGAATAGCGCGCCCTGGTCCTCGTCCGGGAGAAAGGTTGCGGGCAGGCGCGTGAACAGGAGAAAGGCGGCGAGGAAGCAGGCGGTAAGCGCGGCAAGCGGTATGATCCACACGCGCACCAGAAAACCGACGACCCGGCCGTAGCCGTCGCGGGTCTTGTTCACCATGCGCGAGAACCAGCCGAGCGGGCCGCGCTTGTATCCACCCTTTCCACGCTTCAGCAGTATTGCACTGAGCGCCGGGCTGAGGGTCAGGCCGACGATGGACGAGAGCACCAGCGCTGCCGACAATGTGACGGCGAATTGTCGGTAGAGCTGGCCGTTTATGCCGGGCAGGAACGCCGTCGGCGTCACCACTGCAAGCAGCACCAGGGTCGTGGAGATGATCGGCCCAGTGATCTGCCCCATCGCCTTGCGCGCGGCGCTCGCCGTATCGATCTCGGGGTCGTCCTCCATGACATGCTTGACGTTCTCGACGACCAGGATCGCGTCGTCCACGACCAATCCTATCGCCAGCACCAAGGCGAGCAGCGAGATCGTGTTTATCGAATAGCCGAATGCGAGCAGGACGGCCATCGCGCCGAGCATCGAGGCAGGGATGGCCATTGCCGAAACCAGGGTGGCACGCCAGTCCTGCAGGAACAGGAAGGTGATGAGGAGCACGATGAGGAAGGCCTCGACGAGGATCCGCACGATCAGCGAGATGCTTGCCGTGACGAAGCGTGTCGCATCATAGACGACCTCGTATTGAAGGCCGGGCGGGAACCTCGGTGAGAGGCGTTGCAACTCGGCGAGCACCGCATTGGCGGTCTGGATGGCGTTGGCCCCAGGCGCCTGGTTTATCTGCAGCATTGCCGCTTCGTGCCCGCCGAAGCGCGCGCTGGACGAGTAGCTCCGCGCACCGAGCTCTATACGAGCGATATCGCGCAGCCGAACAACCGCTCCGGCCGCGCCCGTGCGGACAACGATATTGCCGAATTCTTCCGGACTCACGAGCCGGCCCTGGGCTACCAGCGTATACTGCAGCTCCGTACCTTCATTCGTCGGCGGAGCTCCGGCCTGGCCGAGCGACGCCTGGATATTCTGCTGCCGGATCGCGGCCGCCACGTCGTCGGCCGTGATGCCGAGGGCATCCATCTGTGTCGGATTGAGCCAGACGCGCATCGAATATTCGGAGGCGCCGACGACGGAGGCCTCTCCGACGCCTTTGATGCGCGACAGCGCATCGACGATGGTCGTCGCGGCGAAATTGGTGATCTCGAGCGCGCTGAGCTCGTCGCCCGGCGAATAGAAGGCAATGCCGAGCACGAAGTCGGGCGATCGCGTCCGCACCGACACGCCTTGCTGGGTCACTGCGGCCGGCAGCTGGGAAATGGCCAGTTGCGCCCGGTTCTGAACGTTGACCTGCGCTATGTTCGGATCCGTGCCCACCTCGAAGGTCACGGAAAGCGAATACTGCCCGGCATTGGAGCTCGTCGAGGACATGTACATCATGTTGTCGACGCCATTGATGGCCGACTCCAGCGGCCCGCCCACGACATCGGCAATGACCTCGGCGCTGGCGCCGGGGTAGGTGGCGGAAACCGTGACCGTCGGCGGGGTGACCTGCGGAAACTGCTGCACCGGCAGCGCGAAGAGCGCGATGGCGCCGGCGATCGAGATCACGATCGAAATGACGATCGCCATCCGGGTCCGAGTGATGAACAGATCGGAGATCATGAACCGCCGCCGACTGGCTGGCCTTCGCTCGGCTGAACCGTCATGCCGTCGGCGAGACGCTGGATGCCCTGGACGACGACCTGTTCGCCTCCGTTCAGGCCGGCGGTTACGGCCCATCCGTTGCCGACGCGTGCGCCGGTATCGATACGCCTTTGCGAGACCGTATTGTCCTTGCCGAGCAGATATATGAACCGGCCCTCGCGATCCTGCAGCACTGCGGCCTGAGGTACGACCGGCAGGCTGGGTATGTTCTTTTCCTCAACCGACAGAGTGACGAACTGCCCCGGGATGAGGACGTGGTGAGGATTGGGAAAGATCGCACGGGCCGCGACCGTTCCGGTCTGCGGGTCGACCTCGTTTTCGACGAATTCGATTCGACCAGGCTGGTCGTAGTCCGTGCCATTCGCAAGACGCAGCGACAGCTTGAGTGCATTCGGATCAACCGTGCTGCCGCCCGCCTCCTGTTGTCGAACCGTGACGAGCAATCCCTCGGTCAGGGTAAAGGCGACGCGAACCGGATCCAGGCCCACGATCCGCGCGAGCGACCCAGTATCCGGTCCGACGAGATTGCCGACCGTGAACGTCGCGCGACCGATACTGCCGGAGATCGGTGCCTTGATGCTGGCGTAGGAGAGGTTGAGCTGGGCGGTATTCAGCGCCGCTTGGGCAACCTGGACATCCGCGGCGGCGACGTCGAAACCGGCCTGCGCATCGTCCAGCACCGCCTTCGAGACGGTGTTTCGGGCAAACAGATCACGGTTGCGCGCAAGAGTCCTTTCGGCCGAGATGCGTGTGGCCTCGGCACGCTCGACCTGCGCCCGCGCGGACGCGACCGAGGCTTCGAGCTGATCCGGTTCGATTTCGAAAAGCGTGTCTCCGGCTTTCACCTCCTGGCCGTCCCTGAAGTCGACGGAGCGCAGAAACCCGGTGACGCGAGCCCGGATGTCGACTGCTTGGATCGCCTCGACGCGAGCGGTGAACCGTGCGGGGTTGCTCACCTGCTCGACTTTCACCTTCTCGACAACGACGGCAGGCGGCGGCATCGCCTGCCTGGCCTGCTGGGCGAAGGCGATCGAGCCGACATAAAGGGTTGCGGCGCCTATCAGGCCGGCGATAACGGTGCGCATGCTGGCACGCCCCCGCCGCATTCCGGCCGGGCAGTCCTGCCCCGATGTTTCGAGCCCCGCCTTCATGGCCGTGCCCTGCGCATGGTGAGCGCGATGGCGATATATGCGCCGCCAGCGACAAGCAGAGAAATGCCGGCGACGACCCCTGGTTCGTAGGCCGTCGTGTGTGGCAGCTTCAACGCGAGTGCTGCGCTGGCTGCCAGCGCAACCAGCCCGGAGACAGCGAACCAGTGCCAGCCATCCTGCTTGCGTACGGCTGCGGCGAGCGCGATCTGCAGGATGCCCTGTACGAAAAATACCAGGGCGATCAGAAGGGTGATCGCAAGAGCGCCCTTCAGCGGACTGAAATAGATCAGGATGCCGCCGACGACTTCGACGGCGCCCGTCAGCTCCTGCCAGATGAATCCGCTCCACTCCTTGACCTGCAAGGATTGCACCATCTTCACCACGCCGGCGAGCGCAAGGACAATGCCAAGGACGACGCTTGTGGCGAATGTGGAGACAGCAGGAAGCATGACGGCCAAAGCCCCGCCCAGCCCCATGACCACGCCCAGAGCGAGAAACCATCCCCACCGCGAGTGCAGAGATACGGCTCTGCGCTCGTAGTCGACTCCCTCTGTGGCGGCGCCATCTACCCTCGGTTGCCTGACTGAAATTCCTGCCATGGCCGGCGCCCCTTTTCAGATCGTCGCAACGCGCTCGTCTACTAATAGTCCACTGCGTCCCGGATGATCGGGCAGGTCATGCAATGGCCGCCGCCGCGGCCGCGGCCGAGCTCGGCCCCGGCGATGGTGATCACCTCGATGCCGGCCTTGCGCAGCAGCGTGTTGGTGTAGGCGTTGCGGTCATAGGCGAAGACCACGCCGGGCGAGACGCAGACCAGATTGGCGCCGCTGTCCCATTGGGTGCGCTCGCGCATATAGTCGCTGCCGCCCGTCTCGACGACGCGCATCTGCTTGAGGCCGAGCGCATCGCGCACCGTCTCCACGAACGGGCGCCCGTCTCTGTGCAGCTCGACGGTGCCCGGCTTGTCGCCCGGCCGGTAGGAGAACGCCTCGATCTTGTCGACGATGTCGGGATAGATCAGCACGCAGTCGCGGTCGGCGAAGGTGAACACGGTGTCGAGATGCATGGCCGCGCGCAGCTTCGGCATCGCCGCGACGATGACGCGGTGGGCGGCGCCCTTCTCGAACAGGGTTGCCGCGAGCTGGCTGATCGCCTGGCGCGAGGTGCGCTCGCTCATGCCGATCAGCACATTGCCCTTGCCGATCGGCATGACGTCGCCGCCCTCGAGCGTGGCAAGGCCCCAGTCCTTGGTCGGATCGCCCCACCACACATTGACCTTGCCGGCAAAGTCGGGATGGAACTTGTAGATGGCCGCGGCGAGGATCGGCTCCTCGTGGCGGGCCGGCCAGTAGAGCGGGTTGAGCGTCACCCCGCCATAGATCCAGCAGGTGGTGTCGCGGGTGTAGAGCGTGTTGGGAAGCGGCGGCAACAGATATTCGGCGGTGCCGGCGGCGTCGCGGATGAGCTCCAGCATCTCGCCGCCGATGGCCTCGGGGAATTCAACGGTCGATAGCCCGCCGATCAGGGTCTCGGCCAGCTCGCGATCGGTGAGGCCCTCGAGATAGCTGCGGATCTCGTCGATGAGGCCCAGGCCGAGCTGGTTCGGCACGACCTGGTTGTCGAGGATCCATTTCCTGGCCTCGGGGATCGCGACGGTCTCAGCGAGCGCATTGTGCATCTCGACGACGTCGACGCCGCGGTCGCGCATCTTGGTGATGAAGTCGAAATGGTCGCGCTTGGCGACATCGACCCACAGCACGTCGTCGAACAGCAGCGCATCGCAGTTGGTCGGGGTGAGCCGCTGGTGCGCGCGGCCGGGCGCGCAGACCAGCACCTTGCGCAGCTGGCCCACCTCGGAGTGAACGCCGAACGGGGTTTCCATGGGAGGCTCCTTATCCTTTAGCTCAAGGAGTGATGATGCCGGTCAAGAGCCCGAAGAAGCCAATCAAACCGGCGGCAACGGTGACGCCGAAGACGACCAGCTCGACGGGGGTGAATAGGCGTGCCTTCTGCTCGCGCCGCGCCCAGAAGTAGAGAACGGTGCCCGGTACGAAGAGCACGGCCACCAGCAGCACGTATTTCAGGCCGGCGGCGACGAACATGAACAGTGTGTAGACGACGGCGACCCAGGCGAAGAACTGGTCGCGCCCGCGCTCGTCCGGGGCCGTTTCGTAGCCGACGCCGCTGCGAGCAAGCAGAACGCCGTAGCCTGCAACCAGCAGGTAGGGCAGCAGCGCCGTCACGCTGGTCATGTCGAGCATGAAGTTGAAGGCGTCGCGGGACCAGTAGGTGGAGATGACGAAGAGCGAAACGATGATGTTGGTCAGCCACAGCGCGTTTGCGGGGACGCGGTTGCCGTTCTGCGCCGCGAACAGCTTCGGCATGTCGCTCGACTTGGCCGCCGCGAACAGAACCTCGGCGCAGATGAGCGACCAGGCCAGATAGGCTCCAAGCACCGAAACCAGCACGCCGATCGAGATCAGTATCGCTCCCCAATGCCCGACGGCCAGCTCCAGAGCCCCGGCAAGCGAGGGGTTCTGCACTCCAGCGATCGCCGAACGAGGCGCCGTCGCATAGGGCAGCAGCGTGATGGCTACCATCAGGCCGGTCACCGCGACGAAGCCGAGGATGGTGGCGGTGCCCACGTCCGAGCGCTTGCTGGCGTAGCGCGAATAGACGCTTGCGCCCTCGATTCCCAAAAACACGAAGACGGTGATGAGCATGGTGTCGCGTACCTGCGCCACCAGCGATTTCTCTGGCATGCCCACGCCGCCGAAGAAGTTTTCCGAGAACTGCGGGTAGCTGAAGTAGATGATGAAGGCGAGGACGGCTACGAGGAGCGGCACGATCTTGGCGAAGGTGACGATGGTGTTGATGAAGGTTGCCTGCTCGACGCCGCGCAGGATCATGAAATGGAACGCCCAGATGCCGATCAGCGAGACGATGATCGCGATGGCGCTGCTGCCATCCCCGAAGATCTCGGGGAAAAAGCGTCCGAGCGTCGAGCCGATCAGCACCCAGTAGAAGACGTTGCCGAGGCAACTGCCGAGCCAGTAGCCGAAGGCGGACAGGAAGCCCATATAGTCGCCGAAACCGGCCTTGGCATAGGCGAAGACGCCCGAGTCGATGTCGGGCCTCTTCTCGGCCAGCGCCTGAAAGACACGTGCGAGCATATACATGCCGGTGCCGGCGATCGCCCAGGCGATGATGGCGCCGAACGGTCCCGTCGCCGTGGCGAACCGGCCGGGCAGGTTGAAAATACCGGCCCCGACCATCGACCCGACCACCATCCCGGTCAATGCGAGCAGGGATAGTTTCTGATCAGCCTTGGTCGCCATCGCACCACTCCTGGGCTCGTCGATAAACAGAATCGTTCATTCCGGCGCAGCAACGGACGGATCCGCTAACGCTCCGAATGGATAAACTTGCTGATTCCGTCGGTCGGGACGGGGTTTGAAGCGGCGATATGCCTCGGTTCCCAGTTCCATCACCCGCTCGGGTGGTGGAAGGGGGCTGATTGGTACGAAGCCTGCTTCGTACGGCGCGAACGATGTAGGCGTCTCCATGAGACACCCTTCTTTAGAAGGCCCCCGCGCCATTCTGTGATCGGAATGTTAACGTGTAATTCAAAAAATTGCTAAAGGTTTTTTCTTGATTGTTCGCTGAAATCACCTGACAAATCTGTCAGTGAGCCTGCGTCGAGCAACGCCTTCGGCTGCATTGTCGGCGAATGGCCTGGATTCTCTGGGAATTATTGACTTACAAAGTAATATAACCAGCGAAGAGACCATAAACGCCGGCAATGGCGCCGATCACTGCGCCGGTAAAGATTAGCCATTCAATCGGGCTGAATAGCCGCTTCTTTTGCTCATGCCTGATTCGGAAGTAGAGGACGCTTCCGAGCGCGTACAGTATGGCGGAAAGTAGAAGGAATTTCACGCCGGCGGCATAAATCAGGAACGCTGCATAAAGCGTCGCGATACCCGCGAAGATAAGATCGCTGATCCGCTCTCCCGGTTCGATGTCATACGTTTCGCCACGTTTCGCTAGAAGAAACCCGTATGCTGCCACGAGCAGATAAGGAACCAGCACCATCGAGCTCGTCAGCTCGAGCATCAGCCTGAATGCGTCCTGCGAGAACAGCGTGCTGATCAGAAAGAGCTGAATGACGCAGTTGGTCAGCCAAAGCGCCGGAGCAGGGACCTTATTGCTGTTCTCTCTTGCGAGGATGCTCGGCATATCTCCGCTCTTTGCCGCGCAAAACAGCACCTCCACGCAGATCAGCGACCAGGCTAGATAGGCGCCGAGCACGGAAACGATCAGGCCGACGCTGACGAAGATAGAGCCCCACGGCCCGACGACGGCTTCCAGCACCGAAGCCATCGACGGCTGCCGCATCGCCCCGATTTCCGCCCGTTCCAGCACCGCGTAGGGCAGCAGCGTCACCAGCACCATCAGGCAGAGCACGCCGATGAAACCCAGCGTCGTAGCCACGCCTACGTCGGATCGCTTTCGGGCGTATCGCGAATAGACGCTGGCGCCCTCGATGCCGATGAACACGAAAACCGTCGCCATCATCGTGGCGCGAACTTGCTCGGAGAGGCTCGCCGACATGCCTTCACCGCCCCAGAAATTGTCGCGAAAGAGACCGGCTTTGAACGCGCCGACCAGGATCACGATGAAGACCAGGATCGGAATGACCTTCGCCACCGTGACGACGGTGTTGATGGTCGCCGCTTCCTTCACGCCCCGCAGGATCATGAAGTGGAAGAGCCACAGTCCGATCGAGGAGACGAGCACGGCAGCAATCGTGTCGCCGTTCCCGAAGATCGGAAAGAAGGCGCCGAGCGCCGCCTTGATCAGCACCCAGTAGGAGACGTCGGCGATACAGCCGACCAGCCAGTAGCCGAAAGCCGACAGGAAGCCCGCATAGTCACCGAAACCGGCCTTTGCATAAGCATAGACGCCGGCGTCGAGGTGAGGCTTGCGTTCCGCGAGCACACGGAACACCCGGGCAAGAGTGAACATCCCCACGCCGGCGATGCACCAGGCGACGATGGCGCCGAACGGACCGGTGGCATTTCCGAAGGTCCGGGGCAGCGAGAAAATTCCAGCGCCGACCATCGATCCGACCACCATCGCGGTCAACGCGAACAAGGACAGCTTCTGTTCGGAATTATCTGCCATCCAGCAGTCTCCCACGACGGCAAGAATCAATGCTGCACTTGCCGTGTGGGCCGGAAACCCTTGGCGCGTCAGCGCACTTGCGGAGTCAATTTCGCCGGTTCGCTCGTGAAATTAGCACAGATTTCTCATGCACGTCTCTGCACGACTGCTGGTGGGCAGCATTGCGCAGGGCAAGACTTATCGAAAGTCGTTGCTGCCAGGCTCTGTCGACCTGATCCCGGCTCCAGTCACCAAAAATTACTTAGCAAATTATCTTTCAATGCGGAAACCATTCTTGTATCGTGCGCCCGGGCAGGACGGACCAGGGGCGAAGAGGGGTTACCCACTGCGGTGACTGTGTTTTCGGGGTTTCGGCCACCGGCAAATGCAGGCTCCGATCGCATTGCGCTGCCGGAATGTCAGGTGCTGGAATTGATCCGGAGTTCGCCTCCGGAGGTGACCATCAACGGGCGATCGACGAAATTCTTGACGCGATTCCTGCCGACGTGGGACCGCGAATAGCCACACCGCGAGGGGCCGCTTTTTATTGCGTTCGCCCTCCGGGATCCCGGCTCTTGATCTCCAGGCACCATTTTGCCGCTGTCATGCTTGCGCCTGCGCTGCGGGTCAGAGCCCGGCTAGGGAGCGACCAGCCACGCGAATTCGACGCTCCGATAGGGCAGATTGTCGTCAATCCCGCCAACGTCGCAAACAGCTGGGAGTGGCCGGAGGTAATGGAGGTTGCGGTCATCGCGTTCACGGAGGCGGGCCTTCGCGAACTGGCCGAGCAGGAAATCGGTTCGGGCGATGCCGAGCTTGTTCCGCCGCCGTTCGGCACTATCGACACGACCGCCTTGAGCATCGCCCAGCTGCTCCGGGCCGATCTCAGAGAAGGCGGCAGCGTGCTCTATGCGGATACGCTGATCACCTTGTTCGGCATCCACCTGCTCCGCAACTACACTTTGCAGAAAAAGCCGCCCCGTCAGGTGAAAGGCGGACTGAGCGGTGACGACGCGCGAAAGGTACGGGATTATCTCAACGAGAACTTCACGCGGCAGACGTCGGTCCAGGAACTCGCGGCGCTCGTCGACCTTTCCCCCAAACACTTCATTCACGCCTTCACCAAGAGTTTCGGAGCGGCGCCACATCGATATCTGGTCGACTTGCGCCTGGATTTTGCCGAACGGCTTCTCCTCGGAGGCAATCTGGCGATTGCGGAAGTCGCCTACGCCAGCGGTTTCTCGAGCCAGAGCCACTTGACGGCGACGATGAAGAAATACCGGCGCATGACCCCGACGCAGCTGGGCCCCGCGCCCTGAAATCTGGCGACGGCGGGTGCTCGGCATGCGTCATCGTCCGGGCAGACATGCTCCTTCGCCGTGGCGTTACATATTCTGGCGCACCAAAGACGTCGCATCTGCACGAATTCCGGCTTGCCGATACCCGGAGGCGGCCACCGCAACGTTCAGGTGGCACCTGCATCAAGCTGCAAATCAGCAGTCGGCAATCGTACTTTCCTGCAAAGACCCCGAACTTTCTTGAAATACATCCCCGTCCATCTGTGGCGAGACTCATATTGTCGATTCGTCGAGAAAGAATTTGCTAACCAGAGACTTAGGCAGGCCACGGCATGGCGGGTTGCCCCGGCGGCCGGACGATCCAAGATTGGCCGGGCGACGAGAGCACCGGTGAGCACGCTCAAGGGCCGAGACCGAAACAGGGGGCCGGGCATCCCGGACGCGCGTCCTCCCAAGCGCGTCCGGGGCGCCTGGGGGAGCCGGACAGGCAGATGCGCGGCACGTTCATCTCGTGCCTCCTGCGCGGCGATCTCATGACCAAATGCGAGGGGGAGACGGCCGACGCATGCAATAGGTCGGCTGAGTTTTACAATACGTTGAGTTTGGCGCGCCGGCTCGTTCGTGACGGCAAACGTCGAGTTCGGCTGAGCAGGCTAAGCCGGCAACTGGACTCGTTGAGCTTCCAACGAAGGTCCGATGACCGCGTCCGACCGAATGGACCTCACGCCGCATTGCATCCGGCGGCATCGTCTTCCCATCCTCGGCGGATCGTGGTACCAGCCACCGCCAATCCTGAAAGGGAACATCCGAATCGGCGCGGTGCTCGTCGCTCCGCGCCCTTTGCTATTATCCGGGGTTTGGCCATGGCGAAAATCATTGAAACCGCGACCGGCGCTCTTGCGCTCACCTTCGACGACGTGCTCCTGCAGCCCGCTCACTCGGAGGTGCTGCCGGGTGAGACGGACATCCGCACCAGGATCGCCGGCGACATTGATTTGAACACCCCGATTTTGTCGGCGGCGATGGACACCGTGACGGAATCGCGGCTCGCGATCGCCATGGCTCAGGCCGGCGGCATCGGCGTCATCCACCGCAACCTGTCGCCTGCCGAGCAGGCCGAGGAGGTCCGCCAGGTCAAGAAGTTCGAGTCCGGCATGGTCGTCAATCCGGTGACGATCGGACCGGAGGCGACGCTGGCCGACGCCCGCGCGCTGATGCGCGCCCATGGCATCTCCGGCATTCCGGTGGTCGAGAATGGCGGAACGGGCGGGCAGAAGACCGGCAGGCTGGTGGGCATCCTCACCAACCGCGACGTGCGCTTCGCCTCGGACCCGGCGCAGAAGGTCCGCGAGCTGATGACCAAGGACAGCCTCGTCACCGTGAAGGAGAATGTGGAGCAGGATGAAGCCAAGCGCCTGCTCCATCAGCACCGCATCGAGAAGCTGCTCGTGGTCGACCCCTCAGGCAATTGCGTCGGCCTGATCACGGTGAAGGACATCGAGAAGTCGCAGCTCAACCCGAACGCGGCGAAGGATGCGCAGGGCCGGCTCCGCGTGGCCGCGGCGACCAGCGTCGGCGCCGACGGCTTCGAGCGCGCCGAGCGGCTGATCGACGCCGGCGTCGACTTGCTCGTCATCGACACGGCACACGGCCATTCGCAGCGGGTGCTTGACGCCGTCACGCGGGTCAAGAAGCTGTCGAACTCGGTCCGCATCATGGCCGGCAATGTCGCGACCGTAGACGGCACCCAGGCGTTGATCGACGCCGGCGCCGATGCCGTGAAGGTCGGCATCGGGCCGGGCTCGATCTGCACCACCCGCATCGTGGCCGGTGTCGGCGTGCCACAGCTTTCGGCCATCATGTCGGCGGTCGAAGCGGCCCATAAATCGGGCGTGACCGTGATCGCAGACGGCGGCATCAAATATTCAGGCGACCTGGCCAAGGCGCTCGCTGCAGGCGCTTCTGCCGCCATGATCGGCTCGCTGCTCGCCGGAACGGACGAAAGCCCCGGCGAGGTCTACCTCCACCAGGGCCGTTCGTTTAAAGCCTATCGCGGGATGGGCTCCGTCGGCGCCATGGCGCGCGGCTCGGCCGACCGCTATTTCCAGGCCGAGGTGCGCGACACGCTGAAGCTGGTGCCGGAAGGCATCGAAGGTCAGGTACCCTACAAGGGCCCGGTCTCGGGCGTCCTTCATCAGCTCGCAGGCGGCCTGCGTGCCGCGATGGGCTATGTCGGCGCGCACGACCTCGCCGAGCTGCGTGAGAAGGCCGTCTTCGTGCGCATCTCCAACGCAGGCCTGCGCGAAAGCCACACGCACGACGTCGGGATTACGCGAGAGAGCCCCAACTATCCGGGCGCGGCGTAGCGGCTTCGACTACGCGCAGACCCAGCGCTAAGCTTTGGCGATAGCGCGCTTTTCGGCAGCGTTGCGCTCTACGAGTACCCCTCAACCGTCTCGGCGCTTCGCGCCGATCCACCTTGCATTGGAAATTGTGTACGAAGACGGGTCTCGCAAGGGACGCCAATGGCCGGGTGGCCACCCGGCCATTGGCGCCGATCGTCGGATCGCATCCACCTGAACCTGGAGGGTTG